>NZ_QUET01000026.1 GCF_003478445.1 Roseburia sp. AM59-24XD
GTTTTGATCTTGAAAATCTTTTTTAAGATGTGATTCACATCTTTTATTAGAATTTTCAGGGTTGTTTTACTGTTCAATTATCAAGCTTCTCTCAAGCGTTCCCGCTTGTCTGTTGTTCGCTTGTCTTGCGCGACAACGATATATAATTTACCACGCGTTTCGACTTTTGTCAACACCTTTTTTGAAATTTTTTTATTTTTTTTGTTTTTCTTCTGTTTTCTGCCCTGATATCATAGGACAAAGTCACCACGCATACTCTGTAAATAAGCATATTGCATCGCTCCTTATATGATGTGAAAGGATACTGCCATGAAACAGTTTATTTCATCTTTGGAACAGGGATCGCTTCTTCAATGTAGTCTTTTCGTATTGTCTGTGATCCTGATCTCCGGAATCTCAATTGCATATGGACAGACTAAATTAAAAAAAGAAGCTATGACAACCTCGCAGAACATCTCCGCTTCACCGGCTCCTTCTGCCACTTACAGTAAAAGCAGCAAAAAACTTCCTATATATTGCGTAGACACTTCTGATAAGAAGATTGCGCTCTCATTTGATGCCGCATGGGGGAACGAAGACACGAAAAAGATCATGGATATTTTGGATAAGCATAAGGTTCATGTCACCTTCTTTATGACAGGCGGCTGGGTGGAGTCTTACCCGGATGACGTCAAAATGATTGCCGGACACGGGCATGACCTCGGTAATCATAGCCAGAATCATAAGCAGATGTCAAAGCTTTCTCTGGAAGAATGTAAGCAGGAGATTCAGTCCGTCCATGACAAGGTAAAGGAGATTACCGGTAAAGAAATGATACTTTTCCGTCCGCCTTATGGTGATTATAATGATACGCTGATCACCGCCACGGAGGAATGCGGCTATCACGCGATCCAATGGGATGTAGACAGCTTGGACTGGAAGGATTACGGAATCGATTCCATCATAAAACGGTCTGTGAGCACAAGCATCTTGGCAACGGTTCCATCATTCTGTGCCATAACGGTGCAAAGTATACAGCAGACGCACTGGACACACTGATCACAACATTGCAGGAAAAAGGCTATGAGTTTGTCCCTATCTCGCAACTGATCTATCCGGACAGCACCGAAATCGATACGGAAGGACGCCAGCATCCAGCCCGGTAACCATGCTTTTTCCAAATATGTTATAGTTACAAGACTTTTTGTTGTTTGTCTCATTCCGCGGATATTATCTCTTTTCTATTGGTATTGCCGCAAAAGACGTTCTTCAAAGTCCTTCTGCGGCAGAGGCTTGTCAAAGACATATCCCTGAATGATATGGCACCCCACCTTTTCAAGATAGTCGAGCTGCTGCTTTGTCTCTACGCCCTCTGCAACCATTTCCTTTCCAAGCTGGTGCAAAAGCTCGACAATGCTCCACAGCATCATCATATCTTTGTCTTTGCCGGCATACTCCTCCTCCAACGGAATAAAGGACTTGTCAATCTTTACAATATCTAAGTCTACCTTCTTCAACATATTCAATGAAGAAAATCCGGTTCCGAAATCATCAATAGCGGTATGGATCCCATATTTTTTAAAGCCTTCCACAATCCCCGACATGATCCCATACTGCTGGAAATCCTCACTCTCTGTGAGTTCCACCTCAATATAATGATGCGAAATGCCAAAATGGTCAATCACCCGGATAACATGCTCTACAAAATCCACCTCTTCCAGATGCTTCCGCGAGAAATTGACAGAGATGCATACGTTCTCTTCCCCTCGTTCTTCTCTTGACTTGATCAGGCGGCAGACCTGCTCAAGCACATAATAATCCAGCCTGCAGATGCTTCCCTCCTGCTCTAATTGCGGAATGAACTTAACCGGCGGCACCAACTTTCCGTCCTGCACCCAGCGGACAAGTGCTTCCGCGCCACAGATTCTGTCGGTACGGCTGTCTACCTTGGGCTGATAATATACAACAAAGCCGCCCTGCTCCATAATAGAAGCAAAATTGGAGATCACATTCTGGCGTTCCATCATTTCCTGATAGATCTGATCGGAATACCAGACAACGCCGCCCACACCACAACTTCTTGCCTCCTGATAGGCAATGCTTGCTCTCGACATAACCTCTCTTACAGTAAGAACCTTTTCAAGACGGCTGACACCGATCGTCGCACCGAAGATAAAGGTTTGGGATTTTAGTTTATTACTGAAGAACACCTTCATTTCCTGCAGCTCCCGGATAAACGCATCCGTATTCTCTGTCCGGACCAGAGCAACAAAATTATCACCTCCCAGTCTGGCAAGGTTTTCCTCCTCCTGCAAAAGAGCCTGGATCTGCGAGGTGTACTGACGCAGGATCTGATCTCCCTCCGCGTAGCTAAAGACTTTATTGACATATTTAAAATTATGTATATTAAAAAATACCACACAATATCGTTCCAGTATGCCGCGTGCCATCAGCATCCCTGCAAAGCCGGTAAATGCATATGGATTGGCAGCCCCGGTCTCCATATCGGTATTTAGGATCTGCTCCAGAAAATTCTGTCTCATATTTCTGTCATACCAGAAAAATACGTCCCGCAGAAGGATTTCCAACTCGTCCCGTCCGTAATCTGTCTGTTCCTCGTCCCATACAACATGAAACACCACATTTCCTCCGGTTGTAAAGGCAAACAAAAAGTCCGTGCTTTCTCCGAAGCCCTCCTTTGCTGCCAGCATGACACTGCGCTGCTCTCCGTGAAGCTGATAACGGTTCGGCGGGATCGTAAGTTCCATTTCCACCTTGATCAACCCAAACTCATCTGACACCAGAGCGATTGCATCCACAATATACTTCTCGCACTGCTTTAAGTCCACCGCCTCCTGATAAAGACAGTTCCAAAACTTCTTTATTGTAGGATTGAAAAATCCCCCGTTTTCCTTTTCCATCGCTTTCTCTTCTCCTTCCAGCCCTTCTGTATACCATTTTCTACTTATTTCATTTATTATATATGATATCTGCATTATCATTTAATGTCAACTAAATATATTCTCATTTAGAAATCCGACACATTCTCATTTACTATTTTACTTTATCTGCAGAATGGTGTAGTATGTAATATGTGGCTTTTGCCACACAATTTATGTTATGGGGGATTTTATCATGAACAATAGAGATTCATTTAAGAATAGATGGGGGTTTATTCTTGCCTGTATCGGCTCAGCAGTGGGCATGGGCAATCTTTGGATGTTTCCAACCCGAGTCTCCATGTACGGAGGCGGTTCCTATCTCGTACCTTATTTCATTTTCGTTGCGCTGATCGGCTCCACCGGAGTGATTGGGGAAATGAGCTTTGGACGTGCCACCAAATCCGGACCTGTCGATGCCTTCGGCACAGCCTGCGAAATGCGTGGTCACAAATGTATCGGACGTATCCTCGGATACATTCCGGTCCTCGGTTCTCTTGCCATGGCGATCGGTTACACCGTTGTGATGGGATGGATTCTCAAGTATATGATCGGTTCATTTACCGGAACGACACTTGCCCCGGCTGACGCAGAGGGCTTTGGCACAGAATTCGGCAGCATGGCAACCGCCTTTGGTAACAATTTCTGGCAGCTCCTCGCACTGGCTGCAGGAATGTGCATTCTAATGTTTGGCGTCAGCCTTGGTATCGAAATGGCAAACAAGATCATGATGCCTGTTTTTTTCTGTCTTTTCGTGATCCTCAGTATTTATGTGGCATTTCAGCCAGTGCTGTGGACGGCTATAAATACATCTTCCGGATCGACCCAAAAGCTTTCGCTGATCCGACAACATGGATCTTCGCATTGGGACAGGCGTTTTTCTCCCTGTCGGTTGCCGGAAACGGCACTCTGATCTACGGATCTTATCTCTCCGATTCTGAGGATATTCCGGCTGCTGCGGGCAGAGTTGCCCTGTTTGATACACTTGCTGCCCTTCTTGCTGCAATGGTGATCATCCCGGCAATGGCGACAACCGGTGCCAGATTAAATCAGGGTGGACCGGGACTGATGTTTATTTATCTTCCTGCGTTATTTAAATCAATGCCGGGCGGATATCTGATCGCGATTATCTTTTTCGTTGCTGTCTTTTTTGCCGGTCTGTCCTCACTGATCAATCTGTACGAAGCACCGATCGCAACAATACAGGAGCTGTTTCATCTGAATCGTAAAATATCCTGCGGGATCATCGCTGTTATCGCACTCGCAATCTCCATCTGTATTCAGGGAATCGTATCCGACTGGATGGATATTCTCTCTATCTATATCTGCCCGCTTGGTGCCGGACTTGCAGGCGTTATGTTCTTCTGGGTTTGTGGTAAGAAATATGTAGAAACACAGGTAAATACCGGGCGTGAGAAACCGTTCACCAATAAGTTTCTTCCGATCTGCAAATACATCTACTGCCCGATCTGTATTCTTGTTCTGATCCTTGGCATCGCACTGGGTGGTATCGGCTGATATATGATTTTACTTTGTAAAAACTTAAAATACCCAGAAGACTGTGATCTGGAAATTGACTTGTCACTAACGGTTGGATGAACGTGCCTTCCCGTATTTGCCTCTGGGTGTATCCAGGTGTTTCGAAAGGCACTTGCGCTCACCACTACTTACGCCTTGTTTTGTAAGGCGTTATGTAGTGCTGCGTAGCGCATTGTAGCGCAAGCGTGCCGACCGAAATAACTGGATACACCCAGAGGCCTAAACGATCCAGACACGTTCATCAATCCTTTGATTCTACAACGATCAAAACACCGGTGCGAAGAAGAATTTCTGCCTTATCCGATGTCTCATCCATCTCATTGCTGATTGCTCTGGCAATCCCTACTTCAAGCGTATAGTCCTCGATCAGGTATTTCAGCCCTCGCAGTGTCACTCCTGTCACGGTACTTGTCAACGGCAGTAAGGACAGATATTTTCCATACATATCCTGTCTTTCGATTGAAAGCGTACTGTCGGTCAAACGTATCCTGTTACGGCTGTCCACGATATATGCCGGAACCTTCTGCTTCAATGCAAGCATTAATATATTAATATTTGCCAGAAAATGATCCAGTCTTCCTCCGGTTGCTCCCAGAAAAGTGATCTCATCCGCTCCCTTTTCAAGGATCCACTCAAGAACAAGCTGCGTATCCACATAATCCTTCTCCTTGGGATAACGAACCCATTCGCAATGCTCGGAGCCTTCCACCTTTCCCTCACGGTATGCCTCGAGGATTTCAGGGGATACACTGTCAAAATCTCCCATAAAATAATGAACCGGCATACCAAGCCGGTATGCCGTGTTTAAACCGGAGTCCGCACAGACAACCGTATCATATTCTTGGGAAGCTGTGTACTCCTCCGCAAAATCCATATTTACTTTTCCACCTGTTATCAATAAAACTTTTCCAAGCATATTACTTCTTCCGTTCTTTCATAATCTCTCTTACTGATGACTCAAACTCTCTGCGGTCGCGCTGTTTCTGAATTTGCTTACGCTGAATATCATAAATATAACGGATCAGCTTCTGATCAGACTCCTCATAAATGCAGCCGTAATAATAGCGGTACTTGCGGTTTCCTTTGACTTGGTCGTCCACCCGCACGACAACACATCGAACCAGCAGCGGACCGTAATCCGACGGAATCCTTGTGTAGAAGCGGTTATCCTTTTCCAAAAGCTCGTTGCTGTAAAATCCCATCCCCGTCTCACTGATATCATGCACAAAGCCGCGCGCCTTCTTCTCAACGGCTTCCTTCATCGGAACCATTCTGAGACGCTTTTCGATGAATATCTTGCCGGATCTGGAATCCTCTTCCCGCTCCAGCTCCACACCGTTCACGTCCACAAGTGCTTCGTACTCTTCCTTCACCAACGGAGCATACGACAGACGCTGTCTGTTGCCCGGCACCTGATAAAAAACGATATCCACATCCGCATCAATGGCTACCCGGTACGCCTGACGACGATTAAACGACTGACCTTTGTTGACGATTTCAAAATAATGAACCGGTTCATCGTCCAGTTTACCAAGACCAGCCTTGACATTCAGCCATTCCCACATCTGATCCTCACTGCGGTAAACCAGACGTATGTTATCCTCCGGGCGAAATTTAAACGCTCTTCCCCCCGCCATGATTGCGGTCAGACACACTCTCTTGACCCCTGTCTTTTCCACCTTGCTGACAAGTCGATAACGGTATCCGTCACGATCCACATAGACCTCCAGCGTTTTGCCAAGTGCAATATTCTCAAGAAGCACCGGCGATCACCTCCTGTAAATCCCATACATTTTCTCTTATGTTACCGCGAAAAACAGCCGTCCCGGCTACGGCAAGATCAGTTCCGTTCTGTATGATCTCGCACAGATTATCGCGTGTCACTCCTCCATCAAACTCGATCAGATAGTCATAACCATTCTCACGACGAATCTGATCCAGTTTCTTTACCTTCTCCAATGTCTCCGGTATCAGCTTCTGCCCGCCAAATCCCGGTTCTACCCCCATAACAAGAACCATATCGATCTGATCTAAATACGGCATCAGCACGTTAACATCCGTTCCCGGATTCACGCTGAGCGCTCTTTTGACCGGATACTGCTTCATAACAGTAATAGTCTCACCAATGTCACTGCACGCCTCGACATGAACCGTAATGCTGTCCGCTCCCGCCTCGACAAATTCCTTTATATATCTTGCCGGCTCTTTAATCATCAAATGCACATCAAACATCATCTGACAACCTGTGCGGATTGATTTGATCACGGGCATACCAAAGGAAATCGATGGCACAAACACTCCATCCATCACATCCACATGAAGAACCTTCAAACCGCTTTCCTCGAGAGTATGCAACTGCTCCCCCAAGCGCATAAAATCAGCCGATAAAATTGACGGTGCTAATTCGCTCATATAGTGATACCATGCCTTTCTTTGATTATACCCTAATATTTTTTCTGCTGGCGCAGTTCCTCATAAAACTGCTTGTAATTGTCGTAACGATCCCTGGATATCTCCTGCCGTTCCAGTGCATTCTTGACACCGCAGTCCGGTTCATTGATATGAACGCATCCCAGAAAACGACACTCTTGAGACGGCTCCGCAAATTCCGGATAATAATTTCGCAGCTCTTCCTTCTCAATTTCCGGAAGACGCAGCGAGGTAAAACCCGGCGTGTCCATAATATAGGTCTGACCGCCAATACAGAACAACTCTGTATGACGCGTCGTATGGCGTCCGCGTTTGATCTTGCGGCTGATCTCTCCGGTCTCCATCTGAGCCTCGGAAACAATATATTCATCACGGAGGATTTCCCCACTCCGGAAGGACCTGCCATCACGGTTGTCCTGCCCTCCAGAAGCTCTCGAAGCTCCTCCATACCTGTCCCATTTATGGTACTCGTCACAAGTACTCTTGCACCACAGGCCCTGTACTGGGAAACAATTCTTTTCGTCTCCTCTTCCTCCTGGTCATCTGATTTATTAAAGCAGATGATCACCGGAATATCCTGCGTCTGCATCATCAGCAGAAACCGGTCAAGAAGATTTAAGTTCGGCTTCGGAAAAGACAGTGCAAACACAACGACCGCCTGATCCACATTGGCAGATGCCGGACGGATCAATGCATTCCTGCGCGGCAGTATCTCGGTGATATTGCCGGTTCCTGCCTGCTCATCCAACATCTCAAACTCCACATTGTCCCCGACCAGCGGTTTGATATTGCGGTTGCGGAATATCCCCTTTGCCTTGCATTCGATCAGTACATCGGCTGCTGCAGACTCCGGATGGATATAATAAAAGCCTCCGACCCCTCGTATAATCTTTCCTCTCATCATTTCGCCGTCTTCTGGAAGTCCACGGTATAGGTACCGATCGTCTGTCCGTCTTTTGTTACAGTAATCGTTCCGCTGTTCTCACTCCAGCCCTTAACAGGAAACTCCTTCGGGAAATCGTCGTAGCTTAACGTTCCGCTCCATACCGGCTGTGACTTGCCATCCTGTGTCAGTACTATCTTGATCATCGCCGGATCATCGTCCGGACTACTGAACGGATTATCCGCTACGGTAACACTTCCCTCATAGCTGTAGGAGGTGCTGTCACTCTTCGGTGTCGAGGTCGGCTCAACCGCCTTCGTTCCAAGACTGACGGAATATTCGACCACGCTGCCCTTCTCTACCTTCGAACCCGACTTCTGTGTCTGACTGATTACGGTTCCTTTTGTTTTATCGGAATAAATATAAGTTACTTTTGACTTTAAGCCGGCGGAAGTCAGACGCTCCTGCGCTACAGACTCCTTCTTGCCGACCAGGTTTGGTACAACTGCCTGATTGCCCTCTGCCCCCATACTGAGTACGAGATTGACACTGGTTCCCTCATCTACACTGGAGCCGATTACCGGATCCGTGCTGATCACGTTGCCCTTTGCAACGGTGTTGTTATATTCCTCGGAAACAGATCCTACCTTGAGCTTTGCATTCTCGATCATAGTACGGGCATCTGCCTCTGTCTTATTGGATACATCCGGAATCGTCACACCGGAATCACCCTGACTGTAGTAAATAGTCACACGGGCACCCTCGTCTACTATCTCCCCCTCAGCAGGCTCCTGATCCGTAACGATGTTCGGATCTTCATCTGCCTCGATCGGCTTAAGCTGCCAGTGAAGATTCTTGTCGGTGAGCATCTGCTCCGCATCCTCCAGGCTCTTACCAATGATGCCCGGCACAACAACCTGACCATCCTCCGCAACAACTGCCGTTGCTGTCGGTGTCGCTGTCGCACTTGCCACATCCTTATCCTTGCCGGAATGTCCCCACCAACCTGCGAACTTGCCGATGATCAGAACAACACCGATAATGATGATCACTGCCACTACGGCACTGCAGATTTTTAAGATCTTCTCCAACTTCGGATCGATCGCATCATCCTCATAATACGGTTCTTCCTCAAAATTATCATCTGTAACCGGATCCACTGCCCGGGATGCTTCCTTGATCGCATTTAACTCGATATCAGAAATCTTCTTGGTCGGAGAAGGATCTACAACCATAGATTCCAGCTTGACATATTCTCCATCCGGCTCGCTGACCGCACGCTTCAGATCAGCGATCAGGGCTGCTGCATTCAGATAACGCAGCTCCGGCTTCTTCTGCATACACTTGCGAACAATCTTGGATAAGCTCATCGGGATCTCCGGATCCAGTTCATGAAGAGGCGCTGCCTCCTCCTGAATGTGTGACAATGCCACTGCTACCGTGCTGTCCCCCTCGAAAGGAACATTGCCGGAGAGCATCTCATACATTGTAACGCCCAATGAATAGATATCGCTCTTCTCGTCACTGTAGCCGCCTCTTGCCTGCTCCGGGCTGATATAATGCACAGATCCCATTGCATTTGAGGTGATCGTATTGGAGGTGGCTGCCTTGGCGATTCCAAAGTCTGTCACCTTCACCTTGCCTTCCTTGGAGATAATGATATTCTGCGGTTTGATATCACGGTGGATAATATGATTGTCATGTGCAGCCTCCATCCCCTGTGCGATCTGCACAGCGATACCGACAGCTTCGTTGACCTCCAGCTTGCCCTTTTTCTCGATGAACTTCTTGAGCGTGATTCCCTCAACTAACTCCATCACGATATAATTGTAATTCTCATCCTCGTCAACATCATATACATTCACAATATTCGGATGAGATAATCCTGCTACCGACTGTGCTTCCGCACGGAACTTTGCCACAAATTTCGCATCACTGCTGTATTCCTGACGAAGTACCTTGATCGCAACAAAACGGTTGAGACGATGATCCTTCGCCTTATACACATCTGCCATTCCGCCGGATCCTACTTTATCTATAATCTCATAACGATCACTTATCATCATACCTGGACCTATCATGCTTTTCCTCCAATCTATACCTGAACGAGTACGGCTGTAATGTTATCGCTGCCGCCGTTATAATTTGCCTGATCAATCAGCCGATCTCCTGCTTCCTCCAGAGATCCTGCATGATGGATGATATATTCAATCTCCTCATCCTCCACCATATTTGTCAATCCGTCGCTGCAAAGAAGGATCACATCTCCCTCTCTGACCTGAAGCTCAAAATAGTCTGCCTGCACCATCTCATCAATACCGAGTGCCCGCGTGATAATGTTCTTCTGCGGATGGACTCTCGCCTCGCTCTCGGTGATATTTCCTATCTTGACCATCTCCTCCACCAGAGAATGATCCGTGGTAATCTGCTGCAATTCATCTCTCAATAAATATAAACGGGAATCGCCAATGTTGGCAACATAAAGAGTATCCTCCTGTAATGTACATGCCACCATCGTGGTTCCCATGCCTTCAAATTCAATATCTTCCTTCGCCGACTCATAAACAGCGCGGTTAGCATATGTGATTGCCTCCTCAAAGATTGTAACCGGCGTCTTGCTGGCGCTTTCTCGAACCTGTGCTACCATATTCTCAATACATAATCTCGATGCACGGTCGCCTGCCTTGTGACCACCCATTCCATCGGCAACGATAAACAGATTCCGGAAACTACCCACTGGGCTGTCACTGCAAAACAAGCTATCCTGATTCATGGTCCGCTTAATGCCGACATCCGTTTTTGAATATGACTTCATGTAGTTTCCCCTCCTTTGTCTTTATTTGGTAACTGACTGCAGACGGTTCATAAGGCCGTCTGATTGTTTTCATTCGTATTTAATCATTAATATACATATTACATTTTACTATAGTGTCCCCAAAAAGGCAAGTAAAATCAGGGAAGCAGCAATATCAGCGATTTTTATTGCGCAATTGTCCACATGCTGCGTCAATATCGCTTCCCATTTCTCTCCGGATCGTCACATTAATATGGTGGCACTCAAGCACACTCTGAAACTGACGGATATTCTCAGGAACCGAGCGGTGTCCCATCCTTCCCTCCACTGCATTCAGAGGGATCAGATTGACATGACACAGCATACCGCGCAGCCTTGCGGCAAGCTCCAGTGCATTCTCTCTGCTGTCATTGGTTCCCTGTACCATTGTGTACTCAAATGTGATACGTCTGCCCGTCTCCTCAATGTACTTACGACACGCATCCATGATCTCGTTCATCGAGAAACGGTTTGCTACCGGCATCATTTCCCGGCGGATCTCATCGTTCGGTGCATGAAGCGAGATTGCCAGTGTGATCGTCAGCTCCTCCCTCATCAGATCATAGATCTTCGGCACAAGACCACACGTAGAGAGCGTAATGTTACGCTGACTGATATGAAGTCCGTTTTCATCGGACAGCATCCGGATAAAACGGATCACGTTCTCATAATTGTCAAGCGGCTCTCCAATTCCCATGATGATCACATTGGAGACTCGCTCTCCGATATGACGTTCAATCTCGTAGATCTGATCTAAGATCTCCGAGGTTGCCAGACTTCTTGTCAGTCCTCCCACGGTGGAGGCACAGAAACGGCAGCCCATCCGGCAGCCAACCTGCGAGGACACGCAGACACTGTTGCCGTGATGATATTTCATCAGCACCGTCTCCACCATATTGCCATCGGAAAGCTCCATTAAAAACTTGCGGGTACCGTCCTTTTTCGAGATCTGCTCTCGCCGGATCTGCACGCCGCCAAGACTGCATTTTTCCTTTAACCGGTCTCTGAAAGCCTTTGAGAGATTGGTCATCTCATCAAAATCTGTCACCAGTTTCTGGTGCATCCAGGAATAAAGCTGTTTTGCACGAAACTTCTTTTCGCCCATGGCTTCGATGAAGCTCTGCAGCTCCTTCATATCCATGCTTTTAATATCAATCCGCTCCATCACGCCTGCTCCTTTCTCCGAAATGCCGCCAGAAAGAATCCGTCTCCACCGGCAAGATCCGGCAAAACCTGCAGATATCCTTTCTCAGCACATTCCCCTAATACGCTCTCCGGCAAAAGTGTTTTCAGCATCACCGGCTCTAACGGCAGCTTTTCTGCGATCCATGCCGCCTGCTCCTCATTCTCTTCCGGAGCGATCGTACAGGTGCTGTATAAAAGCGTTCCGCCCGGCTTTAAATAACGGTATACATTCTTCAGTATCTTGCGTTGCTGCACAGCCAATGCCCGGATATCCTCCGGCTTTGTCTTATATTTGATATCTGCCTTGTGTCCGATCACACCAAGACCGGAGCATGGCAGATCCGCCACGACCACATCAGCGGTCTCTTCCCATTCCGGGATAAATTCCATCGCGTCATGCTTTTTGAGCTTCACATTATGAAAACCTGTCCGGATCAGATTCTGACGGATCAGTGTAACCTTTTCCTTGGTGAGATCGCACGCACGGATCAGTCCTTCCCCATGCATCTTGTCGGCAATGTGGATTGATTTTCCACCCGGTGCGGCACAGACGTCGATCACAACGCTGTCTTCGTTTACCGGTGCTGCCTCTCCCACGATCAGCGAACTTTCATCCTGCACCTGAACCCAGCCCTTCTCAAATGCCTCCAGTTCATTTAATCTGCCATAGTCACGGATACGCAGTGCATTCGGAAACAGTCTGCCCTCTTCTACCGTAACGCCCTGTTTACGCAAAGAAGCTACGATATCCTCCTTAGACGCTCTGGACAGATTACATCGCAGACTGATGCCGCGTTCCTCATCCAGAAAGCTTCTTAATATCGCCTCTGTTTGCTGTGGACCGTACTGCTCCATAAAACGTGTCACGATCCATTCCGGCATGGAGTACCACACACTGAGATGACGCACAAGATTCTCCTTTGCCTTCGGGTACGGTGTATCCTCATGAAAACGGACCACGTTGCGCAAAACACCATTGACAAAGCCCTTGAGCGGGATCAGATGATTCGTGCAGGCAAGCCTGACCGCTTCGTTACACGCTGCACTGTCCGGCACCTGATCCATATACATGATCTGATAGACCGCCAGACGCAGGATCTGCCGTACCATCGGCTTCTGCTTTGCCACCGGAAGTTTGGAGTAACGGTCGATTACATAATCGATCTCCACACAGCGCTCGATCGTTCCCTCGACAAGACGCATCAAAAACGCTCTGTCTCTCCGGTCAAGTCCCGTCTGTTGCTCCAATATGCGGTGCAGCACTTTATCACAGTATTCACCGTTATCCATTACTGCTGTCATCGCCTCCAGCGCAAGCTGTCTTACACTTCTTATCTGCCCGCTCCGGCTGCCCGCTCCGCCTGTCTTCTTTCCCGTGTACTGATTTTGTCTTCTCTCCTGTGGCATTCCGTCTGAATCCTCCATCTCTGTATTCGCATCTTTCCCGATGCCCTAACGATATACACAAACGAAAGAACCCTTAACGGGTTCTTTCACAAATAAATCCTCTTATCACGAAAGAATACTTTCCTCTGTCAGAGAATATCCCCGCAGAAACGCTTCTGTATCCATGCGTTTCTTACCCTCTAGCTGCAGAGAACGGATCACCAGAAGATCTCTTCCGGTCTGCACCGTAAAGTAATCCTTTCCAACCTCCACGATCTGCCCCGGCTTCGCTACCGGTGTCTGCTCCTGAGCCTTCACATCAGCATCCCAGAGCTTAAGCATTTTGCCATCCAGATGCGTATATGCACTCGGCCACGGATTTAAACCACGGATCAGTCTTTCTATCACAATCGCATCCTTTGTAAAATCAATCTCCCCCAGTGCTTTGGAAAGCATTTTGGCATAGGTATGTTTCTCATGCTCCTGCGGTACCGGAGATAAGGTTCCCTGCTCCGCCTGCTCTAAAGCCTGTAATAAAAGTGGTCCTCCAAGCCCGGAAAGCTTGTCAAACAGACTTCCTCCGGTCTCCTTCGGATCGAGCGTATACTTCTCCACCAGAAGAATATCTCCGGTATCCAGTCCCTTATCCATCTGCATGATCGTCACGCCGCTTTCTTTGTCACCGTCGATCACGGACCACTGGATCGGTGCAGCACCGCGCAGCTTTGGCAGCAGTGATGCATGCACATTCATACAGCCGTATTTCGGAAGGTTTAATACGCTTTCCGGCAGAATCTGTCCAAACGCAACGACAACGATCACATCCGGTACAAGCTTCTCAAGCTCCGGCAAAAATGCCGGATCCTTTACCTTTTCCGGCTGCAGCACCGGCACATCTGCCTCCAGCGCCTTCTCCTTTACCGGGGATGGCTGCAGCTTACCGCTTCGTCCTTTCGGACGATCCGGCTGCGTGACAACACCGACCACTTCGTGACGGCTTTCTAACAATGCCGCAAGTGTCGGTACGGCAAAATCCGGAGTTCCCATAAATACTACTCTCATACTCTGTCACCTCTCCACAAGTCTATTCTTCTTCCAGATCAGAATTGTTCAAAAGCTCTCCCTCGACCAGAGAAACATAAAGCTCTCCCTCCAGATGAGCGATCTCATGCTGAAGTGCTCTCGCCAAAAGCTCCTCTCCCTCGACAATGATCTCTTCCATGTTCTCATTTAACGCCTTTACCTTGCAGTAATTGGCTCTTGTAACGATGCCCGTTTTACCCGGCACACTTAAGCATCCCTCGTAACCGGTCTGCTCACCGGACTTTTCGATGACCTCCGGATTGATCAGAATGATCGGCTGATCCCCCTCCGGTGACACATCGATCACAACGATCCGTTTCAAAACACCCACCTGCGGTGCCGCAAGACCAACGCCCTGCGCATCATACATAGTCTCTAACATATCCTCGATCAGTGTCTGTATTCTCGGGGTCATTTTCTTAACTTCCCTTGATTTCTGATATAATAATTCATCTCCAATGGTTCGTATTGTACGAATTGCCATAGTGTTACCTGCCTTTCTCCGGGAAATGCTCCCTGACTTAAAGATTAAAATCAAACTGCAGTCTGCAGTCCCTGTATGTTTCCTGTGCCTTCATATATTGTTCCAGTCCATTCTTGATCTGACGCAGAATACGGTAATCTGCGCATTTAGCATAGATCACATACCGGTATACGTCCTTCGCTTTGGACAAGGATGCCGGTGCCGGTCCCAGTATGACTACCTGCTCATACCGTCTCATCTGCTCTGCCAGCCTGTCCGCAAGCTCCTGCGCATGTCCACGCTGTTCGGAAAGCACCAATACCCCTAGTATATTAGAAACCGGCGGATAATGCAAGATTTGTCTCTGGATCAGTTCCTGCTCGTAAAATCCGAGGTAATCCTGCTTCGCAGCCGAAACAATGCTGTAATGCTCCGGCTGATATGTCTGAAGCACGACATCTCCCGGCTTCTCACCGCGCCCGGCTCTTCCTGCTGCCTGTGCAAGAAGCTGATATGTTCTCTCTGCTGCCCGGAAATCCCCCACATTCAGGGAAAGATCCGCCGCAAGGATCCCTACAAGCGTTACATTCGGAAAATCATGTCCCTTCACGATCATCTGTGTTCCGATCAGAATATCGGCACTTCCCGCAGCAAAATCCCGAAGGATTTTTTCATGCCCTTCCTTGCCGGTTGTTGTATCCGCATCCATCCGTAGCACACGCGCCTGTGGGAAACGTTCGCGGACAAGCTGCTCCACCTTCTGCGTGCCGATGCCAAAGGTTCCGATATACCTCGACCGGCATTTCGGACACAAAGCCGGCATCGTTGCCTGATAGCCGCAGTAATGACACACCAGATGCTCGAGTCTGCCATAATGCATATGTGCTGTCATCGACACGGAGCAGTGCGGGCATTTGATGACCTCACCACACTTCCGGCAGGCACGGAACCCGCATAGCCGCGCCGGTTTAAAAACAGGATGATCTGTTCCTTTTTCGCAAGCCGGTCCTGCATAAGCTCCATCAGCTTTCCGCCAAAGATTGACCGGTTCTTCCGTTCCAGCTCCTCGCGAAGGTCCGTCACCCAGACCTTCGGAAGACTGGCTCCTCCCGCCCTTTTTGTCAGTGTAAATAACGTATAACGCCCCTTTTGTGCCCGATAGTAGGATTCCAGAGAAGGTGTGGCAGAGCCTAAGATCACACTCGCACCGACCATAGACGCCCTATGTACTGCCACCTCTCTGGCGTGGTATTTCGGCGGCATTTCACTCTGATAGCTTGTCTCATGCTCCTCATCTATCACGATCAGTCCCAGATGTTCAAACGGCGTAAACAGTGCCGAGCGTGGTCCGATCATAATATCAATCTCCCCCGCCTTGGCACGTTCAAACTGATCAAACTTCTCTCCCTGGGAAAGTCTGGAGTGCATGACCGATACGCGCTCCCCAAACCTCCGGTAAAAACGGCTCACGGTCTGAAACGTCAACGCGATCTCGGGGATCAGCACGATCACCTGCTTATGCTCTGCAATCACCTTCTCAATGATTCCCATATAGACTTCTGTTTTGCCGCTTCCTGTCACACCATGGATCAGGTATGTTTTACGGATACCCTGCCGGTAATCCCCGGTCACGGTATCTACAATCCTTCGCTGCTGGTCATTTAACACCGGTTGTTGATCTCTTTCACCTGCCCGCATGACCGGATTGCGGTACTGCCTTTCCTCCGTCACGGACACGATTTCCTTTTCCTCAAGCCCGTGCAGAACTGCCATCGTTGTACCAGCCTCCTGTTTCAGCCTTTCATAAGGAATTCCCTGCTCAAAATCCTCCTGATTAAGAAGTGCCTGCAGCACCCGGACTCTCGCCTGATTGTGCTTTTTTGCAAACTCCTGCATGGTCTGTTCCAGTTCACTGCGCGTCTGGCAGGGATATACGGTTTTGCTTACTTTCTTTTTGATCTCACGCCGCACCGGAAGCACCGCTTTGATCGCATCGTTCATTGTGGAGCCGTAATTTTCTTTGATCCAATAAGCAAGGGAAAGCAGGTGTGATTCTGCAACCACTCCCTGCTTCACGATTTCCTTTATTGCTTTGGTTCTTTCCACGTCAAACTTTGCCTCACCGGACAGACCGATGATATAGCCCTTAAGCTCCCGGTTGCCGCTTCCAAAGGGGATGATGACCATCGCACCGATCACGGCATCATCGATCATCTCCTCCGGCACAATATACTGAAACGGACGATCCAGGCTTTTGACCGATATATCCACTATCACGTCAGCAAAAATCATAAATCTTCTTTCCCTTACTTAATAAAATTACCATCACGGACAACGTCAGCTACCAGCTCACGCTCATCCATATGATGCTTCTTTCCTTTGATCTCCTGATAATCCTCATGCCCCTTGCCGGCAAGCACGATAACGTCACCCTCCTTCGCATTCTCAATTGCGTAGCGGATTGCCTCCGCACGGTCAATGATCGTTACATACTTGCCATCTGCCTTCTGCACTCCGGTTACAATATCATCAAGGATCGCCTGCGGCTCCTCGTTTCTCGGATTATCTGATGTAACGATCGTCAAGTCTGCAAGTCTTGAGGAAACCTCGCCCATCTGAAATCTGCGGTCTCTGGAACGGTTGCCGCCGCATCCAAACAGGCAGACAAGTCTCTTTGGATGATATTCCTTCAAGGTTGACAGAAGGCTCTCAAGACTCATCGCATTATGTGCATAATCGATCATCAGTGTAAACTTTGATGATACCGGAACGATCTCTACACGTCCCTTAACACGGATCTTTGACAGAGAATCCAGAATTGTCTCCTCCTTCACGCCAAAATGTCTGCAGATTGCGATCGCCGTCATGGAATTATAAACGCTGAACTTGCCCGGAATATCGATCTCGACATCCATATCAAGCTTGCCGTTCATATGATAAGCCACACCGAGTGTACCGCCCTTATCCATCAAATGTACATTGGAAGCACGCAGATCTGCATCCTCTGAAAATCCGTATGTCTCCACCTCACAGGTATGTCCCTCTAATATCTCCTGCAGATGGGAATCATCGGCATTGAAAATACCCTGTCGGCACTGTTTAAACAGCAGGCTCTTACAGTGGATATAATCTGCCAGATCCTTATGCTCGTTTGGTCCGATATGATCCGGCTCCAGATTCGTAAAGATACCATAGTCAAACACAAAGCCGCTGACTCTGTGCAACATCAGTCCCTGGCTGGACACCTCCATGACAACACATTTACAGCCGGCATTCACCATCTTCCGGAAGGATTCCTGCACCACATAAGACTCCGGTGTAGTATTGGCAGACGGGATCTTTTCCTCTCCGATGATCGTCTCGATCGTACCGATCAGACCTGTCTTATAGCCGGAATGCTCAAGAATGGAACGTACCATATAGGTCGCTGTTGTCTTTCCCTTGGTGCCGGTGATACCGATCGTTGTCAGCTCTCTTGCCGGATGTCCGAAAAATGCTGCCGAGGTCTGTGCCAGTGCCAGTCTTGTATCCTCCACACGGATCACTGTCACATCCTCTGCCACATCCACGTCCCTCTGCACAATCAACACCGGGCAGCCGTTCTGTGTTACCTCCGCCGCAAAATCGTGTCCGTCTCTTACCGCACCACAGATGCAGACAAAAACAGCTCCCGGTGCTGCTTTTCTGGAATCATAGATCAGCGCAGAGATTTCCTGCTCTACATTTCCCTGTACAAGCTGATAGTCTACATCCTCCAACAATGTTTTTAATTGCATGATATCTCTTCCTTTCCATCTATCCTATTTTCTTAATTGATTCCTCGCTGAGCTCTCCATCGAAAACAACTGATGCCGGACCGGTCATCCATACCGTGTCATTCGCGCGGTCATAGAAGATCTCAAGATCTCCTCCCAGCAAATGTACGGTCAGATGCTCATCGGTCTTTCCGTTTAATACGCATGCCACTGCAGACGCACAGGTTCCTGTTCCGCACGCAAGAGTCTCTCCGGAGCCGCGCTCCCACACTCTCATATTGATCTCATGGCGGCTTAATACCTGCACAAACTCGGTATTGATCCGGTTCGGAAACAATTCATGATTCTCAAAGGACGGTCCGATCTTTTCCAGATTGAGTGATGCCGTGTCATCCACAAATGTCACGACATGCGGATTCCCCATGGAAACGCCTGTCATACGGTAAACCTTTCCGTCTACCGTAACCGGTTCATCCACAAACTGCTCTTTGTCGGAGCGGATCGGGATCAGGGAAGGCTTTAAGATCGGAGACCCCATATTCACCTTCACAAGAGATACCTTTCCCTCCTTCACAGTGAGATCCAGATACTTAATACCACCTTTTGTCTCCACGGAAATACTTGTTTGGTCCGTCAGACCATAATCATAAACATACTTTGCCACGCAGCGGATACCGTTTCCGCACATCTCTCCTTCGGATCCGTCCGCATTATACATTGCCATCCGAAAATCCGCCTGATCCGACGGACAGATCAGGATCAATCCATCAGAGCCCACGCCGAAATGACGGTCGCTGACAAACCGGGACACTTTATCCGGATCCTCAAGCATTTTCTCCATACAATTTACATATACATAATCATTACCACACCCATGCATTTTCGTAAACTTCATAAATCCCCTTCCTTTCCGTCAGGTTTCCCTGCCGCATAAACAATATATTTTGTGTACACTCATTCTATATAACAATATACGCAACAAATATTCATTTATTGTCCCATACTTTGCAAATACTGCCATCATTGACCGGCTGTGATCTGATAACCCATGCCATAACGGTTCACAATCTTAAGCGGTGTTCCCTGTAATTTTCCACGAAGCTTGCGAAGCATCGTATTTAATGCATCTGTGGCCTCTTCCTTCTGATTCCATACCTGCCGCAGGATCTCCTGCAGCGTCACAATCTCCCCGGCATGAGTGAGCAGAAGATGAAGCAGCTGGTATTCTTTGCCGGTAAGACGAAGCGGCTTTCCCTGCCATTCATAGTCTCTTTTGTCCCGGCACTCCAAAAGACCATTCCGGTAATAAAACGGTCCGTTCTGTCCCCGGTACAGGCGAAATAATCTCTGCAGACGAAGAAGCAGTACATTGGACGCAGTCCCTGCCGGAACATAATCGTCCGCACCAAGCTCCAGACTTCGGATCTCCTCATAGCAACAAACACGCTCTTCATGCCCGACGACAACCACCGGACACTGCCACTTTATACGGAGTGCCTCCAGTCTGCGAAAGCCACTCTCCTGTCCATTCAGAAAAAGTACCACCGCATCTGCATCCTCTGTCTCCTCACGGACCACCGTCACGCCCTCCTGCTTCACCGCCCGGATCAGCCGCTCACCGCCGTCCGATTCGTCTGTGTATATCTGCAATCTCATAATGTGCCTCCTGCAGGCTCCTGCGATACTTCTCCAGCTTCTCTGCTCCCGTCTGACCACGCATTAACCGTCCTTTAAAGCAGTGATACTTCCTACGAAGCGGCTCCGGTGTCAGATCCGCCAGTACCATATCTGCTCCCGCCTGCACACCGCGCAAAACGCCTTCTCTGTCCGTAAGCTCTACCGTCTGTGATACCGGCAGATAAATATCCGGAAACGACAAACGCAGCAGGGACAGTATCAGATAGGTCAGATCCGGCATGCCGTTACGCTCCTGCTCAAACGGCGTCCCGTTCGCCGCCAGAAAGGTATCGACCATCATGATATCCGGTGCAAGCTGTCTCAGAAACGCAAACTCATCCGCCAGCTCTGCCACACGCTGATACGGTGTGCCGATCATAAAACCACTTCCCACCAGATAGCCAAGCTCCTTTAGCTCCCACAAGCATTGTTTCCGGCGAAGAAGGGACATCTGCGCCGGATGAAGCTTCCTATAAAAGCTGTCATTGGCGGTCTGGTGACATAAAATATACCCGGTCGCACCGGCATCCCTCCACTTCTGATAAACGGCTCTTGACTTCTCGCCGAGGGACAAAAGTACCGTCACATCCTCCGACAGACTACAGATACGCCGGATCATGTCTGCAACCACATCCGGTGTATACCACAGATCCTCGCCACCCTGCAGCAAAAAGCAGGAAATTCCATGCTCCAATCCTTCCAGACAGCACGCCACCACTTCCTCCGTGCTCATCCGGTAACGCTCAGCAAACCGGTTATCTCTGCGCATGCCGCAATAATAACAGTTATTCTTGCAATAGGAGGTCAGGTCAATGGTTCCCACCCACATAATGGATGAATCCGGTCTGCTTTTGCGGATCTGCTCCGTATAGCTGCACAAAAGCTGTAAGAGCTCCCCATCCCGGAAACGGATAAGCTCCGCATACTCGGCACTGCTTAACTGTCCCATCACACGCAGACGGTGTGCATACTCCTGCAGACCTTCATTCACTGTTCCAACGCCTCCTCTTCTTATGTTCTTACCTTTCATGATGCCATATTTTCTGCAGAAACGCAAGAGGATACCCGGTCTCATCAACCCGGGTATCCTCTTCTTTTATTGTATGCCCCTTTATTCTTCAAACTGCTTCATCAGTCCACATATTGCTCTGTCTAACTCTGGCTTTAACTCCTCCAGACTACAGGGTGTTCCGTTTAAGATCACACTGTAGCAGGATGCACTAACCAGCTCCACGATCATATAGATCATCAATTCCCTTTGTCGGAAGTTCCTGTCGGATTCTCCCAGAATATCATCAAAGATATCCATACAGTTCATATTCCCCATATTGGAAATACGGATATGGGAAAACATCGCCCAACTGAGATTTTTGGAGATAAAACGCATCAGTGCCTTATTCTCATTTAACTGATCTACGACATGATTGACCAGAAAAATAACTTTATCTTCCAAACCGGAAAATTCCTGATTCTCCATTGCTTCCTTGGCACATTCAAAAAGCTTACTTGCTTTGTTGGCGATCAGACGATCCCTGATATCGTATTTGTCTTTGAAATAAAGATAAAAGGTTCCCTTCGCCATCTTTGCCTGCTTGGCAATATCGGAAATGGAGGTATTATTGATTCCCTTGGAGGTAAACAGCTCGAATGCCGACATCAGCAGAGCTTCCTGCTTCTGCTTCTTTTTTTCTGCAACACGCTCAGCCATATCATCCCTCATTTCTATCTGCCCGGACGTCATCTGTCGCCGGACATCTGAAGTTCTTTGATTAATCTTCGTCTGCTGTCAGCTCTTCGGTTGCCATGATGAACTTCACACTTCCGTCCATTCCATCCGCATTGCCGCTGAAGCTTGTGTAATCACCGGAGATACTGCTGATCTTGGAAAGTCTGTCGTTCAGATCATCTGCACTGTCTAACATTTCCGTTACCGCATCTGCGATCTTGCTGATACCCTGCTTATCGAACTCGTTCATACCGTTTTCAAGAGTAGAAGCACCATCATTAAGGGAAGAAATGCCATCTGAAACGGCTCCTGTTGCATTAACAAGCTTTGTCATACCGGCAAACAGTGTGCCGGTTCCCTGCTGAAGCTGCACTGCTCCCTTGCGAAGCTTGCTGCTGTTGCCAGTCAGTTTCTTTGCTCCCTTTGTAATCGTGGATGCATTCTTGATCAGTCCGGATGCACCATCGTTAAGTGCCTTGTTATTGTCCGTCAGCGTTCCTGCCGCTGTGTTCATCTGATTGATGCTGTCAGATAACTGTGTCACGCCTGCCTTCATCTGTGCATTTCCATCGGTCAGAGCCTTGGAGCTGTCACGAAGCTGTGATGCATAGCCGGACATTGTGCCGGCTGCCGTCTCCAGAGAAGCTGCACCTGTGTACAGATTCTGTCCGGTTGCAGTCTTGTCGGTTGCTGCCTTCATAGTTGCAAGAGCGACTGCCAGATCTGTCTGACCATTCTTATCGGCATCTCCATCTGCCTTGCCGTTTGTTGCTGCATCTACAGCATCGGCCACCTGCTCGCCGCCCTGAATATACTGGATCGCGCCCTGAAGTGCTGCGGCTGCCTGCTTTGCACTGGCATCACCGGCTGCTGCGGCTGCCTCGTACTGCTTCTCCATTGCCTCAAGACCTGCAACACACTGATCCAGCTCGTCTGTCTTCTTCAGCTTGTTCGCTGCTGCATTCAGGGCAGTAACACCCTGCTGTGCCTGACCAAGACCATCATCCAGCTGACCAATGCCCTCCTTTAAGCTCTTGGTTCCTGTCGTCATCTGATCCATATTGTCCTTTGCCAGAAGTTTATTAACAGAAGCCACATAGGTATCTACACCGCTCCCGAGCTTCTCATACTGTGCCGGAAGATCCTTTGTTGCGGTACGAAGCTGACCAATTGCATCAACCAGCTGGCTTGTTCCTGTCGTATACGCCTGCACACCCTTTGAAAGTGTCTTGGCACCCTTTACATAAGTGGTCACGCCATTAAGCAGCTTATCGGTTCCCTTTGTATAACTTACGATACCGGTCTTTAATGTACCGGCACCATCCTTAAGTGTACCTACGCCATCCTTGGCTGTCTTAACCGCATCTGCATATTCGGAAAAGCTGTCACTTAACTTCTCCGTACCTTCATGAAGCTTCTTACTTCCATTGACAAGCTGAGAAGAAGCATCGGTCAGATCATCAATCTTATCCGTAAAATCGTCCATATCATCAATCTTGTCAAAATCAAGCTCATTGAACAGCTGATTCGTTGCTACTGTATAAGTGGAATTCATCTCGAAATTCTTGACATCCGCCTTGATCGTAACAGTGTCGGTAATCTTGTCACTGATCTTTGAGGTATCGATATCCATATCATCACCAAAGTCAAGGTTATCCAGATCAAGACTTTCTGCCAGACCCGGGAATCCATAAGCAACAACAACATCATTGTCACCCTCAGATACGAGTGTACCATTGTCAATTGTTACATTTTCAAACTTATCAACCGGAAGGATCATTCCTGTCACCATCATAAACGGTGTATAAATATCTGTCTGCTTTCCCCCCAGTGAAACGGTCTGCTTAGAGTGGTTTGTATACTTGATCGTCATCTCGACCTTACCACTCTTACCAATCAGATCCTTCGGTGCTGTCTCCTTACCATCCAGCTTATAAGTAATATTCATGCTTACCGGCAGATTCTTGTCTGTCTTACCCTGATAATAAATATCCTTATCACCGGTATTCCATGTCAGGGAATCACCGCTCTGTGTGAACTTCTCATCACCCTTAACATTCTCAATATCCGTCAGATCAGATACATCCTTTACGGTTCCGTTAATGCCGGAGTTTTTCAGCCAGTCAGATACTACAACATCCTTTACCTGACCTGCCGCATCTGTATTGACATATACGGTTTCCTGCTTGGATACATCCTCCTTATCCAGTCCGCCTGACTCGCTTGTCTTAACCTTCTCTGTGCTTGACACACTTGCTGCCATGGCATCTACTGCGAATGTATGACCGGCATACTCCACACTGCCCGTCAGAAGACCTGCTGTCAGAAGACCTGTTAAGCCTAACGCTAAGATTCGTTTCATATTCTTTCTCATAACAATACATCCTTTCTGCTAATCCTCTTTACGATAACTTTTCTTTCTTTGCTGCCTTGTCTCGCTGAACAATTCCTGCCTTGCGCATATCCCAAGAAGTCCGCACGATCACTCCGTCAAACAGCCAGAGCATTGCAGGAAGGATGCAGATAACAACGATCATACTGATCACTGCACCACGTGCAAGCAGGGTTACAATTGATTTGATCATATCTATCTGTGAATACAGACTCACACCGAAGGTTGCGGCGAAGAATCCGAAACCACTTGTCAAAATGGACTTGATCGAAGTTCTGTGGGCAATTCCAACAGCCTCTGCTTTTGTCGCTCCGTTGATCCTTTCCTTGTGATAACGGCTCGTCATCAGAATCGCATAATCGACGGTCGCACCAAGCTGGATCGTTCCGATAACGATACTCGTTACAAACGCAAGCGATGTATTCGTGTAATACGGAACGGACATGTTGCAGGCAATTGCAAACTCAATAACCGATACGAGAATGATCGGAATTGAGATGGATTTAAAGGTAATCAAGATAATCAAGAAGATCGCCGCGATGGAGATCGTATTTACATTTTTCAGATCGACATCCGTTACATCCTGCAGATCCTTCATCAGCGGTGCCTCACCAATAACCATGGCACCCTTCTGATAGCTCTTTACGATCTTATTGATATCCGCGATCTGCGCATTGACCTCATCCGTCGCCGACTTGTAATCCGAGCAGATAAACATCAGCTCGTAATCCTTCGTCTGAAGGATATCCCGCAGGCTGTCCGGGATCATGCTCTCCGGCATGTTCGGTCCGATCAGCGAACTAAGACCGATCACCCATTTTACTCCATCAACCTCCTCGATCTTATTGCTCATGTTCTTTTTGTCCTTTGCGGACAGGTCGCCGTTTTTCATCAGAACGATATGCATATTACTCATATCAAATTCTTCGGAAAGCTTATCATTGGCGATTGCACTAGGGATCGTCTTTGGAAGAGACGAATCAATGTTATAGTAAATCTTGTAGTTGGCATTACCATAAGCTGCAGGCGCGATCAGCACAACAAACAGTGCCAGTGCTACCCAGTGATACTTCACAATTATCTTAGACAGACCGTCCAGATTTGGCAAGAGTGATTTATGAGAAGTTTTCTCAATTGCCTTGTCAAAAGTGAGGATCAATGCCGGAAGAACAGTTACACAGGCGATCACACCGATGATAACACCCTTTGACATAACGATTCCGATATTCGTACCAAGACGGAAGGTCATGGAGCAAAGTGCCAGGAATCCGGCGATCGTTGTCAGGGAGCTGCTCGATACGGATACGAAGGTATTCGTGATCGCATGCTTCATCGCACGCTTGTTATCGTCAGGGAATCTCTCCTTGTTCGCCTCATAGCTTTCCAGCAGGAAGATGGAATAATCCATCGTGACCGCCAGCTGAAGCACCGCCGCCAACGCCTGTGTGATGTACGAGATCTCACCCAGCATAAAGTTGCTTCCAAGGTTATACACGATCGACATACCGATCGTCGCCAGGAAAATTAACGGTGTCACAAACGACTCCATCGTGATCAGCAGCACCACAAGCACCAGAGCTGCTGCGATCATAACGTATACCGGCATTTCCTTGAGCGCCAGATCCTTGATGTCGGTAACGACACCGGACATACCGGCGGCAAATGCACTCTTTCCAACCGTCTTACGGATATTGGCGATCGCATCCATCGTATCATCCGCCGACGTCGTATTATCAAAGAGCGCGATCATCATCGTCGCATCTCCGTTAAAAAATGCCTTCCGAAGCTTATCCGGCATCATCTTGGTCGGCACGGAGATATCCAGTGCATCGTCATACCAGAGGACATCCTCCACATGATCGATCGCCTCGATCTTCTTCTCCAGGGCTGCCGCATCCTTCATCGACATATCCTCCACAACGATCATGGAAAAGGCACCCATACCAAACTCATCTACCATGACATCCTGTCCCTTAACCGTCTCAAGACTGTCCGGGAGATAACTCAGAATATCATAATTCACTCTCGTAGAAACATAACCGATCCCACTTGGAATCAGCAGGATCACAGCAAGCAAAATAATGATATTTTTATGCTTGGTGATAAATTCTGCAAGTTTCTTCATGACTTTCCTTCCTTTCTCTTTTCATTTTTCAAAAAATGACCGGTAGTCATTTTCTTTAATCTAAAGGGTACTATATCACAAAAATGACCATTGGTCAATATTCTTATTAACAAAAAAATGTCAATTATTTATCACTTATCCCGCAATCCTTTGTGCATATTTTCAACAAAAGAAGCCGGATGCTCTGGGATGCCCCAAAACACCGGCTTCTTGGTACAATTTATGCATATCCGGTCTGCACCGGACATTATATTACTCCTGTGTCAGAAGAAGCATGATCTCATTGCTGCGTGCAACAAAATCCGTCATCTCCTCTGCAGGAAGCGGCTTATTGGCAAGCATTGCCAGATCATAAAGCTGCTTGCAGAACATATCGACATGCTCTCCCTCTGTATGCTCAAGGATATACTTGACCAGAGCGTTGTTGGCATTTAAGATCAGAGTCTCTCCGCCGCCAAACATGCTCATATCCATGCCCATGCCGCCTGCGCTGTACATCTTCATCATATCCTGCATACGGCGTGTCTCCTCGGACAACGTGATCATAGAAGAGATATTCTCATTCTTCAGATTCTGGACCTGCACCTCAAGCTGATCCTTGCCGAGCGCTTTCTTGAAGACATCACTGAGTGTCTCTGTCTGCTTCTTTAATGTCTCCTCATCGCCTTCTTCCTTCATGGAATCGGAAATATCGGAATCAATTCTCTGGAAGTGTACCTTGACATCCTCACTCTGCTCTAACTGTGTGATGAATGGCTGGTCAATCGTATGCGCAAGGATCAGAGCATCCATTCCCTGCTCCCTGAACAGATTGATATACTGACTCTGCTGCTGTACATCCGTCACATAGTAAACGGTCGTCGGCTCCTCTTCCTTCTTCTCGGTCTCCTCGCCGGCTTCCTCCTTTGCGACATCCTCAGCATCCACAACCTCCGGCTGCTCCTCATCATTGCCCTTGACATTCTCCACATACTCCGGCAGGGTAATGAACTTATCGTCCAGATTCTTAAAGATGATAAAATCCTTCATCTTCTCCTGGAATTTCTGATCCTTCAGGCAGCCAAACTTGATGAATGGACTGATATCATCCCAGTATTTCTCGTAATTCTCGCGGTCAACCTTGTACATACCGGACAGCTTGTCCGCAACCTTCTTGGTAATGTAATCAGAAATCTTCTTAACAAAGCCATCGTTCTGCAGTGCGCTTCGTGATACATTCAGTGGCAGATCCGGACAATCGATCACACCCTTTAACAGCATCAGAAACTCCGGAATAACTTCTTTGATATTATCGGCGATAAATACCTGGTTATTATAGAGCTTGATCACTCCCTCAAGATTATCATACTGTGTATTTACCTTCGGGAAGTATAAAATGCCCTTCAGATTAAATGGATAATCCATGTTCAGATGAATCCAGAATAAAGGCTCCTTGTAATCATTAAATACCTTACGGTAGAAACTCTTGTACTCCTCATCGGTACACTCATTCGGATGCTTCATCCACAGAGGTGTCGTATCACTTAAGGATACCGGACGCTTGTTGATCTTTGCCTTTTCCTTAGCCGGTGAGATCTCAACGGTCTCTTTCTCGCCGTTTTCATTCTCCTTCTCCTCGGTCTTTGCCTCCTCGGTAAACTTCTCAACAACGACATCATCCTCACGGATATCTGCTGCGTCGATCGTCTCGTACTCCTGCTCGGCTCCTTCCTTGGAAAGATAAATATTCACCGGCATGAAGGAGCAGTATTTCTCAATGATCTCCTTGATACGGTACTCATTTGCAAACTCTACACTGTCCTCGGACAGATACAGTGTGATCTTCGTTCCGACTTCCTTCTTATCTCCGTCAGACATTTCGAAATTGATGCCGCCCTCGGACTCCCAGTGAACCGGGACCGCATCCTTCTGCCAGGAAAGGGTATCGATTGTTACCTTGTCTGCAACCATAAATGCGGAATAAAAACCAAGACCAAAATGACCGATGATCTGATCCTCATTTGTCTTATCCTTATATTTCTCCAGGAAATCCGTCGCACCGGAAAATGCAACCTGATTGATATACTCCTTAACCTCAGCCTCCGTCATACCGATACCGGTATCGGTAAATGACAATGTCTTATGCTCCGGGCTTACCTCAACCTGAATGCTCGCCTTATAGTCCTCCGGGAAATCATACTCTCCCATGACCTCCAGCTTCTTTAACTTCGTGATCGCATCACAGCCGTTGGACACCAGCTCACGAACAAAAATATCATGATCCGAATATAACCATTTCTTAATGATCGGGAACATATTCTCTGATTCAATTGATAAACTGCCTTTTTCCATCTGCATAATTACAACCTCCTGTTTCTTCCTTTATATGCATTCTGTCTGAAATGCAAAAAAATCTGCCATTTTGTCAATTAGCAATCACCCTTATCGACTGCTAACAATCATTCTGGTAGATATCTTAGTACGAAATAAAATAATTGTCAAGAAAAATTTAGCACTCTTTCATAAAGAGTGCTAAATTATGTATCTGATATTCTTCTGTGTCTACCGTGTTACTGCACCGGCGCTTGTCACTGCTGCACCGGAAGAAGGCTGTGCCGGTACCGGCGTATTCACTGCTGCCGGAACAACTGTAGTTGTAGCCGCAGCTGCCTGATCGGCCATCACTGTCACCTGACAGACTGCACGTTTTCCATTCAATGTTGTAAATATAACGGAAACTGTTCCTTCCCTGTGTGCAGTAAGAACTCCCTTCGAGGATACGGACACCGTCTCTGTATCTGTACTTATCCAGGATCCCTTCTTATATACTTTCAACATCTTTGCAGGACTGACCGATGCCTTTAAGGTCTTTTTCTGTGCAACCCTCATCTTCAATGAAGAAGACATCTTTACCTTTGTCGGAACCTTGTCTGCTACAATAACCTTGACCAACTTTCTAAGTTTTTTGTTTTTCTTTGAAGTAACACGAATTGTTGTTACTCCTATTTTCTTTCCTTTGACCACACCCTTTTTGGATACGGTTGCGACCTTTCGGTTGGCGATCTCATACTTCACCGCCTTACTCGCTCCATTTGGCGCAATCGATGAAACACCCAGTGTCTGTTTCCCATGCACTTTCACCAGAACTGTGCTGTAGTTCAACGACATCATGATCGGCTTTGCTGCCGCAGCTGCTTTCCCCGGCATCTGTGCAGTAAGAACTGCCACGATCATTACAATTACCATCATTCGCTTCATAACGGATCTCATATTATTCCTCCATTTCTATCCGCCATCGCCCCATTTAATCCATTCTCCTGTCACAGTTCCCCTTGTTACTTCTGTGACGCTGCACATGCCAGAGCAGATGCGATCACCTTGTCCATATCAAAATACTGATATTGTCCCAATCTTCCCCCAAAGATCAGACCGCTCTCCTTCTCTGCCAGTGCATGATACTGCTGATACAACTCCGTATTTCTGGAATCGTTGACCGGATAATATGGTTCCTCGCCCGGCTTCCATTCGGAAGAATACTCTCTGGTGATCACCGTCACCGGCTGTGTGCCAAACGTGAAATGCTTATGCTCGATAATACGCGTGTATGGCACATCCGCCGCCGTATAATTCACCACGGCATTCCCCTGGTAATTCTCACAGTCTAACTTCTCTGTTTCAAACCGCAGAGAACGATACTGCAAATGTCCCAGACTGTATCCAAAATATTCATCAATCGGTCCTGTATACACCGTTGTATCCGCTTCAATCTGTTCACGAACCTTAAAATAGTCCGTATTGCACCGTACCTCGATTCCATCCAGAAGGCGTTCTACCATCTTCGTATAGCCATCTATCGGGATTCCCTGATAACGGTCATTGAAATAATTATTATCGTAGGTAAAACGCAGCGGCAGTCTCTTTATGATAAATGCCGGAAGCTCCGTACATTTCCTGCCCCACTGCTTCTGGGTATACCCCTTGATCAGCTTCTCATACACATCCGTTCCCACCAGACGGATCGCCTGCTCCTCAAGATTTGCAGGTTCACCGATCCCGGCATCCATGATCTGTTTATCAATGATCGCCTTTGCTTCCGCCGGTGTCTTAATCCCCCACATCTTACTAAACGTGTTCATATTAAACGGAAGATTGTAAAGCTCGTCCCCGTAAACAGCAACCGGTGAATTAATATACTGATTAAATTCCGTGTACCGGTTTACATATTGCCAGATCTTTTTGTCAGAAGTGTGGAAAATGTGTGCACCATAACGATGAACATGAATCCCATCGACCTCTTCGGTATAAATGTTGCCTGCAATATGATCTCTCTTCTCAATGACAAGACATTTCTTTCCCTGATCCGTCATCTCTCTCGCAAACACCGCGCCAAACAGACCTGCGCCCACGATCAAATAATCATACTTCATATTTCCCTCCTGTGTGACGGTTCCGGCTTTTCTGCCGGTCTTAACCGCATCTATTATCATAACGCACTAAATTATAAAAGTAAAGTATTGCTCTTACCCAAAAAATAATATTTTCCAAAAATATTCATGCCCGGATTGCCATGCGGGTCTTCCTTCTTCAGCATGCGATCCCACATCGCAAAAAACAGATGCCAGTGCTCCTGACTCGCCTTTGAGCATCTCTGCTTCTGGCGCCAGGTCAGCCCCTGCAGCTTCGTAAAGGATACATACGGCGTATATACGCAGTCTCCCCAGCGCTTTTTCGCCTTGAGGCAAAAAGAAAACCAGGTCTGATCTGAAAAGGCACCCCAGCCGTTCCATTTCTTGGTTCCCACCTCCAGATTTTCCTCCACCCAGTCACTGTATACCTCTTCCCGGACAGCAAGCACCGCACCTCCCACCAGAGAAACATTCTGCCTGAATGCAAGGCGGTACATATAGGAGGGATCCTTTCCCGGCACGCCCCGGTACAGGCTCATGATCTGTTCCGGACGGTCCGGACGATAACCATAGCCCGCATGAAAGATCCTTCCCCGACCGTCATAGACAACCGGCGCTGCGACCATATTCTCCCTTGGCACAAGACAGGACAAAAGCTCCGTCAGCCATGCCCCGTCCGGCTGATCCGGGCGGTATCCGGCACGCACCATCACGATTACATCAAACTGCTTTTCATCCACATCAAACCTCGGCTGCACCACCGGGTGGATCTCAATCTCATAAGGAAGCCCGGACAACTCCTGTTTAAGCTTCTCCGCCAGCCGCTCCGTCTCTGCCATTACAAGCACCTTTGTATCCTGCGGCACATCATAATGTACCCGGTAAAACGGTCCATAGCCCTCTGCCGCCTGCACTCTGCCGACAATCCCGCGGCGCATAAGATGCTCCTCCAAGGCCCGTTTCCCGGCATCTATCGTATACGGCTTTGCCGCAGAGGAGGATGCCACAGAGCCGGCATGAATCCTCCAGTAATAACGAACCCTTGATACATGACAGATATTGTCCGCTTCATCCGTCAGACGAAGCAGCATATCATAATCCTGACTTCCGTCAAATTCACTCCGGAAGCCTCCCACCTTTTCCAGAAGGCGTCTGGAAAATACAGAAAAATGACAGATGTAATTGTTGCTGCGAAAACTTTCCGGCGAAAAATCCGGTTTGAAGTGGATATTCTGCACACGGTTTGTTGTTCCGTCGAACGAAAGCTCATCCGTATACACAAACTCTCCCTGATGATAATTGATCTGCTGCATCACATCGTAAAGTGCTGACGGATGCAGAAGATCATCATGATCCAATAACGCAATATAGTCGCCTGTGCTCATTTCGATCGCACGGTTGGTATTCTCCGAAATTCCCTCGTTGGACGCAAGTCTCTGATAGCTTATGCGCCCGTCCTTTTCCTGTGCCTTATGCACAAGCTCTGCAATCCTCGCACGGCATGCCTCATCATCACTGGCATCTGCCAGACAAAGTTCCCAGTCCGCATAGGTCTGATCCATCACAGACTGCAGCATCTGCACCAGAAACTCCTCGTTTGTATTGTAAAGCGGTACCACAATGCTGATCTTTACCTTTCTATCCGGCACCCAGGCAGACTGCTTATTTCGCTCCTCCTCCGATATTGCAAACGGACAGTATCTGCCCCCCAGATAATATTTGATGTAGGTGCGGTAAAGTACCTTTCTTGCAGTATAAATGACACCGTAATCCCGGCAGAATCTGCCAACCTTTGCCAACATGCTCATGAACTGCCTGTCTCCTCCGATCCTTTCCTGTATTAATAGTTACCAAGCAGCAATATAATATGAAAGATCCGATCATCCTCCGGACGCTGTCTGTAAATCCCTGACTCCTTTAAGAAACGGCTTCTTGCCACGAAAGACCTGCGAACCTCCAGAAATTTTACTGCGAGTTTAATATTTTCATTATCCGGTTCCGTCTGCCCGAAAATACGGACAAACTCCTCCAGCTGATGACTGATATTCCCACGATTGCCCCGGAATCTTTTCAGGCGCATTTTCCATTCATCCATGCGCTTTGTCTTGGTTCCGAGAACATTGCCCTGATGCTGTCTGTAACAAATATGCGGCGTCTCATCATAATAAATCTCACCAAAGCAGACTGCTGTCAGATAAAGCCACCAGTCATGCATCACCGTAAACTGCGGAAGTTCCCTGGCTATCATATCACGCATCACCCGGTTAAATACCGCCGTACAGCCTGTCACAATATTCTCGATCATGGCATTGCAAAAGCCCGGACGCATCGGCGGCCGTTCAATCTCTGAGGTAAGCGGCTGCAGCTTTTGATCGACAAGCTTTGGCCGACAGCAGTAAAGTGCCGGCTTCTCCTTTGTCATTGTCTCCAGACGTTCGATGGCACTTGTCATCTTATCCGGCATCCAGTAATCATCCTGATCGCTGAACGCATAATAATCAGCCTCGTCCGCCCGCGAAAGCAGTTCAAAAAAGCTTCGGATCACGCCGACGTTCTCTCCCTGATACCAATGGAGTTTTCCGGGATATCTTACGGCATATTCCTCCAGAATATCCTGTGTTCCATCTACCGAACCGTCGTCCCGGATCTGTATCTGAAAGGATGCCTTCGCATATTTCTCACAGTCCTGCTCCAGAAGCGAGTCGAGCTGCTCTCTGATATATTCGGCTCCATTATAGGTTGACATCAGTATTTGTAGTGTTTTCATTGATCTCCTCCATCACGGACTGATAAATCTCACGCATTTTGCGCTCTACCACCGGAAGAGCAAAGTCCCTGACTCTTCTGCGGTTCCAGCGTCCCATCTCACCTCGTCTCGTCTCGCGGTCTGTCTCACTTTTGCCGCCCCGTTCCGAAAACATACGGCGCACCTTCACGGCGTAATTCTCCGGCTCCCAGTCATCGACAGATAACCGCCCTGCGTATGTTCCAGAAGATCAGTGATTCCGCGGATCCTTGTGGCGATCACCGGCAGTCCCACTGCCATTGCTCCATCACAGCTACCGGCAGTCCCTCCTGAAAGGACGGAAACACAAAACAATCTGCCTTGCGAAGCATCGCCGGCACCTCATCCACATAGCCGGCAAACTTGACGCGGTTCTCAAGCCCCTGCTCCTTCACATGCTCCTTAAGCTTGTCCTCCCACGGTCCCGATCCGCAGATCACATAGACCAGAGGAAGATCCAACAGCTCTTTCATCGCATCGATCATCACAATATGATTCTTTCGCTTCGTCAGCTCTCCGACGCTGATCAGTATTCCATAATTGTCCGGAATGCTGTAGCGTTCATAAAGATCCACCTTTGCATCGGTCTTCCCCATGGTATAATCGGTCTTCCGGCTGTCCTGCAGTGCATCCAGCCGCATGCCGATTCCCATGATCCGCTCTACGCTCCCACGCACCGGAAAGCTCTGCGCTCTGCGGTAATCCTCGTCATTGATCAGGATCAATCTGTCCGTAAATCGGGACAGATAACGCTCCACCGGATAATAGATCCAGTTCTTCCACGGTGCTCCCTCATAAAAATGAAGACCGTGCGCCGTATAAAGAACAGGCACCTTGCGTCCTGTTTTCCTACGTACCGCCTGTGCTGCCAGACGTGCCACAACACCACTCATCGGCATATGACAATGGATCAGGTCAAAATTCTCCTGCTCTAAAAGCTTCTTTAACTGCCGGTATGCTTTGCTTACGCCCGGCGAGAACGGTGAACGCTCAAAATCGATCTGATGACAGGTCAGACCCATCCCGTCCAGACGATGATTATCCTTTCCGTATACAACCGTATTAAAATTAGCAGCATAATGAACCTCAAAGCCCATCTCCTGCAGTATCTTCACATTATTGGCTTCAAACTGCGGCAAAAATCCGCTCACCCTTGTGACTATCAATGCCTTCATATTCCAATATCCCCGCTACTTTTTCACGATTTCCTTCACAATTTCTTCGACTGATTCCGGATCCTGATCCGCCACATCCTTCTGCGCCGTCACCTGTCCCTCGGCAACGCCCTCCGTAGCGTCCTTTTTCAGGACTGTTTTCACAGTCATCAGGATCAGCTTGAGATCCATCCAGAAGGAGTAATTCTCAATATAGAAAAGATCCAGCTTCAGCTTATCGTAAGGAGTTGTATTATATTTGCCGTAGACCTGAGCAAATCCGGTGAGTCCCGCCTTCACTCTGGTACGGAACGCAAATTCCGGCATATTCTCACAGTATTCTTTAATGATCTCCGGCCGCTCCGGTCTTGGTCCCACAAAGGACATATCCCCACGAATGATATTAAACAGCTGCGGCAGCTCATCAATACGTGTAGCGCGGATAAAATGACCGACCGGTGTGATACGGCTGTCATTCTCCGAGGCTAACTTCGCCACGCCGTCGCTCTCTGCATTGACGATCATACTGCGGAACTTGATGATCTCAAACTCCCGGTTGTTCTTGGTGCAGCGCACCTGCCTGTAAAATACCGGTCCTCTGTCATACAGCTTGATTGCAAGAGCCGTCAGCAGCATCACCGGCGATAAAAGTACCGTAAGCGGTACGGCAATGACCAGATCAAGTGTTCTCTTGGCAAAACGCTGGTCAAAGCTTAACGTATATCCCTTCGACAAAAGAAACGGTGTATCAAATACATGGATCCGGTCCGCTCCCATCAGAATAATATCAGACACCTTCGGAATCACATATGCACGAATCTTATGCGCATAGCAGTATTTCAGAATATCATTTCGCTTGATGGCAGAAATATCACCGATGATCACCGCCTGAAACGACTTCATCTTCTCGGCGATCGCATCAATGCCCTCATCCACATTGATCGCATCGTAGATCGCATACTTGTCTCTTCTTGCCTCCACCTTATACACCAGATCGGCGGCCGGACGTTCCCCGTAGATCAGCAGGATCTTCCATGGCTGGAAAATACGGTTATAAAAATAGATAATGATCACATTCCATATTGTAGAAACGATCATCTCTACCAGAAATACCAGGCAAAGCTGCCCCGGATTTACAAAGCCAAACGCCAGAAGGCAGATCACCATATATGCTACTATATTCGTAAACAAAAGACTCAGATACTGAGACAGCATCACCTCGATCCGGCGAAGCTGTCCGATCTTGAGTCCGCCGTACATGGTCGAAAAGAAGAACATCAGCAGCGCATACAAAGCAAGCAGTGCATAATGTCCTTTGCGGTAGAAGGTCAGCTGGTACATGGTCGATGCATAGTAACCATACCAGGCATACGCAAAAATTGCTGTCATTAATATAATATTGACCAAGGATGCAAAAAATAAGATTGTCCTTTTATAAGGGTCGTAATTTTTCATTTCTTTTTCCATTGATATCTTTCCCCTGTTTCTCCCCTGTCATCGCATTAAGAGCCCTCGCAGGCTCTTTGTCTATTTCATCAGATTTTCCATGCCCTGCTTCTTAATATTTTCCAGGGAACGGTAAATGTGCTCATTGGCAAGCTTCTCTGCCAGCTCCTCGTTCTTCTCGCGGACTGCGTTTAAGATAGCCTTGTGCTCTTCGGCCGCTTTGCCGGCACGCCCCTGCGAGGACAACGTATTCTTACGGACACGCTCCACATAATGATGATAGTCCGACAGAATATGCTCCAGCACCGTACTGCCGCATGCCTTGTACAACAGCAGATGGAAACGGTTATCCAGTTCAAATATCTGTTCCCAGTGTTCTCTCTGGATATGAAAATCACTCAGATATGTGATCTCATCCAGATTGTCAAGCTGCTCCTCCGTAATATTGCGGCACGCCCACTTGGCACAAAGCCCCTCCAGATAAGAGCGGATCTCATAAATATCAAAAATGTCCTTCGCGGTGATGCCATTAACGTAAGCTCCCTTGTTGGGAATGATCGTCACAAGCCCCTCCAGCTCAAGCTGTCTTAATGCCTCCCTGACCGGCGTTCTGGAAACCCCCATGGACTTACTGATCGCCGCCTCTCTCAGCTCATCATTCTGTGCATACTTTCCAGACAGTATATCCTCTCTCAGGCGATGAAAGACCTTACCTCTCAGCGAATATCTGTCCGGCATTTCTCGTTCTCCATTATAATTATCCATATCTATCCTCACTCCGAAGCCTTCTGTCCGGCTCCTTAATTCTTAACCATTGCCGTTATCATAACATATCTTATCACAATTTAAAAGGGGGCAATCCTATACACATGAGAAGACGCACATAAGAAGAGACTCTCACTGTTTTTCCTTTTTCGGTTGAGAAATCATAAGAAAACGTTTATAATTAGAAAGAGTTACTTTACGAAGTAAATATAATATTATCTGGAGGAAATTATGTCATACAACAAAAACAAACGAAAACAGCCCCAGAAGGAAGAAAAGTTCCCTCTTGGTCTGCTGCTTCCAATTATTGCATTTCTTGCGATCATTCCGCTGATCACGATGATGCATAACTATAACAACAATCTTGGCCAGTTTGAGTGGTTTACCACCTACACGGATGTCACAGACTTTTTCTTATATTTTAAAATGGTCTGGATCATCATCACCTGTGGCTATCTGGTCTTTTGCCTGATATATCTTTTCTTTGCCGTTGAGAAGAATCCAATCTGGATCAAGCAGCTCATTCCGATCGCTGTTTACTGCGGACTGTCTCTTCTCTCTGCGATCGCATCCAAGTATTCCTATTTCTCTTTCCACGGAATCTTCGAGCAGTTTGAATCTGTCTGGGTACTTCTCGGGTACGGTCTGATGGTTTACTACAGCTTTTTTATCATGCAAAGTGAATCGGCTTTGAAGCGAACCATGAACTGGTTTATGATCGGTATTGCCATCATGTCATTCCTCGGTCTTTCCCAGGCGTTCGGTCATGACTTTTTCCAGACTAAGTTTGGTCAGAGCCTGATCAAGCCGTCTACTTACAAGGAAGAGCTCGTTTTTAATTTCGAAAAGGGGCGTCCTTATATGACCTTATATAATCCAAACTATGTTGGATTTTATGCTGCACTTACCATTCCGGTTCTTTTGACACTGATCTTTGCCGTCAAAAAGCTCTGGCAGCGTATTGCAAGTGCTGTATTACTTGTTGCCGTCGTTATTATCCTGTTTGCATCCCAGTCCCGTGCCGGTATCATTGCGCTTGCCGTTTCACTGATCGTAATGCTTCTGTGCATGAGAAAGGTTTTCATCAAGAACTGGATCATCGCTGCAAGCGGTATCGTTCTGATCATTGCCGCCTTCTTCGCCGTCAATGCGATGAACAACAATGTTTTGCTGAATCGTCTGCAGGGGATGTTTACCTCTGAGGCAGAATATTATCCGCTCAAGGAGATCCAGACAAACGAGAATGACGTCACGGTTGTCTACCAGTCTGCCGAGCGAAACGCCGCAGAGAATGGCAAGACCACCAAAAACGATCAGCTTGTGATCAAGATGCTGCAGGACAAAAACGGAGCCGACTATTTTGAGCTGACAGACGGCTCTGGCAAGGAAGTTGGTTTTGCACTTGCAGAGGACGGTGTGACCAACAATATCACCGACCCACGTTTCCCATTCAGCTTTGCGGCCGTTCAGGATGATTCCTTCCATGGTTTTGAGATTACGATCGATGGCAATGCATGGTATCTTTCCAACCTGATGAACACAGAGGGACAAAGCGGCTACTATTGCCGCGGCGGCAACAATGCTATGATGAAGCTTGCTACGATCAAAGAGAGCGTTCCTTATCTTGACAAGCATTATAAGCTTGCCAACATGCGTGGTTACATGTGGGATCGTTCCATCCCTCTTCTGAAAAAATATTTCTTCCTCGGAAGCGGTCCGGATACCTTTATCATTGCATTTCCAAATAATGACCTTGTCGGCATGTATAATTCCGGTCATATCAACGAGCTGATCACCAAGCCGCACTGTATGTATCTGCAGGTTGGTGTGCAGACCGGTGTGCTTTCACTGATCGCACTGCTGATCTTCTTCGGCTGGTATCTGATCGATTCGATCCGTATCTACTGGAGATGTCATTATTCCGAATATATGACCTTTATCGGCGTCGGTGTGCTTGGTGCAGTGATCGGGTACCTGATCCTCTGCCTGACAAACGATTCCTGTGTTGCTTTGTCACCAATCTTCTACACACTGATCGGAATCGGGCTCGGCATCAACTATAAGCTCCGAAAGGACATGGCGTTTGTATTTGAGACATCAGAACCGGCAGCGAACCAGCCGTCAAATAATAAAAGTAAAAAGAAGAAAAAGAGAAAATAATAACATTCCGCATAATGATCGATCAGAAAGGAAGATGCCTATATGAATGCGCAAAAAGTCAGTTTTATTATTTGCACCGACAGTGAGTCCGCTCTTCACGAGTGTGAGATTTATATCAAACAGCTCACGGTTCCTGAGGGATTTGTTGTCAATGTTCTGCCGATCCGCGGTGCAAATTCCATGGCAGAGGGCTACAATGCCGGTATGCTTCAAACCGACGCCAAATACAAAGTATATCTTCATCAGGATGCTTTGATCCTTAATAAGAACTTCCTTCAGGATACACTTGCAATCTTTCAGGAAAACCCACAGATCGGTATGATCGGTATGGTTGGAACGAAACAGCTTCACAAAAACGGCTGTATCTGGACAAATCCAATGCGCACCGGCGCACTGCGTTCCCACCTGCTGACAACCTCCGATGATTATTTTGATGTGCCGATTCCGTCTAACCGCAGCTTCGCTATTGTTGAAGCGATCGACGGACTACTTATGATGACACAACAGGATTTCCTCTGGCGGTCAGATCTGTTTACCGGATGGGATTTCTATGATCTGTCCCAGTGTCAGGAATTTGCGCGTGCCGGATACCGCATTGCCGTTCCACACCAGGAGACACCGTGGGTACTGCACGACAGCGGTGCACAGAATCTGAAAGATTATCATACCTACCGTAAGACCTATCTCGAAGAATATTATCCGGATAATCAGGTCGAGATTGACGCCTGTAAACGCTTTATTGCGACACAGACAACGGATGGCAGCACTAATACCGCAGTCAGCAGAGACAATGCGGTCAGCACTCTGATCTCGATGATCGACTTCCGCGACTACGAAGAGGCACTTCATTTCACACAGGAGAATCTGTCCCAAAATCAGGACAATGAACTTTTCTGTATCCTTACGGTATTTTTACAGATCTATCAGCAGGAGACAGAAGCCGGTCTTCACGAAGTATTCCTTCCATTGGAGAACGGTTCCCAGACCGCAGGCTGGCTTCCTCTGCATTACCAGAGGATCTGCCGCTACATCTGGCGTATCGAAAACGGACTTCCTCAGGAATATCTGGATGAAGCTCATCAGTATTTCAAACGCTGGCATGTATCCCGTACAGCACAGGATCGCATCCGCATCCTCTGTCTCCCGGAGTAGCATTAAAAGCCTTCCCATGCCCTATCCGCTTTGTAATCAATGCAAGTTCTTTAACAGAGTTACCTCAAAACGGGTAAAGCTTGGTGCATCGGTGCTGCTGTATGCCACAAGGGTTCCTCCCTGCCGCTCCACGATCTCCTTTGCAAGTGCCAGCCCAATACCTATACCCTCCGGACTGCCTTCCTGACCACTCCGGTGAACCCTGTAAAAACGGTTGAATATCTTTGGGAGCTCGCCCTGCTCGATGCCCGGTCCCTGATCGCTGATCTGCACAATATATGCCATCTGCGTCTCCGACCACAGGATCTGTAGCGTTCCTTCCTGCGGACTATACTCACAACAGTTTTTGATCAGATTCTGAAACGCCTCTGTCATCCATTCCCTTTCACACCATACCCTGCAATCATGCGCTCCGTGATAATGGATTTGAAGCTGTTTATCCCGGAACCCATCTGCCACCAGCTGACCACATTCCCGCAACATCATTTCCAGGTTACAGACTTCCTTTTCCATCGGAAGCATCCCGGATTCAAGCTGTGTCAGCTTCAAAAGCCCCATCACCAGCCTGTGAATTCGGTCTGCCTGTCTTCGTGCCTGCACAACCATATCCGACATCGGCGGCTTCGTGAGCTCCTTCTCAAAGATGTCCAAAAACACCTGAAGCGATGCCAGCGGAGTTTTGATCTGATGAGAAATATCTGTCATCATCTCTTTTAAATATCTCTGCTCTGCATGATGCGACACTTCTCTCTGTCCCAATATATGAACACATTCCAACAGATGGCTTTCCAGCCGTCCGACAACGCCTTCCTGATATCGGTGAAACAACTTCTCTTCCCACACTATTTCCGGCTGACGAATTTCCTCCTCCCTGGCGCTGTCTGCGAGAATCTCCTCCAGCACATCCCCGGTCCGGTCCACTTGTCTACTGAGTCTGCTAAGACTCCAGCCCCCGTATATCCATAATACAATAAGACCCGCCAGCAAAGTAATTCTCTGACAAAGATCCGTCTGCGTATTTCCCACCATCACACGACATATCAGATATACTGCGCCACTGCATATCCCGGTCAGAAGGATACTGCTCCATAAATAAAATCTGACTGCTCTTTCCTGCATTTTATCCTGCCTTCAATCCTTTCTTTCATCGTTGTCCGGCGTCTTCCTCTGCCTTCCAATTCCTTCTTCCATCGTTAGCTGCACCTTCGGGACCTGTCCTCCGGTTCTTTACTCCTTCAGTGACTCCATCCGATACCCCACACCGCGTATTGTCGTAATGCAGGATATCTCTCTTCCGGCATCAAGCTTCTGCCGCAGTCTCCTCATATAGACGGACAGCGTATTGTCATCCACAAAGGCCTCATCGACTGACCACAGGCGTTCCATCAGCTGCTCTCTGGTCAATATCTGTCCGATGTGATGCATAAACACCTGAAATAAACGATATTCACTTAAGGTCAGCTCCATCCGCAATTGTCCGCGGTACGCACTCATCGTATCCTCATCAAGACGAAGCTCTCCATTGTTATATCCTCCATTGAATGTCCCCGTCTCCTTTTGTACCGGCACTAATTTCTCCCGACCTGCTTTCCTGGTGTTTGCGTAGATCCTTGCGATCAGTTCCTTCGTCCGAAACGGCTTCGTCACATAATCGTCACCATACTGCAGTCCATGAACCACATTGCCCTCATCCTCCAGGGCCGTCAAAAAGATCACCGGGATATCCTCTCTCTCTCCCTTGAACCACTCACATAGTGCAAAGCCATCACCGTCAGGCAACATCACATCCAAAAGCACCAGATCAAACTGATCCCCCTGTCTTCTCCAGCACGTCTTCGCACCGGCACAGTCAGACACACGCGTCACATCAATCCCCTCGCTCGACAGAGCGTATGATGTCCCCATCGCAAGTGTATCATCATCCTCAATAAATAAAACTTTTCTGCTCTCTTGCATTATCATTCCCCATTTCTGAACATCGTCTGCTCATAACCGGCATTTTCCTTTTCCCATACATTAAAGAAAAGAGCATGTGGTCTTCTCCGGCAATCCCAAACAAGACTCACATACTCTTATTAACATATCATTATTCGCCGTCTCCTGCAACAACCAGACGCACTGTTTTAAGGATAATACGGATATCCTCGCTGACAGACCACTTCATAATGTAATCTGTATCAAGCTCCACGATTTCCTCGAAATCCGTGATCTGATTGCGACCACTGACCTGCCAAAGTCCGGTGATACCCGGCTTGGAGGCAAGACGTCCCTTATGGTGTACATGATACTGCTCGTACTCATCCACTGTCGGCGGTCTTGTACCAACAATACTCATATCTCCCTTCAGTACATTGAAAAACTGCGGCAGCTCATCAATGGAATACTTACGGATAAACTTTCCGATTGGAATGATTCGCGGATCGTCCTTCATCTTAAACATCAGACCATCCATCTCATTCTCTTTCATCAGCTCTTTCTTACGTTCCTCTGCGTCCATATACATAGAACGGAACTTATAAATTTCAAAGGTACGACCATTCTTACCAACACGGGTCTGTTTAAAGAAGATTGGTCCCGGAGACTGCAGATAGATCACCGGTCCAATGAAAATGCTGATAAGCACGGTGAGAAAGCTTCCCACCAGTCCACCTGCAATGTCCAACAAACGTTTCATCATTACCTGACGCGCACTCGCCAGATGAAGACCTGTTGTAAGAACCGTGTAATTGCCCAGACGCTCCACTGTGCGGTTTGGAATATCATCCGGCACACGAACCAGATTTATATGAACCGTAACGCCGGCACGGATCAGCTCATGATTCAGACGGCGGCTTTTGCGGCTGTCAAGCCACACATTCAAAAAAACGCTGTCTACCACATGCTCCATCAGATAATCTCTGACACCATGGTAATCGGAAACAACCGGCACTCCCTCGATCTCTTCTGTTGCCGCCGCTTCCTGCATAACCTTTAATGCATCCTGATCAGCTCCGGACACTGCAGCAGTCTGATCCGCAGATTCATAAATATCATCCATCAGCACAACACCGATGACCTGATAATTTCTGTATTCGTCTTGTGAAAGCTCACGGACACACTGCTCAGCCCCATCACGGTTCGTAAAGATCAGCATCTGCTCGACATTCGGATTGCATGTCATCTTCTTTCGAAGCATATGCTTGCGCACACAGCGCAGAATATATGTAAAAATAACATGTAATACAAAATAAATCAGAAGACTCTCTCTGGAATAAATTCCTGTTTCCTGCATCAGGAACAACAAGAATAACGCCATACCGTCAATCGACACACAATGTGTCACAGACTCTAACATCTCCCGAAGATAGCTTCTCCGCACGATTGCGGTATGACTGGATCTGATCAAGGATACACAGATATCCAATACAACCAGGATACAAAGCAGTCTGACATAATAGTTTGCCATACCGCTGTCAGCACCATGCCGGCAGACATATCCAATATAAAATGCCACAATAATGCTGATGATATCCAATATACAGAAATCCAAATGTTTCAGCCAGCTTTTTTCTCTTCTCACATACATGTGATCACACCTCCCACTTTAATTGTCACACACAGCACATCTGCCACTTACGCAGAATTTATTATCCTGCTGTATATCCCCCTATCGTACGCAACGCTATGGGAATCTTACTTATCTTCATGACCATATGAACCATACTCCCCATATTGCCCATACTGACCGTACTTCCCATAACCATACTTTCCATAACCGTATTTGCCGTAGCCATATTTACCATATCCGTACTTTCCTCCACCCATCGGAACCTTGTTAAGCACTGTTCCGAGAATCTTAACCTCGCTTTTTGCAAGCTGGTTCTTAACATTCTGTACGAAATGATAACTGATTGCATCTGCCTCAACTACGATGATTGCTCCGTCACACTCCTTGGCAACAATCGCACTGTCGATGACAGAGCCAAGAGGCGGCGTATCGATCAGCACATAATCATAATTCTCTCTGCAGTATTTAATCAGATCATGAAAATGTGTACTCTCTAAAAGCTCTGCCGGATTTGGCACAAACGGACCGGAAAAAATAATATCCATCCCATCGATATCTGTATTCAGACATACTTCATCAAGCGTCTTTTGTCCGGATAAATAATGAGCAAGTCCGGCATCCACACTTCCGACCTTATATCGTCCTGCCAGCACAGACTTTCTCATGTCGGCATCGATCATGATAACACGTTTGCCACTCTCCGCAAAGGATACGGCAAGATTGAACGCCACACTACTTTTACCCTCGTTTGGCGTACAGCTTGTAAAATCAATTACCTGAACGCCTGATCCACTGAACTGGACATTGGTACGAAGTGATTTATATGCCTCATCGACACGATAATCTAACTTCTTTCGTCCTTCAAACTTTACCTTTGCCAACCTTCTCACCCATTTCCTTTCCTGGAACGCTGTCCTAACAGAAGACGATTCCAAATTCCACCGGAATGACCTTTACGTTTTCTCTTATCCTTCATCATCTGTTCCATTGCGCCCTCCTCGATCGGAATGACACCCAGATTATTCAGACCAAGATACTTCTCAACGTCATCCTCGCTGCAGATCGTATCATTTAACAGATACATCAGCACGATAAAGCCGGCACTTGCCACGAGACCTAAAAGACCGCCGATAGCAATATTCTTCTTGGTATTCGGACTGCTTGGACTGTTCTCCAGATGACCGTACTCTACTGTTGTCGGCTCATCCACATTCATGATTGCTGCGATTCTGGATACAGATACCTCGCTGATCTCGTCCACGATCTCCTTTGCCATATATGGATCATCTGCTGTCACGGTAATATCAAGAATACGTGTATCGGACTGATTATTCAGTGATACCATACCCTTGAGTGTCTCATATTCCATATCCAGTCTGAGATTGTCAATCACAGTCTCCAACACCGGACGGCTCTGTACGAGCACCATATAATCCTGTGTCAACTGGGCTCCCGCCTGCAGATCGGTCAGTGATGTGAGTGCCGATGTCTGTCCTACGATATAAAGCTTTGAAGTGGACTGATACTTCGGCGTGATCAGAAACATGGTTCCGATCCCGGCTACTGCTGCAAGGATGATACCTGTCATCAGTATGCTGAACCATCTGGCGCGCACTACCCCAAAAAGTTCTAATAAATCAATTTCGATTTCTTCATCTTGCTGTTTTTCCATAGATTCCCTCTTATCTTTCTAATCTCCCGATTAATCAATATATTTGTCAGACAGCATTGTCTCCGGATATTTGTTCAGAATCTTTTGAAGAATGCGTTCTGCATCCGGATTCTGCCCGAAATATCGAAGAGCATCTTTCATCAGCGGCTTACGATAATCCATTCCATGACAGTCACTTCCCATAAACTGGATGTAGCCATCCAAAATCAACCGACGATGGTAAGCAGCTCTCCGCTGTAAAAAGCCACCCACAATACTTTCCGTATTCATCTGGAAATAACATCCCATCTTGGCAAGCTCCTCGATATGGTCATAGTTCTTATACAGTGCTTCATAGCGTTCCATATGAGCAATGATCGGAATATATCCGGCCATAATGTACTCATGCAGTGAATGGTAAAGCACCTGATACTTGTCAGATGGAAGAAATTCTACCAGAATATAGCGTGTTCCAGCCATCGTCAATGCACGACCCTTCTGCAGCTCCTCCACCATCCCCGGACCGTTTAACAGTTCATTACCAAGCGAAACAGTAAAGGAATGATCAATTTCGTCCGCCTGCTTCTGAAGCAGGGCAAGTTTTTCTTTGAGTTCATCTACCGGATGATTATCTCCCTTCACAGAGAAATGTGGTGTTGCCACAATATGGCGTACTCCCTGATCATATGCCATCTGAAGCATGTGCTTTGATTCATCCGGACTTTTGGAACCGTCGTCTACTCCTGGTAAGATATGCGTATGTATGTCATAAAACCCGGTTTCCATGAAATCTCCCTCCCTACTCTGCATAGATCGTATGCAGATAACGTTTCCATATCATCAGCGCGATCGCAACAAGAATGCCGAGACATCCCATATACATCAGTACATTGATGCTCCACGCAGCATATTTCTGTAAGAACTGCAGATAATATACCGGCGTTGCCTCAATCTTTGCGGTCACCTTTAATAATTTTGCAAGCACTGCACCTCCTGCAACAAGACAGGATGATATCAGAATGGAAATGCACATAATGCGTGCCGCCTTATGCGGATAACCATACAATCTGCATGCAAGTATAAAAAATACTAACAGCATAATAATGCTGACAATACAGGTCAGATAAAACCATCCAAGGAATGATGTGCGACTCTCATAGATCACTCTGCCCAGCTTGAACTGAAGCATGTTCTCATAGGTATCCTTCAGCGTCTCAATCATCTGCTGATTACTCTCATCACTCTTGCCTGTCACCTCAGTTTTCAGGGCATTTTCAATGCCATCTGTTGAAACAGCAGCATCCTTTTCTCCGGCAAGAACCTTGCTGATATACTGCTTCTCCTCAATATATACACTGGACAATGTATAAACCTCAGAGGCAATCTTTCCATCATAGCCTGCTTCCTCAAGCTGTCCCTGTGCCGTTTCGCGGATCATCTGAGTCACCCCGAGGAAATAGTCACTCTCCATCAACTGGCGCTGAATGGAATTATTATTGTATGCACCAAAATATAATCCCAATGCAACCATCAAAAGAAGCGTCCATCCACCGGCAGAAACACCTACTCCTGCTGCAATAATTCCACGAAGCCTGCGGTTTTTTTTGTGCTGGCGCTTGATCATAACAATATAATATACGACAGCAGCAATTGCTGCAACTGAAATTCCTGAAATCACCCAGAAAAGAATTTTCCATAATGAAATATGAACAATCTTACTTAAAAAGTTATCCTTCACATCCTGTGCTTTACTGTTGTCGTCTTTAGAATCGGTATTGTTATTCTGAACAGTAAAAGCTGATCCATTTCCTGAGATCGTCACTTTGCCCTGCTTTGCCTGCTCTCTGTCCACATCCTCAAAGCCGATGGAATTGCCAAGATCCTCTTCCTTCCCCCAGTTATTCACACCGTTAGAAGACTGATCCGCTGCCGGTGTGGCCGTGGCAGTCTGAGCATCCATCTGCTGTGTCTCTGTCTTATCACTTTTGCTGTCGTCAGACTTTGTCCCCGGCTTTCCTAAGATTGTCTTTAATAAAAGCTTATTCTTCGCCTCTTCCTTCTTGGAATGCTCCGGTTCCGGCGTTGCTGTATCATTACCGGATGCCGGCGCCTCTGAGATCAGATCACAATATCCTTCCTGTACCAGCTCCTGATAACTTCCATGGAACTGTGAAATGTATCCCTGTGCCTGTGCCGCCGAAAGATCTACACCGTCCTGCGCAAGCTTTGCCTGTCCCTGCCCAATATAGGAGCTCTTCACAACATATGTGGCACCGTTATAAGAAAACGACTGGGACACCGCAGAGATCAGACTCTGCTCATTTGCATTGATCTCCCCTGCCTGTACACTGACAGCACTTAGGGCAAAAGCCGCTATTCCAATTATTAATCCTGTTAATCTGCGTTTCATAACTTCCCTTTCCTACTGTTCATTTGTATATATTTGCACATCAGAACGAACATCCCCCTGAACATAAACAACTCCACAGTCTGCCACAGAAGGATCTATGGCATTCTGCAGATCGCCCTTCAGATAATATGTCTTCTGAAGTTCCAGATCCTCTACTGTCCAGTACTCCAGATCGGTACTTTCCCTGCTGACACGGATCGTGCCATCGTGATTCACCTCCGGAGTGCCACCGGTTGCCCCGGTCGCAAGCGTGAACAGAAGATTTCTTCCACTTGTTTTCTTGGTATACGTCTTTCCATTTAAGCAAACGGTAATATTCCCATAATATTGCTTATTGATCAAATACGCTGTCATCGTCATACCGTCCTTTTCCACCAGACTGGTAGAAACCACCAGAGTGGAGACATCTGCAGGCACCGGTGACACGGTTGCTGTCGGAGCAGCCGGCTCCTGTGTTACCTGTGGTGCTGACGATACACCTGCTGTCGCTGTCGCTGCCGCCGGTGACGTTGATATCGGCGCCGGTGCTGCAGACGAATCCGGCTTACTGCTTTCCGTCGGTACAGCCGTCTTTTTCTTTTTCACCGTCACGGTACAAACAGCCTTTAGCGATGGCTTCTTTACAGACTGAACCGTTATTTTCACCTTGCCGGTCTTTTTGGCGGTCACTTTACCCTTCGCTGTAACAGAAGCAATCTTCTTATTACTGCTGCGCCACTTTAATCTGCCCTTTGCCGCTTTTCCTTTTGCTTTAAGCCGGAAGCTTTTTCCTGCCGTGATCGTCTTTTTAGTGGTATTAAACCAAAGAGCTTTCTTGCCGGCATGGCAGACCGACGAAGCAGCATTAAACTGACAAAGCAATGCAATCACCAAAAGAATACATCCTGCTTTTCTGCTAACCCTCACCATATTCTATCCCCATTTCGAAGTTTAACAATCATCATTTCATGAAAACAGGATCGTTACAAACGTAACGATCCTGTCATGTTTACTTATTACGCTTGGATATTACTTTGAGATAACGAATCCGTACTTCTCCTGAACTGCCTTTGCGATATCCAATGTTACATTACCATTCTGAACAGTCACTGTGCAAGCACCTGCTGCGCCTGTGATAGTAGCTGTAACAGTTCCATCCTCTGCAACGGCTACGGTAGCTGCGTATGCACCATTACCCTCTACAGAACCAACCTTAAGGTCACTTACTGTATAAGATCCGTTTGCACCCTTAACTGTCAGAGAAAACTCACCCTCAACAGCAACCTTAGCAACATCTCCGTCAGCCTTAACAGTCAGATTGTAGTCCTTACCATTGTAAGAAACAACTGCTGTATCCTTACCAGCTTCCTTATTTACAACGAATCCACCAAACGCCTTTTTGTCATATGCCTTTGTTACGAAAGACTCCGCTGCCTTAACAGCATCCTTCTGAGCACTTGCCTCGAATCTGTCGCGGATTGTCTCGATTGCAGCAACAGCACCTGCTGTAATCTCAGCATCGTTACCCTCTCCAAAGCTTACCTTGTAAGAAGATCCCTCAGCAAGAGCCGGAAGATTATAACTCAGATCACCATTATCCTTAACAACAGGAGCGATTGTCTCAACCGGTGCTGCTGTTGGCTCTGTAGATGGCGATACTACCGGGCTGGTAGACGGTGACACTACTGGGCTTGTAGATGGTGACACTACCGGTGTCTCTGTAGGTGCTGCTGTTGGAGCAACAGTAGGAACTGTTGTAGGAGCTACTGTAGCTGTAGGTGCTACTGTAGGAGCTGTTGTTACGGAAGGACCTGTTGTAATTGCAGGATTAGATGCGATAGCTGCACCTGTGACAAGAACTGCAACAGTTGCTTTCTTCTTGCTTCCGTCCACTGCCTTTACAGTGATCTTAGCATTACCGGCCTTGATACCTGTGATAACACCCTTAGCGTTAACCTTAGCGATCTTCTTTGCATTTGATGTGAATGCAAGAGCCTTGAGTGTAGCCTTCTTAGGCTTTACAGATGTCTTGATCTTCTGCTTTGCACCAACATTAACTGTAATGTTCTTTGTTGCTGTAACCTTTGTTACTTTCTTCTTGATTTTCTTAACAACAACCTTTACAACAACTTTCTTGCTGCCAGACTTGATTGTGATCTTAGCGTTACCCGGCTTCTTAGCCTTTACAAGACCCTTCTTAGATACAGAAGCTACTTTCTTCTTGTTGATCTTGTATGTAACCTTTGCCTTCTTAGGCTTTACAGTTACCTTAAGCTGCTTTGAACCATAACCTGCAGCTGCGCCCTTGTAAAGAACGATCTTCTTTGTCTTTACTGTGAGCTTCTTTGCCTTAACCGCTGCCTGAGCCGGTGCTGCAGGAACGATTGATGTGATTACCATTGCTGCAGCGGCTACTGTAGCAATCGCTTTCTTGATTGTCTTACTTCTCATCGTTTTGCCTCCTAACATTTATGCCCCTCACCCTGATATACCAGACTGAATCTGATAAATCTCATCTCTTCTCCATCGGTATTTTAATGATAGGCATTTTGTTGTTTAATATAACAATTTTCGAAACTTATTTTAGTTGATCGAATATCAATTGTCAAGATAACACCCAGCCAATTGATTCGTTTTGTGAATTTCATCTATTTTTTTCTTTTTTTCTCAAAAAAAACCAACAAACTGCACATTATGACCAATTTCATCTGACACATATATGACATATTTTATATAAACACGCTTACTATTTGTTGCTTTTCCACAACAACGACTTCTATTTCAGCTTTTCCAGAGACATCAATACAAAGCTGACCACCAAAAGAACACAGGAAATCCAGATCACATGAATACCGTAATACGAGGAAGTAATTCCTCCAATTCCGGCTCCAATCGCAAATGTCGCGATCACACCAAAATAATATCCCATCTGTCGAAGCTGCTCCTTCTTATGTTCCCTTGCATATAAAGATAACGCCGCCATACCGCTCCGCAGATTACCGATACACATCGTGCTTGCATACGAATATCCACCGACCTTCCGAAACGACTGCACCTGCATGGCACAGGCAAAGGAAACTAATATTGTCGCCGCCATATTATACGTCTGCGGTATAAAACCGACCACTGCCAATATCACAATCTCTGCCAGCAAAATTCCCTGTCTCCAATGAATCCGCTTTGCATTCCGGTAACGGTACTGAACATTTTCCGCAAGAAGCACTCCTGCCGCAAACGCGAGAAGCGGCAACAGATAACGCAGCCCCTCGTACCATCTTCCTTCCATAAAATGCTGGCTCATAAGAACAACATTTCCCGTCTGTGCATTCGAAAAAACCTCGTCCCTGCAGTTATATGTATATGCGTCCTGAAATCCACCGGACAATGCCAGAAAAAATGAATTGATGAACGCCTCCGACATCTGCCTCTGCGGCAGAAATTCCGCAAGATTGAACCCCTTCTTTGCCACTTGGCAACAACCTCTTTTCTTTCATGATATAAAAATGACTAATTACGCCTATAGAAGTATAACTATACAAAATCTCACTGTCAATGCTGCCACTGATACTTTCCGCCTATGGCAGGATACACAGAAGTTATTTGTATGATTAATGATTTCATGGTATAATTTATATAATTATGTAAAAATCACGCATTAAAGGAGGTCAATATGGATCAATATATTTTAAGTTGCTGCTCAACAGCTGATCTTTCCAAGGAACAGTTTGAAGCACGCAATATTTCTTATATCTGTTTTCACTACGAGCTGGACGGAACCGCTTACGCAGATGATCTGGGACAATCCATGGATTTCAAGGATTTCTATCACCGCATGGCAACCGGTTCGGACACTAAAACATCCCAGGTCAATGCAGACGAATATGAATCCTATTTCCGCAAATTTCTGGAGCAGGGTCTTGATATTCTCCATCTGACCCTTTCCTCCGGTATCTCCGGCTCGATCAATTCCGCTAACATTGCTGCCGAAATTCTCCGCGAAGAATTTCCGGATCGTAAAATATATGTTGTCGATTCTTTATCCGCTTCTTCCGGCTACGGACTGCTGATGGATAAGCTTGCCGATCTGCGCGATGAGGGAAAGGATATTGATGAGGTTCGCCGGTTTGCGCTGGATCACCGCCTAAACGCCCAGCACTGGTTCTTTTCTACAGACCTTTCCTTCTATGTGAAAGGAGGACGTATCTCCAAGACCTCCGGTGCTGTCGGAACCGTTCTTGGAATCTGCCCTTTATTAAATGTCAACAACACCGGTCATCTGATCCCGCGCTACAAGATCCGCAGCAAGAAAAAGGTCATCGCAGCGATCGTGGAACGTATGAAAGAAAATGCAGAGAACGGTCTGGATTATGCCGATAAATGTTTTATCTCCCACTCCGACTGCTATGAAGATGCCAAAACCGTTGCCGACAAGGTTGAGCAGACATTTCCACATTTAAAGGGGCATGTTGAGATCAATTATATCGGTACCACGATTGGAAGTCATACCGGTCCGGGAACCGTAGCTCTGTTCTTCTGGGGAAAGGAACGTACCGAATAAGTCTGTGAAAACGATATTTTCAAAGAACGCCTCCGAGCAAAACAACTCGGAGACGTTCTTATTTTCATTAAACTCAAACTTCGCACACCGATTATTGGATTGCGCCCATACTATTTCTTATGTCCGAGGAAAATTAATATAGATTTTTGCCTCAGGATATCTGACGAAACCGTGAGCTGGTGGTATTAAAATTGTCTTGTCACTTACGGATTTCAAAAAGTCTAATTGCTTTGCTGCTTTGATTTTTGATAAACGCATCCTGCCGTACTCGCTCCGAGGTGGGATTCAGATGTTTCGAAAGGCACTTGCACCCGCCGGTACTTACGCCCCATACTAAATAAAATATTCATATCTTACTGTAAAATCAATATGGCGTTATGTACCGCTGCGTGGTGCAGTGGTAGCGGGAGCGTGCCGTCCGAAATAGCTGAGCTCACCTACGGAGCTCAGTCGTACGGATGCGTATTTATCAAAGCATTG
>NZ_QUET01000027.1 GCF_003478445.1 Roseburia sp. AM59-24XD
CTGATACTCCGAAGCTCTTTCTGGGTGCCTTCAGAAAACAGAATAATTAATTTTTTTTGATTTTTTTCGAATTTACTCTTGACAAAAGTCATTACATATCAGTTTGAGTTATTATTTTGATATCTCCTTTTTGCGAACAAAATAAAAACAGATCACCTGCATGATAATTGTTAACAGCCACGACACCGGATAGGATATAAACAAAAAGTCTAACGCTCTGTGATACGGAAACACCAGATAGATCCACACAATTCTCGTACCAACCGTTCCGATCACCGAAAGGATCATCGGCACGGCAGAATGCCCCATACCGCGCAGTGCCCCCGGAAACAGATCCATCATTCCGCACAGGAAATAAGTCACTGTCGTATACAGCATAATATCAACGCCGCATGCGACTACATCCGCACTCTTTGTATAAATATGCATAAGTTCCGATCCAAACAGATAAGAGCCGCCGCCGAACACAAGAGATACCGCTACGGTAAGCCCCAGGCATTCCAGTAATATCTTATCCATTCTCTTAAACCTGCGGACGGCATAATTCTGGCTGGTAAAACTCATGCATGCCTGCGTCACGGAATTGATGGACACATATAAAAATCCCAGAATATTATTGGCTGCGGTATAGCCTGCCATCGCCACAGAGCCAAACGAATTGACCGAAGACTGCAGCAGTACATTCGAGAAATTGATGATCGTACTCTGAATGCCCGCCGGCACGCCGACCTGAAAAATCTGCTTTACATATTTCGCCTTCATGCCAAGCCTGGAAAACCGCAGCTGATAGCTGCTCTCGGTGCGGTACAGACAGCGCAGTACCAGAACACATGATATTGCCTGAGAGATCACGGTTGCGATCGCTACTCCCGCAACGCCCATATGAAAACGGATCACGAAAATAAGATTCAACACGACATTGACACTGCCGGAGATGATCAGAAAAAGAAGTGGTCTTTTGGTATCTCCGACTGCTCTCAGAATCGCTGCTCCGTAATTATACAGCATAAAAAACGGCATTCCCACGAAATAAATCCGCATATATAACGTAGAAAGATTTAATACATTATCCGGAGTATCCATCAGCATCAGCGCTCCCTTTGCGGCGAGAACTCCTATGATCCCCATTCCAACACCACTGATCAGCGCCAGTGTGATCGCCGTATGCACGGTCTCTGACATTTCCTTGTCCTTGCCAGCCGCAAAAAATCTCGCAGCCAGCACATTGGAGCCAAGGGAAATACCGATAAAGAAATTAACAAACACATTGATCAGCGCTGTGGTAGAACCGACCGCCGCCAGTGCTTCGCTTCCGGTAAACCGCCCCACTACGATGATATCCACCGCATTAAATAAAAGCTGCAGGATACCGGACAGCATTAACGGAATTGAAAAGGATATCAATTTGTCCAATATCGATCCGTTGCACATGTCGATCTCGTATTTATTTGTCTTTTGTTGTGTTTTCATTTTGGTGCCTCACTTATAAATCCTTGATTTTTGCTTTCGCGCGTAATGTATCACAAATTTGCAGCGCTTCGGCAAAAGGTTCAAAAAAGCTCCGCTTTTTGTCACTCGCGGGCGCATTCACATATAGTATACCACAAATTAAGGCTGATGCATATTCCGATACATCAGCCTCAAACATTTCTTCCATATTTCTACGGGAAATATCCTCTAATAGAGATCCTCCTCGATGCGCAGCAGCCGGTTATATTTCGCCACGCGGTCCGTACGGCTCGGTGCACCTGTCTTGATCTGTCCGGCATTAACTGCCACCGCCAGATCTGCGATCGTCGTATCCTCCGTCTCACCGGAGCGGTGTGAAATGATCGCATGCCATCCATTTTCCTTCGTCATCCGGATCGCATCCATTGTCTCCGTCAGCGTACCGATCTGGTTGACCTTGATCAGCACAGCGTTGGCGGCATTTCGGCGGATTCCCTTGCGGATGCGCTCTGTGTTCGTCACAAACAGATCATCTCCGACAAGCTGAACACGGCTTCCCAACGTTCTGGTCAGCTGCTCCCAGTGTATCCAGTCTTCCTCTGCCAGACCGTCCTCGATCGAGCAGATCGGATAGCGGTCACAAAGCTCCTTCAGATACGCAATCATCTCCTCGGGCGTCTTATAAATCCCCGATTTCCAGAAATAATACATTCCCTCATGACCCTCGCGGAGTGCCGCATCATACATTTCGGTCGCCGCCACATCCAGAGCGATCCGGAAATGTCTTCCCGGCTGATAACCGGCTTCCTCGATCGCACGGATCAGAAAATCAAGTGCCTGTTCATCTCGTTCAAACGCCGGTGCAAATCCACCCTCATCTCCTACCGACGTGGTGTAATGCTCCGCCATCAGAAGCCGCTTTAACGTGTGAAACACTCTTGTTCCTGCCTCCAGCCGCTCATGAAAGCTTAAGAAACCGATCGGCATGATCATAAATTCCTGAATATTCATCGAAGAGTCTGCATGACGTCCTCCATTGATCACATTCATCATCGGAATCGGCAGCTCTCTGGCACCACAGCCTCCCAGATAACGGTAAAGCGGCAGCTTCATGCCCGCCGAGGCTGCCTTTGCCACCGCCAGAGATACCGCAAGGATCGCATTGGCACCAAGATGAGATTTGTTCGCGGTCGCATCCTCGGCGATCATCCACTGATCGATCTCACGCTGTCCGGATGCATCTTTTCCCTTTAAGCCGGGTACGATAATCTGCCGGATTGCTTTGACGGCTCCCCGCACGCCCATTCCCATATAACGGCTCTCTCCATCCCGAAGCTCCACCGCCTCAAACGCTCCTGTCGATGCGCCGGAGGGCACACTCGCCACGCCATGCACACCACATTTTAAAATAACCTCCGCCTCCACGGTAGGATTTCCGCGGGAATCTAAAATCTCCCTCGCCAGAATATCCTGAATCTTCATTCCTTTATCGCCGCTTACTTTTATTTCAGACATGTTATTTCCCCTTTCAGACATTATTTTTATCACTAGTATCTGCAATCCTCCGGAAAATAATCCGATCAAATAATACGAAAATTATTGAAAATGTTTTATACGGTTTATGAAGAAAAAAACACCTCCGGATTTGTAAATTAAACACTAAAACTTCCCATACCTCAAATTGATGTGTCCCCATAATATTTCTTATGTCCGGAAAATAAAATATCAATTTTGCCTGAGAAATCAGTTGATCCGTGAACTATGACTAAAAAATTGACGCAGATCAGTAGGATTTCCGAAAAATCTTTGCTTTGCAATGCTTTGATAAATACGCATCCGTACGACTGAGCCCACCTCGGGGCGAGTACGGCAGGATGCGTTTATCGAAGATCAAAGCAGCAAAGCAATTAGATTTTTCGAAATCCGTAAGTGACAAGACAATTTTTTAGTCATAGCTCACGGATTTTTAATATATTGGCAGGCAAAATATGATTTCTAAATAACCGGACATAAGAAATATTATGGGCAAATTTCCATCCTTGGTATGGGAAGCCTTAGTTAAACATTAATCCGAGGTTTAAATACATATGAGCAATCCCCCAAAATGTAAATCTCCCTCGGAGGAATCTGATATTTTGCAAGGTGCTTGCCACCGTCGGCACTTATGCCCTGTCATTCAGGGCATTATGTGCCGTTACGTGTGGCATTGCAGCGAAAGCGTACCTGCAAAAATATCAGATTCCCCCGAGGGAGTTATCATTATCAGTCTTTATTTTTTCTTCTTACCGAAACGTCCTTTTTTCTTTTCTGTGGTCTCGTCGGCTTCTTCCTTTTCCTCCGGCTTTCCATACATTGCTTCATCGAACTTCTTTAAAAGCTCCTTCTGCTCTCCGTTCATCCTGGTCGGAACCTGTACCACCAGAGTCACATACTGATCACCACGGATCGACTTATTACGAAGAGACGGAACACCCTTGCCACGCAGTCTGATACGTGTATCTGTCTGCGTTCCCGGCTTCACGGTATACTCAACCTCGCCATCGACCGTCTTAATGCGGACATCCCCGCCAAGAGCAGCCTGTGCAAATGTGATCGGAGCAGAGGAATAAATATCAATGCCCTGTCTCTGGAAGATCGGATGACGGCTTACTGCCACCTCTACCAGAAGATCGCCTCTTGGACCTCCGTTTACACCGGGATCACCCTTCTCACGGATACGGATGCTCTGGCCATTGTCAATACCTGCCGGAACAGTAACGGAAATCTTGCGCTTTCTTGTAATATAACCGGAGCCATGACAATCCGGACATTTCTCACGAATGATCTTACCGGTTCCACGACAGTCCGGACAGGTCTGAACATTTCTGACCATGCCAAACAGAGACTGCTGGGTAAATACCACCTGACCTTTACCACCACACTTGGAACATGTCTCCGGGGTGGTTCCTGCCTTGGCACCTGTGCCGTGGCAGCTCTCACACTCATCCTGCAGCGGAAGGTCCAGCTCCTTCTCGGTACCAAAGCATGCCTCCTCAAAGGTAATGCGGATCGTGTGGTGCAGATTCTGTCCCTTCATCGGACCATTACTCTGTGCTCTGGAACGACCGCCACCGAAGAAATCGCCAAAGATATCTCCGAAAATGTCACTCATATCCATTCCACTGAAATCGAAGCCGCCTGCTCCACCGCCTGCACCCCCTTCAAATGCCGCATGACCAAACTGATCGTACTGACGGCGCTTATCCGGATCACTCAATACGCTGTATGCCTCAGAAGCCTCTTTAAACTTTGCTTCTGCCTCCTTATCTCCCGGATTCATATCGGGATGATATTTCTTGGCTAAATTACGATATGCGGACTTTAATTCGGAATCGGATGCACTCTTGCTGACCCCGAGCACTTCATAATAATCTCTCTTCTCTGCCATAGCTCTCTCCATCTCTCATACTGTTCATTTATAGATAGACAGACCATTAACCGTAACGTCTGCCTGCTGCATTCGTGCAATCAATGGTCTATCTCATGTTTATTTATATTTAGCTTAAATCTCGCGGTAATCTCCATCGACAACATCATCGGAAGCATTGCCGGCGCCTGCGGCTCCACCCATGTTACCCATGTCCGGACCTGCACCTGCTGCTCCACCGTTTGCCTGAGCCTGCTGCTCATACATCTTGGTAAATACAGCCTGAGCTGCTTCCATCAGTTTCTCCTTACCAGCCTTTAATGCATCTACATCGGCATCAGAAAGCTCTTCCGGATTCGTCTTCTCAACTAATTCCTTCAAGCTGTCAAGCTCCGCCTGAACCTTTGCCTTCTCAGAAGCATCTACCTTGTCGCCAACCTCATCCAGAGCCTTCTGTGTCTGGAATACCATGGAATCAGCCTCGTTACGGGCATCAATGCCTTCCTTACGCTTCTTATCCTGTGCCTCAAACTCAGCAGCTTCCTTCACTGCCTTATCGATATCATCATCGGACATGTTTGATCCGGCTGTGATCGTGATATGCTGCTCCTTGCCGGTTCCAAGATCCTTAGCGGATACATTTACGATACCGTTTGCATCGATATCAAAGGTAACCTCGATCTGTGGAACACCACGACGTGCCGGAGGGATACCATCCAGACGGAACTGTCCAAGTGACTTGTTATCCTTCGCAAACTGACGCTCACCCTGAAGAACGTTGATATCTACTGCACTCTGATTATCTGCTGCGGTAGAGAAGATCTGGCTCTTCTTGGTCGGGATCGTTGTATTTCTCTCGATCAGCTTTGTAGCGATACCACCCATTGTCTCGATAGACAGGGAAAGTGGAGTAACATCCAGAAGAAGGATATCACCGGCACCTGCATCACCGGCAAGCTTACCACCCTGTACGGAAGCACCGAGTGCAACGCACTCATCCGGATTTAAGGACTTGCTTGGCTCATGACCGGTCATCTGCTGTACCTTATCCTGTACAGCCGGGATACGTGTAGAACCACCGACCAGAAGAACCTTTCCAAGCTCTGAAGCTGTGATTCCTGCATCACGGAGTGCATTTGTTACAGGAGTTGCTGTTCTCTCTACCAGATCATGTGTCAGCTCATCAAACTTCGCTCTGGACAGGTTCATGTCGAAATGAAGCGGTCCATTGTCATTCATGCTGATGAATGGCAGATTAATGTTGGTTGTTGTTGCAGAAGAAAGCTCCTTCTTTGCCTTCTCTGCTGCTTCCTTTAATCTCTGAAGTGCCATCTTATCCTGAGACAGATCAACACCGTTGTCCTTCTTGAATTCTGCGATCATATATCTGTGATCTTCTGATCGAAATCATCACCACCGAGGTGGTTATCACCGGATGTTGCAAGAACCTCGATGACACCGTCACCGATCTCGATAATAGATACATCGAAAGTACCACCACCAAGGTCATAAACCATGATCTTCTGCTCTTTCTCGTTATCAAGACCATATGCAAGCGCTGCTGCAGTTGGCTCGTTGATGATACGCTTTACATCAAGACCTGCGATCTTACCGGCATCCTTTGTTGCCTGACGCTGTGCATCGTTGAAGTATGCAGGAACTGTAATAACAGCCTCTGTAACCTTCTCACCGAGATAATTCTCTGCATCTGCCTTCAGCTTCTGAAGGATCATTGCGGAAATCTCCTGTGGAGAATACTTCTTATCATCGATTGCAACGCGGTAATCGGTACCCATATGTCTCTTGATAGAAGAGATTGTCTTGTCAGCGTTTGTTACTGCCTGACGCTTTGCCGGCTCACCGACAAGTCTCTCACCGGATTTTGAAAATGCTACAACAGATGGTGTTGTACGTGCGCCCTCTGTATTTGTTACGACAACCGGTTTTCCACCTTCCATAACAGCGACGCATGAGTTTGTTGTTCCTAAGTCAATACCAATAATCTTTCCCATTGTTTTGTCCTCTCTTTCTCTATAATTCTTCTTTCATTGCTCTATCTTAAATTAACTGACTACCTTTACCATACTGTGGCGTACGACAGAATCCTGATACATATATCCCTTCTGCAATTCCTCTGCCACCGTTCCGCTTTCCATATCCTCTGACTCGACGGTCATAACCGCATTATGGAAATTCGGATCAAATTCCTGTCCCACTGCCTCGATCGGCTTGACTCCGATCTCATCCAGTGCTCCGAGCATCTGCTTGTAAACAAGCTCGATACCGTCTGCAAATGGCTTTCCCTTTTCCTCCTCCGGCATGGAAGCAAGACCTCTTTCAAAGTTATCAATGACCGGAAGGATCTTTTCAACCACTGACTTTGCACCGATCTCAAACATCTGGCTCTTTTCTTTTTCGGAGCGCTTCCGGAAGTTCTCGAACTCGGCAAGCTGACGCATTCTTGCATCCTCTAACTCAGCGATCTTTTCCTCCAGCTTGGAACTTTTCTTCTTGCCAAAGAGTGATTTCTTCTCTTCGCCAACGGCTTCTTTATCTTCAGCCACAGCTTCCTTCTCTTCTGCCTCACCGGCAGTCTCTGCTGTCACCTCACTGTCCTTTGTTGTTTTCTCTGTGTTCTCTGTCGTTGTCTCTTCTGTCATGTCCTGATTTGTTTCTTTCTCCTGACTCACCTTCTACCACCTCTCTTAAGCCATCCTCTGTGACTTACTTTTTGTCTTTAAATATGTCATCTAACTGCTCCATCATGGACTGCAGTGTAGCAACTACCTTGTCATAATCCATTCGCTTCGGACCTACGATCCCGACCTTGCCGTAAACACCATCGTCAATCCGGTAGGTCGCTGTTACCAGCGAACAATCCTTCATGGACTCAACCTGCGTCTCACCGCCGATGTAAACCTGTATGGCGTGGTTATCATCGTTCTGTCCGACCGGCTCCTGTTCGATCCATTCGTTTAAGTCCTTCTTCTCCTCAAATGCACTTAAGATCTGTGCTGCATTGGACTTGTCTGCAAGTTCCGGATACTTCAGAATATTTGTTGCTCCACTTGTGTAGATCTCCAGATCCTCATCCTCCGTCAAAGCACTGCCGATAATCTCAAGAACCGAATCGATCACACTGTTGTGTGCTCCCATCTGTTCCTTGATCTTCTGTATCACGGCAAGATTCATATCCATGACATCCAGACCATTTAAGGTTGTATTCATAATGAAGTTTAACCGAAGCAATGTCTCCTGATCCATGGAATCCTCCATATGGATCATTTTGTTCTTGACTACGTTGTTGTCCAAAACGATCACGACAAGAAGGCTTCTCTCATCCACCAGCGTAAGCTGAATGAACTTGACCTTCTTGGAGGCGTACCGCGGTCCCGAAACCATCGTGGCGTAATTCGTATTGACCGCCAGAAGCTTCGCAACCCGCTTGAGAAGATCATCGATCTTACCGGCCTTCTCTGTAAGCTCCGCTTTCATGTCATGCACTTCCTGTGCCTTGTCGTCCAACATCGTGTCAACGTAGAGACGGTAACCCTTGTCGGAAGGAATACGTCCTGCCGAGGTATGCGGCTGTAAAATGTATCCCATCTCCTCCAGATCAGACATCTCATTTCGGATGGTAGCGGAACTGAGATTCAGATCAGAGTACTTGGAAATCGTTCTGGATCCTACCGGCTCACCCGTCTCTAAATATGTCCGGATAATCGCCTGAAGTATTTTAAGCTTTCTTTCATCCAGCTCCAAACTATCACTCCCTTGTCTTTATTTGTTAGCACTCTTTGAGGTGGAGTGCTAACATCTAATTAGTAAGATAGCACTATCATTTTTTATTGTCAAGATATTTTTGCTAATTTTTTCAGTTTTTTTCATGTTTCTTGCAAAACAGCCGAAATACCATATATAATAATGACACAAAGATGTTTGCCGGATCACCGAGATCATACAACAATCCGGTGCATTTATTATAGAAAGAATCACGATCTATTTATAGAAAGGTTTGGAATACATTATGGCAAATCCTATCATCACATCGACTAATACAGGCAACAGAGGAAATAATTTGACTATGACCGGAAACCAGGCTGCCGCCCGCAATAATCCGGGACAGGCAGGCCGCTCCGTCGGACAGATGAGCAGCTACGGTGTTGCAAGAAGCGGCATGAACCAGATCCGCCAGGGCGATGTGATCCGTGGGGAGATTTCCGACCTGCGCAACAATGAGATCACCATTACATTGGAAAATAATACGCTGATCAAGGGGCAGATTGCGGACAGTTCTTCCCTTTCCATCGGGCAGACTGCCGCCTTCCGCCTATCTTCCGTTTCTCCCTCCGGCGTTATGCTGGATGCGATTCCAAACAGCTACACAGAGACAGAGCTGACGCTGATCAACAAGGCTCTGGAGGAGGCATCTCTTCCGGCCACAGAGCGCAACCAGTCTGCCGTCAAGGCACTGATGGACAATCTGATGCCGATCAACAAACAATCGATCCAGCAGCTGATGCAACAGGCATATGATCTTGGTACGGATGACATGGAAACGCTCTGTCTGATGAACCGCAAGCAATACCAGGTTACCGCAGACAGCGTGGCACAGTTCAGTGCGTATCGTAACGGCACGCACTCGCTTCTTGCCCGTGTAGAAACCTTCTCCAACCAGATTCCGGAGCTTTTAGAGACTCTTGCCGGAAACGGTCCGTCCAACATTGTTGCGATGTTTGGCGAGAAGCTTTTAAGTATTGCACTTGCAGACGATAATTCCGCTGCAGCCGTTCGCACGAACGCAGACACCGCTTCCGCGCTCCCGACGATCGCGGATCTGTCGGAGGCTGATCTTTCTTCCTTAAAGACAATGCTTTCAGAAACACCGATGACCGACGAACAACTGGCTGCTTTTCAATCAGGCACCATGACCGGCAAGGAGGCGGCTCTGCTGATCCAGAAGGCGATTACAGGACAGACGATTGTTCTTTCGGAACATTGTCCTGCCGCCGAACTGCAGGCGAAATCTGACGAGATCCTTCAATTATTAAATCCGCAGCCGGCTTCTTCCCTGTCCGGGGAATTAACCACATTAGAAAGCGTTCTTTCCGGAAAAATCGCGGAAAGCACAGAAACAGATGCCATTTTACCGGACGCTTCCTCCGATGCAGCAAACAGCAACGCTGCAGAAGCCTCCGCCGATTCCGTATCCGCACGTTCCTTTGCCGGACGCCTGTTTCATAACCTGTCCGATGCCGCCAGGTCGTCTTTCCAGAATATCAATGAGATGTTAGCCGCCCCGCACGAGGGTTCTGCCAATATCACTCATACCCCTGCCGTTATCGACACGCTCCTTTCCGGTGTCAAATCCTTTGGCAGACAAAACAGCCAGCTTTTCCTGCAGCTTACTCCCGAAATGCGCTCTGAGCTTGCCCGTTATCTGCATGGTATGGGTGTTGATTCCGGGATCACTGACCGCGTTTTATCCGGTGACATCTCTGCCACAGATACACTTGCTACGATCAAAAACAGTATCGCACATTCCGACAGCGCCCTGACACAGAATCTGTTTCAGACCGAAGCATTCCGGACACTGTTTCAAAATGTGCTGCTTGACAGCTTTACGATCTCCCCGCACCGGCTTGCCAAAACAAACGAGCCGGACTCGTTCTATCAGTCTATGGAGCAGAAAATGAACTCCTTTGAGACGCTGATCAATACCACGCTTTCCGGCAGCGATTCCGGGCAGCTTTCCGGTCAGGCTCATGATATGCAGGGCAACATTGACTTTATGAAGTCCTTAAACCAGGCATTTGCCTATATGCAGCTTCCTCTGAAGCTGCAGAACCAGAACGCGCACGGAGATCTCTACGTCTATACCAAAAAGGATAAAATGAAGCAGAATCCGCAGAAGCTGAGTCTGATGCTTCATCTGGAAATGGATCACCTCGGTACCGTCAATGTCCGTCTGGAAAAGGATCATCAGAATATCAAGGCTGATTTTCATCTGGAAAAGGAGGATTCCCTTCGCCTGATCGAACGCAATACACATCTTCTGACCGATTCTCTCACCGAAAAAGGCTATACCTGTCAGGTTCAGGTACAGCCTCTTACACAGTCGGAAACGCCGGTTCAGGATTTTCTCAACGCAAAGGTAACACCGTCTGCATCCCATGAAATGAAACGGTTCTCCTTTGATATCCGGGCATAAAAGATTAAAAGCAGTTCTTTGCCCTTATACACTACTCTTGTGCCTTTTCTATCCGTTATCAAAAAGACGGTACCCGTTCCCTGAGTACCGTCTTTTTTCAAACTATCACAAAAATATCCCACAACGCGAATATTCCTCATTGATCTGTTCTTTATTATTCTGCCGCAGCGTTTTCCTGCGCCTCTGCCCGTTTATATTCCTCCTCCATCTCCTCAAAGATGTAGTCAAATACAGCAGGCATCCCGGTAAATGTACATCCATAATGATACAGGCCGTCCTCACTCTTACTCTGGCGGATGATCTGGATCACACAGTTGATCGCATTCTGGCTGCTATGAAATTCCAGCCGGGAATTGAAATAAAACCCGATTGGCAAAACACTTTTGGTGACAAAGCCAATGCCGTCACGGCAGATATCAATGACCTCGATCGGTGCATTGATATTACTGACCTTTACATTATCCTGTTTGAAGATATCGGAAACCTCCAGATTCATCTTCACCGGGATCCGGATATTTCTTCTCTGTTCCGTCATGCTGCACCCCATTTCCTATTTAGCCCAAAACTTCCTTCAGAATCTTATTGACCATTCCAGGATCAGCCTTTCCCTGCATAGCCTTCATAGTCTGACCAACCAGGAAGCCGATCGCTTTCTTCTTACCGCTGTTGTAATCCTCAACGGACTTCGGATTGTCCGCAACAATCTTCTCGATCACCTCACGAAGAGCACCATCATCGGATACGGTCTTCAAGCCCTTCTCCTCAACATACTTCTCCGGATCAACATTATTCTTAAAGACCTCCTCGAACACTTCCTTTGCCACAGAGCTGTTGATCTCTCCGGCATCTGCCAGCTCGATCAGCTTTGCGAGATTCTCCGGTGCGAAGGAAATATCCTCTGCCTCCATCTCGTTCTCCTTCAGAAGGCGCATCGTCTCTACCATCAACCAGTTGGAAACCTTCTTTGGCTTATTGCAGATTGCTGTCGTAGCCTCAAAGATGTCTGCCATCTTCTTGGTTCCTGTGATGATCTCTGCATCATACTCAGGAATGTCATATTCCTTTTTGTAACGCTCCAGCTTTTCAGAGCGAAGCTCCGGCTGTCTGTCCTTTACTTCCTTTAACCACTCGTCGCTGATCACGATCGGAACAAGATCCGGCTCCGGGAAATAACGGTAATCCTGTGCATCCTCCTTGGAACGCATCGCATAAGAAGACTCCTTATTGTCATCCCATCTTCTTGTCTCCTGAATAACCTGACGGCCTTCCTCCAGAAGCTCGATCTGACGTGCTCTCTCGCCCTCGATAGCATGAGAGATTGCTTTGAAAGAGTTCAAGTTCTTCATCTCGGTACGTGTTCCGAATTCTGTCGCTCCAACCTCTCTGACGGAAAGGTTGACATCGGCACGCATGGAACCCTCCTGAAGCTTACAGTCAGAAGCGCCAAGATACTGAATGATCATACGAAGCTTCTCCAGATAAGCAATTACCTCGTCAGCAGAACGCATATCCGGCTCGGATACGATCTCGATCAAAGGCACACCGGAACGGTTGTAATCAACCATAGAGCTGCCTGTCCAGTCATCGTGCACCAGCTTACCGGCATCCTCCTCCATATGGATCTCATGGATTCCGACAGTCTTCTTGCCGGCAGCCGTCTCGATCTCAATGCCGCCGTTGCGGCAGATTGGCAGATACAGCTGGGAAATCTGATAGTTCTGTGGATTATCCGGATAGAAATAATTCTTCCGGTCAAATTTACAATACTGGGTAATACTGCAGTTTGTGGCAAGACCAACCGCAATCGCATACTCTACCACCTGCTTATTTAAAACCGGCAGAGAACCGGGCATACCGGTACAAACCGGGCATGTATGAGTATTCGGTGCTCCTCCAAACTCGGTAGAACAGCCGCAGAAAATCTTTGTTTTTGTCGCAAGCTCGACATGGACCTCAAGTCCTATCACAGTCTCATATTGTTTCATCTTTCCGGTCTCCTTTCTATTCTGCCAGAAGCGGGCTAAATGCCGGCTCTCTTGTCTGCTCGTATGCATATGCAGCCTGTATGATCTTCTTCTCCTGGAAGCAGTCACCGATCAGCTGTAAACCGATTGGAAGTCCCTTTGAGTCAACGCCGCAAGGAACAGAAATACCGGGAAGGCCTGCAAGATTGACAGAAATGGTATAAATATCGCCCAGATACATCTTGATCGGATCACTGAGACTCTCACCAAGCTTTGGTGCCGTTGTCGGTGCTGCCGGTCCAAGGATCATATCGTACTTCTCAAACGCCTTGTCAAAAGCTTTCTTGATCAGTGCCTTTGTACGAAGAGCCTTCAGATAATAAGCATCATAATAACCGGAGCTTAATACGAAGGAACCAAGCATGATACGACGCTTCACCTCTGCGCCAAAGCCCTCGGAACGTGTCTTTTTGTACATGTTGTGAAGTCCCTCATACTCTTTGGTACGATAACCGTACTTCACACCATCGAAACGCTCCAGATTGGAGCTTGCCTCTGCACAGGCGATAACATAATATGCCGGGATCGCATACTCTACAAGACTCAGTTCAAACTCCTCAACGATGGCACCCTTCTCCTCCAGCTTCTTTGCTGCGTTAAGAACGGCTTCCTTGACCTCAGGATCAAGACCCTCTCCGAAATAATCCTTCGGAATACCGATCTTCATGCCCTTCACATCATCCACCAGAGCGGAGGTAAAATCCGTATCCTTGCGCTCAACAGAGGTAGAATCCTTCAGATCATGGGAAGCGATCGTCTCGAGGATCGTTGCACAGTCGGTCACATCCTTTGCAACCGGTCCGATCTGATCCAGAGAAGAACCGTAAGCGATCAGTCCGTAACGGGAAACGGTTCCGTAGGTCGGCTTAATACCTGTCACACCACAGAAGGAGCTTGGCTGACGGATGGATCCGCCCGTATCGGAACCAAGTGCATAGAAGCACTCTCCTGCTGCAACAGCCGCACAGGATCCGCCGGAAGATCCTCCCGGTACATGCTCGGTGTTCCATGGGTTCTTTGTCTCGCCGAAGGCAGATGTCTCGGTGGTGCTTCCCATGGCAAACTCGTCCATATTTGTCTTTCCAAGGATCACGGCTCCTGCCTTCTGCAGATTAAGCACTGCCTCGGATGTAAATGTCGGTACAAAGTTTCCTAAAATCTTAGAGCTGCAGGTAGTCAGAAGACCCTCGGTACACATATTATCCTTGATCGCTACCGGTACACCTGCCAGCGGAGAGGTAAGCTCTCCTGCATCGATCTTTTTCTGTACTTCCTTTGCCTGCTTCAGCGCACCCTCACGATCCACTGTCACAAAGCTGTTAACTTTATCTTCCTTTGCCTCAATGGCATTAAGAGCAGCCTCTGTCGCCTCAACCACAGAAACCTCTCCTGCTTTTATCTTCTTGCCCAGCTCTACAGCCGTAAGCTGCATCAATGACATTAAATCACCAATCCTTTCCTGTTGATCTTTCATTTAAAACATCTGTCCAATCGCAATACCGCATGCTTTGCGCCACCGGCACAAAGCTGCTGTGTGAAACTATACGGTTTTAGGAACTAAAAATGCATTTTCTTTTACTTCCGGTGCATTTGCAAGTGTTGCCTCATGTCCGTCTCCGTTTGTTACGACATCCTCACGGAATACATTATTCACCGGAAATACATGCGACATCGGCTCTACACCGGTGGTATCAAGCTCATTCAGCTTGTCGATATAATCTAACATTTCGCCCATATCCTTTTTGGCACGCTCCTGCTCTTCCTTGTTCAGTTCCAGCTTTGCCAGAATACCAACGTACTCAATTGTTTCATCAGATATTACATTTGCCATATCTATATCCTGCCTTTCTATTTGTGCTCATACTACGGCTCCAGACGGCTTAAGTCTCTTGGGAAGAGTGTTGTCTCGCGGACATTCTCCTCTCCCAGAAGCTGCATTGTCAGTCGTTCCATACCGATTCCAAGTCCACCGTGTGGCGGCATACCATGCTTGAATGCGCTCAGATACTGTTCCATGCCTTCCTCGGTCATGCCACGCTTCTCCATCTTGGCAAGAAGCTCCGGATAGCTGTGGATACGCTGACCACCTGTGGTGATCTCGAGTCCGTGATACAGAAGGTCGAAGCTTAAGGTATATGTCTCATCCTCCGGATCATCCATTGCATAGAACGGACGCTTCTTGGATGGATAATGTGTGATAAATACGAAATCTGCATCACATTCCTCTTTATAATACTGACCGATCAGCACCTCTTCCTCCGGCTCCAGATCGTATGGGTTTCTGATCTCACGGTTGTACTTCTCCGCAACCTGCTTCTTCGCCTCATCAAAACGAACGCAAGGGATCTTGTCCGTCTTTGGCAGTGTCACACCAAGGATCTTTAACTCTCTGCTGTACTCTTTCTCGAGAAGTGCCATTGTGTACTGCAAAAAGCCTGTCTCCATCGCCATGATATCCTCAAAGCCATCGATATAACCCATCTCAAAATCGAGAGAAGTATACTCGTTCAGGTGACGCTTTGTGTTGTGCTTCTCGGCACGAAATACCGGTGCGGTCTCAAAGACACGGTCAAATACGCCAACCATCATCTGCTTGTAAAACTGCGGACTCTGCTGTAAGATCGCAGGCCTGTGAAAATACTCCAGTTTAAACAGGTTTGCACCACCCTCGGCACTCTTTGCGCCAAGCTTTGGTGTATGGATCTCGGTAAAGCCCTGCTCATACAGGAAATCACGGAAACCTCTTACCAGTCCCTCCTGAATACGGAACTTCGCACGCTCACGCACATTACGAAGAGAAACAGGACGATAGTTTAATTTCGCTTCGAGAGATGTCTTTAATTTCCATTTGGAGATCTGCAGAGGCATCTGCTCTGTCGGCTCAGACAGGATACGGATCGTGTTCAGACGAAGCTCCACACCGTTTGGTGCGCGGTCCTCCTTTGCAAGAACGCCCTCTACCTCAACGGTAGCTGCCTCCTTTAAGGTCTTGAGATCGAACTTTGTCACACCCTCCTCATAGACACACTGCAAAAGTCCCTCTCTCTTACGAAGAACGACAAATGCCACATCACCCATGTCACGGATCGTATGCACGGCACCGTTGACCTTGATGGTCTTGCCCTCATAATCTCCGGCAAGGATCTCACTGATCTCCAGTGTATCCTTTTTTGCAACTCCACTTATAAATTCCATAATAAAACCATGCCTTTCCGTATCCTGGAAACCTCGCCCCAGATACTGTTGTTTTCTTGATGCTGATCCCCCTGGGAATATCCCACAGGAACCAAAAAGTCCCGGAAAATGGTCAATAACCACTTTCCGGGACGGATTTTCTTCCGCGGTACCACCCGCAATTCACAGACTGTCACCTACAGAGAACACCAGCAACCCGGCCCCTCTGCAATCATACGATCTGCATCTCTTCACATAACGCCGTGTCCGCGCATGAACCTACTCGATCTACCCTGTTCAGTTCACAAACTCCAGAGTGTTCTCCATCCTGTCCTCTGCCGTCCGGATGCTCTCAGTCGGTGGCATCCCGTTCCTGTCAAAAAGCATGGTTTCAGAACTTCGTCTCCTTCTCAGTCTTTCTCTGAATGAAATTCAAAACTATATATTAGCATACCACAAGCATTTTGTGATTGCAAGTGATTTCTCCTGTAAAACCTGCTTAAAAATTGCGTCCGTTCCAGCCCCAGTCATCAATTCCCTGATAGGTCACATAAACGGCACTTCCCGGTATGCCAAGCTCCTCCTGCAGAATGTCACAGATCTTCGCAGTCATTGTATCACAGGCTCCCGACTGCAACTTTCCGTATACCTTTACGGACACGAAGGCTGCCTTGTCTAACTTCTCTCCGCCCATGTACAGGTCATATTCATCGTCAAACCCAACCATCAGGAAATTCTCTGTCTTACCAAGAAGCCCGATCGCCTGTCCAAGCTTCGTCTTGATCTGCTCCTTCTGGCTGTCGCTCATTTTTACGGTTACCTTTGAATCAATAAATGGCATAATCTTTCTCCTTTCTTACTGTGCCGGATTTTCCAACAACGCCTTGCTCTTCTTCAGATCCAGCATAAGCGGATGGCTTCCCTCGTTATATTTCACGTTGAAAGTCACCTTCGCCCGGTCAAGATCTGTAAACGGAAGCAACTTATCTGTGCTCACCGTCGGTACTAACTCCAGATAAACCGTCTGCTGTGCTTTTAACACAATATCCCCGGTGACCGCACTGTAATACCTTCCGTCTGTGCTGTAGCGGTCCACCCTGAGCTTCATCTGCTGAACAGACGGCTTTTTCTTTGGCTGGCCGGAGCTTTTTGCCAAACTCTGCTGCGTAAAATAATCCTGCGTTACGAGATATTTCATGGTAAGCTTTCCTGAGAGAACTCCCGCCGAAAGCGTCAGCACACCGTTTTTATTGTCGGCACTTGTCAGCGCAACGATAACATTGTTGCGATAGCTGTCCGGCTCTCTGACAAGCCGCATCGTATATACACCATCCGGCTCTGCCGCCCGGATCCGGATCACCGGTGACCAGTCACCATAGACCTCTTTCCCATTCATCATGGCATATGCGCGCACCTTATAATAATAGCTTTTTCCCTGTTTGACGTCCGTATCCGCATAAGCTTTTCCAAAGTCATAATCCGCACAGGACACGTCCTTTACGATTCCACGCTTCAAAACCTTCAGATCATTTTCGGACGTGCCGCGGTAAATCTCCACTCCCTCCGGTTCTGCAGATTCCTTACCGTCTGCCCCAAACGAATACTGAAGCATTGTCGTCCCAAGAGTTTCCTGCTTATTCTTCGTAACTGCATCATTCCAGAACGCACCACCGACACCGGTATAGATCTCACATTCCGCTTCCACAGTATCCGGCATCTCATTGGCACTGTAGGCAAACAGATCAGTTCTGCTGTACTCACAGGCAGCCTGTATTTTATAATAATAGTCTGTTCCAAGCTGTGCCGTATCATCCTGAAAAGATGTTTTCGAAGATGACAGCTTCTTTAGGGTCTCCCAGTCTGTTCCTCCATTTTCACTGCGAAGTACCGTGTACGAAGCGGCTCTGCTGACCTTCGACCAGGTCAGAGCCACTGCCGCACCATCTGCAAGCTTTGCCGAAACCTTCAGCGAATCGATCGGACGGACCTCTGCCGCCATCGATGCGGTAAATGCGTCACTGGAAGCCTCGTCCTGCCCGTCTGCCGGCTTACAGCTTACAAGCAAGGTCGCACAGCACAGGCACAATATCCCGGCCATTACTGTCTTTTTCTGCATATTTTATCATTCCTTTATCTTATTCTACTATTCCTATCCAAATAGCCCTGTGAAAAAATCCTTGATCGCATCAAAAATATTGGAAAAGAAGCCTCCAACCTTCTCGGAAAGTCCTTCTGTATCCACCTTACTGAAATCGATTCCGGAGTCCTTCAGCTTATTGTAAATATCCTTCGCCTGATCCTTGATTGCATCCACATCAACATCCACCTTGGAAACCTTTTCCATCATGTCCGTGATCTTGTTGACATCGTCATCAGACAGCTTGATATCCAGTGCATTGGCAGACGCATTAATGGCATCCTTAATGTCATCTCTTGTTGTCAGATTATCCGAGAATACCTTCTGCTTCACGGCAGCCACAAGCTGCTCCACCTTCTCGGAATCTCCGATCGAATCCGCAAGCTCCGCTGTTGTCACAAGCTCATCCGTTGCCGCATCCATCGTGGACTCTGAGATATCCTTGCCGGTCATGACGGAATACGCCTTCATTGCTCCGACCAGCGCCGAAGTACCGGAAATTCCAAATGGTCCGACTACCGTCACCTGTGCATCCTCCAGTCCTGCCGTGACAAGTGCATTGCAGTACATACCGGAGGTACAGTATGTGATATTCTTCGTCTCAACCTGAATACCGCTGCCCTTCTCCGTCTTTACGATCATAACAGAGGATAAAGCACGGCTTCCGATCACCTTTGCATCAATGTAATCGCCAAGATAATCATGTTCCTCCTGATTCGTGATCTCAATTGTCTTATAATCAGACAGATCAGACTCATTGATTCCGAACTGCTGCAATACTTTCTGCTTCTCGGATGCCTTGAGATCCTGACCAAATGCAATATAACGATCGTAGCTGGTGTCTTCTCCGCTCACCACCGCATCCGCTGACGCAGATCTTACCGGAACGCCCAGAAGCAATACTCCCAGAAGAGCACCAAATATTATTTTCATTCCCTGTTTCATGGTAAATTCGATCCTTTCCAATGTATATTCTACGTTGTATCGGTGTAAGTATAGCACAAAAGCCCCCCACAGGAAAGTGGGGAGCTTCTCAATTTCATAAAAACATAATGATTACAAGCCGGAATGATACGGCTGTCCAGATCAGAAATCTTAGATTGCCTTGCCGGACTGGATTCTCTCCATTGCACGCTTTGTGTTCTCAAGACTTCCGAAGGCAGTCAGTCTGAAGTAGCCCTCTCCGCTCGGTCCAAATCCGGAACCGGGAGTACCGACAATGTTAAGGTTCTCCAGAAGATAATCAAAGAACTCCCAGGACGTCATCTGATCCGGTGTCTTTAACCAGATATACGGAGCATCCGTACCACCATATACCTCATAGCCTGCTGCTGTCAGACCCTCACGGATCAGCTTGGCATTATTCATATAATAAGCGATCTGCTCGTTTGTCTGCTTTCTTCCCTCATCGGTATAAACTGCAGCACCGGCTGCCTGGATAATGTAAGGTGCACCGTTAAACTTCGTACCATGACGGCGTGCCCAGAGGCTGTGAAGGGTCACATCACCGGACTTAAGCTCCTTAGGTACTACGGTAAAGCCAAGACGTGTTCCTGTAAAGCCTGCATTCTTAGAGAAGCTGCGAAGCTCGATCGCGCAGGCAGTTGCACCCTTGCACTCATAAATGCTGTGAGGAACATTCTCAGAGGAAATATATGCCTCATACGCAGCATCATAAATAATGACAGCACCAACCTTTAATGCATAATCAACCCATACCTGAAGCTGATCCTTCGTGATCGTTGTTCCGGTTGGATTGTTCGGGAAACAAAGATAAATGATGTCCGGCGTCTCTTTTGGAAGCTCCGGCACAAAATTATTCTCCTTGGTACATGGCATGTAGATCACGTCAGACCATTTCTCGGTATCCGGATCATATGTACCGGTACGACCTGCCATTGCATTGGTATCTACATAAACCGGATATACAGGATCACATACAGCGATCTTATTATCCTGGCTGAAAATATCTCCGATATTACCGGAATCACTCTTTGCACCATCACTGACAAAGATCTCATCAGCCTTGATATCACAGCCTCTTGCCTGATAATCCTTCTGCGCGATCACATCACGAAGAAATGCATATCCAAGATCCGGTGCATATCCCTTGAAAGTCTCCTTTCTGGACATCTCATCAACGGCACTGTGCAGACGATCGATCACTGCCGGTGCCAGCGGTAATGTGACATCACCGATACCAAGACGGATAATTTCCTTGCTTGGATTTGCCTCGCTGTACGCAGCAACCTTCTTAGCAATTGTAGAAAAAAGATAACTTCCCGGTAATTTTAAATAATTGTCATTAATCTTAAACATGGTATTGCCCCTTTCTATAATTCTCTGTCCCATAATTGGTACAGTATTAAGCGTATCGTTAACGGTCTAACACCTTATGTGCGAGATTCTTAACCTTTTGCTTAATTCCGTTAATTGGTGCTTTCAATTCTGCAAGCTCTTCATTCTTCTGCAGGATACGGTCTCTCTGCATAACAATAACCTTGCCAAGGATCTCAACCATCTCCTCTGCGGAGTATGTCTCAGCTTCTCCGTCACCCTCGTTAACAACCTCATCCTTAAAAAGGATACCGTCCTCTCTGCCAAGATAATCTCTGGCAATCTCCTCATTCCCCTCTCTGTACTTTTCTAAGAATTCTGCATGCTCCTTCTCTGAAAAATACTTGCCGGTGGAATAGCCGCCCTCTCCAACCATCTCCTGCTGGATCGTCGTAAGCATCGGTACCACAAAATTAAGCTTTGTAGTGAAACGCGGATTATTATTTAACAGACGCTTTACCTCAAGGCACGCGCCCTCAAGACTTGCATTTACAACATGGTCGGACTGCTTATATTCATCTGTCATTTCCAGATCAAATAAATGCAGGAAATCAGAAATAATATTGCCGCCGTAATACTGCTGCTTCTCATATACACGGACGATCATATTCTCCCTGCCGACCGCATCTGCCATTTCCTGCAGACGCTTCTGATAATCCAATTTAAAATACTTCGCCTTCTTGGATACCAGATAATCACTGAAGGAGGTTGTCATATTCTCCTTGACCTGCTGTGCCCAGTATGACTGGATCAGAAGATCCTGTCTGCGCAGATATACGATGATCTTTAAATCTGCTCCTGCCTCCGCAAGTTTCTCTTTATAATGATTTAAACGCTCCGTATTGATATCCTTGTTGTTCCAGATCTGCTCGTCAGAAAGCACAAAATTCGGAAATCTGTCCAGCATTCCGATCAGTTTCTCGAGTGCCTGATCTGCAGTCTCACGTTCCCGGTCGCGAAGACGCTTGTGATTCTCATCGTAAATATATGCATTCAAACAGTGTGCATTACGATTGGAGTTGATCCCCGGAAAGTCAAACCCAAGATTCGGATAACAGACTCCCTTTTCCTTTAATAACTTACGATTCTTTGTAAAAAAGACCTGAATTGCAGAGGTACCCGTCTTTGGTGTACCCACATGAATGTATACTGTAGACATATCTTCCTCCTTTAAATTTACAAAAGAAAAAACCCCGAAAGCAATAGCTTCCGAGGTGCCCCTGCCAAGGATTCATCCGCATCACACACTCAATCCCTGCGCAATCGAGGTGACAGGATTTGAACCTGCGACCTCTGCGTCCCGAACGCAGCGCTATACCAAACTTAGCCACACCTCGAATTTGGTTGTAATCCCTGTATGTGAAATTCACGATATACAGTAAAATACTGCAGTCGTAAAACCACGGTTATTATATTAGCACACTTATTTTTTGTTTGCAAGTCTTTTTGTTAAAATCTTTTCTAACATGTCGAGCGCACGCTTATTTTTCTCAACATCATGCACACGCACAAAGTCCCAGCCTGCCATTCCTGCAAGCACAGAGGTCACCATGGTTCCCTCTTCTCTCTCGGTCACCGGCAGATCTAAGGTAAGACCGATCACTGACTTGCGGGAAGCAGCCAGCAAAAGCGGCATGTCGAAGTCCGAAAAATCTTCCAGATTGGCAAGGATCTCCAGATTCTGCTCATAATCCTTTGCAAATCCAACACCCGGATCAAGGATCATCTGTGCGCGGTCAATCCCCGCGTTCTCACCGATCGCAATACTGTCGGAAAGATCCTCCTTCACTTCCTTCAGAAAATCCGTATATACTGCTTCCTTGCGATTGTGCATCACGCAGACCGGCACATCATGCTTTGCAATGATCTCAGCCATCGTGCCACATTCCCAGACAGATGTCTGCCCATCCGGTGCAAAAAGCTTATCATAACGCAGTCCCCAGATATCATTGGCAAGATCTGCTCCCGCCGCAAGTGCCGCATCCATGACCGGTGCCTTGTAGGTATCAATCGAGATCGGAACATCAAAGCGTGCTTTCACCGCCTCAATGATCCCGGTCACACGCGCGATCTCCTCCGGTACAGTGATCTTCTGATAACCGGGTCTTGTAGACTCTCCTCCCACATCAATGATATCCGCCCCCTGTTTCACCATCTCTTCCACATGACGCAGTGCAGCGTCCTTATCGTTAAACCTGCCTCCATCTGAAAAAGAATCCGGGGTTACATTCAGGATTCCCATAATATAAACATGTCCCTGTCCAAAATCAAATTCTCTGTTTCCTATTTTCATATCTTCTTCCTCTCGTCTGTCATTATACTTATCTATCCCATTTTACGGACACGATCTGCATCTGTCCCATTATCTGGACATGATCCTGAAGAAACGATCCTGCATCTCGGCACTCTGCATCTCTCCGCGGACTGCATAGGTCATCGTCTTTGCACCGGGCTTTTTGATTCCACGCATGGTCATGCACATATGCTCTGCCTCGATCATAACGATAACACCTTTCGGCTCCAGATACTTCATGATCTCATCAGCAATCTGTGCCGTCATCTGCTCCTGTATCTGTGGCCGGCGTGCAAATACCTCCACCGCACGCGGAAGCTTGCTCAGTCCGACTACCTTTCCATCCGGGATATATCCGATGTTCACCGTTCCGTAGAACGGCAGTAAATGATGCTCGCAGACGGAATAAAATGAGATATCCCTCACAATAACCATTTCATTATTCTCGGCGGAAAATGTACGTTCTAACACATCCTTGGCGTTATTGCCGACTCCTCCAAAGATTTCCTTGCACATTTCACTGATCCGCGCCGGAGTTTCCAAAAGCCCCTCCCTGTCTACATCTTCGCCGATTCCTTCCAAAAACAGTCTTACCGCCTGTTCAATTTTCTCTTTGTCCATTTTTACTCCAATCCGCTGCAGACATACAGCAGTTTCTTTTTCTCAAATACGAACACCATTCTATCAAATATACCGGCTGGTGTCAAAAAAGCGATAGACCTCATGCAGGAAGGACAGACTTCCAAAGATAACGGTTTTATGCCTGTGTCCGTTTCTGGCGATCTCCCGCAATGCCTGTGCCACCGTCTGACAACTTTGCACCGGGATATTTCTTTCGTACCGGCCGCACTTTTCTGTCACGACTGCAGCCAGCTCCTCCGGATCCATTCCGCGCTCTCCTGCCGCTTTCACCGTATAAACATTTGAGGCAAGTGGAAGCATTTCATCCAGGATCTTCTGATATTCTTTGTCCCGGAACACCCCGAATATATAACAAAATCTCTGTGCCGGGAAATAGATCTCCAATGACTTTTTCAGTGCCGCCGCACCATCCGGATTATGTGCACCGTCCAGAATCAGGAACGGGTCCTTTGAGATCAGCTCAAAGCGTCCCATCCAGCGCGTCTCGCGAAATGCTGTCTGCACCGAACTGATATTCACCTTATGAAATCCGGTCTGTGCCAACAACTTTAATGCCTCGAAGGCAATCACTGCATTTTCCGGCTGATACGCCCCTAACTGCCGAATCTCGAGAGGATATCCCTGATACCGGAAGCTCGTCTTATCAAGGGTATAATCCTTCTGTCTGATCTGTTCCGGCTCTGCCACACGAAGCTTTAATCCCCGGTGCTGGCAGATCTCCTTGAGCATCTCCATCACCGGCTGCTCCTGACGCACGGAAACAACCGGACAACCCGCCTTGATAATGCCAAATTTGTTGGAGGCAATCTCCTCCAATGTATTTCCCAGAAATCCGGTATGATCCCTACTGATCTTTGTAAATACGGTAAGCACCGGCTTCTCGATAATATTCGTGGCATCAGTACTGCCTCCCATACCGACCTCGATCACGGCAACATCCGTATGCCAGCGTACCATCTGCTCAAATGCCATAACCGTCTCAATCTCAAATGCCGTTGGGCTTTCTCCTCCCACCTGTTCCATTTTTCGGACACACTGCGCGATCTGCGTGATCCGTTCCGCCACCTCTTCCTCTGAGATCCACGCCGTATCGGTCCCAAAATGATTTCCCAAGACCCGTTGAATCTGTTCTCTCGGATCAAACAATGCCGGAGACGCAAATCGTCCCACACTGTAGCCGGACATTGCAAGGGCATTTGCAATATACGCCCCCACAGAGCCTTTTCCATTGGTTCCCGCAATATGTACGATGCGAAGCTTTCTCTCCGGATGTCCCATCAACCCGGCAAGCTTCATCACACGATCCAGAGAATAGTCACTGGCAAGTCTCCCCCGGATTTCCTCAATATATGCAGTTGCTTCCTGATAATTCATATGAATCACCGTTCCTCTCACCAAAAAAGGGCTCTGGTAAAAGAGGGTGCTTTATCCCTCCTTTACCGAAGCCCCATAAATATACATTTTATCAATCGATCCAGATGTCAAATATCATAACACCGTAATTATTTGATAATACGAACCTTTAATACACCGTCAATCGCACTGAGCTTCTCTGCAAATGCCTCTGTAGAATCAGAGTCAATATCAAAGATACAGTAAGAATAATCGCCACGGCTCTTATTCGTCATATGAGCGATGTTGATGCCCTCAGAAGAGAATACGTTTGTAAACTGAGTCAGCATGTTCGGAATATTCTTATGTGCTACCGTAATTCTGCCCTTTGTCTCGCAGACACCTGCGTCACATGCCGGATAGTTTACGGAATTGCGGATATTACCGTTCTCCATGAAGTCACGGATCTCCTCCACTGCCATGATCGCACAGTTATCCTCGGACTCCTCGGTAGAAGCACCAAGATGTGGAGTTGCGATAACGTTTGGCATCTTAACAACTGCAGGATTCGGGAAGTCTGTTACATACTTTGCAACCTTTCCGGACTCAAGTGCTTCCTTCATATCGTCATCATTTACCAGAAGATCACGGGCAAAGTTTAATACAACAACACCGTCCTTCATCTGATCGAGGCAGCCTTGTTCAAAAGCCCCTTTGTCTCCGGCATATACGGTACATGTACTGTAATATAATCACAGGTCTTGTAAAGCTCATCATAGCTCTTGCAGACAGTAATATCTCTGGAAAGTGTCAGCGCATTCTTAACGGAAAGGAACGGGTCAACACCGTACACATCCATACCAAGACGGTTTGCTGCATTGGCTACCAGTACACCGATTGCACCGAGACCGATAACACCAAGCTTCTTTCCCTTAAGCTCGGAACCGGCAAAGTTCTTTTTGGCTTTCTCCATAGATTTAGAGATATTCTCATCGTCTGCGTTTGCCTTAACCCAGTCGATGCCACCAACGATATCACGGGCAGCTAAAAGCATACCGGAGATTAAAAGCTCCTTTACACCGTTTGCATTGGCACCCGGTGTGTTGAATACAACGATACCCTTCTCAGCGCACTTGTCAAGCGGAATATTATTGACACCGGCACCGGCTCTTGCGATCGCACAGAGCTTATCAGACAGCTCCATGTCATGCATTGCAGCACTGCGGACTAATACCGCATCAGCCTGTGCAAAATCCTCTGTCTTTGTATAATCCTCTGTCAGATTATCAAGTCCCACTGCTGCGATGGGATTTAAGCATGTATACTGAAACATTATGCATTCTCCTCCTCAAACTTCTTCATGAACTCTACAAGCTTCTCTACGCCCTCCTTAGGCATAGCATTGTAGATACTTGCTCTCATACCACCTACGGTACGATGACCCTTGAGGTTCACAAAACCAGCCTCCTCAGCCTCTTTTACGAACTTCGCATCCAGATCCTTGTCTCCTGTGACAAACGGAACGTTCATCAGAGAACGGTCTTCCTTCACAACAGTTCCCTTGAACATCTTGCTGGAATCAAGGAAATCGTAAAGGATCTTTGCCTTCTCCTCATTACGCTGCTTCATCACCTCTAAGCCGCCCATCTTCTTGAGCCACTTAAATACCTTGCCACAGATATAGATGCCGTATGCAGGCGGTGTGTTGTAAAGAGAATCTGCATCTGCATGTGTCTTGTACTGAAGCATCGTCGGTGTACCGGGAAGTACATCCTCTGTGATCAGATCCTCGCGAATGATCACGATAACAACACCGGCAGGTCCGATGTTCTTCTGAACACCACCGTAGATCACACCATACTTTGTTACGTCTACCGGCTCAGAAAGGAAGCAGGAAGATACGTCTGCTACAAGAGTCTTTCCCTTTGTATTTGGAAGCTTCTTGTACTTTGTTCCGTAAATCGTATTGTTCTCACAGATATAAACATAATCTGCATCCTCCGAAATTGGCAGATCCGAGCAATCAGGAATATACGAGAATGTCTTATCCTCGGATGAGGCAATCTTGTTTGCCTTTCCATATTTCTGTGCTTCTGTGTAAGCTTTCTTTGCCCACTGTCCGGTTACAATATAATCAGCTACGCCGTTCTTCATCAGATTCATAGGAATCATGGCAAACTGCTGTGATGCGCCGCCCTGAAGGAATAATACCTTGTAGTTATCCGGAATGTTCATTAACTCCCGAAGATCCTTTTCTGCTGTCTTGATAATGTTGTCATATACTTTCGAGCGATGGCTCATCTCCATTACCGACATGCCGGATCCCTGATAATCCAACATCTCATCAGCAGCTTCTTTGAGTACTTCCTCCGGTAATACGGCCGGACCAGCTGAAAAATTATAAACTCTGCCCATTTTTTTATGCCTCCTTATGTAGATAAAAATTAATGTTTACTGACGACTCTCAAAAAGCAGCCGCCCATCTATAGAATACAGAATACTATGACTCTGCATTTAGATCCTCTTCATCGAATACGTCCTCCAGATTCTTACCCGGAGCAACCATTGGGAATACCTTGTCATCGCTCTCGATGATGCAGTCGATCACTACCGGCTCCCCGGCCGCAATAGCTTCCTTAAGCACCGGCTCAACCTCTTCCTTCTTCGTGATGCGGTATGCCTTTGCTCCCATTGCCTCGGCAACCTTCACATAGTCAACCTTATCCTTTAATATCGTATGAGAATAACGCTCTCCGTAGAATAAGGTCTGCCACTGGCGTACCATTCCAAGCACGGAGTTGTTAAAGATCAGCTCGATAATCGGAATATCACTTCTTGTCGCTGTTGCGATCTCATTCATGTTCATACGGAAGCATCCGTCTCCTGCAATATTGACTACCGTCTTATCCGGATTACCAACCTTTGCTCCGATCGCAGCGCCAAGACCGTATCCCATGGTTCCAAGACCACCGGATGTGATCAGGGTTCTCGGTTTTGTATATTTGTAATACTGTGCTGCCCACATCTGATGCTGTCCTACTTCTGTAGAAATAATTGCATCTCCATTGGTCAGCTCATACAGCTTCTCAATGATATATGGTCCCGTCAGACGATCCTTGTTGTAGGTAAGCGGAAGCGTTCTCTTACGCTCCATCACCTTCTCCATCCACTCCGGATGAGAAAGCTGCTCCAGACGGGAATTAAAGATATCCAGAACGGACTTCACATCTCCGATCACACTGACATCAACGATCACGTTCTTGTTGATCTCTGCCGGATCTACATCCACCTGAATGATCTTTGCCTTCTTGGCGAAATTCTTTGTCACACCGGTGACACGGTCGGAAAATCTGGACCCCAGCACAACGAGCACATCGGCCTCACCAATGCTTAAGTCTGCTGTCTTTGTTCCGTGCATTCCGAGCATTCCGACATAATTATCATCGGTTCCCGGATAAGCCCCCTTACCCATCAGGCTGTCGGCAACCGGTGCATCTAACTTCTTTGCAAACTCCAAAAGCTCCTTCTCAGCTCCTGAGATCACGGCACCGCCGCCCACAAAGATCATCGGGCGTTTTGCCTTGCGCATCAGCTTCAATGCCTTCTCAACGGATGCTGCCTCTACCTGCTCTGTTGAGCGCGGAATAATCTTAGGCACCTCAGGCTTAAACTCTGTCTTATTGGCGGTGACATCCTTTGCAATGTCGATAAGAACCGGACCAGGACGACCTGTCTGGGCAATCTTAAATGCACGGCGGAGTGCTCCTGCCAGATCCTTTACATCCTTTACAAGAAAGCTGTACTTGGTGATCGGCATTGTCACACCGGCAATATCTACCTCCTGGAAGGAATCTTTTCCAAGAAGCGGAACACCAACATTACATGTAATTGCAACCAATGGAACCGAATCCATATGTGCCGTGGCAATTCCGGTAACGAGGTTGGTCGCTCCCGGTCCGCTGGTTGCCATACATACACCCACACGTCCTGTCGAACGTGCATAACCGTCTGCCGCATGACTTGCTCCCTGCTCATGGGACGTCAGTATGTGGCGGATCTCATCCTGATGACGATAAAGCTCGTCATATATATTTAAAATGGCTCCTCCCGGATAACCAAATACGGTATCAACTCCCTGTTCCTTCAGACATTCAATTACAATCTGAGAACCTGTCAACTGCATTGTAATCCTCCTTTGTTCTCTCTCATTCTTCCTCTTACAGACCGGACTTTAAAATTGCACCCTTGTCTGCGGATGTAACCATAGATGCATATCTTGCAAGGTAACCTGTCTTAACCTTCGGCTCTCTCGGTGCCCACTTCTCACGGCGGGCTGCCAGTTCTTCATCCGATACTTTTACGTTGATCGTGTTGGCAGGGATATCGATCGCAATGATATCACCCTCCTCGATCAATGCAATCGGACCGCCTACTGCAGCCTCCGGAGAAATATGTCCGATGGATGCTCCTCTGGAAGCTCCCGAGAAACGTCCGTCTGTAATCAGGGCTACGCTTGAGCCCAGGCCCATTCCTGCAATTGCAGAAGTAGGATTTAACATCTCTCTCATACCAGGACCACCCTTTGGTCCCTCATAACGGATCACAACAACATCACCCTCAACGATCTTGCCACCGCGGATGGCTGCGATCGCATCCTCCTCACATTCAAATACGCGGGCAGGTCCCTCATGTACCAGCATTTCCGGTACAACTGCGGAACGCTTTACAACACCGCTGTCCGGTGCGATATTACCGCGGAGAACGGCGATTCCACCGGTCTCACTGTATGGATTATCGATTGGACGGATAACTTCCGGATCTCTGTTCTCACAGCCGGCAATGTTCTCGCCTACCGTCTTACCGGTTGCTGTGATCAGATCTGTATGCAGAAGTCCCTTTTTGTTTAATTCGTTCATAACGGCATAGATGCCGCCGGCTTCGTTAAGCTGTTCCATATATGTATGACCAGCCGGTGCAAGGTGACACAGATTTGGTGTCTTTGCGCTGATCGCATTTGCCATATCCAGATTTAACTCAACGCCTGCCTCATGTGCGATTGCAGGAAGATGAAGCATGGTGTTGGTAGAGCAGCCGAGTGCCATATCAACGGTCAGAGCATTTTCAAATGCCTCCGGCGTCAGAATGTCACGCGGACAGATGTTTTTCTCGTAAAGCTCCATAACCTTCATACCGGCGTGTTTTGCAAGCTTGATACGGTCAGAATATACAGCAGGGATCGTGCCGTTGCCCTGAAGACCCATACCAATCGCCTCTGTCAGACAGTTCATACTGTTGGCTGTGTACATACCGGAGCAGGATCCGCAAGTCGGACATGCATGGCATACATAGTCATCTACCTGCTCCTCTGTCATCGTACCAGCCGCATAAGAACCAACTGCCTCAAACATAGAGGAAAGACTTGTTCTCTGCCCATTGACATGACCGGCTAACATCGGACCACCGCTGACAAATACGGTCGGAATATTCAGACGTGCTGCCGCCATCAAAAGACCCGGCACGTTCTTATCACAGTTTGGCACCATAACAAGAGCGTCAAACTGATGTGCCAGAGCCATACACTCTGTCGAATCACAGATCAGATCTCTTGTCACAAGGGAATACTTCATACCTGTATGTCCCATTGCAATTCCGTCGCAGACTGCGATCGCCGGAAAGACGATCGGAGTACCGCCTGCCATTGCAACACCCATCTTTACTGCATCTACGATCTTATCAATATTCATATGACCCGGAACGATCTCATTGTAAGAGCTTACGATACCAACCAACGGCTTCTCCAGCTCTTCCTTTGTAATTCCGAGTGCATTAAACAACGAACGCTGTGGCGCTGTTGCCATTCCCTTTTTTACTGCATCACTTCTCATCTCTTGTCACCATGCCTTTCATATATACATATCCCAATTCGTAACCGTACAAATTGTTACTTATATTCTATGATCTATCCGATACGTTCTGCGATCAGATCACCCATCTTCGTTGTTCCAACCCGGGTTTTGCCCTCGTCCATGATGTCAACGGTACGATAGCCCTCTGCCAGAACCTTCTTCACTGCATCCTCAACAGCGTCTGCTTCCTTCTCCAGATCAAAGGAATAACGAAGCATCATTGCTGCGGAAAGAATCGTTGCGATCGGATTGGCGATATCCTGTCCTGCAATATCCGGTGCTGATCCGTGGCTCGGCTCATACAGACCAAGCTTTGTTGCGCCAAGACTTGCAGAGGAAAGCATACCGATCGATCCGGTCACCATACTTGCCTCGTCAGACAGAATATCTCCGAACATATTCTCTGTCAGGATGACATCAAACTGCTTCGGATCTCTGACTAACTGCATTGCGCAGTTATCTACGAGCATGTTGGTCAGCTCTACCTCCGGATAGTCCCTGGCAACCTCAGCCACCACGCTTCTCCAGAGTCTGGAAGAATCCAGAACGTTTGCCTTATCGACGCTGCAGACCTTTTTGTTTCTCTTCATGGCAACATCAAAGCCCCACTTTGCAATACGGCGGATCTCGTTCTCGTCATATGTAAGTGTATCAATGGCTTTCTTAACGCCGTTCTCCTCGACCGTCTTGCGGTCACCGAAGTACAGACCACCCGTCAGCTCACGCATAACCACGAAATCAAAGCCTCCCTCTGTCAGCTCCTCCTTCAGTGGACATGCTCCGGACAATTCATCAAAAAGAATCGCCGGACGGATATTTGCATAAAGCTCCAGGCCCTTGCGGATCTTCAAAAGACCGGCCTCCGGTCTCTTGGATGGCTCGATCTGATACCAGTTGGACTGACCGACATTGCCGCCGACTGCTCCGAGCAGAACGGAATCACAGGCTTTCGCCTTCTCAAGTGTCTCATCGGTGAGTGACTCTCCGTACACATCGATCGAGCATCCTCCCATCAATAAATCTTCGTACTCAAAAGTGTGTCCATAGACCTCTCCTACCTTTGCCAGTACCTTTCTCGCCTCTCTCACGATCTCCGGACCAATACCGTCGCCGGGGATTGATGCAATCCTGTACTTCATATATTTATTCGCTTCCTTTCTGTCTGTTTCAAAATGCACTAATTTATATAGTACCCATAAACTCTTTTAGTGTCAACTTTATTTATCCCAGATCATAATGGTCTTACCCATGTTCTTCTGGTTATCTAACTCAAAGGCGCGGTTCATATCCTTGATATCACGGATCGGAATCTGTGCTCCGACAATATTGCTCAGATAATTGATGATCTCCGGATTGCTCTTATAAAGCGCAACTGTTCTCTCAAAGTCCTCTCTGCCGCTTCGGCTGCTTCCAAACATGCGCAGTCCCTTTTCCAGGATCATACGTGTGTTGATCGGCACCGGATACTCGGATACACCGAGAATGGACATGGTTCCCTCCGGCTGGATATAATCGATCATCTGATTGATCGCACTCTGGGAGGCTGCTCCACCCACGCACTCAAAGGCATGGTCTACGAGCATGTCCTTCGGAATGTCATTGACATTGAAGGTTGCATCCGCAAATGTAAAGGAGGACATCTTCTCCTCACTTACGCCGAAAATATAAAGCTTTGTATCCGGAAAGGTTGCCTTAAATAACACAGATGTGATATAACCAAGGTTACCGTCGCCCCAGATACCGACTATGTTACGGCGCTTATGTGCGAAACGATCAAAACGGAGTACCGCATGCATGCTGACGGATACCAGCTCTGTAAATGCGGCGATCACCTTGTCGATCGACGGATCGAGTGCCACAACCCTGTCGTGTGTCAGAACGACATGCTCCTGCATAAAGCCATCGAAGCCACTGGCACGGAACTTGCTGGAACGCAGATAATTTTCTGCGATCACGTCATCCTTCTCTACCGGTGTGTTGGGGATCATGATCACGCTGTCCCCTGGCTTAAAGATCCCCTGCGGGTCGTATACAACATCTCCGATTCCTTCATGGATCAAAGCCATCGGAAGCTTCTTAGCGAGTACCTCTGCCGGTCTTGCGCCCTGATAATAGCGCTGATCTGCATGACAGATCGACAAATGTGTCGGTCTGACGATTACTTCATCTCCCTGCAGACTGATATCCTGAAATGCAATCTCAAATCTACGGGGTGCCACTAAACGATATATCGTATTTAACATAAAAATCCTTTCTGCCCTTCGGCACAAACTATTTCCTGTTCATTTACTTTCCGTTCTTAGGATCATTCAGCAATGATTCTGCAACTCTCAGATCATATGGATATGTGATCTTGGTATTATATACCTCTCCCTCGACAAGATAAACCTGCTCTCCCTTGATCACAAAGATCTTGGACGCGTCGGTAAGGATCTCCTTCTCCTCCTCGGTCAGTGACAGATATAACTCCTTGAGCTTCTTGGCGCCAAAAGTCTGTGGAGTCTGTCCCTGATACATCTTGGAACGATCCGGAACAGAGGTGATCACCTTTCCGTCCTCGCTGTGTACAATCGTATCAGTTGCCGGGATTACCGTATCACAGGCACCGTACTGAAGACCATACTTGATATTCTCCTCGATGATACGATATGTCAGGAACGGACGAACCGAATCGTGTGTTACGATCAGTGTATCATCATCCAGTCCATAGTTTTCCTCAATATAAGCAATGGAATTCATGATCGTCTCATTACGTGTAGAACCTCCCCGTAACACCTTGACCGCTGCTCCTGCTTCTCCAAGATACTTTTTCAGAAGGTTCTTGGTATGCTCGATCCACTCCATCGGAGTCAGAACAATCAGCTCCTGAAACGAATCATGCATCAAAAATTTTTCTACCGTGTGAATGAGGATCGGCTTTCCTCCAATCTTCAAAAACTGCTTCGGCTTCTCAACATTTCCCATGCGGCTGCCGACACCGCCGGCAAGAATCACTCCAAATACCATGTTTACTCTCCTTATCCCAGATTACTCTGTATAATTGCTGTTGATATAATTCACTAATCCCTCTGCCTTGATGATCTTCTGCATGAACGGAGGGAATGCCTGACCCTGATACTGTGTTCCTTTTGTCTTGTCCACGATCACACCGCTGTCAAAATCGATCTCAACCGTATCTCCTGCCTCGATCTCCTTCGCCGCCTCCGGACACTCGATGATCGGAAGTCCGATGTTAATGGCATTTCTGTAAAAGATACGCGCAAATGTCTCTGCAATAACGCAGCTGATCCCGGAAGCCTTGATCGCGATCGGTGCATGCTCTCTGGATGAACCACATCCAAAGTTCTTGTTGGCTACCATGATATCCCCCTTCTTTACTCTGTTAACGAAGTCCGGATCGATATCCTCCATACAGCTTTTGGCTAACTCTGCCGGATCTGATGAATTCAGATAACGTGCAGGAATGATTACGTCTGTATCTACATTATCTCCATATTTATGAACTGTACCACATGCTTTCATAGTTAATCCTCCATTCTCTATTCTACAGACCCAGATCAGATGGCTGGGAAATTTTACCGGTAACTGCACTTGCCGCAGCAACTGCCGGGCTTGCAAGGTATACCTCAGACTCTACATGTCCCATACGTCCCACAAAGTTACGGTTCGTCGTGGAAACAGCGCGCTCGCCCTTTGCCAGACAGCCCATGTGACCGCCGAGACAAGGTCCGCATGTCGGTGTACTTACCACTGCTCCAGCCTCGATAAATGTCTGTACAAGACCTTCCTCGATTGCCTGCATATAAATGCTCTGTGTTGCCGGGATCACGATCGCACGGATACCGTCTGCCACCTTGCGGCCCTTTAATACGCTTGCAGCCTCTCTCAGATCTGAAATACGTCCGTTTGTACAGGAACCGATGACAACCTGATCGATCGTAACGTCTCCTGCCTCATCAACCGTCTTGGTATTCTCCGGAAGATGTGGAAATGCAACCGTTGGCTTTAAGGTGCTTAAGTCGATCTTGATCACCTCATCGTACTCGGCATCCTCATCTGCCTCAAATACTTTATATTCCTTTGTAGAATGCTCCTTCATATAAGCGATAGTCTGCTCATCTACCGGGAAAATACCATTCTTGGCACCTGCCTCGATCGCCATATTGGCAATAGAGAAACGGTCATCCATGGAAAGGCTTGCAACACCGTCTCCCGCAAACTCCATAGAACGATACAGTGCACCATCCACACCGATCATACCGATGATGTGAAGGATCACGTCCTTACCGCTGACCCACTTGGAAAGCTTACCGGTCAGCTCGATTCTGATTGCAGAAGGAACCTTGAACCATGCCTGTCCGGTGATCATACCACAGCCCATATCTGTACTTCCTACGCCTGTAGAGAATGCACCCAGTGCCCCGTATGTACATGTGTGGGAATCTGCACCGATGCAGACATCTCCCGCTACGATCAGTCCTTTCTCCGGAACAAGCGCATGCTCGATACCCATCTGTCCTACCTCAAAATAATTCGTAATATCATGCGCCTTGGCATATTCACGGACACACTTGCAGTGCTCCGCAGACTTGATATCTTTATTTGGTGTAAAGTGATCCGGAACAAGGGCAATTTTATCTTTATCAAATACTGTCTTCTTGTTGAGCTTTTCAACCTCGTGAATCGCTACCGGGCCGGTAATATCGTTAGCAAGAACGAGATCAAGATCTGCCATGATAAGCTGTCCCGCCTGAACAGACTCCAATCCTGCATGTGCCGCTAAAATCTTCTGCGTCATTGTCATTCCCATAATTTAATTGCCTCCATTCTCTTAATACAACCAGGTCAAACCTGACAAAACTCTTTTAATCATATCACAAAAGCTGATTTCTGTAAATCTTTGAAGTTTTTTTCCCGAAATGAAATTTTCTATGCAGTACGGTCCACACAGATCACAAGCTCCACGCCCGGATGATTCTCCTTCACATGCCTCTGAAGCCGCTCAATCAACTCCTTCTCGTCAATCCGGCAGGAGTACGGCTCCTGAATATCAAAAAACAGTCTTATATGTCCGGTACACCGCACCATTCTGAAATCATGCAGCGAAAGTCCCGGATCCATCAGCTTTAAATCTTCCTCCATCTCCTTTTTCATGGTCAGAGACTCCTCATCACTCGCCCAGATCGGATCCATATGGATCACAGCAGAACAGCCCAGCTGATCCGAAAGCTGATGCTCCACCTCATCGACCACCTCATGCAGCTCGGCAAGACTTCCGTCCACCGGCACCTCCGCATGCAGGGAAAGCATGATACGCCCCGGTCCGTAATTATGTACCACCAGATCATGCATTCCAAGGATCTCCTTGTGCGAAAGAACAATCTCATGCACCTTCTCCACAAAGCACTCCTCTGCCGGTTGTCCCAAAAGCGGATTGATCGTATCCTTTGCCGCACTGATCCCCGCATAGAGAATAAACAGCCCAACCAAAAGACCACAGCAGCCATCGATCTGAAGACCTGTAAAATGAGAAATAATGGTGGATAGCAGTACCACGAAGGTTGCCACTGCATCGCTGATGCTGTCCAATGCCGTTGCTCTCATCGCGGCACTTGCGATCTTATTGCCAATGGTGCGGTTATAAAGAAACATATACATTTTCACAAGGATTGAAACGATCAGCACCACAAGTGTCCATACATGCCATGAGACCTCCTCCGGATGCAGGATCTTGCCGGCCGAGGTACGCATCAGCTCCACCGCCATCAGTATAATGATCATAGAAACGATCAGTCCTGCCACATATTCCAGTCTGCCGTGTCCGAAGGGATGCTCCGAATCCGGCTTCTGTCCCGCAAGTCGGAACCCAAACAAAAGGATCAGGGACGAGCCCGCATCCGACAAGTTGTTAAACGCATCAGCCGTAATTGCGATCGACTGACTCAGCCATCCTGCTAAGAGCTTCCACGCAAACAGACAGATGTTCAGACAGATCCCGACAATGCCGCACAAAATACCATACTTCTGCCGTACGACCCTGTCCTGATATTCTTTATAGTTGACGATCCAGTGCTTTGCGATCAAGTTAATCATATCTAACCCCCAATAAAATGCGAATAGTTGTTCCACCGCGCCTTCGCACAGCAAAACAACTATCCTTATCGTTCTATTCGCCTTCCGATGACAGCTTTTTTATTCGTATGCTTCTACCTTTGCATTAATGTCATCAAACAGCTTCTGTTTCAGACGAAGCACTGCATCGAATGCCTCCTCAACCGGAACCATCTCCTTGTAAGACTTATCTCTTGTTGCAAGCTCAATGCAGGACTCCTTTAAGTTTCTCGGGCTGACAACAACACGGATCGGTGCACCGATCAGATCGGCATCGGAGAACATTGCGCCCGGACGTACATCACGGTCATCGTAGATCACATCCACGCCTGCGTCTGTCAACTTCTGATACATTTCATCAGAAACCTTCTTCGTCTCCTCATCATCCACACGAAGACAACATACCTCCACTTCCCATGGAGCAATAGAGATCGGCCAGATCGGACCGTAATCGTCATGCTTTGCCTCACAAATGGATGCTGCCAGACGACCGACACCGATACCATAGCAGCCCATGATCGGATACTGAAGTTCACCATTCTCGTCTGTATACTGCATATTCATAGACTTAGTATACTTTGTACCAAGCTGGAAAATATTACCAACCTCAATACCACGCTTGATCGTGATCGAAGACTTTCCGCAGCAAGGACAGATACCACCCTCACGTATCTTGGAAATATCATGGTATGTTACCTCTCCAAGCTCACGCGCAAGGTTTAAACCTTTATAATGATAGCCCTCCTTATTGGCACCGGCAATCATAGACTCAATGCCCTTTAAGGACACATCGATATATACCTCTGCCTTGTCTGTGATCTGATATGGTCCGATATAACCGGCAACCAGTCCACAGTCGTCTGTGATATCTGCCGCATGAATCTCCTCACCGACAAGGTTACGAAGCTTTGTCTCGTTGATCTCATAATCTCCTCTGACAAATGCAACCACATAGGTATCGTCAGAGTTCTTCTGATATACAACTGCCTTGCAGGATGTCTCCACATCACTCTTTAAGAATGCACATACATCCTCGATCGTCTTGCAGTCCGGTGTCTCGATGCATTCAAGCTCCTCTGCCTGACCCGGCTTATTCTCAACGATCGTCTTGGCAGCCTCCATATTTGCACGGTAATCACACTCGGTACAAAGTACGATGGAATCCTCTCCAACCGGTGTCAGAAGCATATACTCATGAGAAAGACTTCCTCCCATCATGCCGGAATCGGATGCCACAGTAACAACCTCAGGGATACCGGCTTTCTGGAAGATGCGGTTATATGCCTTATAAGCGATATCATAGTAACGCTCCAGATCCTCCTGTGATGTATGGAATGAATAAGCATCCTTCATAGTAAACTCACGTACGCGAATCATTCCGGCACGAGGTCTTGCCTCATCACGAAACTTTCTCTGGAACTGATAGATCATAAACGGATACTTTGTATAAGTCTGCGCATATTCGCGAACCAGATGAACAGCTGCCTCCTCATGTGTCATACCAAGGACATGCTTTGCATTGTTGCGATCCGTAAAACGAAGAAGCTCACTTCCTACGCTCTCATATCTTCCGGACTCCTCCCACAGATCAGCAGGAAGAACAACCGGGAATAAAACCTCCTGTCCGTCAATCGCATCCATCTCGCTCCGGATGATATTCTCAATCTTTGCGGTAATCCTTCTCAGTGTCGGAAACTCTGAAAAAATACCATTTCCCACATACTTCATATAACCGCCGCGCACCATCAGTGCATGGCTGTCGATCACACAATCCGCCGGTCTTTCTTTAAACCGTGAACCTACCAACTTAGATACTTTCATTTCTGCCTCCATTAAAAGACACTTGTCAGTGCCGTATTTTATTGTAAGGGATCCATCCCCTTATCTACATCACATAACCACTCTACTGCGCAATGTCACTCTGCACCGGAGCATGCCGCGGATAATCCCGAACCATCTCCGCATAGCGGGCAATCTCCGCCAGAAGCTTGATACGCTCTGTGCTGCTCATGCTTCCCACCTTCGACATGATCGCCCCCTTCTCGGTATTGACATACTTCGGTGGCACATTATTCAGCGCAAGCGTCATCAGATCACGTCTGCACAGGGGACACGGACAGATTCCGAGGCTTTCGATGTTCTCTTCAATCTCGATCCTTACAAGATCCTCCATCACATTGTGAATGCCTCTGGAATCGGCGATATCAAACATGTTATTCACACGTTTCTTCACGATGTCCGCCTCCAGCGGTTTCAAGATAACATCGTCCGCACCAAGCATAAACGCCTTCCTGATATCCTCCTGACGATCCGATGAGGCGATGACTAAAATCGGGATATTCTTATTGAGAGGATGCTCCTGTGCACGCCGGATCAGTTCAAAGCCATCCATCACCGACATGATCAGATCCATCACGATCAAATCGATCTGTCCCGGGTTTCTCTCAAGATAGGAAAATCCCTCCACTCCATTCTGTGTGGAAATGCAGTCACAGTCGTACTGCATAAACTCCTCGATCAATTCGCGCGCCACCTGATCATCATCCACCAACAGCAGTCTCTTTTTCTCCATCGTATACCCTTCCTCACCCAACAGAACCTGTCATCCTGCTTTCTTTTGTAAAAAACTATGTGAAATTATAGTACATTTCGATTTGATTGTCAAAATATGACGCAGGCGGCATCCTTACTACTCTTCCTGTTCAATGGAAATGCCCGGGATCATGTTTTTAATGTCACTCAGATAATCCTCATTGTACTCCTCAGAATCCTCGTCATCCTCATCGACTTCGATCTCAAAGCCTTCAATTGCGCCGCTCTTTATGATCTGGCGGCATGCATCTGCAGCAAGCTCCAGCTCCTCCTCGTCCTCGATGGATGACATGGCTGCTTCTCCGTTCTCATCCTCCTCATACTTCAGGATCTGAACCTCACCGGTCATCGTCTCCTCATCGTCCTCCAATTCAGCTGCAATGACATACTCTGTTCCAAGCTCCTCAATCTCAAAGCTTGCAAGCGGAGTCACCTTGATCTCAGTGCCATCCTCCACCTCAAGTGTAAGGATAACATCCTGCTCATCACCAAAGAATAATTCTGTATTTTCCTGATTCATTATCAACCTCACTTCCTGCCGGCATCTGCCCCGGCGCTTTTATTATTTCTGCAAAAACCTGACCGGATCAGCTTATACTCCTGACTGCTCACGGTCTGCTTTGAAAAGCCGGCTTTTTCCAAAATAGAAACAGCCTTTTCCAATCTTACCACATCCGCCTGCCAATATCCATGCCTGACAAGCCAATTTAACTGATCTTTATAATTTTTATTTTCTGTTAAGGAAGGATGCCTTACGGCAATATGCTTCAACCTCCTCTGATAAACAAGGATCAGCCTGTCATTCCGGTCACTGCGCCAGAAGTGCCACAACCACACCACATGCTTTCCACAGATCATCACCGGAAATGCTGTGACAAGCACTGCCGCCACAACCACGGAAATGTATATGCTTGTCCTCTTCATTTGCTGCACGATCGGTGAAATGTCATTACCGGATGCCTTGCCTCCGGTATCATCCTGCGAATTTCCGCCGGCTCCCAGGAAATTTAAAATTCTCTTCCATAAACCATTATCCTCTTCCTTTTCGCCGGACACCGGTGTTACATCTGCACCTGCCAGCCGAGCGACTCATCATAGACCTCCACCCACGCATGTGCGTTGGCATCAGTCACATTTACGGACACAACGGCAGTCTTTCCAACCTCGGAGGTTCCTTCATAATAAGCCTCGTATTTCTCATCGTACTCGATCGTACCTTCCTCCGATACATCCTGCGGATCCACCGCGTAGCCCTCCACATAACGCGCCGGAATTCCGATATAACGAAATGCCAGTGTTGCCGCACTTGCAAAGTGTGCACAATAGCCGCGCCTGTTTTTCGTAAGGAAATAATTCACAAAATCCTCCTGATACGGCGTTGCCCCGGGGCGGTAAGAGTACGGGATATTTTCCTGATAATACTGTGCAAGCCTCTGTACGTTTTCCCGGACACTAAGCGATCCCGACAGTCTTGCTGCCTGACACAGTGAAGAAACTGCCTTCATATCCTCCTCCGGCACATCCCGCCAGTCTGCAAGTGCCTGCTTTCTCTCATCAGATAACCCTTTAAGCTTCTGTCCGGAAAGAGACGGATAAAATGTGTAGATAAGCTCCGCCCCCGGATAAACCTCCTGACTGATATCCTCCGAATAATACGGCAGATACACTCCCGTTGCTGCTGCCACATTTTTCACAGCGATCTTTCCTTTTCCTGTATTCTTCTTACCTTTCCGATAATTATTCTTCATGCGGTCTGTAGTGATATCCACGCGCTCCGCCACAGCCTGTCCCGTTTCATCCGTCTGCCTCTGCCAGCGGTTTCGAAACGGCAGATACTCATTTCCGGTAAAGCTCTTAAAATAAATACGGTTCTGGGTATACGGTGCAAAACGTATTTTAAGATCCGTCTCATAATCATAACGGATCGCACTGACACCGCCGAGTGTTCCACTCGTCAGTCCGCCGGTATTCGGGTAGAAATTAAACAGACCGGCGATTCCAAGCATCGATACGTTTTCAACGATTTCCAGGGAATCCTTTTTCATCTGGCTCGTTCCACGGATCTGCTGATGCAGCGTGCGCGGATACAAAAGATTTGCCACACCAAGCAGCAACACACTTCCGGTCAAAACAGCACAGATTAACTGCGCCAGCCCGGCAGACGAATAGACATAGTCGATCCTTCGCTTCCTTTCTTTCCATGTATAAGCATGGTTATCAAACGTCAGCCGGTAATGACCGCCGCTTCGGATCATAAAGCACAAAACTGTGCCCGCAAGCAGCATGACCGTGTATAAAAAAGAGGGTTCCTTCTCCAGATAAAGCGGCATAGCAAGCGTTCCCGCCGCCGCAAGAAGAACAATTCCACAGCGCATCTTCCGCGACACCAGAATATTGGCGATCACGCAGCAGACACAACCGATGTAGCTCATGGAGACCGTCACTGCAAAATAACGGTTTCCGACCTGTTCTCCGTAAGAGCGCATCGCATTACTGTCAAAGAACTCCGAAGCTGCCTCCGAAAGATCATTTGCCACCGAATAAAATCCACTGTTGATATATTTTCCGAGAAGACAACCCCCTGCTGCCATCGCCCCCAGCAGCAACAGATAACCGATATCCTGCCATAGTTTATTGTAATAAAGAGCGGCACAGTACATGGTACAAAGAAAGATCACCACATGCAGAGCCACCCACGAAAAACGGATATCAAGTGCTGACAGATACGAGCCCATCACACCCATCACAAGCAGATAGACCAGAACGCCCTTCAAAAGAAGCGTTTTCATCCGGTTCTCACTGCCCTGATATTCCGGACAGATCATCATTCCCTCGGTCAGTTCTATGTTCGTTATTTCATCCCTGTTCTTTTTTCTTCTAAACATTATCCCGCATCACCACCTGTACCTGACCATCCATGTATTCCATACAAAGATATGTCCCTAAAAACGGATAGCAGTTTTTCAGATACTGCAGCTGCTGTTCCTCAGCCCTTGCAGAAAGGGGAACACGCAAAATTGCCGCAAATGCCCGCTTTAATTCCTCCATATTGTCACAGCCATACTCCTCAAAGGTGTATGAGCCGGCATTCCAGATCAGCAGACATATGGGTGTTTTGCAGAACAGAAACATCCCTGCCATATCGGCAAACTTCTGTATCAGCTCTTCCGCTTCCTGCTTGTTCCCGGAAAGCTTCAAAAGGATCATCATCTGCGCGCCTGTCATGCTGACACGCTCCTTGACCATAAGCTCAGCCTGCTTTGCCGAAAGCTTCCAGTGAATATCCCGCAGCTTATCCCCCGGAATATAAGCACGGATATCATTCACCTCCGAGAAATCACTTCCCTTTCTGTGACTTTCCTCATTCTCTGACATCCCCGCCAAAAGTCCCGGCGTCATCTGCGCCTTCGCAACTGTGATCCTGGGGATCACGGAGGTCTCACAGTCTGCCAGAGCCGGCACTGCGATCTCCAAAATTCCCAGCAGATCGCGCACCCGGATGCGTTCTGCCTTTACGCGGAAGTATCCCAAACGCTTGACCCTTAACGGAATACTGCAGGTTTCCATACGATCTGCCCGGACCGGCAGAGAGATTTCAAACGGGCTGCTGCTTTCCAGAAAAATATTCTCAGCAGTAAGCGAAAGCAGACATTCTAATGATATCCATCGCCTTCCCGTAAGCTCCGCCTTAAGTTCCAGTGTCTCCCCCTGTATAACCTGTCTTTCCGAAAAACGAAGTACCACCTGTATGCTTTCGGCGAGCCTGCATGCGCCATAAACAGACACGGCAAGCACTCCAACGAGAAGCAGCACAACCATCAGGAGAAGATAACTTCGAAGCACGATATAACAGCTGGCGGCTGCAAGAAGGATCAAAAGATAGCACACCAGTCTCCGCCACCGCAGACGAATCCTTCTTTTCTCTTCCATACAAACCGCCTCCTAACTGCGCGGGCTTTTCACATTCAGGATCAGCTCGCGGATGCATTCCGCCGTATCCATCCCCTCCGCTCTTGCTCTTGTCCCAAGCTTCACACGGTGACCCAGCACCTCTTTTAACACGCTCTGTACATCCTGCGCCGTCACAAAATCCCTTTCCTCAAGACGTGCCATCGCTCTTGCCATGCGAAGCAGTGCGATTGACGCTCTCGGACTGGCACCCTCCGCAAAAAGTCCCGGTTTTCTCGTTTCCTCCACTAAAGAAACAATATAATCATACACAGCATCATGAACATAGATCTGCTCTGTTTCTTTCTGGAGCTGCTTTAATTCCTCTGCCGTAAGCACCCGTCTGCGTTCCTGCGCCTGCTTCCACACCTCGCCTTTTAAGATCGACACGGCGTCCTGATGAGACGGATATCCCATAGAAAGACAGATCATAAAACGATCCAGCTGGGACTCCGGCAGAAACTGTGTTCCCGAGGAGCCGCTCGGATTCTGCGTTGCGATCACGAAAAACGGATCCGGCAGTGCCCATGTCTTTCCCTCCACGCTCGCCTGTCTCTCCTCCATAACTTCAAGCAGGGCCGACTGCGTTTTCGGAGAGGTACGGTTGATCTCATCTGCCAGAAACAGATTACAGAAAATCGAACCCGGATGAAACTCGAACTCACCGGTCTTATTCTGATACATCGAAAAACCAAGAATATCACTTGGCAGAACATCCGGCGTAAACTGCACTCTGTGATAACGCAGATCAAGCGTCTTTGCAAAGGTCGTTGCAAGTGTCGTCTTTCCAACTCCCGGAATATCCTCCATCAGAATATGACCTCCGGCAAGCATCGCCGCAAACACCTTTCGTACAACATCTGATTTTCCCTGAATCACCTGATTGACTTCCTGTTGTACTCTCTCAAGCTTCTCCTGCTCCATATACACCTTCCCTTTCTAACCGTTTTCCTTCACATCCACGGCATCCCATTCTATTCCTTCTCTAAGAACACTTTCGCGTAATTCTGCTTATTCTCTTCCTTCTCGCGAAATACCTCAATCGCATCCCGCTCCTCCTGTGACAGACTGTCAAGCAATGTATTACCACCACTTCTTTGTTCCTCAAGCCTTGTCCGGACATGCGCCTGCACAGACGCCACTTCCTTTTCAAACTCTCTTGCCGAGATCAGACCACAGCCCTGTCCGCGTATGATGATCTGCTCCAGTCCATCGGAGGTTGCCACCGTCACATCATATTTCGCCCCATTTTCATGAGCAAACTTCTCAATAAACTGATCGGCAGTCTCCGCCTCCTTCGTATAAACCACATGTATATTGTGATAATCGAGGATCTCGGTCGGATGCCCCTGCACCCGGTACGCATCAAACACAACGATCAGATTGCATTTCCTGATTCCCTGATAATCACAGAGAATATCCATCAGACGTCCTCTTGCCCCGTCAATATTTACCTTTGCAAGTTCATTTAATTCTTCCCAGGCAAATATCACATTATAACCGTCTACCAGAAGATATTTTTCTTTTTTCACGGCAGGCTTCTTTGCACTCTGTCCATATTCACGGACACTTGGCTGTCCGACATTACGCCTTGTCCTGTGTGAGATTCCCTTATGCGGTGTAAACCCCTCTTTCTTATTGGCATTAAAGGTTCTGTCAAGAATCGCATCGACCTCATCCACGCCGATCCACTGCTCCCCTTCACTTTCCTTACGCTCCCGCCTGATCTGATATTCTGTCCATGCATACTGCTCATACTCCACAGCCGAGCCCGGATCCAGCACACTTTCCACATGCATATATTCCGGCACTTTGTCCCATTCCACATAAAAACCGGAGCCATGACTGCAAAAAACAGAGCCGGTCGGATTTGCCATATCCTCCTCCGGGTCATAACCATTCTGCTCGATCACCTCCTGTGCATTGTGACACGGTCCATAGCCGCCGGTCACACAGGAAAGATGACCTTCTCCCTTTGTATATGCTGCAAGCTCTCCGGCATAATCCCAAAGTGTAGAAACCGGTCCTCTCCCCTTTAACACTGCCGTATCTCCATGCAGCTGCGGAGACGAAACCTCTGCCTCCTTCTGGCTCATATCCGTCATCGCACGTCCGACATTCTCTGCCGGAACCTCCAGCACAAAATCATAATATGGCTCTAACAGCACCGACTGTGCCTGCATCAGTCCCTGACGCACGGCACGGTACGTTGCCTGTCGGAAATCACCGCCCTCTGTATGCTTCTGATGGGCGCGGCCGCCTGCCACCGTAATCTTTACATCCGTCAGTGCCGACCCTGTCAGCACACCTCTGTGCGTTCGTTCCTCCAAATGTGTCAGGATCAGTCTCTGCCAGTTCCGGTCAAGCTGCTCCTCGCTACAGCCAAGCAGACACTGCACCCCGCTTCCCGGTTCTCCCGGCTCTAAGATCAGATGCACCTCTGCATAATGGCGCAGCGGCTCGAAATGTCCGACACCCTCCACACGGTCTGCGATCGTCTCCTTATACACAATCCTTCCGGCGCCAAAGGTAACAAGCACATTAAAACGATCCTTAATGAGCGTCTGCAGGATCTCAAGCTGTACCTTTCCCATAACCTGGACCTGTATCTCCTGAAGCTCCTCTGACCAGACGATATGCAGCATCGGATCCTCCTCCGAAAGCATACGAAGCTTTGGCAGAAAGGCTGCCGGATGCACCTCGTCCGGAAGCTCCATCCGGTAAGTAAGCACCGGTTCTAAAAGCGGCTCCACCGCATCCTCCTGCACACCAAGTCCCTGTCCCGGATATGTGGCGGTAAGACCTGTAACCGCACAGACACAGCCTGCCGGCGCACAGTCCACTGCCTCAAACTTCTCGCCGGAATAGATCCGGATCTGATTCACCTTCTCTGACAGACGCACGCTTTCCTTCTCCTGCGGCATATAATCCACCAGATCCTTTACGGACAAATCTCCACCGGTCACCTTCAGATAGGTCAGACGGTTTCCCTGAATATCCCGAAGAATCTTAAAAACTCTCGCTCCAAAGTCTGTCCCATATTTTGGACTCTTCGTATATGTGGTAATACCGGAAAGTAACCGGTCTACCCCATCCATTTTCAGTGCCGATCCAAAATAACACGGGAACAGCTTTCTTTCCCTGATCAACTCGGCAATCTCTTCCTCTGCAACCTCTCCGGTCTCCAGAAAGGTATCCAGAAGATCTTCCGCACAAAGTGCCGCATTCTCATAGAGATCGTTCTTATCCTCTGTCCCAAAATCAGTACAGCCATCCGACAACGTTTCCTTCAGCTCCGCTAACAACGTCTGTGCATCCGTCCCCGGCTGATCCATTTTGTTGACAAATAAAAAAGTCGGCACCCGGTAACGATCCAGAAGCTGCCACAGTGTTCTCGTATGCCCCTGCACGCCATCCATGCCACTCACCACAAGAATTGCATAATCAAGCACCTGAAGAGTCCGCTCCATCTCCGCCGAAAAATCCACATGTCCCGGCGTGTCAAGAAGTGATATCTCCAGTTCATCGGTCTGAAGCACTGCCTGTTTGGAAAAAATAGTGATCCCGCGTTCTTTCTCCATCGCATAGGTATCCAGAAAAGCATCCTGATTGTCCACTCTTCCCAGACTGCGGATCACACCACAGGTATATAACAATGCCTCTGATAATGTTGTTTTCCCGGCATCAACATGTGCCAGTATTCCCACACACAATCGCTTCTTGTTTGTTTTCACTCTATCATCCCTCTGCTTCAATCTATATATTCTCACTATCCCCAAAATGGGACAGACTCCCTCCTGCATGTCCGCATCAAGGAATAAAATAGTTTGCCGTGAAATCCCTTCCGCAAAATACTGCGACAGATCCGCAAGCCTAATCCAGATTCTTCACTGCAGCTACTGTAATCTCGTACTGCTCCTTTACCTTTGCAAACAGCTCGTCAGCTCCGTCCAACTCCTTGGCACGAAGCTTCTCCGTCAGATCGGAGCTTACGGTAAACAGATTGTCAAAGCCAAGGTTTAAGCAGACCCCCTTCAGGGTATGCGCCGCACGGAAGGCCTCCTCAACATTCTTATTCAAAAGCTGCTCCTCCAGCTTCTGATAGCTGGCATCATCTAAAAACTTTAACACAAGCCTCTTCACAAGAGCCTCGCTTCCGCCCAGACGGCTCAGTACATTTTCGTAATTGGCTCCCATCTTCTCATAACATTCCTTTACTGTCATCACATTACTCCTCATGTATCATTTCATATTTTCTTGCTAACGCTTCAAACTCTTCTTTGGATTCCCTGAAACACTCCATCAGTTTTGGGGAAAATACACCACATTCTCCCATCAGGATCATATGATATGCCTTCTCCTTCTCAATGGCATCCTTATAAATTCTCTCACTGACCAGCGCATCGTATACATCCGCTACCGACACAAGCTGTGCCTCCAGAGGAATTTTCTCTCCGATCAGTCCGTCCGGGTATCCCTTTCCATCGTATCTCTCATGGTGATAACGACAGATTGCACGGCTCACCTTCGCATATTCATCGTCCCATGCGCCGTCGATCTGCTCCAGAATGTCACAGCCCTTCACCGTGTGGGATTTCATATATTCAAACTCGTCCTTATCAAGCCTGCCCGGCTTCAAAAGTACACTGTCCCTGATCGTGATCTTACCGATATCATGCAGTGCACTTGCCGCTACGATAATATCGATCTTCTCCGGGGTCAGACTGTACTCCGGATACTTCTGGGCAGCACACTCTGCGAGGATCCTCGTAAAGCCCTTCACACGCTTGATGTGCTCACCACTCTCCAGATTACGGTACTCTACAACAGTACCAAGTACATCAATAATATTTTCGTTATTCTCCTTGATCTTGATCGTCTGCTGCTCCAACAGCTTGTTCTGCCGCTTCAGGTTATCTGTCTGTATCCGCACCTTTTCTTCCAGCCTGTTTTTGTACTTAAACAGATCCACGATATTCTTGACACGGCTGCGCACTGTCACACTGTCGAACGGCTTCCGGATAAATTCGGAAACGCCAAGCTCCAGACATTCTCTCTCAACCTCTGTCTTTGACTCTGCACTGATAACTAACACCGGTATACTCTCTAACAGCTCAGATTCCTTCATGAATTGTAAAACAGCATAGCCGTCCTTCTCCGGCATGATCAGATCCAGAAGGATCGCTGCGATATCTTCTGAATGCTCCCTCAAGATTTCAATTGCCTGATTGCCATTGCCTGCCTCAAGCACAGGGTAAGTATCTCCCAGAGCTACGGCAAGAATCTCGCGGTTCAGTTCAATGTCATCGACAATTAATATTTTTTCTCCCATTAGTACCTCATTTCTTTATTCTGCTTACTTTTCTCTATTACAGCAGATGGATCTTATGGTCACATCCTTCGTAATCCACTTCATCAGCCCTGCAGATTCTGTACAACGATTCTGCCGGCTACATTCTTGATCATAACACATTTCTTGGTATCTGCGCTATATACAACGTTGTTGATCGTAACATTCGTTCCTTCATACAGCATATTGTATACTTTGATATATGCCTGCTTCGCCTTTTTCCTTTCCTCAAGCTGCTGTGCGATCAGCTTCTCCACATCGCTTTTTTCCTGTTGTTTGGTGTAAACGGCATTCTCGATCTTCAAGAAGATCGGCATCATATTACGCTCCTCCGGCGGATACTTTTCCTTATATTCATCCAGAGCATTATTTAAGATGGTAAGCTGGCTCTCAATCTCGCCAAGCTGTCCGGAATAGTCAATGCCGGGTCTGTCCTTGTCGTAGCCAAGCTGAATATCCGTCCGGATACCATTACGGTTGCCAACCGTGCCTGCCTCAATACTAAAGCCTGCATAAACAGAGCCTCCGGCAATGCTTCCACCCATGCCGCTGACCCGTACCACCTTCTCGGCATACAGATTACAGCGGAAGAAGTAATTCGCAATGATCGTCTCCGCCTGAATGGCTGTATTTTCAAAGAAACGTCCCATGACCGTCTTGCCGGCGACAAGCTTCGCAACACCATTTCCATTGGCTCCCTTCCTGACAAGGATATCTCCGGCACTCTCAAGCACCGCATTCTCAATGAAGCCATCTACCATGATATCTCCGGAAGCGATCACATGCAGATTGCCACCGGCATCTCCCGTAATATGTACCGCACCGTCATAGGAAACCTCTCCCATCAGATTGGCGGTATCTCCAAGCTCCAGAAGCGGCATCACCTTCAAAACGGAATCCTCCAGTATTGCACAGCCATTCTCCTCCGCCAAATAGGTCTTATTATCCTCCAGAAGCTTAAAGCCTCTCCCCTTAATACGCACCTTCTCCCTGCCGGAAGCAGCCCGAAGCTTTGCCCCCTCGACCGTATAGCCATCCTTGCCCGGTTTCGCTTCATGATAGAATAACAGCTTCTGTCCTGCCGTAACCTTTACAAATAATGCTGCCTTTGTATAATCTACAGTCCCATCCTTATTGACGATCACACCGTTATGCTCCCTGTCAGAAATAAAGCTCTCGTAGTATCCGTCCTCACCACGGACCGGCAGCTTTCCTCTCGCCACAACGACCATCTCACCGCGCAGCTTTCCGCCAAGTAACTGATTGATGACACCCTTATCCAGTCCCTTGACGATCTTATGTTCGGAAAGACCTCCGATCAGCCGCTCCTTTGTCAGCCTCTCCGCAGTCTCCCCCACATAGACATATGCCTTGAGCTTGTCCGGATCCACAAAGAAACGGACGGCATTCTTCGGCAGTGTCTTGCAGAATTCTCCCAGATCATCGGATATCTCCGGTCCGTTCCCAGACATTTTAAGTGATGCATACCGCTTCTGCTCCTCTTCCATCTTCACACGGATCTTGCGCATATCTGTGGCAGAATGAACCATGCTCTTATAGACGGAAATATCCAGATTCTCCTCCAGTCCGATCCGGATCTCGCGCATCTGCTGCCAGGAGTACAGTTTCTTGGAATATACGGTTACATCAAGACGTTTTTCAAGACCGAGGCGGATCTCACGCATCTGCTGCCAGGAATACTCCACATCAGCATACGTCTTAACATCCAGTCCCTCTTCCATGCCTTCCACAATCTCACGGATCGCCGCTCCACGGTACGCCGTATTCAGATACGGATCGATCTTACAGCCCTCTTTCATGGCTCGCCTGATCTCACTTAACTGCTCCGGTACATACCCTGCCTTGATATAAGGAATGATATTCTGATGATCCAGAATTGCCAGATGAAGCTCGCGTAACATCTCAGCACCGACACCGGCATATTTCTCAAGATGTATCCGGTCCTCCAGAGCCTTTCTAAGCTCACGCATAACCTCATACGAAAATTGAGGTTTCGCATAGATCGATGCATCCACCCCGTCCTTCAGGCCAAGACGTATCTCCTCCATTTGAAACCAGTCATACCGTTTATCGTTATATAATGTGACATCCAGTCCTTCCTCTAATCCAAAACGTATCTGACGCATCTGTACAGCGACGTAATCTTTATCCGCATAGACAGATGCCTTGACCTCATGCTCCAGTCCCTGTCTGATCTCCTCCAGCTGGTCAATGCCAAAGCCCTGCTTTCTGTATTTTGCGATACTTTCCATGATCTCTTTGTAATACGCATTCTGATTTTTCGCCATATTGTCTCGTACCTTTCGTTTCTGTCCTCTTAAGCGCTTAGACATTATCACAATGTTTTCTTCCGTTAAGCTTATATTTTATTCGTTTATATGTCAATAAAATTTGCCTATTTCCTATCAATTTTATATAATTTTCTCATATTATATACTAAGACTTCCCATACCAAGGATGGAAATTTGCCCATAATATTTCTTATGTCCGGAAAATAAAATATCAATTTTGCCTGAGAAATCACTTGATCCGTGAACTATGACTAAAAAATTGACGCAGATCAGTAGGATTTCCGAAAAATCTTTGCTTTGCAATGCTTTGATAAATACGCATCCGCACGACTGAGCCCCA
>NZ_QUET01000028.1 GCF_003478445.1 Roseburia sp. AM59-24XD
AGAATTAGAAGTATTTATTTGTCAGATAGTTTTTCTGTGCTATTTAAATTGGGTCTGTGGAACAGTCTTAATTGAGATTTTGTTTAGATGGAGCAAAAGAACAAGTTTATGAAGTGATTTGAAAGACATATATATCCAGATACCGAAAGGAGAGATATGATAATTACTAATCTTGAAAGTCAGAAGGAACCATGTTTGAGAAAGAACAGAAATCGAGTGATTTGAAAGACATATATATCCAGATACCGAAAGGAGAGATATGATAATTACTAATCTTGAAAGTCAGAAGGAACCATGTTTGAGAAAGAACAGAAATCGATTTGAAAAAATCATGATAGAAAGTAGAAAAAAATTTACTTACACATACAATCGTTTTGACAGACCTATTGTAGGAATCTATCATCAGGAAGTACATTCTATAGAAATTATTAATGCGGATCAGATGTATAAAAATGGGGAAGAATCTGATACTCAGATTAAGTTGAAACAAATAACAAAAAATAGTCCTGTAGCAATTGCATTGTTGGTTACGGGACCAATGGTAGGTTTTTTGGGTTATTTGCTCTACAGAGAACATAAGGTAAATAATCAGATGGATGTGGAAGATATATTTGATATTCCACAAGATGACGATGAAGCAATTAGCAATATTATCGGTAATGATGATGGAAATCTTATCGATTCAGGTAATGTTAGGGAGGTGGATTCACAGGTAAAGGAATTGGCTCAGTGTAATCTTAACAAATTAGAAATTGTAACTAATAAGCGAGTAGTACATTTAGAGATGAATGTTGAGAGTAAAATCGATATCGTAGTTAAGTAAGAGAGTACTGGTTTATATGAAAATAAAGATATTCGAATTCTAAGCCATACTATGAAGTTAGAAAAGTTACGGCATTGTCACAATAATTAATAACCATATATCTTAGGTGGAGACGGAAAGAAGACTGGAAATGAGTAGTGATTTAAATGACCTAGAAATGGCGAAAAATGTTTTGAAAATTTCAAAAGATGAAAATGATTCTAATGAGGTAGCAATTACATACAGCCCTGACAGTGTTAAATTAATTGAGCAGGGTGCGAGATATATTGGAGTTGCGCTTGGTGCTGAGCATAATGTAGATCCGTTAAGTAATACAACGGCGTATCATTTGATTTCTACCTCAAGAGATTGTGTTGTAATCGTTTTGCGTAACCGTCCATCGTTATTAGATTTTTCTTTATCGATATACAATTTCTTTTAAAATATGAAACTGTAAAGATGATGGTTATTTGATATAATTTTAATATGAATTGTTGCTTGTACAAGTAAAACATATAATGTGCGCATTATAAAGATAAAGGAATAATGTGGGATTGTAATTGTAATAAAACACATTATAGATTGGAGGAATTTATGAGCAAAGTTAGAGTAAACGAAGGCTATGAGCTTTACCAAATTATTACAGATTTTGGGGATCCTTTGGAAATTTTCCGAGAAGGTATTCAAAATTCTTTTGATGAAGATGCAACCCAAATGTATATTAAAGTTTATGAACAGCGTAAAATTAGTGGAAGCTCTTTGATTATAGACATAATAGATAATGGTAATGGGTTATTGAGAGAAAAGATAGCTTCCTTTTTTGATGTTGCTAACTCAAGTAAAATAACGGAGGATTTTGTTCCTAACGGAAAACATGGTTATAAAGGTCATGGGTCAAAAGTGTTTTTTAATGCGGACGAGGTGCACATATGTTCAAAAACGGAAAATGGAGATTATTGGGCTGTTAAGATGGAAAAGCCTATAGAACAAATTGCAGAAAAACATGAATTACATTATTCAGATTTCATGGAACCGTCAGAGCTGGGGATTTCTTTGCCAAATGATTGGGTGTCAGGATTCTGTGTTAGAATTATTGCTCCCAGATATTTTGGAACGCAATATACAAGGTTTAAATTAACCATATATATTTAAGAGATTATTGCAGGTGGTACTCTATTATAGGTACAATTGAGACGGCATATAATGAAGAATTGAAAAACAAAAATATCAAATTATATTTGTGTGGACTGCTACAAGAAAATTTCCAGAAAAAATACAAAGATTTGTGTGATTGTGATCCTGTTCCCAAATTTGTGGATACGGAATTAGGAAAATTTGAGGAAATTTCATTAGGACATTATTTTCCAGATGAAAGAGTAACGGACACTGCCATGAAAAAATATGCAAAGAAAATTGGAAGTAATAAGGCGTCATACATGTTTTATAGTAAGATGGTTTATAATGAAACTATAACAACGGGAAGTCTTTCCTTTAAGCTGATTATCAATTTGGAAGGATATGAAACAAAGAGAAGGTATGATTTGTTACTATCAAAACAGGGGAGAGCTAGTACAGAAGAAAATCATACGGATGGGGAAAGGTATGGATTGTGGGCTTGCAAAGGTGGTGTTCCAGTTGAAAAAGTTGATGACTGGCTTGTTGGAGGAAAAGGTGTTGGCTCTTATACATATATGCAGGCGTTTATAGATTGTGATGATTTTCAATTAACGGCCAACCGTGGTTCTATAAGAAATACTGATATTGAAAAGCTAGACCTGATAAAAAAAGAAGTAAATAAGGTGTTTAAAAGCAAAAGAGTGAATGATGCAATGCAAGAAAGACAAGATTGGGAGCTGATGGAGAAAACAATTTCATCTATTGATTCGGATGCTAAAGAACTGAAAAAGAGATATAATGCAAGAAAGACAAGAAAAAAGATTATTTTGCCAGATGGAACAGAAATATTGGAGCCAACTAAAAATAAAAGTGGATATTCGGAGTCGGAGACATTTGTAGTGTTGCTTACAATAATGGAACACTATCCAGATTTATTTAAGTTTAGCTTGCTGGATTACAATACAACAAAAGGGATTGACTTTGTTGTGGATGTTATGGGATCTCCAAAGTATATAGAATTAAAAGGTACATTAACCAAAAAGATCAATCATCCATTCAGATTAATCTACAAATTTATTTGCTATGATTTGGATGTTGCAAAAAATGAAATAGTGGAGGATATAGAACCGTTTAAAACAACATTGAAAATAAATAAAAATGATAATTTCGAATCGAATAATGAAGAGTTTAACTTAAAACCATACACAAGTTTTTGCTTGCAGCCTGAGGGGACAGCAACTATCCAAAGTATGGAGATTATCAATTTGAAGACTTTTTTAGTTGAGGTGCTTGGAGTTGTAATAGAATAGAGGTTAAGAGTGCTTGGAATAGTAAGTGATACGATTCTGGATTTGGAATCCGTACATGGTTTTGACATGTTTACTTAATTGTTAAAAGCATTCTATCTACACATTCAAAAATATATTGAGTTGACAAGAGAAAAAGCTTATAATAAACACAACTGAGAGGAGATTTGCAGTGGCACAAAGTAAAAACGAGATTACAGAAGAAAATCTCAAAATGCTTGCTGGATTCCGGCTGTTAGATGATGACTTTATGACGATGGTATTTGACCGCAATATAGAAGCGACGGAGTTGGTTCTAAATATTATTTTAGGACGGACTGATTTGAAAGTTCTTGAAGTGATAGCACAGAGAGAATATAAAAGTCCAGTTACCGGTGGTCGAACAATTGAGCTTGATATTTATGCACAGGATGCTGAGGGCAAGATTTACAATATCGAGGTACAGCGTGCGGATGCGGGGGCAGATGTTCACCGGGCAAGATTTCACAGTAGCATGCTTGATACGAGAATGTTGGAGGCGAAACAGAAGTTTAAGGAAATTCATGATTCATATGTCATTTTTATTACAGAAAATGACTTTATGGGACAGGGATTACCAATGTATCACATCGAGCGAATAGTTAGGGAAACAGGAGCATTGTTTAATGATGGATCACATATCATATATGTGAATGGTAGTTATAAAAATGACGATGATCCTGTTGGTAGACTGATGCACGATTTTCGATGTACCAGTGCAATTGATATGTTTTATGAAGCATTGCAAAAGCCTGTTAGACATTTTAAGGAAACGGAAGGAGGTCGAAGTCAAATGTGCAAAGCAATGGAAGAGCGACTTGACAGGGAAAGGATAGAAGTGTTGTTTGAGGCTATTCAAAGTTTAATGGAAAATATGAAAATTTCTGCGGAACAGGCGATGGAGGCTATGAATGTTTCAGCAGAGGATAAAGCGATTTTGATAAAGAAATTTTAGCATTTATGGTGATTGTAACTTAACAGAATAACTGACACAAAGGGACATTCAACATGAGATCAGTGGAGAGAACCCGGGAAATGACGGGAAACCCCGAGAATACAAGGGTTTTGACGATTCGACCGAGGAAAAAGTGAGACGCGTGTGACAGGAATAATGAGAAAACTGTCCGCGTGTCTTTTTTCGTGCGTAAAATCAAGAAGAAAGAGGCGGAAGTGCCTGAAAGCATTGGAATAATCAGCACTTGCGCCCCTCTCCGGTTGGTTGGTTAGGTTGTAAGGATATTATAGCACGAGGGTGATCAGATTGAAATGCCCGAAGCGTTGTAACGTGGCGTTACCGCGTTACTGATATTCTGTTTTCAATGTGCATAAAATGTGGATAAACCCAGTAAATACAAGGGTTTTCACGAATAACGCCCCATTTTCGGAGCGTTATTTTGCGTTATTCGTCCGGTAGATCAGGAGCGAAAAATCGTCCGGAGCAATTCTACAAAACGGAACCACGCGAAAAGCTATGTAGAATTGGCTTAAAATGGGGCTTTTCTCCGTTTTTTCGTGAAATAGTTCCGTCCGGAGCAATTCTACACATTTTTGAGGCTTTAAGGGTTACAAGTAACCCAAAAAGACCACAAAAAAATCAAGCCAATTTGTCACTCACTTCACCATCGTCTGAATTGGATAATGTTGCCATTTTTTCTCCGTCCCTTTTTACCTTGCGGAGCTTCAGGGCAAGCAGTCCCATGAGTTCATCCTGATCGTCCTGATCGAGCTGACGGAAACCCTTCAGGAGTTCCACTTCTACCTCTGATCTAAAATCTTCGGATGAGGAGATGATAGCATTCTCTGCATCCGGAGTTTTTCCGGTTGCCAACCAATCCATAGAACACTGAAGAACTTCTGACAGTGCATGAAAAATGATAATTGATGGTGTTCGGTTTCCGTTTTCAATCTCACTCAACGCCCCGGAGGATATGCCACAAGCGGACTTGATGTCATTCTGCGTGAGGTGCAACTCTTTTCTTCTATCTCTAATTCTTTCACCAATACTCTTCATAATTATTTCCATATAGACCTCTCTTTCTTCGGATGCGGAAAATATTCTCCGAATAATGAAGAATGTTCTTGACATTCTCCGGATACGGAGATATACTTATCCTTGCAAGGGGGTTACTTGTAACCCAACAATTATATCAAGCATTTCTGAAATTCACAACCGGAGTTCTCCGGAAAATAAAGGTAAATCGTCCGGGTCAGGACAAAGGAATGGATAACAGGAAGGGGAATGAGTATGACTCCCGAGGAAATGTGCAGATCATGCAGACATGAAGCGTACTGCATGGCAGCATATCAGAAAGATCATTGGTGTGGTAATCACACCGGGAAGGAAGGTATCGGATGCAGAAGCATGAGTTCGAGGAACGAATTGAAAGCACGGTCAGCGATGAAGACTACAAGCTCATCGAGTTCGTCTACCAATTCCATCCGGTAATTAGAAACGTGTCCGGCAAGGACGAAGTAGCAGAACTGTATAAGAGCTTTGGCATGGCACTCTTCAGGGATATGGAACCAAGAGCCAAGAAAGCAAAAGAAGTGGAAGAGAAGATGACATCATGCAGGCTTGAGATAGAGACACTCACAGAGTTGCTTGCCACACGCAAAGCCGAGATGAAAGACCTTGAGGCAGAGCTTCAGGAGCTCCGTATCTGATAGATATAGGAAGGTGGCGAAGCAATGAAGTACAGATTGACCGGGGAGGAAATGGAACTCCTCGCGATGCACAGGGCAAAGCTCGATGCCAAACTTGAGATCGTCTCTGAGAAGAAGGCGGAACTTGAGGAAGAGGCTGCCGAGCTTGACGGTATTCTCAACGTAATTGACAAAATCATTGACAGTACGGAGGTGGAATACTGATGAAGAATGGAAAAGTCCCTACATTGGAACAGAAGAAGATCATGAAGGCTCATGGATTGAACCCGGACAGTTGGCTTGTAGTCAAGAATCTGCCGGACTCCCTCACGATTGTGAGCAGGATGTCCCTGAAGAAGGTTGGAAGCAAGCCGAAGCAGAGGACGATCTCCAAAGAGCTGTAGGTCAGGAAGGTAGGTTGTAGTGGAGAAACAGAAATACATAGAGGCAGGCGAGAAGCTGAGGCTTTTTACTTATGAAGAGACAAGGAACCAAATGAATGCGTATGCAGTCGGGGTGATAGAAGATCGACCCCCAAAAGGTACCATTATCATTCACAAAGTAGGCGAGGCTGTAGGCTGTCAGAAGCAGGACTGAGAGTGTAAGAACTACAGCGAGGTGAGTAGATGAAAGCGAAGCAGATGGAGCTGACTGCCTCGGGAAACAAGTGAAGAAAAGGCTTATTGACAAGGGTATGACTCAGGTCGAGCTTGCTGCTTTGATCGGATGCAATAAGCAGTATCTACACAAAATCCTGTGCGGTGAGCGTAGCGGAAAGAAGTACCTTGAGGATATATCGAGGGTTTTAGACATTGAAGTAGCAGCATGAAGGAGGTGAGACGTTTGGCTGAATATGTCACATTGATTGAGGCTGCCGAGCTTGAAGGAGTGAAGTACAAGACGATGGCACAGCGGCTGAACCGGAACCCGGACAAGTTCGACACGATGACTGAGAAGTCAGAGAACGGAGGCAAGGACGCGGTACTGGTGGCAGTTGCATCCTTATCCAAGAAGGCAAGGAACGCGTGGAAGGAACGGGCGAAGCTGAAAGAACTTTCCGGAACAATTTCCCCGGAGGGCGAAGCACAGCCGGAGCCGGAAGCCCCGTGGTATGTCGAGGCGGATGTGGATTGGTACATTGAAAACTACAGAGAGCAGTGGTACAAGGGCATGGAGCTCGGCAATGTGATCAGGGAGTTTCTTCAGTATGACGGAGCGAACAAGACGGAATATGCCGAGCAGTACGCTCAGGAGCATCTCGGCTCAGGCAAGAGAACGCTGTACCGATATGTGAAGGCGTACAACGAAGCCTGTGCATGGGCGGACAAGCTTCAGAAGGAGTCCGGTGTCGGGTTCGAGTTCTTCAAAGTGCTGTGCCTGTGCCGGAAGCCTAAAGAGTCCGGTACCTTCCCGAGCATCAAGCCGGAGGTCAAACAGGTGATCAAGAACATATGGTTCAACGAAGACTTTGCGGCAAACCTTGGAACTCGTGAGATGCTGTATGAGAAGCTGACACTGGTAGCCAACGTCAACAAGTGGGAGAAGATACCGTCCTATCAGACGGTGACGAGATACATCACATACCTCATGGAAGATGAGGGAATGAAAAACGCCCACTTCTTGGCATCAAAAGGAAGCAGGGAATACAAGAACAAGGTTATGGTCAAAGGAAGCCGTGACACGAGCGGACTCAAGGTCATGCAGATCGTCATGGGTGATGAGCATACCTCGATTGTTGGGTTGCATACAAGCAGCCGAACGGTAAGGTTATCCCGATCAAGCCGCACTTAGCGGCATGGGTTGACATGAGGAGCAGGGCAATCATGGGCGATGTCCTTTGCAAGGATGCAAACAGTGACATCCTGAAGCAGTCCCTTCTCAAAATGATGTACTCGGAACCGGGAGGCATTCCGGAGTACCTCTACATAGATAACGGTAAAGACTACACGGCAAAGACGATGACCGGGCGCGACAGGAACGACCGGAGCGGCATGGACTTCGATGATACGACCAAGGGCTTTTACAAGTCCATTGGTATCAAGGATGACCACAGAGCCCTCCCTTATGAGCCTTGGAGCAAGGGTCAGATCGAGCGATTCTTCCGGACGGTGTGCAATAAGTTCACGAAGTGGTTCAAGAGCTACACAGGTACACTGACGGGTTCCAAGACATCCGATAAGGTGACAAAGGACATCAAGAGGATGTGTGAGAACGGAGAGCTCCTGACGATGGAAGAGTTCTATGAGGAATGGCACAAATGGCTGACTGAGGTCTATATGCACACAGAGCATGGCGGACTGAAGAAAGCCAAGGAAACGCACAAGACCCCATATGACTGCTTTATGAATGAGGAGAGATACTTCAAAGCGGCACCGCCGAAGTCTTATGCAACACTTCTGATGATGAAGTCAGAGAACGTGCTTGTCAGAAACATCGGAATTGTTCGGTGGGGATTCGAGTACCGATCAGACGAGCTGTGTGACTACATCGGAAGGAAAATGGATATCAAGTACGACCCGGATGACATGAGCACCCTGTATGTATTTGATAAGAACGGCAAGAAGGTCTGTGAAGCCTACTGTCAGGAACTGCTTCAGGTAGCTCCGAAGGTATCACAGAAGGCTCTTGAGGAACATCTGAAGATGCAGAAACGTCAGCAGAAACGCGACAGGGAAAGACTTGAAGAGGCTCGCATCCCGTTTGAGGAGATCAATGAGCAGTATGTTGGCTTTAATGAGACCACAGGCGGCATCGAACTGATGAAGGGTAAGCAGAAGCAGAAAGGCAAAGTGATCGCCATGCCGGATGACAGAACCTACTCTCAGGGATTCCGGGCAGACAAGAAAGAAGAAACAGAAGACAGCAGCTATATGAGCAATAAAGCCGAGAGCGCACTCAGAAAGCTCCGGGCTATGGGAGATTAAGATGACATTATATCAGAGTTTTGTGCTCGTCATGGTACTTGCGGTCATCGGAGCGTGCACCATCATATTCCTTGCATTATGCGGAGTATTGGTACTGCTTGATAAGATCGTCAAGAACATCAGACGCGGCATCATACGAAGAAAACGGTTGAGAAAGTAAGAAAGGAAGGTTGTAACTATGGAAGCATTGGAAAGCAAGACCTACACAACAGAGAAGACACTGGCAGAACAGATGAACGAGAGACTTAGAGAACTGAAGATGACAAAGGCAGAGGCAGCGATGCGGATGAACTACTCCCGTCCGGCACTGAGCCAGTACCTCAATGGGAAGTACGGCTCTGACCCGACAGAGATTGAAAAGAAGATCACGGAGTTCCTGCTCGCAAGCGGCGGCATGGAAGGAGTTCCGGAAACACCTGAGACAACGGAAGGTACCGGACTGAAGCTGAAGTCGAAGGTTGAGTTCTTCGAGAGCCGGGACTTCATCAATACCATCGGAGTGTGTCAAGCTTGTCAGGAGAATATCGGACTCGGCATCATTGTCGGAAAGTCCGGACAGGGCAAGACCCACGCACTCAAGAAGTATGCAAAGCTTCAGAGAGTGGCATATATCGAGTGCGATGATACGATGGCTTGCCGGGACTTGGTGGAAGCGATCGAGATGGAGCTCGGGATGCCGAGGAGCACAGGCGGAACCATATGGAGCCGCGTGAACCGCATCCGAGAGTTCTTCAACGTCAATCAGGGATATCTCCTGATCATTGACGAGGCAGACAAGCTCATCAATAAGTACACACAGAAGAAGATGGAGATACTCCGTGGAATCTTCGATCAGAGCGATGTCGGCATCGTGATCGCAGGAGAGCCAAGACTTGAGACAGAGCTGAAGAGTTCCCTGACACGCTTTGCAAACCGCATGGACTTCTACTATAAGCTCAAAGGACTGAATCAGAATGAGGTCATGGACTACTTGGAAGGCTTTGACATTGATGAGGCAGCTATGGGCGAGCTGATCAGCAGGGCAACAAACCACAACAACGGCTGCTTCCGTTTACTGGACAGAACACTCAACAACGTGCTCCGTGTCCTGAAGGAACGCGGAGAGAGTAAAGTGACACTGAAGATCGTTAGCGAAGCATCAAGCATGATGATGTTATAGGAAGGAGAGAGCAGCATGAAAAAAGTGAGTATTGTTATCAATGGACAGTATGAGGAAGAGATCGGGCTTGAGATTCTTCAGGGAATCTATGCAGCCATTCAGAACCACGGATACACAGATGTGAGCGTGCAGGCTGAGACTGTGAATCAGTGCAAGGAGATTGAGATTCCGGCTTTTCTTACAGGGTACGCAAGAGGAGCAGCGGCAACGGTAGGAAGCGAGAGGAGAAAGAGGGGGTAATATGGCAGCAAAAGCAGATACAACGGCAGGCATCCGGAAGCTGTGGGGAATTGCCAAGAGCCCGGAGCTGAGACTCTCAGATGAAGACCTCCACCTTGTAGTGCAGGCACACACCGGGAAAGACAGCATCAAGGAACTCAACAACCGGGAACTGAATACCTGTATCCGCGTCCTTCTCAATATGAAGGATAGCGCGAAGGGCAAGAACGGAAGCACCAAGAGACGAAGATCAGGGAACCCGGCTACAGAGAATCAGCGCAAGAAGGTCTATAAGCTGACACAGGAACTCGGTTGGGAGAAGCCTGCAAGGGTCAACGGACTGTGCATGAAGATGTTCAAGGTCAGCTCCGTGGAGTGGCTCAACTATCAGCAGTGCTCCAAGCTGATCGAAGCTCTCAAGAGCATGGCTGCAAGGAAGGAGAAGCAGGATGAAGGATTGCAGGCTGACAATAACAGTCAGGGATGATGATATCCGGTGCGAGATGGAGAACATCAGCATGGTCGAGCTTGCAACCCTGTCCGGATATCTTCAGATGTTGGTCGGTCAGGAGGCAATCGCGAGAGGCGTGGATATCGAAGAGGTTAAGACAAACCTTCTCGATGTCCACCTTGAATCTATGATCAGCCTTGAAGATCAGCTTAAACAGGGCAAGCTCAAAGTCAATAACGAGGAGGTGGAGTATGGCGAAGAGGAAGACTATGACTAAGGCACAAAAAGCTATGAATGCCAAGATTAAGAAAGAGCTTCAGGAGAAAGGCATCGTCCCACCGAACAAGCCGAGGCTAAACCGGAAGAAGTATATCGAGGAAGCCCGGGAAGAATGGAACGGAAGGGATGCGGAATATTATGCATGGGATGTGTTCCTGTATCAGGCAATCAGCATCATGCTCGGGCATACAGAACAGCACCTGCGAGCCTCTCCTGAAGCGGTGGGAGTGGCGAAGACCCTGAAGCTTGCACTCCGGCTCAAGGAGTTCCGGGACAAGCTGAAAGAGGAAGGCAGGGACACCTATACAATGGGTGAACAATATGAGTACATCAAAGACATCTTAGATGCCTAGAAAGGAGCAGCACATGAGCACAGCGTACAAGAAAATGACGAGCCACGGCTCTATCAGCATTCCAGTGGCAATGCGCCGGGAGCTTGGTATTGAGGGCAAAGACCCGATGATTGTGGAGAATGATGGCGGAAAGATCACGATAAGCCCGTACACACCGAGATGCATCTTCTGCGGAACCACTGAAGAGGTGAAACAGTTCCACGGAAAGGGAATCTGTCCGGGATGCGCGGCAAAAGCGATCGCAGGATTTGAAAGAGAAAGAGGTGAACAGTAGTGGATGCAAAGAACATGAAGACAGAGGAACTGATCGGAGCCCTTGTGGAGCTTGACAAGCAGGGCAAGGAGAACAGAGCCCTCACCAATGCCTACAAAGCAGAGCTTCAGGCAAGAGGCATCAGCATCATGGATGACCACAACGTGAAGTTTGTGAAGTTCTATGGAGAAGAAGGCAGTGCGGCTGTCACGGACAGCATGAGCCTTGACATCTTAAATCCGGACAAGCTCAAGGAATTGGTTGGAGAGGGTGTATGGAAGACAAAGGTCAAAGAGAACACGGAGACCAAGTACAAGTGTGACGGCAAGTTTGAGAAGATGCTCAAAGCAATCTTCACCGGGGACTACACCTTTGAGATGTCACTGGAAGAGTTCCTTGATCAGATGCCACTCAAACCGGACGATAAGCAGAAGAAACTCCTGCTCAAGAAGCTGAAGGGCGATTTTGAAAAGGATAAGGATACCCTCACATCTGTGCTTCTTGGAGGAGTAAAGGATGGGGAATCGGCTCCGGACTTCGATGTGGAACTGTGGTACATCTACCGCATCAAGAATGCGGAGCTCATCCGGGCATTCCTTCCGGAAGAGCTGATTGACAACACCATCAACGAGATCAGGAAGTGCATCCTTGTGGAGACTAAGACTTCCATCACGTTAGATTATAAAGAGGAGGAATAGACATGGCAGAACAGACAAAGGTGCTCCGCAGTGAGCACACAAAGGACATGAGCCCTGAAGAGCTTGCGGAGCTTCAGGAGAAGGTCGGACAGATGTCCGAGGAAGAGCTCAAGGCATTCCGCAACAGCATGAATCCGGATGATATGGGATTCTTCGGAGAGGAGAGTGTGGACGATGACAGCACCAAAGATTGAGAAACTCCTCACACCATACAACTTCACAAATGCAAATAATGTGGGGCGTATCAAGTATATCGTCATCCACTATGTGGGGGCTCTTGGAGGCGCGTGGGCGAACTGCCACTATTATGCTTCCAAGTACCTCGGAGCATCCGCCCACTACTTTGTAGGTTTTGAGGGTGAGATATGGCAGAGTGTTGAGGATGAGGATATCGCATGGCACTGTGGAGCTAAGAGCTACAAGCACGCAGAGTGCAGGAACAGCAACTCTATCGGCATCGAGCTCTGTGTCCGCAACAAGGGCAGTCAGGCAGACACTTCCAAGGATTGGTACTTTGAGGACGCGACCGTGGCATCCGCGATCGAGCTGACACAGTACCTGATGAAGAAGTACAACGTCCCGGCTGATCATGTTATCCGTCACTACGATGTTACCGGAAAGATTTGCCCGAACCCTTACGTCTACAACACGACCAAGCACGTATGGGATGCGTTTAAGAAAGCGATCGCCACGGACGGAGCAGGGACAGAAGATACAAGTAAGATGACAAAGATCACAGGAAAAGCTGTGGCTACGGCAGAACAGATGACAGCCTACATCAAAGCCAAGAATGCAAAGGTGCCGCAGAGCGTCCTTGATATGATTCCCTTCTATTTATCTGAAGGAGAGGCGGAGAATATCCGCGGAGACATCGCCTTCGCACAGAGCTGCCTTGAGACCGGGAACTTCACCTTCTCCGGCAGTGCTGTGAAGCTCTCACAGAACAACTTCTGTGGCATGGGAGTGACAGGCAATGGAATGACAGGCAACAGCTTCAATACCCCACAGCTTGGTATCAGGGCACAGATACAGCACCTGAAGGCATACGCCAATACAGTGAAGCTCAAAGGGGAATGCATTGACCCACGCTTCAAATATGTGACGAGAGGCAGTGCCCCGTATGTGGAATATTTAGGTATTCAGGAGAACCCGAAAGGGAAGGGATGGGCTGCCGGAGCCGGATACGGTAAGAAGATACTCACCATACTGGCAGCGATCACAGGAACCAAGGCGGATGAGAAACCACAGACACCTCAGCAGCCTCAGACACCACAGAAACCACAGGAGAACGCGACAGAGTTCAAGCCGTACCTCATCACCACGACTACAGAGGCACTCCGTATCAGGGATAAGCCGAACGGAAGTATCGTGGGAGCTATCCGCGAAAGAGAAGGACACAAGAACAAGTACACCATCGTTGAGGAACAGAACGGATGGGGAAGATTGAAGTCCGGAGCCGGATGGATAAGCTTAGAGTTCTGTAAGAAGACAGGCGAGACAACAGAAGCCTTTGTACCATACCTCATCACCACGACAACTGATGTACTCAACATCAGGAAGACACCAAACGGTGAGAAGGTAGGAGCTATCCGGGAAAAGGAAGGACACAAGAACAAGTACACCATCGTTGAAGAGAAGAACGGATGGGGAAGACTTAAGTCCGGAGCCGGATGGATAAGCTTGGAGTTCTGTAAGAAAGCCTCATGATAAGGAGTGAGGATACAGATGAACGTAGACGAACTGACAAGGCAGCTCATCGGGGAGACGAAGATAGATGATATCTCAGAGAGCTACCGCCCTGTAGTGGAGATCATTGGAGTTGATAAGTTTATAGAACTTAGCGACTACGCCAAAGGCGATGAACTATACTTCCCCAAGATAGAGAACATCATCGCCCCGGCAAGAAACAGACGAATCAAGAAGGAGTGGAACGGGTACAATCTGAAGCAGCTTGCCGAGAAGTACAACCTGACCACAAAGCAGATATCCAACATCATCAAAGATGAGCCCATGATCGGGCAGATGACCATATTCGATATCCCGACAGAATGATTTGTGACAATTAAAATGGGAAAAAACCTACGGAAACAGTTCCCCTATAACGTCCCTGAAGAGCAGGGTAAGATAAGAGCATGGATTTTATCCATGCTCTTATTGCGTTTACGGCATTCTCAAAATTTTAGTCAAAGGAGTTGGTAAACATGGCAAATTTAACAGCAGATTTTTCACAGTACATTCTCTTCATCGGAGTGTTGGCGTTTGTGGTGTCCGTCATCACAGAGGCACTCAAGAAATGGGAATGGTTCGACAAGAAGGTTCCCACCGCGCTTGTCGTGATCTGCCTGTCCCTCGTGTTATGCCCGGTAGCGATGCTTGGCATGATGCAGTACCTGAAGCAGCCTATTGAGTGGTACATGGTCTTCGCGTCCTTTGTGGCAGCATTTATCGTGGCACTGGTGGCAATGGATGGATGGGAAAGAGTGACGGAGCTTGCAGAGAAGCTGATCAAAAAGGGATAACCTATGGATTATGTCATTACCTTTTCGGACGTTATGGCAGGAGTGATCGCCCTCGGAGGAAGCGTCCTTGTGTTCTTTATACGTTCGTGGTTCAACAAGCTGAGTGAGAACACAGAAGAGATCAAGAAACAGATAAAAGAGAATGATGAGAAAGTCAATAAGAGAATCGACAAACTGGAAGACGAAACGGATGGAGAGATAGCAAACATCAAGCAGGAATTGAACAACATCAAAGGGGACTTTGCTACCACGTTCGTACTCCGGGAGGACTTCTTCCGCTCCATGAACGGAGTGGAGGACAGGATGAGGAGCATTGACGGAAAGATCGACAAGCTCCTGATGCAGAGCAACAGAAAAGAGTGAGGTGAACAAAGTGAATGACTTAGAAAAAGCAGAGATCAAGCAGAACAAGGCGATCAGGGGATATATCATCCGGTGCCTAGTGAAGGGATACAACAACACAGCCCTCACAAGACAGTTATCCAATGCGATGATTGCAGCCGGACTCATTATATCCCCGGACATCAGCAAGTATCTTGATTATCTTCAGGGAGCCGGATACATCGAATTTACGGAGGAAAAGGTTACAGCCTACAATGCCTATGCCAATGATGCAGTCATCAAGCTCACCAAAGCAGGCGTTGACCTTGCCGAAGGAACAACCGATGACAATGGAGTTGATATCTGATGGGTGAGAAAAGAAACAAGCAGAGAATCAACTCCAAAATTGACGAGCTCCCTGAAGATTTACACACGAAAGTGGATGTGATGCTTGCTGATACATCGAACAGCTACGAATATATCAGCAATTCCTGAAACAGGAAGGCTATGAGATATCAAAGTCGAGTGTCGGAAGGTATGCCACACGCTCCAACAAAGCAATGCAGAGGCTCCTCGAGGCACAGGCTCAGACAGATCGGCTGATACAGGCGGTGAAGAGCAACCCGGATGCGGACTACACGGAAGCTGCCATGATGCTGACCATGAACGGACTGCTCAACAAGGTGGCTACGGCGGAGGAAGAGTGGGATGAGATGCCACTGGATAAAGCAGGCAGGCTGATCGCCTCACTGTCACGCACAAAGGTGTATAAGGACAGAGTAAAGCAGGACATGAGGAAAAAGGCGGATATCGCCTTCCAAGAGCTTGAAGCTGACATGATGAAGGTGATCAAGCAGGATGAGGAGTCAGTCAGGATGCTCAAGACCATTCTGACAAAAGCAAAGGATAGGATGATGCAGGATGATTGATATTGAAGCTTGGCTCCGGGAACTGGATGAAGAAGAGGATGTTGATATCAAGAACAATGAGGAATATCAGACCAAACTCTTCGAGGAATACGTTCTCAGAGGCACGAACCATGCAGAAGAGCGCAGAAAACTGAATAAACGGTACCGGGAAGGTGAGCCTGTGATGGGCGAGCACGGTCTCCGGAAAGAGTTGGCGGCGTTTGACCTGTCCTACTTCGGAAGGGCATATCTTCCACACTATTTCATCAGGAAATCCCCCCATTTCCATGAGGAACTTGATGAGATATGGGAAAAAGGGGTTATGAAAGACCTGAACCCAACAAAGGAAGCGAGGACAATCTCCCGGATGAAGGGGTCAAGGAATGTCACAGCAGCTCCTCGAGGTCATGCGAAGTCCACAAACTTCACTTTCAAGGACGATCTCCATGCGATCCTGTACGGATACAAGCACTATATCATCATTTTGTCGGATTCTTCCGAGCAGGCGGAAGGCTTCCTTGAGGATATCAAGACGGAGCTTGAGGAAAACGCGAACATTATCATGGATTTTGGCAGCCTGAAGGGTGATAAGGCATGGAGATCGGGAGTTATCCTGACATCTACAAATATCAAGGTGGAGGCAATCGGTTCCGGAAAGAAAGTCAGAGGACGAAGACACCGGAATTGGAGACCCGACCTGATTGTACTGGATGATATCGAGAATGATGAGAATGTAAACACTCCGGAGCAGAGAAGAAAGCTGAAGAGTTGGTTTGAGAAGGCTGTCTCGAAGGCAGGAGATACCTACACGGACATCATGTACATTGGAACCATTCTACACTATGACTCGCTGCTCAACAACGTGCTCCAAAACCCGAGATACAAGGCGAAAAAGTACCGGGCGGTGATCTCGGAGGCAGTCAATACCAAGCTGTGGGATGAATGGGAGAGTATCTACACCAACCTCTTCGATGAAGACCACGAAGCACACGCCCGGAAGTTCTATGAAGAGCATGAGGCAGATATGCTGCTCGGTACCGAGGTACTGTGGGAAGAGAAACTCTCCTACTATGACCTGATGGAAGTCAAGATATCTGAAGGAGAGGCATCCTTCAACTCAGAACTTCAGAATGACCCGATCGACCCGGACAATGCGACATTCAATCCGGAATGGTTCGACTATTATGAGCCGGAGCTTATGGACTTTACAAGTCCGGAGTTCATTTTTGTCGGAGCGAATGACCCGTCACTGGGTAAGAATAAGAAGTCAGATACAAGCTCAATCATCAACTTAGCTGTCTCGTTAAAGAGCGGCTATATGTATGTGGTAGATGCCTCTGTGGAGAAGAGAAAGCCGGATGTGATCATCGAGGATGTCTTCGAGATGAACCGGAGACTGAAAAGGGACTGCAAGAAGGGCTTCTTCAAGTTTGGAGTCGAGACCGTACAATTTCAGTATTACTTCAAGGAAGTCATGGCTAAGAAATCAGCAGAGGAAGGTGAGTACCTTCCGATCGAGGAGATACAGTCCAGTGTCAACAAGGTACTCCGCATCGAGTCCTTGCAGCCACTGATCAAGAACAAGTACATCAAATTCAACCGGGAACACAAAGCTCTTCTGAAGCAGCTCCAAGAGTTCCCGATGGGGAAAAACGATGACGCGCCTGACGGTCTTCAGATGGCGGTACAGACCGCACAGAACGTCAAGGGTGCAGCGATAAAGACAAGTTACAAGAGTATCATCCGGAGACGTTTCCGGATGGGAAAAGGAGCCTACTAGGAGGTGAGAGACGTTGGCGAAGAGAAAGAAGAAACAGAGAGGGAAAGAAGCAAAACCTTTTGACCCGTCCATTGACACCGGGGCAAAGAGACCTGTCACGGCAAGGGTGGCGGTCGGGGATGTAAATGACAAGTACAGCGACTATCCCTCCAACGGTCTGACCCCGGGAAGGCTCGCCCGGATATTCCGGCAGGCAGATGAGGGTGATGTCAGGGCACAGATGGAACTCTTTGAGGAGATGGAGGAGAAAGACACACACCTCTTCTCACAGATGCAGACCCGAAAGCTTGCCGTGACCGGACTGGACTGGGAGGTTCAGCCGTTCTCCAAGGATGACCGGGACAAAGAGATCGCGGACTTTGTGGATGAACAGCTCAAGAGCATCGAAAACTTTGACAATGTGCTGATAGATATGCTTGACGCGATCGGCAAGGGCATCAGCATCATGGAACTGAGTTGGACGGTGGAAGACGGACGCAACGTCATTGATGATATCGAGTATGTCCACCCTAAAAAATTGATATGGGATGGAACGACTGATGAGATGAAGGTGTGCACCAAAGACTTCCCTTCCGGCATCGAGCTCCCTGAGAATAAGTTTGTGGTACACAGGTACAAAGCGAAGTCGGGACATCCGAGCAGGGCAGGAGTCATGAGAGTGGTCTCATGGATGTACCTGTTCAAGAACTACGATATCAAGGACTGGGTGAGCTTCTGTGAAGTCTTCGGGATGCCGCTCAGACTTGGCAAGTACGATGCGTCAGCGTCAGAGGATGACAAGAGACAGCTCATGGAAGCGATCATCTCCCTTGGAACGGATGCAGCCGGAATCGTGCCAAGCTCCACGATGATCGAGTTTATTGAGTCCAACAAGACCACGAGCGTAGAGATTTATGAGAAGCTCGCAAGATACTGTGATGAGCAGATGTCCAAGGCTATCCTTGGACAGACACTGACATCAGACAGTGGAGGTGGAAGCTACGCTCAGTCAAAGACCCACAATGATGTCAGACATGACCTGACGGTGGCAGACGCGAAAGCTCTTGCTGTTACGATCAGGCGAGACATCATCCGACCTCTTGTGGAGTTTAACTTCGGAGAGGATGCGGAGCTGCCGTTCTTCACATTCGACTGCCAAGAGGTGGAAGATCAGAAGGAGACGGTGGAGATATACAAGACCCTTGTCTGCGACATGGGACTTGAGATACCAAAGGGACATATATACAAGAAGTTTAGCATCCCGGAACCGGAAGATGGCGAGGAGGTACTGAAGCTCCGGTCAAACAGATGGCTCCTGCGGTGACAGGCGGCTCGGAAATCCTTCCGGAAAAAACTTCCCCGGAGGATGTGAAAACCCTGAAGGATGGAGCTAATGAGCAGCAACAGGTTGATGGAATCGTGAGCATGGCAAACAAACAGGCAGCGGACATCTTCCGCGAGATGCTCAAACCGATTCTCAAAGTAATTGACACAGCTTCGGACATGGATGAACTGCAAGCAGTCCTGAAGGATGAGGCAAAGCTCAAGGAACTATATGGACAGATGGAGAGTCCGGAGCTTGATGACATGATACAGCAGGGGATATATCTGTCCCACCTTGTAGGAAGGAGCATGGACTGATGGAAGCTAAGTATGGACTATCCCGGGACTTCATCTTCAAGGATGCCGTGAGGTTCCTGAAGGGGAAGAGAGCACTGACAAGCGAGGAGTACAGGCTTCTCGATGACGAGAGCAGGGCAAAAGCATTCACAGTATCCGGATACACAAGCCTTCAGATGCTTCAGGAGTTCCTTGACTGCCTGACAAAGGCGGCAGAGGAAGGAACAACAAAAGAGCAGTTCCTGAAGGACATGAACAACTTCCTTGAGGAGCATGGATACGAGGGGATGAACCCGTGGAAGAGTGACAACATCTTCCGGACGAATATGCAGACGGCTTTTAATGCCGGACATTACAAAAGTATGACCGATGAAACAACCAAGAAGATGCGACCGTACTGGCAGTATAAGACAGCCGGAGATGGACACGTCAGGGAAACACATCAGGCGATGGCTGAGAGGGTGTTCCCGGCAGATGACCCGATATGGGACGTGTGGTACCCTCCCAACGGATTCCGGTGCAGATGCATGGTTGTGAGCCTGACAAGGGCACAGGTAGAAAGGAGAGGGTTGACCGTTGAGCATGAGATACCGTATGACGTGGACTACTCCACAGGGGAAATCATCCCGGCGTTTCCGGACAAGGGCTTCTCCAATAACCCGGCGAAGGCAGTGTGGAAGCCTGATATGACAAACATATCAGAGCCGCTCCGGAAGGTGTTTAAGGAAAGAAATACAGCAAAGAAACAGTGAAGCGTCACAAGACGCTCAGAACGAAGAAAAGGTTCTAGGTGGAGAAATACTCGCCCACGAACAGAATACCGCGTTATAACGCGTAATAACGCTATCAAACGCAAGTTAAGAGGTGGCAAGCATGAATGGATGGAAGGTGTGCGCCGGAGAAGGAGTAGAAGTATCCGGAGTACCAAGTGAAATCAAAATACTTCCACTTGGACGAGTCCACTCCCAAAAAGGGGACTTTACAGTAGACGATGAGAGCGTGGAGCTCATCCGAAAGCAGTTCAAGGACAGGAAGCTTGACCTTGTGATCGACTACGAGCATCAGACACTTGCAGATGTGCAGGCTCCGGCAGGCGGATGGATAAAGGACATCTACAAAGGAGATGATGCACTGATCGCTAAGGTCGAATGGACACCGAAGGCTACAGAATATCTGAAGAATAAAGAATACAGATACCTGTCCCCGGTTGTCATGGTGAGAAAGAGAGATCAGAAAGCTACAGCACTCCACTCTGTGGCTCTGACCAATACCCCGGCTATTGATGGGATGTTCCCTGTGGTGAACTCCCTGACTATAGAGGACTATTCAGAAGGAGGAACAACAATGGATTTGAAGGAAATCGCAAAAGCCTCGGGCTCCCGGAGACTGCAACCGAAGAGGAAGTCAAGAAGGCGGTTGAGGAAGCAGGAAAAGCAGCACAGAAGATCAAAGAGATGGAAGAAAAGGGAGAAGGAAGCACAGGTGAAGGAGCTGATGCCTCTGCGGAGGTTGTGGCTAACAGCACAATCCTGAAGCTCCTTGAACTGGATGAGAATGCAAAGACTGAAGATGTTGCAGCTTCCATCATGGCTCTGAAGACAGGTGGAGACAAGGCAACGGCAGCGACCGTGCTTGCCTTAAAGGAGAAGATCGAGCGCAAAGAGGCAGAGGAAGCGGTACAGCTTGCACTCAAGGAAGGCAAGATCACCGCAGCACAGATTGACTGGGCGAGAGAATATGCCCTGAAGGATGCAGATGGCTTCAAGAAATTCATGGACAAGGCGGTGGCAGTAGTTCCGCAGGGCAAGATGGCTCTGAAGGATGCCCCGGCTGACAATACCAAGACGGATGATGTTGACATGGCTATTCTGAAGAACTGCGGCATCTCCAAGGAAGACATGGAGAAATACTACAAGAAGGAGGACTAATCATGATCAGAACAGGAAATGAAAAGACAGGCAACAGCCTGCTTAACATCCCGGTGAAAGCCGGACAGACACTGACTGAGTGTACCATGCTGTGATCAATGCGGAAGCTATGCCGAAACTGCGACAAAGGCAGTGGGAAAGATTGTGGCAGGATGCGTGCAGCGTTTCTGCGATAACGCAACCGGAGTGGATGGAGCTGCCACGGTAGAAGTCAAGCGCGGAACATTCGTGTGGGAGAATGATGGAACCATCAAGAACACTGACCTGCTCAAGCCTTGCTATATCAAGGATGACGTGACAGTGAGCCTGACTGCGGAGGGTTCAAGCTATGCAGGAATCATCCTCGCAGTGGAAGATGACGGTGTGACCGTTGACATGATGACCCAGTACAGGGAAACAGTTACAGGAAAATAAGGAGGACTAGAAAATGATTGTAAATCAGGCAAATTTGCACGGACTGGCAGTCAGCTACTCAACAGCCTACAACAAGAGCTTTGAAGCTACACAGTCCAATTATCAGAAGATCGCCACCACGGTTCCGAGCACCACGGGCGAGCAGAATTATAAGTGGCTCGGACAGATGCCTCGAATGAAGGAGTGGATTGGCGAGAGGGAAGTACAGAGCCTTGCAGCATATGACTACTCTATCAAGAACAAACCTTTTGAGATGACCATCGGGGTACCAAGAGATGATATCGAGGATGACAAGTATGGAGTGTACACCCCACTCTTCTCAAACATGGGAGAAGCTGCCGCACTGCATCCGGATGAGCTCACGTTTGGCGCACTGATGAACGGGTTCACAGCAAAGTGTTATGACGGAAAAGCCTTCTTTGCGGCTGATCACAAGATGGGCGGTGTTACATACAGCAACTTAGGAACACAGGAGCTGTCCATGGAAAGCTATAAGGCTGCGAGAGCTTCCATTATGAGCATCCGTGGAGACAAAGGAAAGAGCCTCAAGCTCGTGCCTGACCTTCTTGTGGTATCGCCTGCAAAGGAAGAGGAAGCAAGAACCATCTTGGAAGCTGAACTGATCAATGGCACAAGCAACATCATGAAGGGTACAGCAAAGCTTCTTGTGGAGCCGGAGCTTGCAGAACATCCGGACTATTGGTTCCTGTTATGCACCAACCGATTCCTGAAACCTATCATCTATCAGGAGAGAAAGAAGATCAAGTTCACTTCCTTCACTAAGGATACCGATGAGAACGTGTTCATGAACAATCAGTTCATCTACGGAGCTGACGGTCGTAGCAATGCCGGATATGGCTTCTGGCAGATGGCATATGGTTCCACCGGAGCAACAAAGGCACAGGGTTAAGGAGTAATGATATGGGATATTGTACCACGGGCGAAGTGCTCAAAATGATCAAGGAAGACATGGTGAACTCCATCATCGGAGATGAGTATATCGAGGACGCGGATGAGAAGCAGCAAAAGATCACCGCCCTGTGCGAGGATGCGATCAGCGATGCCTGCGCTGAGATTGACGGGTACCTTGCCAAGCGGTACAAGGTACCATTCACGAAGACACCACAGGTCATCAACAAGCTCGCGAAGGATATTGCTGTATATAACCTTGTGTCGCGTACAGGAATAGACGAGAGTGAGAGGGAGAAGACCTTCCTGAACCGCTACAATGCAGCCATCAAGTTCCTGACGGAGGTTGCCAAGGGAACCATCAGCGTAGGAGCTGAGGATGAGGCTGTAGGCAGTGGGAATGCAGCCAACGGCTTCAAGATGAAGTCTTCAGGGCGAATATTCTCAAGGGACAGCATGAGAGGATGGTGATTGAATGTCATCAATCAGGGCAGAGATGTCCGGAGATACAGATGCACTGCTCCAACGTCTCAATAAACTGAAGAGCCTTGAGAAGCGTGGGGTTCTGAACTCCATCGCTGAGGGGCTCCGTACCTCAACGGTCGAGAGATTCCAAAGCGAAAAGAGCCCGGAGGGAGTCGGATGGACACCTTCCATCCGGGCAAGAGAGTCAGGCGGCAAGACGCTGACCGATACGACAACATTGAAGACAAGTATCCACTCGCAGGCAGATGAGAGCGGACTTGCAGTCGGCACGAATGACATAAGGGCTGCCACACTCCAATTCGGTGACGAGAGGACTATAAGAGCTAAGAATGCGAAGTATCTCACCTTCAAAGTTGGAGGACAGTGGCGGAGAGCTGCTTCTGTCAGGATAAGCATTCCACCAAGACCATTCCTTGGTATCAGTGATGAAGACGAACTTGATATCCGGGAGAGCTTGGAGGAAATATTCAAGGAGTAAGACATGAAGAAAGAGAAAGACTACCTGATCGCAAAGCTGAAGGAGTCCGGAATCAAAAGTCAGGTCTACACCACAATGAAAAAGCTAAAGCAGGCGAACGAGTCACACCTTGGCGCAGTTCTGCGAAATGGGGAGACTCTCGCACGCTCAGGCTCAAAAAGAAACTTTGTAGACCAAGAGGGGCAACGGAAGCGCAGAGTCAAGCTGTGGAGCAGGGACACAAAGCTCCGGGTGATCATCGCAGATGCCTCGGAAGATAAGTGTGAGGAGATTTTTGAGAAGTTCCTCAGACTGATCGGGAAGGGCATGGAGGATGATGGAAACTGGGTGAATATCGTAGTAGGTGAAGCGGACTGGGTTGAAGAGGGCGATAGTGTCCTGAAGGCAAAGATAGCTGTACAGTTCGATGTCACATTTGAAGGCGGTATATATGCCGACTTCACGAAGAAAGCGGTGGAGATCGGCAATATTCAAAATGGAGGATAAAACATGGCAAACAAAGAAACAGCTACATGAGCATCGAAGAGCTTAGAGATAAATACAAAGTATCAGATGCCGTGTTTGAAGGCGTAAAAGCAGCAAAGAAATGGAAGTCCGGCAGACAGGTCGAGGAGAATGAGTTCACCAAGGCGGTTGAGGACTTCAAGACAGCACCAATTGACGGTAGAAAAGAGGAGGCGAAGGGATAATGTACGGAGATGTAAATGTAACCGTAGAAGACGGGAACCTTGGACGTAGCAGCTCCACAGGAAGCGGTGTACAGTTCAAGATCGGTATTTCTAACATTGAGAGCGCAACCCCTATCCTGATCACCGGCAGCATGGATGCAAAGAAGATCAAGGAGAAGGTTGGCAACACTCCGCTCGCGGATGCCTGCATCGACTCCGTGGAGAACGGAGCAGCTACGATCTACTGCATCCCGGTCAAGGCAACCACAGACGGAACCATCGGGGAAGTCAAGGCAGTCAAGACAGGAGAGGGAACCCTCGAAGTGAGTGGAAAGCCCAACAATGCATACGACATTGTGATCAAGGTCACAGATGACGGAGAGAACAATGAAGCCGGGTATGCATACTCCTTAGACGGAGGCAATACCTTCAGCGAGGAAATGACAGTCCCTCTGAATGGAGAGGCAGTCCTTGCCAATACCGGGCTCACCGCAAAGTTCACGGAAGCAGCCGGAGGAGACAGCTTCAAGGAAGGAGATACCTTCAGCTTCTCAACGACAGCCCCGTCCATGAGTAACGCAGATGTGATCAGCGCGGTAGAGAGTCTGATCAACAACAACACAGCCTTTGAGTATGCTCACATTGTGGGTACATCCTCAAGAACTCTGTGGGCTTCCCTTGCAAGCATTGCCAACGACTTCCTCACAAAGTACAAGAGACCTCTTTTCTTTGTGTGCGAGGCAAGAATGAAGAGAAGCAACGAGAGCCTTGATGAGTATGTTGCAGCAATGCAGGAGGAAAGAAAAGGTATCAACAACATCTATATTCAGGTAGTCTGCTCCAATTCGAGATATCAGAGAATGGATGGCAGAGTGCAGGATATCAATAATGCAGGAATTGTCTGCGGACTGTATTGCAAAGCAAAGGAATCGCAGAGCATCGGAGAGGTGAAGAGCTTCCCTATCTCTGAGGCAAAGATGCTCAAACTCCTTCCGGAAGGAATCGAGGACTATATCGCAATCTTGGACAAAGCAAAGTACCTGACCTTCAGACAGTATGTCGGCAAGGAAGACTACTATGTGACAAGCGCGAACATGATGGCTCCGGACGGTAGTGATTATGCATACGCGGAAGATGTCAGAGTGTCCAACAGACTTGTGAAGGCGGTCAGAGCATATGCACTCAATGAGCTTCAGAGTGAAGTTGACCCGGGAGATTTAGATGCGAGCATCTCTATCCTTCAGGCAAACCTCAATACTCCGGTGGAGGATGCTGTAGATGATAAGATCATCAGCTCCGGAAGACTTGAGATCGACACGGAGAACCTCAATATCCTTGTGGATGAGTCGATTGACGTGAGGGTGACATACGTGCCGATGGGACACGTCAGAGAGATGAACCTGACCTTTGCAGTAGAAAACCCTGCATCAGCATCTTAGGAAGGAGGTAGAACAGGATGGCAAACAAACAGTTAGTTAATGGAAAAGTGTATGACTGGTCGAGCGTGACCATTTCCACGTCCGGCATGGAGAATATCGAGCCAACAGAAATCTCCTACGATGATGAGCAGGAGAGTGAGGCTGTATATGGAAAAGGCGGCAAGATCAGAGGCTACGGTACCGGAAATCAGAAGAACTCCGTGAAGCTGAGTATGCTCCGCGAGGACTTCAATGAGATGTGCCGTGTAATCAAGAGCAAGGGATATAAGAACTTCTATAAGTACGTTATCCCGAAGATCACGGTATCCTATGCGGATGAGGGAGCGTCCACCTGTACCGATACCCTGACAAAGGTTGTCTTCTCGAAGCGAAGCTCAAGGCAGCACAGGGAGACAAGTCCATGAAGGTAGACCTTGATGGAATGGCAATGGGCGGCATCAAGATCAATGACCTTGATGCGTAAATTCACAAAATAAATGTCAAAAATATGGAGGTAAATATCTATGAGTAACGCAGTATTAACGGAGAATGAAGAGAGATTATTCGGAGCAGCCAAGGAAGTTGAAGCGGAAGCTGCACAGGAGACAAAGAAACAGGATGTTGAAGAACTGAAGAAGAAATACACAGGAAACGGTCAGAAGATCTACACGATTACAAACACTGTAGCTGTAGATGATGACACTGAGGAAGAGTTCACTTTCCTCTTCAGAAAGCCGAAGCCTGCATCCTATGACAGATATGTCAAGACAATCTCAAACAGCGCAAGCAAGGCATCCAAGACCTTCGCCTTCGATAATATCATTGATGAGCAGAGGGATGAACTGAAGGATACTCTGGAAGAGTACCCGGCTATGGCGATCTCCCTCGCGGACAAACTGCTCCGTATGCTCGGACTTGCTGACACAACATCAGTAAAAAAACTGTAGACGATGCGAAGGAAGCGTTCAAAGAGAACTTTATAGCCTATGGGAAGATGCTGATATACAAGTATCTTCCCCGGGAAATTGTTCCGGAAAGCTTTGAGGAGCTGACATTTGAAGAGTTCTATGATCTGTATGCTCAGGCGGACTGTGCAAGAGAACTGATCATAGACGAGATCAGGGCAGGAGTTGCTCAGGGTATAGCTGACAATTTTACAGACGAATAAAACAAAAATCCCACAGCCGGGAGCTATGGGATTCTGTACACCTCTATGGTCTTCTAAGGGATAGTATATCACATCACACAAAAAAAGCAACTAGGAGGTGGTTGCATGGGTATGGAGTCTGTCTATAAATTGTCGGTACTTCTTAACGTAGTAGACAACCTGTCCGGACAGATGAACACGATACAGGGAAATGTATCCGGAAGCATCCAAAAGCTTGACTCAGCCTTCGGAACCATGCAGAAAGCCGGGGCAGCTCTGACGGGAGTTGGTGGAGCTATCCTCGGAGTAGGAACCAAGTTGGTGACATCCACCTTCGATACACAGAATGCACTCGGAGAACTGTCATCACTGGGAGTTAAAGACCTGAAGGCGGTAGAAAATGCAGCAAAGAGCTTCTCAGACACATGGGCAGGAACGAGCAAAGCTGACTTCATCACAGCATCTTATGATATTAAGTCAGGTATAGCATCGTTGACGGATGAGGGCGTGGCTCAGTTCACACAGTTGGCAGCCTTGACAGGTAAAGCCACCAAGTCCACCACAGAGGAGATGGGCTCACTGTTTGCTACAGGATACGGTATCTACAAGGGTGCCTATGATGACCTGTCAGACCTTGAGTTCGGTGAGATGTTCTCCGCAGGAATCGCTACGGCGGTTAAGAATTACAAGACATCAGGTTCGGAGATGGCGAGTGCGATCAGTACGTTGGGAGCTACGGCAACGAATAACAACGTGCCACTTGAGGAACAGCTTGCTATCCTTGGACAGTTACAGACAACTATGTCGGGCTCTGAAGCCGCGACAAAGTACAAGTCCTTCCTGAATCAGGCAACGAAAGCAGGAGAGGCACTCGGATTGCAGTTGACGGATGATAACAACCGACTGCTCTCCACACCGGAAATCCTTGAAAAACTGAAAGGAAAGTACGGAGAAACCATAGACGCAGTAGAGAAGAAAGAGTTGAAGGATGCCTCGGAACAGATGAGGCGGTTGCCATGATCGACCTTCTCTACAACAACGTGGACTCCCTGACAACCGGAGTGGATGACTTATCGGCATCCATGAAGCAGGGGTCATCAGTCACAAAGGAGATGGCAGAAGCCATCAACAACACGCCTGAGCAGAAGTTCCAAGTGCTAAAGCAACAGATACATAACAATGTTGAGGAACTTGGAAACGGACTACTTCCTGCGGTCAATGACACAATGGATAAGGTGAGTGGTCTGATCAAGCGCGGAGGCGAGTGGATAAGCAACAACCAACAGACGGTACAGACCATCATGAACATAGCGTTGAAACTTGGAATATTCCTTGTGGTAGCCGGAAGCGTGATGGGAATAGTGGGAAGCCTCGGCAAGCTTTTCTTGTCGATGAAGAACACGATCGGGATAGTGAAGACCGCGGTGATGGGACTTAACACAGCATTCCTTGCATCGCCCGTGACATGGGTCATTGCCGGGATAGTTGCCCTGATAGCGATATTCGTTGTCCTATGGAACAAGTCGGAAGCCTTCCGGAACTTTTGGAAGGGACTATTTACACAGGTTCAAAATGCAGTACAACAAGCATGGACGAGCATACAGCCTGCGCTACAGAAACTCGGACAGAAGCTGACCGAACTATGGCAGGCGGTACAGCCGATCATCCGGATTATAGAAAAAGTCGGAGCCGTTGTCCTAACTGTCCTTGGTGCTACTTTTGCCGGGGCGATACAGGGAGCACTCTCAGCACTGACTCCTCTGATCAATGCACTGACAAGCTTCACATCATTCGTGACCAACGTAGTGAATGCGGTCGTTGCACTATTCCGGGGCGATTTTTCAGGAGCCCTCGACTTTGCATCAGCCGCAGCCGATGATTTTAAGAACTTCATCCTGAACGGATTCGATGCGATTCTCTCATTTATCGGTGGCTTTGCATCCGGATTCTTGGATGCGGTGGGCGGTGCCCTGTCCGCAATCGGAATTGATGCGTCAGAGACGATATCGAAGATGAAGGATACCGTGAAAAACGGGCTTGAAGCTGTGAAGGGATTCTTCGGAAATATCTTAGGGGCGGCATCCGATACGGTCAAGGAAAAGCTTGGCAACATGAAAGCTGCATATGAGGAACACGGTGTGGAATCAAAGGTGTGGCAGCCGCAGCTATGGAAGGTGTGAAGGGGTATTTCACATCAGGATACACCTTTATAGACAACCTGACAGGCGGCAAGCTTACGAGTATCAAAAACTCAGTAAGTGAGAAAATGTCCGGAGTTGCGGAGACGGTATCATCCAAGATGTCCGCAGCGAAGGAGTATGCATCAACACAATTATCGGCAATGCAGGCATCTTATGAGTCTCACGGAGGCGGTATCAAGGGTGTGGCAGCCGCAGCTATGACGGGCGTACAGAATACGTTCTCGACAGCATACTCGGCACTGGACACTATGACGGGCGGAAAGCTTTCAAGTATCAAAAATACTGTGAGTGAGAAGATGTCCGGGGTTGCAAACGCAGTGTCAACCGGAATGTCGGCAGCCAAGAACTACGCAACAACACAATTATCTGCGATGCAGGCATCCTATCAGTCACATGGTGGGGGCATCAAGGGCATCGTGGCAGCAACAATGACCGGGGTGCAGGGTACCTTCAGTACAGCGTACTCCGCGATCAACACATTAACAGGAGGAAGGCTTGAGAGTGTCCGCTCTACGATTGCTAACAAAATACAGTCAGCGAGAGATACGGTCAACTCCGTGCTTGAAAGCATCAAGTCGGCATTTTCGTCTAAGCTTCAGGCAGCTCATTCAGTAGTGACCGGAGCAATATCACGAATCAGGTCAGCCTTCAATTTCTCGTGGCATTTGCCTAGCCTGAAGCTCCCACACATCAGTGTGAGCGGAGGAGTTGCTCCTTTTGGAATTGGCGGAAAGGGTTCCCTGCCGCATTTCTCTATCCAGTGGTACAAGGATGGAGGTATCCTGAACGGAGCTACGATCTTCGGACAGATGGGCGGTAAGATGCTCGGAGGCGGAGAAGCCGGAGCTGAGGCAGTCCTTCCACTTGCCACTCTGTGGACAAAGATGAAGGAAGTTGTCGGCAACGTAGTCAAGGGCGAGAATGAGGAGAGCAAGTCAGATGTACAGCAGACAGGCGCAAGTATTACAAGCGCATTGACATCCAAGGCTTCAACCTTTAAGCGCGAGAAAGAGACAACCACAACAACAAACAGGGAGACAATAACTACAGAGAGATGGGGAAAGAACGGAAACATGAGCATCAACAGCATCCACTTCACGGTAGACATCAGCAAGATCAAAGACTTGCCATTACTCTACAAGCTGATAGATGAGCTGAAGGATGCACAGAACCGGACGGATGTACCTGTCAATGCGTAGGAGGTGAAACAAGGTGCTTTATGTAAGAGACAAGGTAGCAAAGCTTGGAAATGTGATACTCGGAGGAGAAGTCACGAGCGTGGAGATCACGGAAGCCGGAAGCGTATATGTAGCACAGGATGAAAAGGGACGGTATAAGAAGTCCCAACCTGTGGGATATGAAAATGGCAAGGTGAACATTGATATCCTGCTTGAAGACATGAGCGGATACTCCACGCTTGCACAGCTTAGGGATATGCAGAATCTCTTTAAGGGGAACGGGCAGGACAAGCCGAAGCTCCTTCCGATCGTCAACGATGACTGTGCTGCAAGAGGAATCACGCAAGTGTATTTCAAGACCCTGACATCCAAGAAAGTGATCTCAGAAAGTAAGAGAATCGCCACCTTAGAGCTGTGGGCTCCGAACATTGGCACAGTCAAAGTAATCAAGAAAAAGAAGAGCACCAAGAAAAAGAAGAGCACCAAGTCAAAGAGAAGCAAGAGTAAAAAGAGTAGGACAAAGAGCCCTGCAAGGGATAGCCGGAGCACAAACAGAGCTAAGAAAAGGGCTAGGAAGATAACCAAAAAGAGGTAGGAGGTGAGCAGCTTGGGAGAGAAGAAATTGATATCCCCGGAATTTAGGGTGACAGTCGGAGAGTATGAGATCAAGGACGGGGTAGAGGTGGAATGCTTCTCAAGCCGCGAGTCTCATATTGATTGGTGCCGGGTGGAACTGTCACCAAGGCTTCAGGGACTAATACAGTTCAAAGATATGGATGAGGCTCAGGTAGAGCTTGGATATGAGGATGACTTCGATACGCTGATAGATGGATATGTCCGGTGCAACGGGAGTGACTACTGGAAGGAAATCATGATCAAGGATGACATGATGAAACTGGAAAGAGCAACTGTGAAGGGGACGTTCATTGACTGTACACCACAGGATATCATCCGGTACATCCTGACACGGGCAGGAATAACAGCTTACGAGCTGACGGATGAGGTGTACGGCAAGAAAAAAGTCTACTCAATAGAAGAGAAGAGCGGAACGGCTGCAATAGCGGAGATCAATAGCTCATGGGGGATAAGCAACCCATTCTTCTTCCAAGAGAAGATATTCCACTGGGGAACCAAGAAGGAACAAAAAGAACTATATGTCCTCGAAGAGGACGAGACGATCATCTCACTGAATAAGTATGGCGATATGTGGGAGGCTGAGACAATAGCCATCCCGTGGATACATCATAGTCAGGAGGTTATCGTGGAACACAGTAAGTACAGCGGTACCGTGGTTGTCGAGAAGACGATCGTTCGGAGCGATGACTCGGGGGCTGTGCATATGTATATCTATTGGAGGTGATGGACGTGTCGGATATGATGAAGAACTTTGTAAAACAGGAGCTTGATGATCAGATCAAGACAAACTATCCACACATGAGATATCCTCCGTGTATTTATGCGAGGGTGGTGAAGGCTTCCAAGAAAGAAGATGTCTACACCGTTACTCTCAAGATTCTTGACAAAAACAAGCAGACAGACACACGATTCCCGGAGGTTCCGATGGTATCCACGAAGGTTCCTGTGGAATCCGGAGACATCGTGGTTGTGATGCTGCTATACGGAGAATGTGACCCGTATATCGTGGGGAGGTGTGACTGATGCAGATGGTGACAGAAGAGGATGTTGACCTCATGCTTGATGTAGATGGTCAACCTACAGCCGGGACAGATGGTCAGTCAGAACTTGCTGAAGATGATATGTGTTGGCTCCAAGACCTGAAGAACGAAGCTCTCACGGAGGAAGGAGAACTCTTCTACGAGGATGAGGAGGGTAACGGAAGCTATGGCTTCGGTATGCTTGACTTTGGTCAGGAAGAGTTCGATGAGTTCACAAAGCTTGAGATACAGCAGAGGATAAGATCGAAGATGTCAAAACGCAGCTACATTGATGCAGCAAGCATCAACATAGATGTGAGCTTTGAGGGGCACAGCTACAAAGCCCGGGTGACATTCAAAAGAAATGACAGCAACACGGTGTACGGTATAAGCATCGAAAGTGACGGAGTGGAGGTGATAGTAGAATGATAGATGAGGACATCATGGAGAAGATCATACCGATTCCTGACGAGGAAGAGGAAATGGAAAACATAGAAGCAGAGCTTGCAGAGGCGGACTTCCCGATCACGAACTTCAAAAAAGGCGGAGTGTTCTATCATATCATCCGGATGTTTGTGACATTGTTTATCGAGCTGAAACAGCTTGCAAGGACGATCTTGAACTCCTGCTTCATCCTCCATGCACAAGGAGATTGGCTTGAGATCAAAGCGGCAGACTTCTCCAAAAGCCTGAAGGAGGCTGTGAAAGCGAGAGGCTATGTGACAGTGTACCGGGCAGAATATGACAATGCCGTACAGATAACAAAAGGGCATTGCTTCAAGACGGAGCCGGATGCATCAGGCAACGAGCTGAAGTTTTACGCTGTGGAAGATACGGTCATAGATGCCGGAGCTCAGACCGGGAAGGTGCTTGTGGAAGCGGAAGAACCGGGAACCTACTACAATGTAGCACCGGGCAAGATAACTATATCCATGATACATATTGATGGAATGGACTATGTAACCAATGAAAAAGAGTGGCTGATCAGGGAAGGAGCTGACGTGGAAGACTACGAAGACCTGAGAAGCCGATGTACAAGTAGTTGGGCGGAGCTTGCGACAAGAACGATTGAAGAAAAGCTCAGAAACGCTGCAAGGTCAGTGCCGGGTGTACTGGATGCAAGGGTGGACGCACAGCATCCAAGAGGTCAGGGTACCGTTGATATTATCATCACGAGCTCTGCCGGGGAAGCATCACCGGAGCTGACAGCAAAAGTTGAGGAGGCAGTCGAACCTCTGAAGGGACAGTATGCGGACTATCTTGTCAGATCGAGTGAGGTAGTTGTACAGGACATCAATGTGATCATATACCTTGCACAATATGCTTCAACAGATGGAGTAAAAGAGAAAGCACAGAACATCATCACCAACGTCATGAAACTGCCGAGAGATGAGATGAATACCCTGTACAAGGACAGCATCATCAGTGCTTTGTGTGAGATTGAGAACTACAGGAAGACGGTGTTCAAAGCCCCGACAGAAGATATGGAACTCAGTGGAGACAAGGTGATCATGGCAGGGAACATCACCGTGGAGGTTAAAAATGTAAAGGGAGAGTGATAAGATGGAAAGCTTTATTGAATATATGTGGTACCTCTTCACCTCTCCTTTTAAGAAAGTCAAGAAAACCCTGAATCACTGGTACACCCTGTGCAAAGTGTTCGGGAAAAGGCTTGATGAATGCAAAGAAGACCTTCTCCGGGCAAGGGATGAAGGCATGGTTGCAACCTGTAGCGATGAGATGCTCTCGGTACACGCAGCAGACCGAAATCTGAGCAGATACACCGGGGAATCACCGGATAACTTCCGATCACGAATAGCAATGTATGAGGAAGTGTGTCAACTTGGAGGACTGAATGAGGGCATTATCCTCGCGGTAAAAGCTCTCGGATACACCAACCCGGTCATCCGAAGTGCAAGGGACTTCAAAGGTGATATAACGAGGTGGGCGGAGTTCTACCTGATCATTGTCATGGACGTGGATGAAGAGCATCCGATCGCCTTTAGCATCCTAAGAAAGACCGTCCGGCAATGGAAAGAGGTTGAAGCCAAAGACAACTACTATATGGAATACAAGACGGAAGTCAAGGAGCCTCACACGGGGGCATTCCAAAGAGTGGACTATAAGAAGTTTATCTACTTCTATGATTATCTGAAGCTTGATGGAAAATGGCAGCTTGATGGTAGCCATCTCCTTGATGCGGTGGTACATGGTTATCCTACACGAATCGGATACCTGTACCGGAGTAGATACGAGCAGCATTCCGCAGGACTGTCAATGGCATCCTTCCGGAACAAACATACGCTGATCACAACAGTGAGTGCAAAGATGGGGTTCCGGGCGTATGCAAATTACTTCGAGGGCTTCTATCTGAAGACAGATGGAAAATGGCAGCTTGATGGCAGCCACACACTGGATGCCTTAATATACAACGGGGGTATCCGGTGGAGCACTGGGTACCGGGTAGAACATGAGCAAAATATCCGGATAAAACAGCAGTACAGGGCGCATAGTGTCAGCAACAGATATGACATAAGCCGGGAGAATGTGGCGTACAGGCTCACGATAGACTTCTTTGAGTACCTGAAGCTCAATGGACTGTGGAATCTCACAGGGTCGAGAGCGATGGACTCTCAGAGAGTAGAGTATCCGACAAAACAGTCCTATAAAACGGCAGTACACAACAAAGAGAATCTGACCGTCACATGGCACGAAGAACACAACCTCTTCTTCCTTGACGGTACATGGAGCCTTGACGGTTCCAAGATCATAGACGCATATCAAAAAACGGAGGTAATGTAGAAATGGCAACAAAAAGCGTTATCACAAAGATTCGTAGAAAAAAGATGGCTGAAGCGAGCCATACTACAGGGAAGATCGCGAAGATCACCCACATCGCCCTTGGAAGTGGCGGAGTGGATGCAAACCGCAAGGTGATCGAGCCTCTTCCTGAGAATGTAAGACTTAAACATGAGGTAATCAGAAAACCATACACGTCATCCACAAAGGTGTCAGAGACGAGCTATGAGTACGTGATCAAACTCGAAGAGAATGAGCTCATCGGCGTGGAGATCAGCGAGATGGCTCTGATTGATGAGGATGGCGATGTGGCTGCGTTCTCAAATTTCTTGGCAAAAGGCAAGGATGAGACGGAAGTGACCTTCACCATCGAGGACAACTACTAGGAGGTGTAGAAGATGGCAAACCTGAAAGCATCAGACAACCCTACATTCAACACAGAGATGGAAGCGATGGAGAGAACTACTCCGGGACACTATTCTGAGTGGAATAAGAGACACCAACAGCTTCTTGACAATGATCAGTACCTGAAAGACCAGAAGGATGACGAAGGCTTCAGTGTGGTCGATGGCAAGCTGTGTGTAACATATGAAAGAGAGGACTAAGAAGATGAGTAAAATTACAGAGCCGATGTTATTGGACGCAACAGGCAAGGAAATCGTGGAGAAACTCCACACACAGAATATGCTTCTGAACCTTATGGCAGGAGCAGCAATGGAAGGTACAACGAGCATGGCTGAGATCAGGAAGATCGTGCAGGCAGGCAAAGCATCTGAAGTGTACAACATCGGTGATCAGATCGTGGTGCCGTGGACAGATGTGGCTACCGGACAGAAATATGAAGCAGTGGGAGACATCGTCCACTTCGGAAATGTAACTTTAAAGGATGGCGAAGAAGTGCCGGGTATGTTTATCCAGTGGCATTATGCGACTCCGTTCGGTGTACAGTTTGACAACAATGAGGCATTCTATACAGCGAGTGAAGCAGAACTCCCGGCAGGAACCTACAACATCACGGTTGGAGCTAACTGGGGAAAAAACTGCAAAACTGGCGAGAAATATCAGTTTGTACTCACCAAGCCTGTACCACAGGGCGGTATGCTTGTAGGATTTTGGGGAATGCCTGACAAGACCCCGGCAGAGTGGAGAGTCAGCTCCTACAGGGACGGAGCATCCACTGAAGCAATCGAGACCGTGAACGTAACAGCAGGCTCCACAGGAACATCCCTCGGTACATTTACTCCGGCAGGAGATGGCTCTCTTAACAGTCTTCACCGCCTGAGCTATGGATATAACAGGTGGTCACAGAGTGCTATGAGACAGTGGCTCAACTCCGACAAGCCTGCCGGACAGTGGTGGACATCTCAGAATAAGTTTGACCGTGTACCGGAACAGCACGCAACAAAAGCAGGCTTTATGAGCGGCTTTGAGAAAGAGTTCCTTGACTGCATTCAGCCGATCAAGGTAGTGACTGCCCTCAATACGGTATCTGACAAGGCAGACGGGGAAACAGAGGTCACATATGACACATTCTTCCTTCCATCCTTGGAACAGATGTACATTACCCCTCAGCTTGCCGGAGAAGGCGATGTTTGGGAATATTGGAAGAGAGCGTCCGGAATGTCAACAAAGATGCAACAGTGGCAGACATATCCTCAGATCAGAACCTATGCGATTGAAAGCCACACATCAGCGCAGTACGTGCGCTTGCGCTCGGCTAGTCGTGACGACGCGTGCAGTACGTGGAATGTGAACAGCTCGGGCGGCGTCAACGACGGCTACGGCGGCGCAGTCCACGCGCTTCGCTGCGCCCCGGTTTGTGTTATCTGCTAATCGCGGCATCATGTATCATCCCCTGCACCCACGGATGCAGGGGATAGACCAAAAAGAGAAGGAGGACATGGTGTGGCAGTAGCAGAAGGCGAGAGAAGCCAAAGCAAACTTGAAGTCATAGTGAGAGCCTTGGACTTGGCAACGTACACTATCAGGATAACAAACAATCAGAAGATATTCCTACCGGAATACAGAAGCTCCCTGACCGATGATATCATCAGGACAGCAAAAGACATCTACATTGATGCATGGACAGCCAACAACATCCTAGTAAAGTCTGCGGATGACTGGAAGATGAGAAAAGCCCTTCAGGAGAGAGCTGCCCGGAACTGTAACAATCTTCTTGCACTGATACAGCTTGCAAAGACGATCTTTCACTTGAAATCAAAGCGAGTGAAATATTGGAGCGAGAAGACCATTGATGTGAGAGGATATCTGAGAAGTTGGAGAGATGCAGATAGTAAACGCTACGGCAAATAGCCGGAGCTTTACCATAGGGATGTAGGCTGTAACGCAGAACGTGCGCTTGCGCTCGGCTAATCGTGACAACGCGTGCAATACGTGGAATGTGAACAGCTCGGGCAACGTCAACAACAACAACGCAGTCAACGCGCTTCGCTGCGCCCCGGATTGTGTGGTATTAAGGACATACAAACTATCTCACAGAGATGGAGTCCGACCAATCTAACACAAGGAGCCGAGTTCCCTGCCAATAGGCAAAACAATACTATGATGATGTAATCACCGCCCCGATTGGGAGGTGTGCGCTATCAACATCATGGAAATGAATTGAATAATGAAGAGGATATCATAGGGTTTGAAGCCTTGTTTGAGTCCATGCAGAAATGCAAGAAAGGCGTTATGTGGAAGGGGTCAGCCGCCCACTACGTCCTCAATGGACTGGAAGAGACCCTGAAGCTTGAAAAACAGCTCAAAACAGGGACATATAAAGCAAGGCAGACAACGAAGTTCAGAGTGACATACCCTAAGCCGAGGGATATCGTGAGTATATGCTTCAGAGACCGAGTATATCAGCGGAGTCTCAATGATAATGCCATCTATCCGGCAATGACCAAGAGCTTCATCCAACATAATTGTGCCTGTCAGAAAGACAAGGGCACGGACTATGCAAGGGCGGTGCTTGATGAGTTCCTACATCGACATTACAGGAAGTACGGACGGGCAGGCGGAGTCTTGCAGGTGGATGTACATGGATATTATCCCAACATGAAGCATCAGTCGCAAAGGACAAGTTCAAGAAACACCTTGAGCCGGACATCTACAAGCGAGCGGAGGCGGTACTGGAAGATCAGTATGAGGGCGATGTCGGATATAATCCGGGAAGTCAGATGATACAGATAGCAGGAATCTCCGTACTTGATGAATTAGATCATTTCATCAAGGAACAGCTCGGAATCAAGAGATATCTGAGATACATGGATGATTTTCTGCTGATGCACGAAGACCTTGAGTACCTTGAATACTGCAAAGACAAGGTAATCGAGAAATTGGCTGAATATGGCTTTGAACCGAACCCTAAAAAGACAAAAGTGATACCGATAACAGAAGAAATCCTCTTCCTTGGTTTCTATTACAGGCTGACAGAGACCGGGAAGATAATCATGAGACTGAATCCGGCAAATGTGAAGCAGGAACGCAAGAAATTATACAGGCTAGTGGCTAAAGCTAAGAAAGGCGAGTCATCAAAGGCTAAAGTTGATGAATGCTTCAACGGATGGAAAGACCACGCAGCAAAAGGAACCTCCTACCAACTTTTGAGACGGATGGAGGCATATTATAAGGAATTATGGAGGAATCAAGATGGAATATCGACAGATCAAAACAAGCGTTTATGAAGAACGTGAAAAAGAGAACATGAGAGCCACCATCGCAGAACAGGCAGCCATCATTGACTATATCGCTCTGATGACGGATGTTGAGCTCCCGACTCAGGATACAGGCATGGAAGAAAGCGAGGTACAATAGTATGACAACACAGAAACCACAGAAACAGACGGAACACAGCAGAAACTTTGAAAAATACAAAGGATATTATGATCACGGCTTTTGGAATGCAAGATGCTCAAGAACGCGGTAGTGAAGAAAGCTATCACAGCGGATGAGTTCGAGGAAATCACAGGAGAGGCTTATACAAAATAGTGAAAACGCCTGCCACGGTATCCGGACACACCGACCGGATGACTTTGGCAGGCTTTTATAAAGGAGGCAGCCTTGAGACGTATTGAGATTAAGATAAGGCTAAACGTCCCGGAATCAAGTGCGATTCTGAATGACATCAGCCGCTTGATAGAGCGGTACCTGAAAAGGAATAAAATTGAATTTCACAGCATAGATGCAAGGGTCAAATTCGATGATGATGAGTAACGTTATTCTCATCGAATGTGTCAAAAAAATGAGAGGGCGAAAGCCCTCTTTTTGAGTCTGCTTTCCGGGAACTATTTCCGAAAAGTTTTTGACAACGATTTTGAGAATTTGTGACAAAAATTTTGAGCAGCTACAGTGATACTCATATGATAAATGCTTTCACAGGAAATGAAAAATATATAGATATGGCAGAATATGGAGCGGCAAATGGATATAAAAATGTCAAAAAAGACTAACAAACAAGTTAATAGTAATGGACTGTATTGTCGATTAACGTTCCATTTTTATAAAAATCCGAAATGAAAAAGGAGAGTGGTATTGAATGAAATATTTGAAATTTACAGTTTTATTTGTATTATTGATATTTGTATTATCCGGTTGTGGTAAGAAGGCATCTTCATATTATGAGACAGTAGATGAGGCGATTTCATTGTATGAAGAGTATATTGATTACCAAAATTCTGTTGAAGGTAAAGTGACTACAAGTGATGAAGAACATAACCAAAACATAAAAATTGCTTTAATGCAGGCTGACGCATTTGGAAAGGTAGATTTAGTTAAGGATGCTTATGATAAATTATCTGATACAGAAAAAGATAATTTGGTGAATTATATTATCACAGAACATGATTCAAAGTATAATGCGTTAGTTGAGTGGTTACAAGGAACACTTGTAACGTATTCTGATTTGGATAATGCTATAAAAGATGGTAAGAGCAGTAGTCGAAGTAGTAATTCTGCAAATTATTCAGATTCTATGCAATTATCTTCTGGTAATTATACTGTGCCGGATGATATTCCTGCTGGTACATATGATGTGGTATATGTGTCTGGTGTTGTGCCAAGTCTTGACGTTGAGAACAATGGTGATAATTTGCATGAGTGTTTTAGTGAGGACAATAAGACATTTAGTAATTTATTATTACGTGATAGTGCGAAAATTAAGATTGAAAGTGGAACTATTGAGTTAGAGCAAAGAAATAGGAGAATATGCGGAACAATGCACTGCTTATTGCGAAAATGGTTTTGAGAAAAAAGCATTGTTCGGTGATAGATCACGAATCATATATGTGAATGGCAGTTAAAAAGTGATGATTCGGTTAATAGATTGATGCAAGATTTTTGTTATTAGTTAAAGTAGTATGTTTTATGAAGTATTGTAAAAACCTGTTAGGATTTTTAAGGAAATGGGAGGGGGTCAATGTTAAATGTGCAAAGCAATGGAAGAGCAACTTGGCGAAGAGGATAGAAGTGTTCTTTAAGACTATTAAAAGTTCAACGAAAAACATGAAGATCTCTGCAAAACAAGCGGTGGAGATTATGAAAGTTTCTGCAGAAGATAAAGCGATTCTGTTGAAGAGATTTTAGCATTTATTGCGATATTTTGTTGTCTGAAAAAAATGAGAAATATGGGAATGCGCTGGAAGAAAGGAGTAGCTTATGTATAAAAGTGAAATCAGAAATTCTCAATTAAAGAAACTAGAGGATAAAGTAGATAAGTTAAATTATGAAAAATATTTATCGAAAATTAATATAATAAAATGTCGAGCATTCGAGGAGCAAGTAATCCGGTTTGATTTTCCAGTTACGGCATTAATTGGACCAAATGGTGGTGGAAAGACTACTATTTTAGGCGCGTGTGCGTTATTATATAATTCAATAGCTCCGAGGCAGTTTTTTACTAGAAATAAGCAGCTAGACGAGGAAATGAGAAACTGGTCAATTTCTTATGATGCAATAGATCGGACAAAAAGTAAAATGGACATAGTAAAAAGAACAGCATCTTTTTCAAAAGAAAAATGGTATCGAAATGCTTTGAAAAGAGAGACATTATTTTTTGGAGTATCTAGAACATTACCGGCAGTTGAACGCAGAGATCTTTCAAAATTTACAAACAAGAATGTTGTGTTTAAGAAAAATGAAATACAAGCACTAGGAACAGAAGTGGCGGCTCATATTACCAAAGTCTTAGGTAAAGATGTGAGTGCATATACAGTTATAAAGCCTGATCGTTACGGAAATATTACTCTTTTATCTGGAAAAACAAAAGAGGGAAGAATGTATTCAGAATTTCATTTTGGAGCAGGCGAATCTAGTATTATTAAAATGATTTTAAATATCGAAAATGTTGCTCCGCAGAGCCTTGTGTTGATTGAGGAAATAGAAAATGGATTACATCCTATAGCAACAGAACGTCTTGTTGAGTATTTGTTGGATGTGGCAGATAGAAAGAATATTCAGGTTATTTTTACGACGCATTCACAATATGCAATAAATCCATTACCAGCTAAAGCTGTGTGGGCAGCAATTGATGGAAGTGCTATCCAAGGAAAATTAGATATTCGTTCATTAAGGAGTATAACAGGAGAAATAAACTCTGAATTAGTAATATATGTAGAGGATGAATTTGCAAAGAAGTGGGTATATGCAATGCTCAGAGCAGATGAATCGATTGCATTGGATGCAATTGAAGTTTATGCTATGGGAGGAGATGGTACAGCAGTAACGGCAAATAAATATCATCATTCTGATCCAAGTACATCCGTAAACTCTATATGTATTATTGATGGAGATTCTAGACAGATGGAAGATGTGGAAGAACATGTATTTCGTTTGCCAGGAGAGGCACCAGAGTTGCATGTATTTGATGAAATTGTAGATAAATTGGATGAATGTTCAGCTATTTTATCAGTTAGATGTATGCGTGGATATAAAGATGCAAGTGAGGTGAAAGAAACTATACTTGAAGTGAGCAGGACGAATAGAGATCATCATTTGATTTTTGGACAAATTGGGGAGAAAATTGGATTTGTAGACGAAAATATAATAGAGGATGCCTTTTTGACTACATGGAGTGAAAAGTTTGAAGATGAGTGTAAAGATTTGATAACGAGAATAAAACAGTACCTACCGATTGTATAAAATGGGAAGTAAGAGATGAATAACTGGCAACACTTTGGCAACAAAAAATCAGTAAGCCAAAATAAAATATGCAAAACAAATAAATTACAGGCGATATTACCACAAAAACTAAACAAAATAGTTTAATATATGTGGCAACTTTGCCGAGTTCGAATAACGGACTAAAATGCCGAAAGCCTGTATTTATGCGGGTTTCCGGCATTTGTTTTATCGAATGGCTCTAGTTTGGCTCTATTTGTGGGGAGAGTAATGACTTTCATAAATCAATATATTGCGTTGCTAGGTTGATTAGGAGAAAAGATGACAGATAATGAAAAGAGATTTATAAAAAGTATATTTTCGGGAGACAGTAGTGGTCATGACTATTATCATACGATACGAGTATATAAACTGGCTACTAAAATCGCAAAACAGGAAAATGCAGATGTTAAAACAGTGCAGTTGGCAGCTCTGTTACATGATGTGGATGATATTAAGCTTTTTCCCGACAATTATGCTATCAAGAAAAATGCAGTTGATTTTATGACAATTAACAAAATAGATGGTAAAAGGATAGAGGCGGTATGCAAAATTATAGATGAGGTTTCATTTGTAGGAACTGATTCAGTCGTACCTGATACCATAGAAGGAAAATGTGTGCAGGATGCAGACCGACTTGATGCTATAGGAGCTATTGGAATTGCCAGAACATTCGCATATGGTGGTAGTAGGGGAAGAAAGATTTATGATCCGGAAATAAAATCTAAAATGGGAATGAATAAAGAAGAGTATCGGAATAATCAAGATTCTACAAGCATTAATCATTTCTATGAAAAGTTGCTTTTGTTGAAAGACATGATGAATACGACTGAGGGAAAGAAACTGGCAGAACATAGACAGGTTGTAATGCAGGAATTTCTGAATGAGTTTATGCTGGAATGGGAAGGGAAAATGTGATGGAAGTAAAATTTTATGATACAGTTAATGATGAACTGCTGAAATTTGCAGTAATTATCTCACAGAGTAACGGCAAGTGGGTATTTTGCAAGCATAAAGAAAGAGATACCTATGAAGTGCCGGGAGGACATAGAGAAGCCGGGGAGAACATTCTTGAAACGGCGAAAAGAGAATTGCAGGAAGAAACAGGGGCAGTCAGATTTGAGATAAAGCCGATCTGTGTTTATTCAGTAACAGGTAAGAACAGAGTGAATGATACCGGCGAGGAAACATTTGGACTGCTTTGTTTTGCGGAGATAACAGAGTTTACTAAGGAATTACATAGCGAAATGGAGAAGATGGTTCTTATGGATGAATTGCCGGAGAACTGGACATATCCATCGATACAGCCGAAATTGATAGAAAGGTATTTGCAGATAAAAAATAATTCTGTAATCGGAACAATAGTAACTGTTACAGTTGATAGACCACTAGGAAGTTATCATCCGGAACATAAAGAGATGTATTACCCGGTAAATTATGGTTTTATTGAAGGAATTATGGCACCAGACGGAGAAGAGCAGGATGCCTATATATTAGGTGTAAACGAGCCGGTAGACAAGTTTACGGGTAAAATTATTGCCATTGTTCACAGAAAAAATGATATAGAAGAAAAATGGGTAGTTGTGCCTGAGGAAGTGACTTTTTCAAAGGAGGAAATCAGGCAGCAGATTCATTTTCAGGAGCAATATTTCGATAGTGAAATTGTGATGTGATGTTAAGCAAGAACCGGAAAGAGAGCATGCAGATGATAGGAAAACGTACACTAAAGGCAAGGAAGATTATAATAAATATAATCCTGAATTGGCATTTAGGAGCTGGCATTTTGGAGGATTCGATATGAAATGTTTATATTGTGGCGATGAGTTGGTAGAAGGCAGCGTTGAACTCTATGAAATGGCAACGCTGATTCCGAAATTACATCCGGCAACCATAAAGTTTAAGCCGGATGACTCAAATAAAAATGTGAAAAAGTCGAATACTTATGTAAAGGATTCTCACGGCTATTATTGTGAAAGATGCAAGAGGATCTTTGCTGATTTTGCGGCAGAGTAGAGGAAAATATTTATTGGAAATTCCATCAAAGCGAAGAAATCCGATATCAGCTGATATATTCAGCCGTTTGAAATACATGGAGCGTAGAGACGGTGGATTTAAGATAATATAAGAAATTTATTTCAAGAAGTGCTGGGTAGTTAGGATATCATGTAACTTTGCTGAGTTTGAGTAAGGGGGCGAGTTGATTGCTAATTAGTGAAAAGATTTTCCTCATCATGAAAAAAAGAGGTCTAAGCCAGAAAGAATTTTCAGAACAGACGGGAATTTCTCAGAGCACGATCAGCGACTGGAAAAGAAAAAATACAAATCCTTCAGCGGATAAAATACTAAAGATATGTGAAGTGTTACGAGTCACACCGTACGAATTGCTGGCAGAGAGCGCAGGTGGCGCAAACAAAGAGATGGATTATGTGTTTGCATTGAACGAAGAGGAAGAGCATGTTCTGGAAAGCTTCCGAAACCTGGGAGGCAGGCAAAAGGAACGATTACTCGGTTATATGACCGCATTGCAGGAAAATAAATGACATAAAGTGTATGTCGGGATATCTTGACATGCATTTTATTTTATAATAATATCCGTATATACGAAACGTATAAAAGGGACGATTGTGCGTAGGAAATTGAAATGCTATTGCAATAAGTTTAGGCAACGGAGAATAGATTTTTTTTAATAGGGAGCAGGAGGAATAAATATGGCGGCAATATTAGTGGATTACGAAAACGTTGGTAATGTTAATGGTCTTCGAGGTGTGGATGTGTTGAATAAAGGGGATACATTAATTATATTTTTCAGTGGAAACTGTGGAAAGATCAGGACAGATTATATGCAGCAGATTAAGGAGAGTCAATGCCAATTTCGAGCAGTAAAGTTAAAAACAGCGGGGAAAAACGGACTTGATTTCTACATAGCAACAGAGTGTGGCATAATCAGCGAAAGAGGAGAAAAGCAAATCGCGATCATTAGTAATGATAAAGGTTTTCAAGCAGTAATAGATTTTTTCAGCAGAGATAAAGAGGCCGGAAAGCCACAGATTGTGAAAGCCTCTAATATAGAAAATGCACTCACATTATTTTCAGATCCGGAAGACTGCTCGCGGCGAAAATTTCTTCTTAAACGAATGACGCCCCTGGATTTGGAGGAGGAAAGTGTTAATTTAGAAGAACAGGAGCGAGTTAAGAGAAATTTGCAGGCGGTTTTGACGGGATCGTTGTATGAAAACAGAATGGAAGAGATTTGGGAGTATGTGAAGGGGAAGGAAAAATGGGGACGGCGAGAGTTGTATACAGGAGCGCTACATCGGTTTGGCAGAAAAGATGGGGTGGAGATTTATCGGATGGTGAAGAAGGGGATGGAGAGGGAATACAAATAAAGAATAGATATATTATTGTTGAAATAATAAAACATTTATGGTAGTCTAGATATAGAACATTGCGAAGCGTATTTGTGAAAACGAGCAAGTGGCAAACGGTATTTTTCGGAGATAATGACAAACCTATGATTATTTTACATTTTATTTTGAAATAAGGATATAGAAAAACATACGATAATTAAAATGAGAAAGGTATATATCGTGTTAGGTATTTTAGAAACATAATGTTTGTTAAAGGAATAAGATTATATCTCTAGAAAAAATATAGCATTGTATTTACGGAGTAGGAGGATTTTATGAGATTTGATCATGAGGAATTGTTTAAAGAGTTGGCAAAGTCATATGGAATTAACTTGTTTCTAGGTGCGGGGTTTTCGGTTTATGCATATAATAACAATGATGAATCACTACCATTAGGGGATGATATAAATCAGAGATTAATAAAATTATTTTCATTAGATAATAATCGCAAACTCAATTTGAGTAAAACATGCCAAAAAATAAAACTTGATAATTCGGATATTTTAGAAAAGGAATTAAAAGAGATATACACAGTAAAGAAGTTTGATGAAGAATATTATACAATTACCAAATTACCAATAAAAAATATTGTAACAATTAATATAGATAATTTATTGGAAAAAATATATGATTCTCCAAGATCTTCGATGAATCTCTCTGATACCACAATATATGGTTCTCTGGAGAAGGAGAAGGCGGTGAGTTTATACAAATTGCATGGCTCGGTTACATATCCAATTGGAAGCAGAATGTCGTTTACGGAAACGGAATTAACGGATCTGTTTATAAAAGACAGCAAACTATTTGAATTGGTTTCTTATAAGCTTTCAACAGCACCTACAATCTTTTGGGGGACTAGGTTGAATGATAATGATACAATGCAATTGCTATGTAATAGTGAGGCATATTCAAAATCTCTTATGCAAAAGTGGTTAGTCGTTTATCCGGAAGAAAAGAACAAGGCATTCATTGAGGATTACGAAGATCTTGGTTTTTATATTATAGAAGCTGATACAAAAGAATTGATAGAATATTTGGGAAAGCAGAGTTTTGCAAAAAATGTCGATGAAGGAAAAAATATATATAAGGAGTATAGAGAAAAATATCCAACGAGTTTTATTTGTAATGAGTTAAAAAAATCAGGTGTAAAGCGACCTGTCGTAGATTTTTTTGCCGGTGCAGAACCCATAATTTCAGATATTGTGTCGAATAATGTTTCCAAGACATCTTATTATTTCATTTTGTTAGAGACTATATTAAAAGGGATATAACACTTATAACAGGTATTCCGGGATGCGGAAAATCTACATTATTGATGCAATTGGCTTTTTCGGACGAGTTAAAAGGTAGAAAGTTTTGGTTTAATAATATTATAAAGCAAGAGGCAGAGAAATTAGTAGATTTAGTTAAAGAAGATAAAAGCGTAACCGTTTTTATTGACAACTTGTATAGCAATGTTGATGCACTTAATGTGTTGAAAGAAGCACAAAATATAAAGTTGGTTCTAGCTGAAAGAGCGTTAAATTATGAATATATAAAAAAGTTCCTAAATATATCATCGGATAGAATAGTGGATATAAGCGAACTTAATAAAAATGATATTCAAATGATATGTAAGTCGATGAATCGGTCCAGTTCAGATGCATTTGGGTTGATGACGGAGAATCAAAATATTTCATTATTAGAAATAGTTTTTTATACGGCCACCTCAACGCAGATTCAAGAAAGAATAAAAAGCTATGTAAAAGATTTAAAAAAATATAAAGACAGTAATTTGAAAATTGATTTATTAGAATTGTTTGTGTTGGTTAATTATACGAGTTATTGTGGTGTGCCTTGTTCAATGGATATGATGTATTTTTATTTTAGTGACTGCATTGAATCGTATGAAGACATATTTTATGCATTGGAAAAAATGAATCGAATAATAGTAGAAAGTGATGATTATGATCTTTATGACAAATCGCAGGATTATAAAGTGATGCGTAGTAAATTATTTGCAGAAAAATCTTTTTAATGTTTTAGCTCCGAACATTATTTCTGATGTTATGAATAAATTTTTTAGACAGAATTGGAAATCATATAATATATCG
>NZ_QUET01000029.1 GCF_003478445.1 Roseburia sp. AM59-24XD
CCGGCGGGTGCAAGTGCCTCTCGAAACATCCGAATCCCACCTTGGGGCGAATACGGAAGGATGTGTTTATCAAAAATCAAAGCAGCAAAGCAATTAGTCTTTTCGAAATTCGTAAGTGACAAGACAATTTTTTAGTCACAGTTCACGGATTTTTAATGCATTCACCCCACGCATCATATTGTTTTGTTCAATTTCAATACATAATCCTAAAATAATCCAAATACACCTTATACTTGTCCTGCGCGGTCAGGCAGGTATCTGTCAGATATCCTTTTTCGTCATCCCATTCTTTCAATCCACGATAATAAAACATCTTCAGGTTATCCTCTATAATAAACGGAACAACATTATATTTCAAACATTCCATAAACATGATCAATCTTCCCACACGACCGTTGCCGTCCTGGAACGGATGAATCCGCTCAAACTTCACATGGAAGTCCAGTATGTCCTCAAAGGTCTTTGCTTCCTTGGCGTTATATTCTGTCAGCAAGGCCTTCATTTTATCGGCAACTTCTTCTGGAAGGGCTGTATCCCTGCCACCGACTTCATTCGGAAGTTTCTTATAATCACCAACAGCAAACCAATCTTTTCTGGAATCACTGGTGCCATTCTTCAAAACCAAGTGAAGTTCTTTGATGAACTTCTCCGTCAAAGCTGCTTTTGCATGATCAATAATCATGTCAATGCAACGGAAGTGATTTGCCGTTTCGATCACATCATCCACATTCAGCACACCATTTTCTACACCTATAGTATTGGTCTCAAAAATATATCTTGTCTGATCATGTGTCAGTCGACTGCCCTCGATATGATTAGAATTGTATGTTAACTCAATCTGTGTCTTATGGTAAATTCCGCCGGAATACTGATCTGTTTTCTGCTCCTGCAAAATTTCCAGCAATGTAATCGGCTGCTCTTTCTTCTTGTTGGAACGCTCAGGTTTATCTGCATTTTCAGGAATTTTCCAAGTCTTACCGGCAAGAAGTGCACCGTTCACACGTCCGTGAGCACAATAATTTCTTACACTACGCTCTGATATATTCCATTTTTTTGCTATTTCAGCAACTGAAACGTATCTCATCTGCCATCCTCCATCATAACTTCCAAAACACACCAATCTACTTTTAACAAATCATGAATTCGCAACGCAAGGGAGCTTGTTCACTTGCGTAGAATTCTTGAACGACAAAATCTTAAAGCGCAATGCGTGACAGATGCATAGCATCTGGATTTTGGAGTTAATATATCACAAATTCGCACCCCTTCGGCAAAAAATTCGATAAAACTATGCTTTTACCCTTGCAGATATTATATCACATTATCGGCAAAATTCCCAGCATTCATTCCTATTGCTATTTTATTTTTAGCCGATAAAAACCACCCTCTTTCACTTCAAAAAAGGCATTAACTTTCCCTGCATTTCCCCACAAAAAGAAACCCGGAATTAGCTCCGGGTCTCTTTCGAATCTGGCAAATATATCTTTTTTTTACGGTAATTATCGTACTATCGTTACGAACCATTCCTACTCCACATTCACCGGACGATATACCGTGTAAGTATAGGTTCCGTCTTCGTTTGGTGTAATTGTTTCACCATAGGTTCCTGCAAATGTTCCGTCAGATGAAAAGGAGATCACGTTCTCGACGCCGACCTCGTATAGGTGCTCACGTTGTAATCTGACTCTCCCGCATCCGATTTCACATGAATACTGCCATCTGCTCCGGCATTGCAAGTTTCCTGCACAACAACTTCGGCATGTTTTTTGACATATGCCTGCGCCTTCTTTGATGTGAGTGTGCGAAATTTCATGAATTTCTGCTCCCACTCGCTTGTCAGGCTTTCCTCGGACTTAGAGCCCGCATTTGCAGCTGCTTTATTTTCGTTCTTTTCTTTCTCTGCAGTCTTCGTGTTTTCCTTCCCCCCGATTTTCTCAAAATACTGCTCTGCTGCCGCATCATCCGCCTTTGACTTATCCAGTGGAATCGTAAAAAGTGCCTTCATTCCGTCAAAGTCTTTGTTGACAGTATAATCACCGGTCTTTTTATTCATTACAAATGCCTGCGACTCATTTCCGAAGCTTTCCACAATGCCCATATAGACACCCTGATTGGCAAACATCTCTAAATTGTCGCATTCCAGAAGCTCATACTGCACACCATCCTGCACAAAGGATGTTACTCCGGCGTTTAATGCTGCGTTATTGACATTCTGAAATCTTTTACCGTGGACCAATGCGGAAACACAAAAGGTCTGATAATTATCATCCGTGTTATCCGGCATTGCTTTACCGTCTTCCCGTGCGATGGCAGCGACCGCATACGTTTTCGTCTGATCAACTGCCTCCGATGTAACCGAACTTAAATTCTTTCCGGAAACGATTCCCATCAGTGTGATATCATATCCTGCCGTCTTCTGCGTCTCATTTACCATGATCGCATCTTTGCTCTCAAATGCCTTTGCTAATGCTCCATCCTCCGTTATCTGCTCCGCCACCTGTGAAGGTGTAAGATAACGGTATGCCGCATATGCCGATGCAGATCCAACAACAAGAATTGCAATTGCCGCTGCTACACTTAATTTCCATGTTCTATGTTTCATATTCTGTGTCCCCTTTACCTTTTTTACAATGGATGCATTCAGGCTTTTTTCTGGAACACAGTCCGGCAGAAGATTTTCTTTTAAAAATTCGTCCATTTCTTTCATAAAAAGTAATCCTCCAATTCTGTTTTCAACAATTTCCTGGCTTTATAGAGACGACTTTTTACCGTCCCCTGCGGAATAGACAAAAGTTTCGCAATAGACGCAACGTTCTGGTTCTCCATATAATAGAGCAAAATTGGGATCCGGTACACATCCGGAAGACCATCAACAGCCTTCCACAAGTGCGCTCTTTCTTCCTCTTTCACAACCCGTTCCACCATGTCGCTCCCGGAAACATCCGTACACTCTTCCAATGCTTCCTCCGTCACTTGCGGAGCGATCCGGCTGCGCCACGCCCGTTTTCGCACGCGGTTTTTCCATAGGCGGATCACGATTGATAACAGATAGCTTTTCGGATTATCCCCATACCGAATGGATGCTATCTTTCGGGTTGCTTCTAAAAAAGTATCCTGATACAGATCATCTGCGCTCTCTTTTTCTTTTGCCAGGTGCATGCAAAATGAGTAAATATCTTTCCCATAAAGCAAAATGCACTGTTCCAGTTCCTGAATTGTCATATTAGTTACTTCCCGTGTACACGAATTTCGAAAAGCTTTCCTGCCTTTCACTTATACATTGTCATAACTTTGACATCCGTTCACACAATTTACCACATTGTGCGCAGCCGAGATAACCTAACTTACACTTCCATTAATTTCAAACTGATAATTTCCTGTTCCAGCTTCACTCTGTGTTCCAGCATGTATTTTATTACATCCCTGTATTCCGGCATTACTGCCAGCTCCTGCATCAATATCCCCGAAATGCAGGTATGTAACACTCGGGTTACTTTCATATATCTTCCTGATGAAATCTCTTTGATCCCGATTCGCATAGCCTCCCAGATAGAATGTCACTGTATTTTCTTTCTTATACCTGAGATACGATGTTCTGTTCTCAATCGTCATAAATGTCGTGGCAAGAAGCTGCACACATTCTATCTTAGATAATTCAGAAACTGTAAATTCGATTCCCTCATCAAATTCACTGATGTCAATATCTTTCCCGCACATTCGTATCAACGCCTTGCCGCGAATGGATATTTTCTGTGGTTCTTTAAATACATGATATTTTTTCAAAATCTCATCTGACAATATGTATTCTCCGTCTGATAATGTCTGTCCGGGAATTGGTACAGTATTATTTTTAATTTACCGCATTCTTCATGACAGATCGGCGAGCGATTCTCATACTCCCTGATCAATGTTTCAAGCTTTTGCAGCTTCTGCTCCTTCATAAAACCGAGCATGATCTTAACATTGACCGGATCCATTTTCGCAAATGGCTCATCAATGAAAACCAGCCTGGTTGAATTGTTTTTGTCATTATATATCATCAACAGTGCGGATAACAGAATCAGAATATATGGTATCTGTACCTCTGCGCCTGATTAAAACCGGACTGCTTTGACAATTTCGCCTTATTCAAAACATCATTGGATACCAAAATCTCATAATTCATATAATTTCGATAATCTGCATAACGCTCGATTTTCTCCTTATCGTCACTGGAAACAATCCGGTTAATGATTTTTTTCATTTCATTTTCCAATTCGTCTCCTCTGTCATTCGAAAATCAATCACCAAAACGCGATTAATTTTCATTTCACTCATGCAACCGGTACTCCGTATCCGCGTCGATCACCTCCAGCATGATTCTGGCAAATTCCGGATCAAACTGCTTCCCAATTCCCCGCTCGATTTCTTTCCGGACAACTTCCTGATCCAGGCAATCACGGTAGCTCCGGTTGGAGGTCATCGCATCATACGCATCTGCTACCGCAATGATCCTTGAAATTTCGGAGATATCCTCGCCTTTCATCTGATCCGGATAACCGGTTCCGTCATATTTTTCATGGTGCCATCTTGCACCCACGGCAACGTCCGGAATCTCTGATATTTCGGAAAGAATTTCGCTTCCGATCACCGGATGCTTTTTCATTTCTGCAAATTCTTCGTCTGTCAGACGCCCCGGTTTATTGATAATAGTGTCTGCAACACCGATCTTGCCGACATCATGCAGCAGCGCTGCATATTCCAGCTGCTTCAGCTTCTGTTTATCGTAGCCATACTTCTCGCCGATCATGACAGAATACTGTGCTACTCTTGTAGAATGACCTTTCGTGTATTGATCCTTCGCCTCAATTGTTTTGCTGAGCGTATGAACGAGCTGATCCGAAATATGCTCTGTTTTCTCAATCAAAATCTGCTGTTCCATAACCTTTTCTTCTGCCGTGGCATCGGTCGCCATAAGTACAACGCCGTAACTGTCCCCATAAACGTCCCTGGATACAACCGCCTGAATATTGCAGGATATTTTTGTTTTGACGGACAACAAATGCTCCGCAAGCTTCTTTCCATTCATAATACGTTCAAACTGCTCTTCGCTGCAGTCAAACAATTCCGTCAATGAATATCGCTCATCCTCATTCACGCCCAAAAGCTTCTGCGCGTACTGATTGCAGCTATCGACATTTCCTTCGCAATCAAGTGCCAGAATTGCAATTCGCGCTTCATTATAAATCACATCGGAAATATTTTCCCGGGATATGCTGAACGTATTTTCCTTCTTCGTCAAAAAAAGGGTTCCAATAAAAGCGATCGCCACACCCATTCCGGAGCTTGGATAGGATGGAATGTGAAACAACGGCAGCAATGTGTCCGGCAAAGCTGCGATGAACATGATCAAATTGATCAATACAATTTTCAACGCATACATATGCTGTCTTTTCAACGACATTCTTTTAAAACAAAGCCACACCAGCAGCACCCAGAACACCAGATAAAACATGATATAAAAATAATGATAATAGACCACCGGTGACATGCTCGTATAATACGCCGTTCTTCCATGAATGGTAAAATATTCGTGGATCGGTGCCAGCCCAAAAATGATCCAGTCCCCAATCGACAAAATGACTCCAAGCGCTCCAAATATGTAATAGGACGCCGTGTTCATCTCCGTCAGTCTGCCGACAAAATATCCGAACACGATCATGTAGATGTCAAACGCAAGAATCAGCAAATAGAAAAAACCATTATAGAAAGCCGCCTTCGTGGAAATGCTGTATCCAATCAGCGACAAATTCCACATGGTTGCTGCAATTCCCATTGTCAGAATCAGATAATTTTTTCTTTTGTCGTTAAATACATTGGACCGGTAAAAAGATACCGTTGCAACAGCGCATAACGCAGCGCTGACTGCCAGTATAACGACTGTAATCATTCCTAATGTCATGATGTTGCTTCTCCTTTTTCATCGTTTTAAACGAAACAGCCCCACTATATTGAGTGAGGCATAATACTAAATATTCTGTTTAGGTACAAATTCAATTTTAAGCACCATCCCCAATCCATCCGCCAATCTTTTCAACAAATTGACAGATGGATTCCTTGTTCCATTCTCAAGCTTACTAATGTCAGCCTGATTGATACCTGTACGCTCCGCCAGTTCTTTCTGTGTCATATTCTGAGAAGTACGGGCATCTACGATAGCTTTTATAACATCCATTTCCGGCTGAATCGCTTCATATTCTTTTCTAAATTCATCATCCTGTAACTGCTTAGAAAGCATGTCATCAAATGTTCTCATCGTTCATCACCCTTTCTATGAAATCCTTTCTTCTATCCTTTGCAATCTGTATCTCTTCTTTCGGAGTTTTCTGTGTCTTTTTAACAAAGCCGTTCGTCAATATTATTTTCCCCTCATAATAGAAAAAATATAAAACTCTGGTAATATCACTTCCAAATTTACAACGTAATTCAAATATTCCATCCTCTAAATGCTTGCTATATGGTTCTCTAAGCATATTCCCTTTCTCTTGTAAGATTCCCAATAATCCAAATATCTTAGCTCGCATTTTAGGATTAACAGAATCCAGAAATTCTTCTACCGGAACTTCGCCACTTTCCTTTTCATATGCTATCAACTTAAATTCTATCATGCCATCTCCTTTGTAATTATTTTATGGCATATATGCCATAATGTCAATTAGTTATTAAAATATATACTTGCATTTACTATGACATAATTATGCTTTTTCTATCATAACCCTTGGCAGCCTACCTTTTTCACTGCCAGTTCAAGCTCCAAATCTCGAAGCCCATAATAGCTAATTTTCAGGAAATCAAGAGGTGCCTTTGTTAACACCTCCGAGCTTGGAATATTATAATACCATTGATAGTATGCATAAAATTCTCCGATCCACATCGGCATAAATCCTTCAAGAGCTCGCCCATTTTTTAAGCAAAAATTTTCCGTTTTGCAAAAATATTCCCACAATTCCCTGTAATCCATTGTATTAACATACGCCATCGATTCATCAATGCTCTTTCTTGTTTTACTTTTCATATAAGTCTCAATGAAATCCTCTGTATTTTTCTCCGGATATGACATTGCCACCATATCAAACAGCTTCCCCTGATTTTCTACAACGTCTGATAAATACACGTCTGAATACGCCCGTGCTTTTCTCATTTTCTCCACCAATAAACCAGCCCCCCCCTATAACATGTCATATTTATCCGCTTTTCCTTTCGCCTTCTCTACCGGATACTTTGCTTCATTCATGGTCATTTTCATATTCACAATTTCATCGGCGTCCAGTCCAAGCTTATCTAATAAATTTTGACTATACACTATAACATCTGCCAATTCTTCTTTTACATGCTGTAGATCATACTCTTCATCAGACCATTGAAAACACTCTAACAATTCTGCTGCTTCAATTACTATTGATTTAGCAAGATTCGCCGGTGAATGAAACTGATCCCAGTCACGATCTTCTGTAAATTTCCTGATTCTATTAATTGTCTTCATTTCCATTATAGTCACCCCCTGCTGTTACACTATTTGCCCTTGATACAAATTGCTTTAAATATTCACGCATGTTAGGATTACATGCATATACATAGCAGCCATGTATGCCTCTGGTCAAAATTGTTGTATACGTATTCAATATTAACTGTTTCAAATGATTCTTATCTGTGTTTTGTTTTACCTTCTTATCCATATATTTATCTAAGTTAATCTCCAGTGAATTGGTCTCATAGTTATAATCGATTTCCTCTCCAAATATAACTCCAACATAATTCATATCATAACCTTGAACCGTATGAATGCATCCAATCGTACAGTGCGAGTCCCTCCTCGTTGCCCATCCTTTATCCGTTAAATTCCAAATATATTTATAACCTTCGATTTCAATATCAAATGCTCCTGTTCGAACCAGCATGTCATAACATTCCATATTATCTTTTGGTCGTTTGGACGGGCGGGTTGTCCATTTCCAGGAATAACCTGCCGCAGTTTTGCATAATCCAATTTGGTCGTCTTTTCTTCTTATATTTTCTATCATCATATTGACATCATCAAATAATAAGAAATCATAATTCTCCATTGTTTCAAATTTTTTCCGTCTACACTCCATAATTGCTTTTACGTATTCAATATATGTCTCTCCTCCCAGGCAGCGCATTTGAGTCTCTAATTGATGTCTTACCACGTTTTTAGCATACTTGTTTAAGGAGTTCTGATATTCATCATAGCTTATATCGGAAGATTTAACGCTTTGATATTCATCATAAAATAATACAACATGCTTTGCTGATTTCAAAATCCATTCGAGCTGATTTGTTCTTTCGCTATCAAGGTTCAACTTCTGACTTGTGTCATCAAAAGATTTATAATTTGTAATATTGCATCTTTTCGAAAGTCTATGTGATTCATCTACAAAAATAATATCATAATCATCCTTGACCACATCACAGGGAGCAATAACCATTCTACGTTCTAATCCATTTCCACATTCTTTAAATACTTTTTTTATCGTCTCACGAATTCCTGACATCGGCATGACAAATCCTATTTTAAAAAGTTTCCCACCGCGCTCCTTAAGTATATAGTTCTTTAACCTCAAAAGTGCGCTTCTTTTGCCTTCATCAATATCATCAAACTCCCGTGCTTCTCCGTCTAATAATTCGTCATCTATATTTACTGCATTTATAAAAGAGTTAATAAGACTTATAGCTAATACTGTTTTTCCTGTTCCTGCACAACCATTTACAAGACTCACTCCTGTATTATCTGTTTCAAAAGTATTTAATATGTCATTTATAATGCATACGCTCACTTCATTTTGCTCAACTGACAAAGCATTGTATGGAGAATATTTAAAAATATTTTCATTTTCTATAACTTTCAAAGACTTTTCCGCCAGTCCTTTTTTCTGTAACTGTTTCCACAAGTCTTTGAACTGATTTCTATAATATCTACGATTAAAATAATCATGTGCCGCCTGTTGCCCTTTATTTTTATTTAAAATCTTTCTAAATCTTATATCTGCAGAACAATATTTGATAAGCTTTTGTTCATAATCTAACACAACGGACTTATTATACTCACCGTCAAAAATAATCTCTACAATTTCAAGAGAATTCTTTTCACTATTTTTTAAATGCTGATGCATCCGCGTTGCTGCACTTGTTGTTTCACCAATATAAATAGCATCTTCGTTATGAATAAGATATACTACCGGCCAATTTACGCCCTTGGGCGTATTCCTAATTCTTTCAAGTCCATTCTCGTCAAAGGAATAAGATACTATATTACTTTTTTCTACCATAATAAATCCCTCTCGATCCATCAATTTCATTCAATAATCATATAATGTTTATAATACATTTTTAAAACCACTATTTTAATATATACATTTTTTATTCTCCCCTCATCTTTTTCTCAACATCACATGAAGCCACTTCTCCTCATGTTTGGAATCTGTATCTTGTACTCCATATGTTAATTAATTATATTATAAGAAGATTTCCCCAACCTGTCTATATAACATCCGCCTCACCACCAATATTTCATGCGAAAAGTTTCCATATATCATGTCACCAAACAAACACAGCCGGTACGCCCTCTCGGTCGTACCGGCTGCATCCGTCTGGAACAAATTCCTTCGTCCCAAACCTCATTATATTAATACATATGGCAAATAAAATTTGGTTTTGTGAATGAAAAAAATCTTTTCGGAGTAGTTACTTCATAACGATATCCGTGATCACCGGAGAATCGCTTCCGGCGCCGACACCACAATTTAATGTCATTGTCTTTCCGGCTGCCCAGTTGCCGTCCCAGCCAGGATTGCTTACACGGTAACGGTTATTGCCGAGGCTGACGCACTCGCCGCTCCACATAGATGTGATCTCGCGGTCTAATGTGAACTCTACGGTCCATCCGTTTGTGTAGCTTACGCCGGTCTCGTTGGTCAGAGTGATCTGGGCGATTCCGCCGCTTCCCCAGTTACTTGTGAGCTTCACACTGCCTGTTACCTTAGAGTCACCGGCAGGTGTCGTTGTTGGTGCAGTTGTTGGTGCTGCTGTCGGAGCAACAGTCGGTGCTACGGTTGGTGCAATTGTCGGTGCTGCTGTTGGCGCCTCAGTTGGGGCAACGGTTGGAGCTACGGTCGGTGCTTCTGTTGGAGCTACCGTTGGCTCCGGTGTTTCACCGTCGGTGCTTGCAATAGAAAGGCTGACGATCTTGCCGCCATTCCATACAGACAGGCACAGATAAGTTACACTGGAGTTTGTTTTGATGTTTAATGTGTTCTTCAGTTCTTTTACGGTGTAAACTTTGGTAACCTCTTCGGTTGCATTGCTTGCTGCAGAGTAGTTGTCACCATTCTGCCATGTATTGTCTACCGATGCGCCCCATCCGAGGATTCCCCAGTTTGCATGGGATGGATCGGTACATGTGTAAACAACGGTTACAATATCATCATCGGATGCATTCATGAGCCATGACGGATCATTGGTTGCATAGGTAGATGTCAGGTTGGATGCGATCACTTTCTTTCCTGTGATCACAGAGCCTGCGTCGGTGCTGCCGTTGGCGCCTTTGTCGGAGCCACGGTTGGTGCTACGGTCGGCTTTGCAGTCGGTGCCTTTGTCGGAGCTACCGTTGGTGCTGCCGTTGGCTTCGCATCGCTTCCGTTGATTCCGGATACCGTAAAGTTCATTTTTACAGAGTTTACGGTCTGATAATTTACATTGTTGAAATATGCTTTGTAATTTGCATTTTCTACGGTTACATTGTTGACATGGGTGTTGGCCCATACGTTGATGAATGAGAAATTAAAGATCGGGCAGATCAGACCATCATCGGATGCCTTCTGTGATACATCGTATGTGAAGGTATCGTTTTTCATGGTGTACTTCTGTCCGTTGATCTCAAAGGACTTCACTTTAATGGTTGCTTTATCAAATACAGATGCCTCATCATCTGCCGCGTTAATGTCCTTAATGTAAAGTGAACCGATGTTCTGCAGCTGGCTCTTTGTTGCATCGAGAGACAGAGAGAAATCTCCGCCGTCCGAATAAATGTCAACATACTCATCGCTGATCACTGACTGCCAGCTTGCTGTCTCCAACAGGTACATTTTAGCGCGTACATAATTAGCCTGAGGAACTGTCACCTCACAGGTTGCCTTGTAGCCGAGTGGTACGGATGCAGTGATCGTACATGTTCCGGCACCAACAGCGGTTACCTGTCCCTTGGAATTAACGGTTGCAACGGCTTCATCGCTGGAGCTCCATAAACCTTATCCTTGCTGTCTGCCGGTGTTAATGTTGCGGTAAGCTGCTGCTTCTCGTCTCCGATGTGGATGGTCATGGAGGACTGACTCAATGTGATTCCGGTTGCAGTTGCAGACTCGTTTCCGCCATAAACCTCCATCATTGCATCCATCAGCTCCTGATGAACGACCTTGTTGGAATAACGGTCAATGATTGCAAAGCCGTAATCGCCATTATAACCATTGTCCCATGCTACCGGAATCATTCCGTACTGCTTTGCATAATAGCAGACCTTCTGGTAATATTCCGCACGGCAGGTCTTATTCTGACTGTCATAATTTTCTTTATTGATGGCACCAAACTCGCCGATCACCACAGGATATCCCTGGGAAACAAATTTGGTGTACATTTTCTTGAATTGGGAAACCATGTAAGATTCATCGCCCCAGCTTGCTTTCTTGGACGCATCGGTTACGCTGTCGCCCCACTGGGTCGTTGCTCCGGACTCCGTTCCACAGAAATCCCATGGATCGTAGTAATGAACAGAGATCATGATTCTCTTCTGTCCGGAAGCGATGTTTGAAGATAAATAATTGTCGGTCGGCATTTCAAAGCCGTAATCCCCTGCGGTATAATCGATGTTCGTATTCCAGCCCGGGATCAGCAGCCATCTCTGGTTATTATTGCCGCCGGATTTACGCACGGTATCAACGAAGATCTGATTGTACGCATTTATATTTGCATAAGCCGTTCTGCTAGGTGTTCCATAGGTTCCGTCGAACTCCTCGTTCATGGACTCAAAGATCAGATGCTCATCGTAATTTTTGAAACGATCTGCGATCTGTTCCCAGCATGCTTTGTATTTTGCTTTAATCTGGGTCTGGTTACCGCTGCCGCATAACAGCCATCCGCCATTTACTGTAGTGTATCCGTCTCCGTGCATATTCACGATCGCATACATATCATTATCCACGCAGTAATCAACAACCTGCTGTACACGATCAAGCCATGAAGAGTCGATCTTGTATCCATTGTTATCGTCGATCATGCTGAGATAAGAAACCGGAATACGGATAGATTTGAAACCGGCATCCTTTGCTGCTAACACAAGATCTTCCGTAAGCTTTGGATTACCATAAGCGGTTTCATTTGGCGTTCCTGAACTTGCAGCCTCCAACGAGTTACCGAGATTGTACCCGACACCCATCGCCTCCGTGATCTGCGACTGGTTCAGGTTCTGAAAACTACTGCCGGCAGCCTGTGCCGTTTTCGCCGTCATATTGGGTAACGACAGCGACGTTGCAACCATTGCCATACTCAGGACAATGGCCATTGCTTTCTTACATAAAGCCATAAGATTCTCCTTCCCGGCTGATCAGAATATAATTTCTGCAGAAAGCACAAACAAATGTACTGTCCCATAAACAGTACACACGTTTCAAACAAAGCAATCCTATATCTGAAAAATAACCGTCCTGAATTCCGGATATAAGAAACGACAAAAAGCAGTTATAAAACCTATGTTATATAACCTGTTTTTCATGATCACTCTGTTATTTTTGTGCAGAAAAAAGACATCCTTTGTCCCCACAAAAAATGTCTTTACACATCCTAATCACGCCCAATACATTACTGAAACAACTCCCCCACAGAGTCGTTTCGTTTGCTACAAAAACATATTATCATCACTGCTAAAAATATGCAATACAAATTTTTTATTTTGGTATACGATTATTACATTTTGCATGCAAAAAACAGCACAATATTTTTCTAAAACTTATTCCTTATTTTTCATTTATAATTCTTTCATTTTATCTTAGCGATTGTGTCTGTCCGTTAAATGGGACAGATCAATTTTCTTCATGATTGCCGTCACCACCCTTTATCCTCCCGCCCCATGCTGACCGGAATTTCTTTTTTCACACTCTCCGTAAAAAGCTCATGATTGACATTCTGCATCATATGGCAATCGATCAGACGATCTTTGATCAGGTAAGTAAAATTTTTGCAATTATATCATATCTTTAAAAAATAAAAATACTCATTGAATCTGCCTCAATAATTCGGTATGATAGAAGAAGCAATACAAATGAGAGCGGGTTAATCTTATGAGACAGTTTATTAAAAATATGTTTTACAGGCAGCGCGAGGATTTTAACAGGGAGTATGCAAACCGGAACGATCGGTTTACTTTTCCGGATAACGTTACGATGACGCTTGATATCCCTATGCTCCTGATCACGACAAGGCACACCGCTGGACATTTTCCAGCCGAATTCTGCACCGTCTTCTCCCGAGGCACTTCCTGTGATCGTAAATGTTCACGGCGGGGGGCTTTTGCTTGGCAACAAGGAATTTAACCAATACTTCTGTGCCAAATTGTGTACACTGGGATTTCTGGTGTTTAATGTGGAATACCGGCTTATTCCGGATTGTCAGATTTATGATCAGATTGCGGATATTTTCCTTGCACTCGATTTTATACAGGGTCAACTTGCAAAGTATCAGGGTGATCAGGACAAGGTCTATGCGGTCGGAGACAGCGGCGGAGCCTGTCTTCTTGTATATACTGCGGCAGCACAGCGCAATCCGAAGGTCGCACAGGCAGCCGGGGTCACACCATCTGCTTTGCCATTAAATGCGCTTGGACTGATCAGCGGTATGTTTTACACGAATAAGCCGGATCAGATCGGACTGTTTATGCCCAGATATCTTTACGGGAAACATTATAAGAAATCAGCATTTGCACCATATGTCAACCCGGAGCATCCGGATATTATCCGGTCTCTGCCACCATGCTTTCTTGTGACAAGTGGCAAAGATCATCTGCGTCACTACACAATGCAGTTTAAAATGGCACTGGATGCCGCCCGGATGGAGTCCGCAATCATGGACTTTCCGGATGATAAACGGCTGACACACGCCTTCAGCGCTTTTGAACCGGAGCTGCCGGAGAGCACACAGACACTTGAGGCGATTGCCGAATATATACGACAATTTTAGGGGTTATTTCTGAAAGGCACAGGTATTTATATGAATTATGACGAAAAACTTTTCAAGGAAAAAGCAAACCGCAAGGCGCGCAAAATATGGCTTATTTTTGCGATCCTGTTGTCCGCCAACTACGGATCTGATTTTTCAAACGGTCTGTACAGCACCAGATATTATCTGATCTTTCTGGCTCTTTGCTGGATTCCGTTTATTACCGGAGAGATCCTGCTTCGAACCCGGGGCTGGAATACGGAACGCTACAAACTCGATCTGGTGATCGGTTATGGTATTTTCTATACATATGTGATCTGTACGACCTCGTCGCCGATCGCATTTACTTATGTTCTTCCCGTTACCAGTCTTCTGGTGATCTATAAGGATCAGCTTTTCATGCGGTACTGCGGCATTGTGAATGCCTGATCATTATTGGCAGCTCCATTTACCGCTACGCTGTTCTTGGTATGAACTCCGCCACGAACATGAAGGATTATCAACTTGAGCTGTCCTGCATCATTCTTTGTTATATCTGCTACGGTATGTCCATCCGCCATCTGAACGAATCGGACGGTGCTATGACAGACAGCATCAAAAACGATCTGCACCGTGTGATCACGACGGTCGAGAAGGTCAAAAATGCCAGCAATTCCATTATGGACGGCGTCCTGGTTGTCCGTGAGCTTGCCGGTGAAAACAAGCACGGCGCTGATATTGTTGCTGCCGAGATGGACACGCTGAACAATAACAATATCAATCTTCAGACCACAACAACATCCTCTGTGGATATGACCAGCGACATCAGTTCCCAGGTACAGCACATTGCCGTGATGATCGAGGAAATGGTCAAGCTGATCGACGAATCCGGCACTCACGCCCAGAACAGCTCCGAGGATCTGAACAGTCTGCTTCAGACTACAAGGACTATGTCAGAGCTTTCCTCCGATACAGAGCAAACGCTTCAGGCATTTAAGGATGAGTTTGAAATGGTGAAGCAGGAAACCGGCACGATTGAAAGCATTAACAATCAGACGAATCTTCTGGCACTCAACGCATCCATCGAAGCCGCCAGAGCCGGAGAAGCGGGCAAGGGCTTTGCTGTTGTCGCGGATCAGATCCGCACCTTAAGCGCAGAGACAAAGGAATCCTCCAGCCAGATCAAGGAAGCACTGATCCGTCTCGAGGAAACCTCTGACCAGATGACGCACGCCATCGAAAATACATTAAAGCTGATCCGGATCACTCTGGAGAAGGTTGCCAAGACAAATCAAAATATTACCACGATCACATCAGATTCCAACCAGATCGAGCATCACATTCATACCATTGATGCCGCAATGAAGCGTGTGGAACAGTCGAACCGCCAGCTTGTGACAAATATGGAACAGGTCTCCTCCACCGTGGAGGATATGACCTCCGGCATTTCCGGATCAAATGAGATCTGTCACCGCATGCTCAGTAAATATGATGAAACTGCCGTAAATATCAACACGATTGAGAATGTTGTCGAAGCTCTGATGTGCGAGCTTGGAATTGGCGGCTTTATGGGGCTGGAGGATCTGCAGCCGGGCATGAAGGTGATCATTATACCGACCGGTGATGCCAGTCGTAAATATCACGGAGAACTGATCCAGCCTCTGGCGCAGGGAATCGCTATCACCCTCCCGGATGCTGCTATCACCCATCCAACGACCTGCAACGTACAGGTAACCGTCGATAATGTTCTTTACTGTTGGGAAAACGCAGCGATCACCCCGGACAAAACGGATGCTGACCACTATCAGGTACAGATCAGCTCCCGTCCAAAGATCAATAACCGCCGCAAATATCCGCGTATAGATCTGACCAACTCCTGCGTCATCACTGTCCCGGAAACCGGACAGGAGTTTACGGGACAGATGGACAATATCAGCGGAAACGGATTTGCCTTCATCACAGACGCTCCATTCTTTGCCACCGCCAAGGGCGAAAGGATCACGATAACACTGGAGCAGTTCGAGCTTACCGATCACAGCACTTTAGAGGGTCGTATCATCCGCTGCTCTGATAATGAAGGTCATTATATCGTCGGCTGTCAGATGCCGGAGGACGATGCTATCCTGACGGAATATGTAAAACAGCATCAATAAAAACAGTTCATAACATTTTGCAGAATTATATGAATTTATAACATCGTAATTACGCTTATCAAAGAATTGCTGAATATCAAAAGAGATTGTGCCCAATAAAGACACAATCTCTTTTGATTATACAGGAAATCACTCTACCTCCAAAAATCCTGCGTACAGTAGATACCATATCTGCAGAACTGCTATACGCCGCTCCGACTCCGATATACTTGAAATCCGTCAGCATACCTTTTCGGTGTCCGGAGGAACCGATCCAGCCGATCACCATATTGATCGCATCGCCGGCTCCGGCACATATATTCTCTCCGGCTCCCGACCAACTGATACCCTCTGCCGTCAACCGCGCGGAGAATTTCGAGCCATCCAGACTGTTATGCTGGAAATAGTTGTTATTTGCCATATCCTCACTGTGCTTTCTGGCTGCCGTAGTCGTTCTGTCCTCCAGCTTAAATAACGCTTTCCCCATATAGTTGCGGTATGCGTTGGTCATCTCATAGACCTCCTGCTCCGCCGCACGGAGAATCTCATCGGTAAATGTCATATATGTGCGGTACATCATGGAATACTTGGTGCATTCTCCGGAAAATGCGTACATTCCATAGATGGATTTGTCTCCTCCATCAAAGTAATCACTGAATGCATAAATATATGCGTTATCTGTCAGCTTGTAATATGCCTCCGTTCCGACTCTTGCCTCACTCTTGCTGCTGTCCAGAGCATCAAACTCGTAGCTTCCCGGCTCGGTCCAGCCCGCATCGATCATCGACTGTGCCGATGCGCCCTGCTGTATCAGCTTCGTCTGCTGAATTGTCTCATTATCATCGGCGCTTATCACTGCATCATAGGCTGTGAAGTTTTTCGCGATCGTAAAGTAAGAAACGACCTTTTCGCCCTTAACGCCGACAATCAGATACGGTTCTGTCTGGCTGTTGCCGTTATAAATGTATCCGTACAGGCTCTTCTGTGGCAGCGGATCTATACGTTCCGGCTCACCCCACTCCGCTTTCAAAGCAGTAATACTCTCTCCAATATATACCGACTTCTTCGCAAAGGAAAGCTGCGTTGTCTTCATTGTCGCAACCGGCGTTGCTGTTGGAACAGTAGTTGGTTTTATTGTCGGTTTGGTCGTCGGCGTTTCAGCCGGTACCGTTGTGACGCTTGGCGGCGGTGTTGTCGTCGGCACTGACGTCACCGGCGGCTGCGGAGCCATCGTCGGCACAGTGGTCTGATCCGGCAGCGATGATTCGATCGGTTTCGTACTGTCCTGCGGTTCATTCGTCTCTGACGGCACTGCACTTGTACCGGTCGGAACCGGCGTGTTACTCGGCTTAATACTGCTCTGCGGACTCCTTACCGGCGTAGCAGACGGATGCAGTGTAATGCGGACTGCCGGACTTACGACAGGACTCGCACTCACCTTTACCATCGGTGTGGAACTTCCCATCGGCATGATAATGGTCGGATCATTCTGTCCCATATTTCTGACAGTAACACGGATCACACATTTCTTCATGTGCGCCGCTTTCAATATGAGCTTAGTCTTGCCGCTCTTCTTTCCGGTAATGCGGATTTTCTTTTTCATCACCTTTACGGCAATGATCTTTTTGCCGGACACTTTTGCTTTCACTTTCCGGCTGCCGGTATTCTTCACTTTGACAGTAACCTGCCCTCCTCCGGCAACGGTTACTTTTGTCTTTGAAACCTTGATCTTTGTTGCTGCAGCGGCTCCCTCCGGTTGAAGCGGTGAGAGCACCGAAGCCGCAAAAAGACCTGCTGCCAGCAAGCCGGCAATGATTCGTTTTCCATTTTTCTTTTTCATTCGCAAGCTCCTCCTTTGGAGTTGTTATGTTGTAAATTCATACGCTTCGGCAAAAGGTTCGAAAAAGCTCCGCTTTTTCTCACTCGCGGGCGCGACAGATGCGAAGCATCTGGATTTTGGAGTTATTATACCACAAATTAACCCTCTTGCGAAGAAAAATACTATTTCAGCCACATAGAATGTGAGGAGCCAACCTCCATTTTTACCTGTCCCAAAACACGGACACTGTCTCCATTATTCAACTGATGCAATGCCTTGCCATTCTGCCGCAGTACAATACGCTCTGCTGCGTGACTGTCTATCGTGTAGCTTCCATCCTCCGGATGATAACTGATCTGACAATTATGATCAGCAATGTGACCGGCTGCTTTCAGGCTGCCCTTCTCAATCCCACGCATCGCCTCAGGTGTCGTCCCAATCGTCACGCGCGAAGATGCCTCGCTCCTCAAATTCCATTGAAATCCCTGATAAATTCCTGTGCCATCACAAACATTTCCAACTGCAGCAGCTGCCTTTGGCTGAGCTTCTTTTTTCTTTTCGTCTTTGGATTGATCCTTCTTTTCTTTATTTTTCTTATCGTTTGAATCCTTTTTGCTCCTTTTCCGGCCGGACTTCTTTCGCTTGCCTCGCTTATGGCGGTGTTTCCTTCTGCCACTTCGACCGTCATCTCCAGAATCATTTCTTCGGCTGCGGTCACGCTTTTTCCGGTCAGGCTCCCGATAACCTCCGGTCAGCCACCCAAATAAGATAAACACAAGTGCCACCACATGAAGCACCGCAAACAGATACACTCCCGTCAGAAGATACGGGTGCAGCGCAGGAAATCCAAGCAGCGCCACTGCAAGTTCCAACACTGTAAGCAGCGTTAAAAATGTTGGCACGACCATAGTCTTTGATCCCTCTGCCAGAAACAGCATGCACATGGCAAGAAGACAGAACAGTACCGGCAGGCCTGCTGCCACACCTCCGGCGATAAGCAGATCGGAGGCTCCTGCATCATCAGCATAATGAAGCCCGTCCTTCACATCCCCCCAGGAAAACGGTGCTTTCATAATATGATCATCCGGCACACTTCCCTGCTGTATATATGTGTAAGCGGCACTGCCTCCCGCTTTCAGCACGTCCAGACCCGACAGGGTCATGTCCTGCCCGGCTGCCTGAAAACTGCAGAACGGCAGGAGCAGGGACAGCAGTGCAAAAAGAAGTGCAAGTGCCGCTATATTTTTCATAAAACGTCCATACGCTCTCATTATAAATCTCCCCTTTCCTGTATGTTTCATTGAATTATATGCCTCATACACGGGGATATCAATGTCAAAATTATGATATTTTTATGACATCGCATTTGGCCCTCCACGCATTGATCTCTGCATCCAGATATACGCTCCCACACAGATCACAATCGACAAAATAGAGCCTGCCGGTGCCGCAAATCCCATCGGAAACAGATTATGCGGATACATTTTCGAGGCAAGGTAAGAACCCGGAATACGCAGCAACAAAATTGACAAAATATTGTGGATAAATCCAATATATGATTTTCCGTATGCACAGAAATATCCGGTAAAACAGAAATGAATTCCCGCAAAAATACAGTCAATAATATACGAGCTGATATACTGGCTTCCCAACAGGATCACTGCCGCATCCGTTGTGAAAATACCAACTGTCTGCTTTGAGAAAAGTTCGATCAGAATGGTCATGACGATCCCATAACTGCCGGTGATCAGAATCGCATAGTAAAGAAGCTTTCTCGCCCGGTCATGCCTTCCTGCACCGATATTCTGTGCAGATAATGCAGGCACCGTTGCCAGCATGGAGGATGGCACGATAAAGATCATACCGATCAGTTTTTCCACAACACCGACTGCCGCTGCATCATTCAGCCCACGATGGTTGGCGATCACACTGATCACAATAAATGCGACCTGAATACAGCCGTCCTGCACGGCAACCGGAATACCGATCTTTAAGATCTGACCCAGAACATCTCTCTTCACCCGAAGCTCCTTCTTCGTCAGATGGATTCCCGTTTCCTTGCGGCGGATCGCAATCAGAGATATGATCACGCTAATCGTCTGTGCCAGAGTTGTTCCCAGTGCAGCACCGATCGGTCCCATTCCAAGACCTCCGATAAACACATAATCTAACACAATATTGGCAACGCAGGCAATCGCAATGAAATACATCGGACTTTGGGAATCGCCAAGTCCGCGGAAGATCGCACTGATCACATTGTATGCAGTGATAAACGGTATCCCCAGGAAACAGACGAAAAGATACTGTCTCGTTCCGGCAACTGCCTCTGCCGGGATCCCGATCAGGGTAACGATCGGATTTACCAGAAATACAAGAACCGCCATGACCACAACCGACATTCCCATGAAAAATGTCACCGTGTTGCCGATCGAAGCCGAAGCCGCATCAAGCTTCCCTGCTCCGACACTTTTGCCGATCGTCACCGTTGTTCCCATCGCCAGTCCGACAATGATCACCGTCAGCATATGCATAACCTGTCCACCGTTGGAAACAGCAGTAATCCCGTCCACACCGTCGAACTGACCGATAATAAACAGATCTGCCATTCCATACAGCGTCTGCAAAAAATAAGACAGCAGATAAGGCAGCGCAAAATATGCGATCGTTTTCCCGATATTGCCGGTCGTCAAATTTCTTTCCATCTTTGGTACCGTACCTTTCTATCAAAATCCACATCATCAAGATTAAACTTTATAACAGATGTAAAGTCAAGGTGTCCAAATCTGTAAAGATAACATCCTCTATAGTGCCCTGAAAAGCCAAAGGGCGTAAAATGACATTTTTAGCAGTTATTCGAGCACTTTTAAAAGACATTTTTGTTGCGTTCCATCCCCAGCATACTCTTCGCCAGCCAGAAGAAGAACACCAGCACCAGTATCGGGATGACGCAGGAGGTGACTAACATCACCGCCAGAACTTCAATAAACTGATTGATCACGTTTTCGACCTTGTCCGTAATATCGGACACACCGTTTTTAATGCCGGAAATGATGCCTGACAGTACTCCGCTGTTATCGCTGCTGTCACTGTCCTGCTGTCCGTCACTGCTGTTCTGGATATCCTTCGTTGCTTCCTTGGCAGCATCCACCGTATCCCGAATAGAAGACTGATACGTATGCTCGATCAGATCAGACACCTTGACGCTGGCAGGAATAACCAGAACGATCGCAATAGCAAATAACGCAAACTTTCTTGCCAGCTTTTTCCATGCATCCTTTGCAATTGCCGTTCCCGCCGAATAAAGGACACAGGCAATCGGGATCAGCATGACAAACGAAGCATAGCCGGTCACTGTGACCAGATATTTCTCAACATAGATCGCACAGAGAACGATCAGGAAATAGGTGCTCATATCCGCCAGCTTTTCTGCGATCGGGGTTGCCGTGTCTCCCGGAAGCAGCGTGATTGCCGCAGACGCCGCCGTTGATGCTGCTGTCAACTCCAGAACCGTTGCCTTTTTGTCATCAAGTGCTGTGATCGTTTTCTCATGAAAGTCTGCCGATGCTGCAAACCTTGACACGACCAGTGCTGAGATCAGTGCCAGCACAAGCGGCAGAATGATCCCGACCCACCGTTTTGTATTTTCATTCCATATAGTATTCACCCGGTTTTCTCCTCTCTGATGTTTTCCTTTACCTTACCATATAAGCATCCGATACTCAAGATAAAACTGCCGGAGACACCACAATGGCATGGATCCCCGACAGTTCTATCATTAAGATTATTATTTTCTCAAGCTTCGCACATTGATTATGGGTGCAGTTATATATTTATGTGAAGCTTATTAAGCAAAGCCCTGTTTCCAATCAAAGCTATATTTTAATTTCTGTTCTATGCTTTGATTTTTGCTGTTGAACAACCTCCCTTTTTCTTAAGCCATTTTGTATATGACTTTTTCTGTGTTTTCGGAACACGGATCGCTGCATTCTTACGGATGCCCTTAAATGCATTCTTTCCGATGGATTTTGCTGTGAGCTTCTCTGTTTTGATCGTGATCTGCTTCAGCTTTTTACAGCTTCGGAAGGCATCCTTTCCAATGGTTTCCACATTCTTACCAATGGTTATTTTTGTCAGCTTTTTGCAGTTTCGGAACGCTCCTGCACTAAGAGCTGTGACCTTATAGGTTACTTTGGAATACGTGATCGTATCCGGAATCACAACGCTTCCCTTGATATTCTTTTTCGCCTTAACACAAGAAACCTGATCGGTTGCAGTTACACGGTAAGTCACGCCCTTCACCATAAAGAACATGCCGATTGCTGCCTTTCCATCATCCTTTCCTGCTTGTGTCCCGTCTGCTGATGCTCCATCTTTTCCGGTGGCGGACGCATTATTCGGTTTTGACGATGCCTGTGTGCCATCCGGGCTGCCGGGGCTTTGTGGTATGTCCGGTTTTCCAGACACCTGCGGTACATTCGGACTGCCGGAGTTATGTGGCGTGTCCGGTTTATCGGATACCTGCGGCACATCCGGACTGCCGGAAATCTGTGGTGTATCTGGCTTATTCGTCGGAATCACAGGACTTTGCGTTGGATCCTGCGGCTTTCCGGAGACAACCGGTGAACTGCTTTCTCCCGGACTCTGTGTTGGGGCTGCTGATTCTGCCGGCTTCTCACTTGCCGACGGATCTTCAAATACAGCAGTTACCTGAATGTCGTCCGTCAAGGCTGTTTTCAGCATTCCATTTACAAATGTGATTCCCTGAACATACTCCGCATCTTTGCCATTGACCTTCCATCCTTTCAGATTCCAGCCCTGAGCCGGAACTGCTTTAAAATAAAGTTTTGAATCCTCCGCATAAGACCCGCCGTTTGCGATTGCTGTACCTTTTTCGGTGGATGCGTTGACAATGCCGCTGCCATCTGCGCCGTACTGTACCAGATAGCTTCCGGTCTTATTGCCGGTGTAACTAAGTGTACTGTTTATCGTACACACCTCGTATTTTGCAAGCAGCTCATTCACTTCCGCTGTCTCTGCATCCTCCTTAATTCCGGTATAAATACTGTAATCTGCCGCATATGGCTTTCCTTTGCTGTCCTTGCCAATTTCCTGCTCATTGGCACCGGCAGTAAACAGAGCTCTGGCGGCGTCTTCATCTCCGGCAGACAAGCCCCGGAATTTTAACTGCGCAGCTGCAAACTGATATTGGTAATCTGTCGTTTTGCTGACATCCACCGTAACCGGATCAACCGTTACATATAGCTGTGCCTTCTCGATCTGTACCTCCCGGGAACATTCATAAGTCACGCCATCCTTTGTTATCGACGCTTCCAAAATATACTCGCCCGGCAGCTCGTTAACCGCCCATTTGCCGTTTTCCACGGTGATCGCAGTGCGCTTCCGATCCTTTTTGCCTACCAATGTAAAGGAGGCCGCTTCCGTAACATCCTCTACCTGATCCGTCTTGGCAAGACTCATCTGAAGCGAAATTTCCTCTCCGTAAACCGGCGTATTCTCCAGCTCTACTCCCGGCAATGTCTTTTTCTTGGAATTATATGCTGTAAAATACTGCGGATTCTCCGCCGCTGCACCATAATACTCCTCATCTCCCTGATATTTTACCGTTAATTTATAGTAGCCGGTTCCAAACGGCGTCCACTTTCCTGAAGCACACCCATTTGTAACAGTAAGCGCTGTATTTTCTGTTTCTCCTGTCGTCAGATTCATGATTTCGCAGACCGCTTCCCCGTTTAACGGCTCCTCCTCTTCAGAGACAATCTGTGCAGACAGCGTCTGCTCCTCGCCTCCCACCGGCTGTGTATGGGTGATTGTCTTCCGACCGGAAGCAAGCCCATAAACATATTCGTCATCATATGGAACCGTGCTCTCATAATCATCTGCGGTAAGTTCCCTATACTTTAAATGGTTAAAATTCTCTTCCGTTATCTCCACCGTCAGATCCATATTCGGAGACAGCGTATCGGTCTCAGGATCATTTTCACGGCTGCGGACAGAACCTTTGTCAGACAGATAATTTTTCAACTTTGTACGGGTTGCATCGTCCTTAAAAATTCTCAGGAAAAGATAGTGAAACGATCCGGACTGTGCTGCATTTACAATTTGATCCACCGTCGCTTTGTAATTGCTGTCGGAGGCACTTCCTTCCAATTCTTCCAGAATAACCGCATCCTCTGTAATTTTTTTACCTACAGTCACAGAATAATTGCCTGTGTACTCCCCAAAATATTTCACATTGCCCTTCAGCTCTGCCACCTGCAAATTACCATTTGTCACCTTGACCGTCAACTTCAACGGCTCGTAGCTTCGCGTCTCTTCTTCCTTCTGCACCTTTTCCACATCAGCTGCACGACCGCTTGTTTTCTCCAACGGATCCATTCTGACAACCGATGCAAGACGCTGTTTTAAAGTAAGAGCCGCCGGTTCGCTGTCGATCTCGATCGTTTTGCCGTAAAACTGAGAAACAACGCATCGATACTGCCATCCGTCCATATCCGCAGTCACATCCGGCACCGCAAGATCCATACTGTCTGCACCGTCAATGTCCTCCCACACTGCACCTGCTCCCTGTCTGCACTGCCACTGATACCGCACAGAACCATTGCTTCCCTTTACCGGTGTCGCGTAAATCGAAAATTCTGCTTTCCCGCCTTCCACAACCGCCGTATCCTCCGGCTGCAGTTCAATTGTCGGTGTATCTGTTCCGGCAGCGTATTTGGTTCTTCCATACACCGGAAGGCTGGATGCACTTGTCTCCATATAACCGACACTCTGCATCGTAAAACGGTATGTCTTTCCCGGCTGAAGCAGACCGTTACCGATCGTATAACCGGATCGGGCGGAAGAAACTTCTGCAATCGGCGTTTCTTCCTCATTATCCTCCAACAGGCAGATGCGATAGCGCACTCCCTTACGGTTGCTGTGTGTCCAGCTCAAGGTCAGGGAATCCGCTGTGGCATCCGTCACTGTAATGTCAGATGGCAGTGCCGGTGGTGCCTCCTGTCCCTTCACAAGATAGCCAAGCACCTTTGTCCGTTGTCCGTTTAACATCGTATCCCATGTTCCGAATCGCCACATGAAGGATAGGACTGCTCTACATTCGCAGGAATACCGGCAACCGTTCCGGAATATTCCGCTCCGTTATAATTCGTCCATGTCACGCTGCCGTTTGCCTCGGCACCCGCACTGACACCGGTCTTAACACCGCCTTCCTCTGTCACAAGATGTGTCTCCACACTGGTTCCCCAGGTCACGGTATCCGAATTTTCACTTTCCACTTCAATTCCCTGTGTGATAGAATTGCCTCCCCTGCTGACTCTAACGAAATTATCCTTTGCACCGGATACATCATCAACGACCTTTCCTCCATCGAAAGAGGCTCCGATCGCAGCCCGGTAGGAAAACGGATCGCCCGGCGTGTTCGTCAGAACATTTCCGCGGATCTTGTCAAATTCACCGTTTTCCTTCGCAACACGGTCATATTCTGTCACTGTAAGCATGGTCATACGCGGTGTCTGAGGCACGGAAACATAATAATCCTTCCAGCTTCCCGCAATCTGCTGTCCGCACTCATATCCCTGCTCCAGTGCCTTGTCGATTGCCTGAAGCCGGCTGTATGCATTGTTATATCTGTTTGCAGCAACGGAAACCCGGTTGGCAAGCGCTGCTTTCTTAAATCGATAGGATATTCCTTTCTTCTGCTTGATCTCTGCATATTCCTGTTCTGCCGTCTCGTAACTGCTCTTATATTGTTCAAGCTGCTTTTTCAGCCCATTGTAGCGGCTCTGTGTCGGCAGCTTAAATCCCGGCACATAACTTTTATACACATACCTTGTGTATGGCGTCATCGACAGCACCACACTGTCATCCGTACTGTCTGCCTCGTAAGAAGTAGAATAGCTCTTCCCGTTCGTAAATTCCTTTGCATAGCCGGCACTGACGCTCGCCTCCACTTCAAAATCAATTCCTACGACATCGTAAAATCCGAGAATACTGACATCCTCCTCATATCCTGTGATCACCCCGGCTGATACCGAAAACTCGGCTGAATTTGTGGTGGAGGAGCCTGTCGTTTTGCCGTATGCCGTAGAGCCATTGGTGCTGTAATTGCCGTCCGTAGATTCCAGATCCGAGAAATACGGTGCCGCCTGAAGCACGGCAACAACATTCGGATCACTGAAATAACTCTCCTTATGATCAAACTTAACGATCATGCCGTCCTCATCATAATCAACTGCCGCCAAACTCAGATAGATATCTCCCCAGCCCGAGCCTGTGTAAAACGCGCGTATCCGGCGGTATCCTCCGCTCCGACTGCCTTCCGGCTGAGTGCAGAAAGCCCCCATGACACCATACTGTCGCTCTTGACACCACAGCTCATGATTACCTGCTCCATGCCATATGGGTTTCCATTAAAATTGCCCTTGACAACCTTGCTGAGCCAGCACTTCGTTGTATCACTGTCCTTATCGATCGGCAGCTTCATATTTCCGTTATCGTCCGTCCACTGATACTGATACGCCTCTGCGAGTCCGCCGGAAGCATTTGCTTCATCCGGCACAACATAATCAGACGAGCCGCCATTATACTGACATCGAAACATCTCCTTTTCAGATGCACCCGCACTGAAGTTCCAACAACTGCCCTCCACGAACAAAGTATCTCCATACCCTGTCCCCCGGGAAGCAAAGCATGCGACCGCTGCCGGTTCCTGTCTGACATCCGACCCCCTCATTCCTTCATAAAGCTCCTGATTGGCTGCCGGCTGGCATAAAAGATACGGAATACCGCCATGCAACAGCTTATAACATCCCTTTTCCTGATCAAAGCCAAGCTGCACAACTGCCTGCTTACTCTTGACTACCGACTGACCCACACCGTCATCTCCATCCGGAACGTAACCGGCAACAACAAGCTCCTGCATCGAATCATTATCCATATCGCCTACATCCAGACCAACAAACTGCATGGTCTGCAGAACGGTATCCTTTTTCTCCTGAATTCCATATTCCTCTCCGGTAAATGCCAGACGGCGTCCATACTGTTCCTCCATACTGTCCGTTTTCATGGACAGTACTGACAGATACGATCCCATTTTCTTCCACTCTTTCGCCTTTTTCGTATTTGCGGGAATAAATCTGGCATTCGGAAAATAAGCATGACTAAAAGACGTTGCAAGCTCTTCCTTTCCATCCCCGTCAAAATCATAGACTGCCAGACTTGTAATAAAAGGAGTTTTTGAATCGTCAAGCGTCTTGCCGGGTTGCGTCCCCTCCAGATCTGCCAGGTATACCGTTGATCTCTTTTCAAAGGTTTTGGTCGAGGATTCCGTATTGATATCATAGATATCCACATGAGAAGCATTCACTCCATTTCGTGCATCCGTAACCGGAACATAAACTGCTGCCTCATCCTTTCCATCTCCGTCAAAATCACCGCCGCAGACCGTGAGATAAGACCTCGTCTCATGTTCCTTCATAGTGGATACACAGGTGTTGCTTTTTGTCAGATTGACCGCCGTTCCCACCGGCTCATTTGTCTTTGCACTAAGCAGATACAGGTTTAATTCATCCGAGTCTGCTGCCTTCTGCGCAACACACACCTTGTAGTCCTGATAACCGCTCCCGGAGGCATCCAGAGCCGTATATTCCTTGGCTCCGGTCGCTACGGAATCAAACGTTGTCTTTACTGCCTTTCTCTGCTTGCTCTTCAAAAGAGCTCCTGTCTGATCTTCGGAATTTTGATACGTTCCCTGATACCAGCCAAGATTGAGTCCCGTTCCATCTGTCAGATCTGCTGAGTCTGTCTGGCTCCTGTTATAGTTTCCATTGACCAAAGACTTTTTTTAGAATCGCCTGACTCAATGACGATACCTTTCCCTCGACAAACAGCTCCATCTGCGGATTCAGGTTCTGATAATCGTCCTTTCCCGCCGTATATGGATTCTGCTCGGAATCCTCTGTCTCCTGTGTTGTATCAAAGGCAAGCTTGTCATAAATACTTTTCTCTGCCTGTCCGTTTTCCTTCAGGCTGCTTGCGCCCGCCCTCTTTACAATACTTTGTGCCGGGAGCCCCGATACCAGCATAGAGCCTGCCAGCATCACGGACACCCATTTTTTCCATTTTCTCATAAGCTCCTCCTTGTTTCTCCTTTCATGATTGCACTCAATTATAACAAAGCACTTCCGAAAAGTACACTAGCCAAACGGCTAAAATAGCGACAAAAAAGAAGCTCTTTGATGCTTCCTCCCTCATCCGCAAAAGATACTTCGGATCCATTCAAAAAGGCAGACGCACAAACGCCTGCCTTATATATGCTGCCGGACTGCAAAAGCTGCTTAACAACAAAGCAATCGACAACATCGTTTCTATTAAAATTAAATGATTATTTCGTACCAAAGATACGATCACCGGCATCACCAAGACCCGGACAGATATATGCATCCTCGTTAAGCTGTCTGTCAAGATGACCAACATAGATCTGCACATCCGGATGTGCCTTATGAAGCTTCTCAAGCCCCTCCGGCGCAGCAATGATACACATAAACTTGATATTCCTGCCGCCGTGCTTCTTGATCTGATCGATCGCATCAATAGCAGAACCGCCGGTTGCCAACATCGGATCACAGACAACGATCAGTCTCTCCTCGATCGGATTTGGCAGCTTACAATAATATTCCTGTGGCTGATGTGTCTCCTCATCACGGTACATTCCAATGTGACCAACCTTTGCATTCGGAACCAGAGCAAGGATACCGGAAACCATACCAAGTCCGGCACGAAGGATCGGTACGACTGCCAGCTTACGTCCGGAGATCATCGGTGTCATGCACTTCTCGATCGGAGTCTCAATCTCTACATCCTCCACCGGAAGATCAGAAAGTGCCTCAAATCCCTCCAGCATCGCGATCTCATCGACAAGCTTACGGAACTCGTTTGTCCCGGTCGCCTTATCACGGAGCAGGGAAATTTTATGCTGAATTAACGGATGTTCAAAAATTACAATATTATCGGATTTAATCATGTTACGCGTCCTTTCTTTCGGATATCTGCTATTATCTCCAATGCAGTTCTCTTATAGTCTTTTATTATTTATTTTCTTCAGTTTCTTCTGTCTCTCTATCACTGTTCATCACATAAACACCACGGCTTCTGTCTCCCTCCGGATGCTTTCCGAAGCTGTAATCATTGCCCGGAAGGATCGCATTGAGAAGGATACCTGCGATCGCTGCAACAGCCAGTGCTGTCAGTGTAATGGAAGTACCTGCCACACGGAAGGTAAGACCATCGGAAAAACCAAGACCGCAGACAAAGATCACGCCTGCGATAATGAGGTTCCTTGACTTTGTCAGATCAACTCTGTTCTCAACCACATTTCTTACACCGATTGCAGAGATCATACCATAAAGCATGAAGGACACGCCTCCGATGATCGCTGACGGCATTGTTGAAATGATTGCGGAAAACTTCGGAATAAAGGAAAGAATAACAGCAAATACTGCTGCGATCCGGATCACTCTCGGATCATAGACCTTGGAAAGTTCAAGTACACCGGTATTCTCTCCGTATGTTGTATTGGCAGGACCTCCAATGAGACCGGCAAATGCAGTTGCAATACCGTCACCCATCAGTGTACGGTGAAGACCCGGATCCTCAATGTAATTCTTACCTACGGTTGCGGAAATGGCAGACATATCACCGACATGCTCCATCATGGTTGCGATCGCGATCGGTGCCATAACAAGGATAGCGGTCACATCAAACTTGCAGATCTGGAACGGTGGAAGTCCAACCCAGCTTGCAGCAGAAACGGAAGCGAAATTCAGGATTGCAGAACCGTCCGGATTCGTCACTCCGCAGGCATTTAAGATCAATGCAAATGCATAGGAGATCAGAACACCCATCAGGATCGGGATGATTTTAAACATACCCTTGCCCCAGATATTGAAAATAATGATCACTGCCAGTGCCACAAAGGCGATCAGCCAGTTGCCGGACGCATTGCTTACGGCACTTGGTGCCAGGGAAAGTCCGATACAGATAATGATCGGTCCGGTTACAACCGGCGGAAGGAATTTCATAACGCGATTGACACCAACCAGCTTAAAGATCAGTGCAACGACCAGATACAAAAGACCTGCAACCACAATACCGCCACAGGCATATGCAACCTTATCGTTGGCAGCCATATCGGCATACATGCCGCTCTTCAGATTCGCTACCGTGTAGAAACCACCAAGGAATGCAAAAGAAGATCCTAAGAATGCGGGCACCTTAAATTTAGAACAAAGATGGAATATCAGTGTACCAAATCCGGCACAGAATAAAGTAACAGAAACCGTAAGTCCTCTTGACAGCGGCTCTCCACAGGCTTCCTGGAAATAACCTGCCACAAGGATCGGTACAAGAATTGTTGCGCCAAACATGGCGAACATGTGCTGGATTCCCAAAATAAGCATTTTAGGAACCCCTAGTTTACGAGCATCGTAGATTGGTTCGTTTGAGTTTTTCATAGTAATTGCCGTACCCCTTATCTTAAATTTTTTCTAAAGAATATAGTACCATTTCAATATAAAGATAGCAAGTAAAATACAGGAGCAATTCCGTTAAAATTACGAAGATCTTGTTCCGGCTTATCCTGATCGACGGCAGGTAAATAATGACATTATACCGCTGCGGCTTGACGCAAGTACGAAATCGGACTATAATACATTATTAAGTACGAAATCAGACTTACATTATAGCAAGATACCTTTTAACCCCAACACCATTTTATATACACATAAAAACAACGAAAGGATGATGATAATGAAAACACCCGCAAAACCTCATATGAGTGACGTTCAGATAGAATATAACCATCTCTACAAGGAGTTCGATGACATCTATCATGATGCCGCACTCAATGCGTCACTCTCAGACAGTGCGTTTGATATCTTATACGGCATTTTCGAGCTTGGTGACGGCTGCCTGCAGCGTGACATCTGCAGGACCTCCTGCATTCCCAAACAGACGATCAACTCCGCCATCCGCAAAATGGAAGCAAATGGCTGGATTGAATTAAAACCGGGCAAGGGAAGAAGCATGCAGATTTTTCTAACCGACACCGGAAGGCAGATCCAGCAAGAGAAGATCTATCCGGTCATTCAGGCAGAAAACAACGCTTTGTCCGTACTGTCACCGGAGGAATGGGATCAGCTGATCCTGTTCCATCAGAAATATGCAGCTGCACTGCGCAGTGAATTTATGAAGCTTCACAGAAAGGAATTACAATGAAAATACAATTATCCGAACATTTTACATTTAAAAAGCTGTTACGTTTTGTGTACCCATCCGTCATCATGATGATCTTCACTTCGATCTATGTCGTTGTCGATGGGTTATTTGTCTCCAATTATGTCGGCAAGACAGCGTTTGCGGCGATCAATCTGATCTCACCGTTTATTATGGCAATGTCCGCACTCGGCTTTATGATGGGTACCGGAGGAAGTGCCATTGTCGCCAAGACACTCGGCGAGGGTAAGAAGGAGAAAGCCGGCGAATATTTTTCCATGCTGGTGTACGTCACCCTGATCGGCGGAATCGCTTTAAGCCTTGTCGGAATCGCCCTGACACCGTCCGTCGCAAGACTGCTCGGTGCCAGCGGAGATCTCCTGAAAAACTGTACGATCTACGGTCGTCTCGGCTTTATCACACTGGCCCCGTTCATGCTGCAGAACGCCTTCCAGAGCTTCTTTGTGGCGGCAGAAAAGCCAAAGCTTGGTCTTGCGGTGATCGTCATTGCCGGCGTGACTAATATGATCTTGGACTACCTGTTCATTGCCGTGTTCGGCTGGGGAATTGCCGGTGCTGCGATCGCCACCTCCTGCGGAGAGCTGTTTGGCGGATTCTTCCCGTTGATCTATTTTGCCGGCGGAAGATCCGATATTCTACGTCTTGGAAAGACAAAATTCTACGGCAGAATATTGTTGAAAGCCTGTGCAAACGGTTCCTCCGAGCTGATGACAAATCTTTCCAGCTCTATCGTCGGTTCCCTGTATAATCTGCAATTAATGAAGCTTGCCGGCGAAAACGGTGTCGCCGCCTACGGAACGATCATGTACGCAAACTTTATCTTTGTCGCTGTCTTTTTCGGCTATTCCATCGGTAGTGCGCCGATCATCAGCTACCATTACGGAGCTGCCAACCATGACGAGCTGAAAAATCTGTTCAAAAAAAGCCTGACACTGGTAAGCATCTGCGGCGTTGTCCTGACCGCAGCGGCACAGTTTATTGCGTCACCGATCGCACGGATCTTCGTTGGATACGATCCGGAGCTTTTTGAGATGACACGCTACGGTTTCCGTCTGTTCTGTGTAACCTTCCTGATCAACGGCTTCAATATATTTGGTTCTTCCTTCTTCACGGCGCTGAACAACGGACTGATCTCTGCCGTGATCTCCTTCCTGCGAACCCTGGTGTTCCAGCTTGCCGTGGTATTTATCCTTCCGATTTTCCTCGGCATCACCGGCATCTGGCTGTCCGTTGCCGTTGCAGAGCTTCTGACACTTTTCGTCACTGCGACATTTCTTATTAAAAAGCGCAGTGAATACCATTACGCTTAGGAAATACGGCAAATGCCATTACGTCTGAAATCACACCTGAAACCAGGTGTACGATAAATGGGACAGGTAAGAGTTTTTTAATATTTTTCAAAATAAGGTGAGTGATTTAAGTATTTTCATGCCAATAGATAAGTGAAAGATCTTTCAAGAGATTATAAAGGGGGCAGACAAATGGAAGAACAGGAATTGCTGGACTGTCTGAGCGAAGACGTCTCACTTGGGATCGAGCTTGCGATCAGGCAGTATGGAAAGGCGGTCAAAACAATCTGCCGGTCCATCCTGTCCGGTTACAGCGGGGAAGATATCGAAGAAGCGATATCCGACACCTTCGTGGGACTCTGGCGGTCCAGAGAAAAAATCAAGCTGACAGACGGTCAGGGCCTCAGGGAATATTTATATGGAATTGCAAGGCGCACCGCACTAAATAAACGGCGCACTCTGGCAAAGGAACATCCGACACAGAATATAGATACCGCCGAAGAGCTGGTATCGGGGGAAAATGTGGAGGAGCAGATCGTAAGCCGATCTGAGTACGAAATCTTATACCAGCTGGTCAATTCCATGAAAAGTCCCGACCGCGAAATATTTATTTACCGGTATTTCTATCAACATTCGATCAAGGAGATCGCAGATAAACTGGCGCTGAAAGCAAAGACGGTAGAGAACAAACTGAGCAGGGGGAAACACCGTTTGAGACAACAGCTGCTACAATGTGGCGTTGAAGTTGCCTGAAATATCTGATATGGCTTGACTGTCGAATGGTCAGGGGGAAGACCGGACAGTCAGAAAGGAGTGCCTTATGAAAAATATAGAAGATTTATTACAGGAGCTTTCCAGACAGGACATCAGCTCCGAAAGGAAGGAAACAACATTGACAGAGTCCGAAATCAAGAGATTACATGAAAAAACTCTGCAGAAAATAAATGGGGAAATCCATACAAAGACAAACGTAGAAAACAGGAAATCAAAAAAACAAAACAACATCACAACACATCCTTCATTCTGGAGAAGATATTCCAGACCGTTCGCTGCTGCCGCTGCCGCATGCCTTGTCTGCATGGTCGGCGTCACCGCATTTGCCGCTTTCAGCTTTGATGACAGCATCCGAAACTTTTTCAATATCTATGATAATCAGTCACAACAGACTGCCGAGAAGCTGACTACCAATGTCAATGCATCGGATGAATCAAACGGGATCCGGCTGGATCTGACCCAGACCATCGGAGACCATTCCGGTTTCTACGCCGTGATCAACGCTTCCGATCTGAAGGATGTTCCGTACACACTGGAATTTGGCAGCTATGAGCTTGCCATTACCGGAAAGGACGGCACAAGCTATGACTATACTGCCGACACGATAAGCAGCACCTCCGTAAACGAGGGCATTACAAAGTTTCCGATGTTGGTCAGTGGCATCAACAATAACGGCAACGATGTTGACATCAACAACAGCCATATCGCTTTGTCGCTCAAAAATATCGGTTACCACAATAATCACGGTAGGTTCGTCACGCTGCAGAAGGGAAGCTGGAAATTAAACTGGACCTTCCAGACCAATGCTGAACCGGAGCAGATCAATGTGAACAAAGACATCCGTCTCATGGATTCCGAGGGGCATTGGACGAACATTGTCGTATCTCCGCTTTCACTGACTGCACACTACACGATCACGAAGCAGGGAAAGACACATTTCACACAAAAGGAATGGAACAAATACGAAAAGTCAGACCGGCTTACGATTGATTTCACCGATGGCAGCCGTATCGACAGCCGTTTTGAGGATGATGTGACCGAAAGCTGGGGCGATGCTTCAAACGAGGGATACAAACGGATCGGCTTTAACCAGATCATCGATGCAAAAACCATCGCAAGCGTCACCTTCGGCGGTGAGACGATCACGCTCCACCAGACCACGGCAACCGACAAACGGATCCGTATCAGCAGCACGGCAGCCAGATGCTTTGTGGAGCTGCCCGAAAGCGTTGCCGAGCTGGTAACCCTGAAAGAGAAGAATGCTGTGACCAATCCGGACTTCGGGTGCAGCGAAGCCACTGCTACCTTCATGGCAAAGCGTGGCGGTGCCAAAATGCCGCTTTTTACCATTCACCGTCTCAAGGGTTCCTTTACCGGCGAGAAAATGGAGGAGCTCAATCCGATGATGATTTATGTCGGCTTCCACAACGGATACACCTATACCATTGAATACGGTGAGTGTCAGACAGATGCACAGCTCCGGGAATTTGCGGATATCATGAACAAATATATCGTCAATATCCTGCCGTTTTTCGAGTACGCCGATTAAGAGTTTCCCGCAAACTGCCGATGTTTAACTTGTATGTATTTTATTACGCAAACGAGAAAGGCAGGGATAGACATGAAGGAATTTATCAAGGAATTCAAAGAATTTATCAGCCGTGGAAACGTTATGGACATGGCAGTCGGTATCATTATCGGTGGGGCATTTACCAACATCGTATCCTCTCTTGTAAAGGATATCATCAATCCGATCCTTGGATTGTTTGGTGGCATGAACTTCGACCAGTATCATATAAAGCTGCTCGGACAGGTCACCTTAAATTACGGCAACTTTCTGACCGCTGTATTTAATTTTCTGATCATGGCACTTGTGATCTTCATGATCATCAAGGCAATGAACACCGCATCCGAGAAGCTGATCAAGAAAGAAGAGGCAGAGGAAAAAGTTACCACAAAGGTTTGTCCGTTCTGTAAAAGCGAAGTCGATATCGAGGCAACACGCTGCCCGCACTGCACATCCATGCTGGACGAATAGATCGAAGCTGTATGCGGAGAGCACCTATAAACAGGGGAGTCACACAATTCGTGTGGCTCCCCTGTTGTTACAATGCGACTGACTTTCCCGCCGGAGTGACCGCAAGCCCGCCCTGACTCGTCTCCTTGTACTGACACGGCATATTGCGCCCAATCTCATCCATCGCATCAATGACCTGATCTACCGGAATAAACGATGTGATCCCTGCCATCGCCATATCACTGCACGAAACCGCATTAACAGCACCGATCACATTTCTCTTCACACACGGAACCTCCACCAGTCCCGCCACCGGATCGCACACCAGACCGAGAAGTCCCTTTAATGCAAGCGCCGTTGCTTCATAAATCTGCTGAAGACTGCCGCCCCGCAGAAAGACAAGAGCTCCTGCCGTCATAGCACTCGCAGAGCCAATCTCTGCCTGACAACCGCCCTGCGCTCCAGCAATCGATGCCCGGCTCGCAATGATCTGACCGATTCCCGCTGCCACAAACAGCGCCTTGACGATCTCATCCTCGGGACACTTCTCCAGCTTCTGATAGGTGATCATCACCGCCGGCAGTACACCGCAGGAGCCTGCGGTCGGTGCCGCCACAATGCGCTTCATGCAGGCATTGGACTCTGCCATTTTAAGTGCCCTTTCCATCACCTGTCCCAGAAATGGACCAGACAGTGTCTTTTCGTCACGGTTCCATTTCGCCATAAGCTCCCCCGCACCACCTGTCATCTGACTGGCAGATCTGCGATCCTCATAATTCTCGTCCGCCTGTACCATTGCGCGGTACATGCTCCGCATCGTCTCAAACACTTCCTCATGGCTGTTTTGCTTCTCATTGGCCTCCTCTTCCATCACAAGCTCCCAGAACGCCTTATTCTCCGTCTCGCATATTTCCTGCATCTGCTGCAACGATTCATACATAACACCAATCCTCCATCCTTATAGATTCAAATATGTGACCTTGATCACGCCCTCGAGATGCTCCAGCCATTTGATCGCTTCCAGTGGAATCTCCTGATCGCACTCCAGAACCATCACGGCATTGCCGCCACGCGAATTACGGTAGAGCTGCAATGTTGCAATATTGACCGACTTGTGGCTGAGCATGGATGTCACCTCCGCCACATGCCCCGGCTGATCCAGATTATGAACGATGAGTGTCGGATATTCACCGCACACATTTACTGTCAGACCGTCCACCTCGCAGATGCGGATCCTGCCTCCTCCGATGGACGCAGCGATCACCTCAAGTTCACGTCCTCCGGCACCGGTCATATGAATTACCGCCGTGTTGGGATGTGCGTCCTTTAGGTCCGCCTGATAAAAAGAAAGCTCCACGCCTGCCTGCTCCGCAATCTCAAGACTCCTCGGAATCCTCTCATCCTCCGGCTCCCAGCCCATCAATCCGGCAGCCAGCGCACGATCTGTTCCATGCCCCTTTCCGGTAGACCAAAAAGAGCCGTAAAGACCGATCTGCGCCTTCACTACCGGCTCTGCCAATAGCTTCTGACCCACATATCCGATCCTTACAGCCCCTGCTGTGTGCGAACTGCTTGGTCCTACCATTACCGGACCAATAATATCGAAAATATCCATTGTATCCACCAATCCTTCTGTCAATCTATACCTGCTAGTCTGTCCCTTATTGGGATGTACTATAGCATTATTTGATTGGAAATACAAGACGGTTTTCTATGTTAAGCGGAAATATCTTCTTATAATATCTTTATGGTTTGTTCGCTTAATTTTATTAACTCAAACTGATATGTAATGACTTTTGTCAAGAGTAAATTCGAAAAAAATCAAAAAAAATTAATTATTCTGTTTTCTGAAGGCACCCAGAAAGAGCTTCGGAGTATCAGTTCCCGGCATTGGCCACTCTGATATACGTGGATTGGTTACCTACAGGTCAA
>NZ_QUET01000003.1 GCF_003478445.1 Roseburia sp. AM59-24XD
ATCTAAGCGTGAAGCCCCCCTTAAGATGAGATATCCCGTGAGGAATCACATAAGACCCCTTAGAGACGATGAGGTAGATAGGGCAGAGGTGGAAGTGCGGTAACGCATGCAGCTGACTGTCACTAATAGGTCGAAGGCTTATCCAAAAGAAACGGAGAGCTGGTTGCAAAAGCAGCGTGAAGATGTTATAATCGGTATACAGTTTTGAAGGTATCACCTTCTTTAATCAATATTCATTGATTGATGGCCTAGTGGCTCAGTTGGTTAGAGCGCCGCCCTGTCACGGCGGAGGTCACGGGTTCGAGTCCCGTCTGGGTCGTTTTATATGGGATCTTAGCTCAGCTGGGAGAGCATCTGCCTTACAAGCAGAGGGTCACAGGTTCGAGCCCTGTAGGTCCCATTTAAATTCTAAAGCATTTTCAATATGCCGATGTGGCTCAATTGGCAGAGCAGCTGATTTGTAATCAGCAGGTTATCGGTTCGAGTCCGATCATCGGCTTTATGGATGGATTCCCGAGTGGCCAAAGGGGGCAGACTGTAAATCTGTTGGCTTCGCCTTCGAAGGTTCGAATCCTTCTCCATCCATTTAACTTCGGTTAATTAAATAACGCGGGGTGGAGCAGTCTGGAAGCTCGTCGGGCTCATAACCCGAAGGTCATAGGTTCAAATCCTGTCCCCGCTACTAAGATAGTAAATATCTTTTGCCCAGATAGCTCAGTTGGTAGAGCAGCGGACTGAAAATCCGCGTGTCACTGGTTCGATTCCGGTTCTGGGCATTTTCGTCTTTTTGGCGAAGATGGGATACTAGCTCAGTTGGTAGAGCACTTGACTTTTAATCAAGTTGTCGGGGGTTCGAATCCCCCGTGTCTCATTAGATGGGAAAACTCATTGCTTTTAGTGATGAGTTTTTTTATTGTATTCGTATAACTGTCTCACTTAAATTTAGAGGTCAAGCACACAGAAAGTGAGGTTGTTCTTATGAAACAAATCCAAATGAATCAATCTAAAAATTTATCTGTAGATGACGCTTATGATTTATTTATCAGGAAGTGTCGTGTCAAGAATTTATCCCAAGCATCTATTGTGTCATACGAGAATAAGATTCAGCCGTTTGTAGATTACTGTGAAGGTGGTCTTATCGGTGCGGTTACAATCGACACAGTGGATGGATTTACCAATCATCTTAAAACAGAACATAATGTGAATGATGTATCTGTCGTATCTTATTTACGGTCTGTGAGAGCATTTCTATATTATTGTATGGAATGTAACTACATGACCTCGTTCAAAATTCATCTTCCAAAAGCACAGAAGGACATTAAGGAAACTTACTCGAATGAACAGTTGGAGAAATTATTAGCCAAGCCAGACCTCAATAGTTGCTCTTTTACGGAGTTTAAGACATGGGTGTTTGAAAACTATATGCTTGCTACTGGAAATCGTCTCAGTACGGCTCTAAACGTCCATATCAAGGACATTGACTTTGATAATGGAATGATTATGTTGCGTAAGACAAAGAACCGTAGACAGCAGTTAATCCCACTCTCAGCGTCTTTATCTGAGATATTGAGAGAGTATCTTGATATTCGTGGTGGAAATCCTGATGATTTTCTCTTTTGTAATAACTATGGTGAGCAAGCCAGTAACAGAACATGGCAGACATTAGTGTATCGCTACAACATTAAGCATGGTGTCAATGTTACGAGCATCCATTCATTCCGACATACTTTCGCAAAGAACTGGATTCTCTCAGGTGGTGATATTGTAAGATTAAAGACCATCATGGGACACAGTAATATTGCAGTCACGAATGAATACCTTGCTATGTTTGGTCAGGATTTGCAGATGGATTTTGAGAAGTTCAATCCATTAGATAACTTGAAGAACAGAAACAGAGAACAAATTAGAATGTAAAGGAGAATAATGTTTATGAAGAAATGGATCAAGGCAGATAACGGCAGAGTAACACAGGTGATTGAATTTGATGATGGCTCAAAGATGGAACTGCCATTAGATAACAATGGTAACTTGAAATGGTTTGACGACAGCAAATTTGTGAAAAAAACCAAGTGATTTTCTAGGGTGACAACAACCCCCAATAAATCCCTACTGTTGTCCAAATATCGTGACAACGATAGGGATAAAAGTGGGGTAGTTGTGACACATATTAGTAGTAGATAAGAGTTAATAATAAACAAGTGATACCACTCGTTTTCAACGAGATGTTATTCTTTGGGTTTATTATTGTTTTGTTTTGGAAAGGAGAGATACATGAATTATGCGAATGTATTTGGTCGTACACAGAAGCAATTTGATATGACCATGAACAGAGAGAAGATTACAGTTACAGATTTCTTCAATTCAGATACCAAGTATGATGTATTCTTTCGCAGGAATCAGCGTAGTACCACACCGCAAGGTAAGGTTAGATTTTTCTATGCTCAGAGTACACCTATTGATATTGGAACTATTTTTGTATTAAACGGAAGTAATTTTATTGTTACATCTAAAGATGGAATTGAAAGCAATATATATTTTACTTCTCTTGCAGTGAAATGTGATACAACATTTGTTGTCCAATCAGAGAATAAGTATATAGATGTTCCTATGTCTGTTGTATCGGATAAATGGACTGTGGCACATGGAAGTGTATTCAGTATGGTCAATGGTGCTGTGGCTATGTTTACACAGGATAATCCCATTGCAAGAGGTATTGCAGTAGATAATAAATATTATGCCTTTGGTGGCTATTATAAGGTCGGTAATACATTCTTTAACAATGGACTGGCTTATTTCTATATGGAGCGTCAGACAATGCCACAGGACAATTATAAGACGGTATATACAGGTGTTACCACATTGGATATGAATGAGAGTACCACATATCAGTTGACCTATGTTGTGACCAACAATGGGAATGTTGTGGATAATCCATCTATAACATATTCATCTTCTGATGAAACTGTTGCGACTGTTAGTGATACTGGTCTTATGACATTGCTTAAAGAGGGTACAGTTGAGATTACTGCTAACTCATGCGTGACTACCATAACCGTTGTTAATACTGGTAGTGGATCAGATGTAAATTACACAATGAGCATATCAGCATCTACAGATACTATTAAGATTGGTGGCTCATATAAGTCGTTGAGTTGTCTGTTTACTGATAAAGATGGTCAGGATATAACAGAGACAACTATTGCCGATATGACAACTGCTGACTTTACATGGACTTGCTTCATTGGAGATACAGAGTTTACGAACAATACATCATTTATCACATGGAGAGCAGGAACTTCTACCAATGGCAAGAGAATTAAACTTGGTTCTGATTATAATTACATTGGAAAGACAATCACTATCAAGTGTACGGTCAACGGTGTAACAGCAGCAAAAGATTTTGAAATGACAGAGTAACCTATAACTTGGCGAAAAAGATTTATCTCTTACTTGATATTTTCATAGAATATGATATAATATCTATGTAAAGAACATAAGTTTTGTAAAAAGTTTACAAAAAAGGGTTAAGTTTTTTATAACTTGTGTCGATACATATTATGTAAGGGATAAATCTGATAGCCAAATACACAGAAAGCGAGGAAATAAATGATATTAGATAATGGCTTGAAGATTATGAGCATTGATGCTACGGACTTATTTAGAGTAGAAGTAGAATCAACAAAGAACAAAAAGGGCAAAGAGATTAAGGTTGCAAAAGAAATCGTACCTTCTGGATTATCTTCCTATTACGATTACTATGATGAATCAAAAGATGAAATTCTTCATCTGAGAAATCCCCAGTTATTCAAAATGAAATTAGATAGCAGTATGGCACTGGATGAATTAGGTCGAGTGATTGCAGACAGACGAATGACAAAGACAGCATTTTTCAATGTCAGAAGAAAGTTAGCAACAGACCAAGTAGTATACTTAACATTCAAATATTCTTCATTTAGAAGTACACTTAAAGATGATAAGGATGATAAGGGCAAGGTCAAGAAGTACAGGGTAGACGGAAAGACAAAAGAAACCATCAGATATATGATATATGATAAGGAAGATTTCTCTTTCAAGATTGACGATATTGAATATGTTAGATGGTGTCGATCAGGAAGTGCTTCAAGACAAGGTAAATGTTTCTTCATCAACAAGGAACTGGTTCACACAATGAACCTGTTTACGGATTGCGGTATCAATCCTAAGAAGAGAAGAATCAATCTTGCATCATTTGAAGCGTACAGAGCATTGTTGTTATCACATAAAACAGCAAACTTAGATATTCGCCCGGAGAACATACTTCTTATCAAGGATGTAAAATCAGTATTCAAAGATAAGGTAATGTATGTGGGACTTAAAGATAAGAAACTCTTCACAGAAGAAAAAGAAATGACGATTGAAAACAAAATATGGGATGGACAATCACTGATTGATAAATCTCTGATGGGTGACTACCAAGACAAAGGAATGTTACTTCTTCGTCACAAATTCTTCAAATCTTGTTGCTTTAACAGCAATATTCAGCAGTGGTTCAAAGATAACCACATCACAGATGTTTCCCAGTTAAACGGAATTACAACAGCAAAGAGAATCGAGGACATCAAATTTATTACTACTCGAAGCAGTATTAAATATTGTAAATTCGGAGATACCGAGAGTTGGTTCTATGATTGGTTGAAACAAATTTCTAAGAAAAATATCCCATTTGGAATAGTAAAATATGAAAAGCCGACCAAATACTTTGGCGGTAAGTTAGTAAGAACACACTATCAGATTTTAAACACCTTACAGATTACAAAGAATAAAATCACAGAATTATTACAACAGACATTAGATTATATCGAACTGCTCAGGAAAGATCCACTTGCAATGTATCACTATTGCGAAGCAACCTCAGATGATGAGGACAGCGACTTAATGATGAATGTAAAAGCAGATGTAATTTACAGAATGATGAAACTGAATATGTCCTTCAAGGACACAAAACTTTACAAACATCTTGCGAAGAATGTAATTGAGAGCATCAGAGCAGATATTAAGTGTGGCAGGATTCTTGTCAATGGTAACTACTCAACGGTCTTAGGAAATCCAATTGAAATGCTTCAGGAGTCAATCGGAAAGTACGAGCCAGAGACAACAATAGTTGGTAAAGGAAACATTATATCAACAGCGTTCCCACAGAAACAGTTACTTGCTTGCAGAAGTCCACATATCACAATGGGAAATATTTATCTCCCACATAACACTGAGAACCATTTGGTTACAACCTACATCAATATGACAGACAACATTATGGTAATCAATTCAGTAGGTGAGAATGTTTTACAGAGAGCAAATTCAATGGACTTCGACAGTGATCAGATGATGATTGTTGACAACGATATAATGATTGATGCAGCCGTTAAGAATTATGATAAGTTCTTAGTTCCGACAACAGATATTGAACCTGATCCGAAGGAAGAGGAATACACGGCAAAGAATCTTGCAAAGTTGGATTATGAAAGCAGTGAAAATCTTATAGGTCAGATTGTTAATCTTTCACAGGTCTTGAACTCAAAATTGTGGCACGAGATGAATAAAGAAGAACCGAATCAAAGTTATATTGATAGATTGTATAAGGATGTATGTCAGTTATCTATAATGTCAGGTCTTGAAATTGATAAGGCAAAGAAAACACTGATTGTAGATAACAAAAATGAGTTGAAAGAAATCAGAGAACGATACAAAAGCAAAGAAGATGGCAAAATCGGTTATCCAATGTTCTTTAAGGAACTTGGTAAGAAAGGAAATTACGACAGCAAAAAGACATATATCTTCTATAATACAACACTTGATATGATTGGTGATGAGATTGCATACAAGACAATGACAGTTGAGGGTACAGAAAAGGCACTGCATAAAATCCTGAGAAAGCCAGATATTAAATCAAGAGATGTAGACAAAGATAAGATTAAGGCGGTCTTGGAATTATGCAAGCAAAGAGCCAAAGACGATAAGAAATTAGGAGTTGAGAAAACTCAGTTGGGTAAGAGTGAATACAACCGCATGAGAAAGCAGACCATTGAAAACTTTTTGGAAGATTTGGCAGAGATAAAGATGAACCAAGCAACACTTTACACATTGCTTACAAGCGAGGATGCAGAGAAATATGAGGACTATATCTTACAGGGATTATTGGAACTGAAATCATCTACATTGAAGAAACTGGTTAAGACAGATGATACAACACCAACACTTGTAGAAGATGCAGCAGGAGACATTGAGATATACGGAATAAAGCATAAAAAATCGGAAGTGGCATAAAAACCACTTCCTTTTATTTTGCAAAAAAACTGCACGATTATTACCGAATTAAATTCGAAAACCCTTGAAAAATAAGGCATTCCGAAGTCATTACAATGGGTGTAATATGGAGAGAAAAATTGCGTTTTGGGCATAAAAAACACACCAACAATCCTATGAATACATTGGTGTTCTTGTCATTAAATTTCTTTCCTATGGAAAAGCATAAGAAACTTTTACAAATGCTATTATAGCAGGATAGAAAGTCAATGTCAACGATTTTCTAAATTTTTTATGCAACAAAATTTCTAGTATCTAACATAGTAATCATTTATTTATGGGACGGTGTTCTATCGTCCCTTCCTCCTCCAGTTTATAACGGTCGAAAAAACGGCACGTTAAAATATATCAAAAGTTTTTATGGGGCAGCCACACGAACTAAATTTAACTTAGGGCGTACCGACTGCAACAAGAAAGGATTAAAAGATGGATATTAAAGAATTGAATTTAACAGATGAGCAGATGGCTCTTGTGTCTAAATATGTTCAGTCAGAAACAGATAAGGTGCGTACAGATTACAGTGCGAAACTTAAAACTGCCAATGATGAGATTGCAAGATTAAAGCCAGTTGAGAAATCTGATGCAGAGAAAGCATTAGAGGAAAGAATTTCTGCTCTCGAAAGTAAAGAGAAAGAACTTGCTAATAAGGAAAAGTCAATGACGCTTGCAAGCAAATTAAAAGAGAAAGAACTTCCAGAAGGATTAGCACAGTTCTTAAATGTCGGTGAGGACATGGATAAGACCATAGAAGAGGTAGGTGCATTGTTCGGTAACTACTTTCTCAACGGATCAAACAAACCATCAAATCACCAGACCTCAAAAGGAATTACAAGGGAAGATTTTAAGAAGATGGGATATGCAGAGAGGGCAAAACTTTATGCAGAGAATCCTTCACTTTATCAAGCATTGAATAAATAGGTGGTGATGACCACTTATTCAATGGGAAAGGTGGTCTAATGGACGTAAATACAATTCAAACATTGATTACTTCTGTTGGCTTTCCTATTGTCTGTGTACTTGCTTTAGGATGGTTTATCTATAAAGCATTTGAGAAGTTCACAGCACAGTCAGAGAAGCGTGAGGAAAAACTTTACACTGTTCTGGCTAATGCACAGGAAACCAATGAAAGATTATCAAAGACAAACGCTGAGTTTGTGACGGTATTGAATACATACAAATCTGACCTTGAAGAGATTAAGTCAGATGTGTCGGAAATTAAAGAAAATATGAAAGGTTAAAATGGTGAAAATTTATGAGTACAATTAACACTAATGTTATTGTGCCTGATGTATATTCTGCTCTCGTAAGAGAAAAGATTACAGGCAAGTGCAAGGTAGCACAGTTCCTTGTAAACTTAGGAGAACTCCACGGCAAAGTCGGTGAGACATTAACTATGCCTAAGTGGGGTTATATCGGAGATGCTAAGGATTGGGACATCAATACTCCTATGGATGTAACACAGATGAAGCAGACATCTACAACTGCTACAATCAAAGCAATCCAGGCACCAGCCGTAAAAGTTGCAGATTATGATTCTGAGGTTGAACTTGGTAACGCTATCAATGAAGCAGCAGAGCAGCAGGCAATCGCAGTTGGTAGAAAATATGATACTGATGCTATTGCAGAGGCATTAAAGTCCCCACTTAAATATAAGTTAGGTGCTAAGAACACTGTAACACAGGACGAGATGATTGCTATTCTCGGTCTTTACGGTGACGACAGAGACAGTGCAGATTTTGATGCTATCGTTATCTCATCTCTCTTTGCACCATCTTTCTACAAGATGGATATGTTCACTTCTCGTGAGAGAACAATGACAAAGGATGGTAACGGTATAGCAGTAAACGGAGTGATTGGTGAATTTCTCAACATTCCAGTTGTTTTATCTGACCGTCTCTATGATACAACAAACACAGAGGGATTTATTCTTGTAATGAAGAAGAACGCTATCTCTTACATTCCAAAAGAGAATCCATTCGCAGAAGCAGAAAGAAATGCAGGTCTCAGACAGACAACAATTTACTTATCTCAGTTCTATGCAATGTCATTAACTGATGATACAGCAATCGTTGTTGCTAAGACAGTATTACCTACAGGTAAATAAAATACACATAAAAAGAAAACCAAAAGAAAGTAAAGTTTCATTTGGAATAATTTGAATAATTATGGGGTGACTTATATGTGTATAGGTCGTCCCATTTTTTGTAGAAAGTGAGGGATAAAATGCTCAGTGGAGAACAGTTAAAATTCCTGAGATATTATAATGGTAAGACACAACAGCAAGTCGCTGATTGGTGCAATGTATCAAGAAGATATATCATTATGGTTGAACAGAATGAAGAAAGATTATCAGAGGAAACATATAACGCTTTTATCAACTGCATCTATGGCATTGGAAAGCCACTGCCAAAAGAACCAAGACCAAATCAGACCAGTAAAAAGAAGAAGTCAGGTGATGACTAATGGGACTGTTCAGTAGAATATTTGGCGGTAAGTCCATTAGGTCTGCTGCAACTTCCGCATCATTTCTCGGTGCATATCGTGAAGCAGGTGGACAATCTTATTCAGGTGGTGGATGGGGCTTAGACCGATTCAACAGTATCATAGATGCTCACTCTTCCATAGACGATATGATTGAGGAATGGGGACTTGCTGATGAAGGTTGTCGGTATCAGTCATTAGATGGATATTCTAATCCGTACACACAAGCGTATAGAGAAGAAAGAGAACGTGCAGAAGAAGAAGTAGAGGTTCTTGCAATGTTCGGAGAAGAAATAGATGTGGAACTTCTCATTGATTGGGACACTGTAGAAGAGAACGCTTATGAGTATGCAGAAGAACTTGCACAAGCATGGTTAGATGGAGATGAATGGATTCCAGAAGAGATTATGGACTGGGCTTGGTACGATTTATCAGACCATAATATGTAAGGGAGAACACAATGACAGGGAAAGAATTTCGCAGATGGCGAAGAAGTTTAGAAATCTCTCAACAAGTGGTAGCCGATTATGCGGAATGTAACAAGTCAACTATCTGTCGTTGGGAGAAAGAACAAATCAAAATATATCCAGACCTATATCAGAAGGTAATGGATTTCTATAAAAATCATAAATAATCTTACGCACAAATCTGTGCGAACAAATCACAAGAACAAAAGTCGGAAATGTATGAATAGGACATGGCGACTATAAAACAAAGGAAGTAACCAAAAAACGGTAGAAAGGCAAGGTGAAATAATTTGCAGAAAGAACGCAAGTATTTCATCTTCATTATGATTAACTGTCTGAGCGAATTATTTCGCCCAGATGGTGAACGTAATGAACGTGGAATATTTAAGTAAAGTACCTGAGTGGTATAAGAGTAATGAAAAATTTGATTTAGTATTGAGTGATGATATTGATTCACTCACAACAGTTGCAGTTGTACAGAGTGTACACCCAAACTGGAATGTAGAATACTTCTATGATTTCGATAATATCTATGCAAGTCCAGATGCTTATTTCAAGGAAAATAAATCACGCACAAGAGTATGGTGTGATGTAGCGTTTTGTAGAAATGAAATGGCATTTGACAATCATATCAGCAGGAAAGATATAGACGACCATGTAAATCCTCGTTGTATCAATCCGAACATCTTAGCAAGCGTATCTAATTATGGCTATACAAATAAGTATGCAGGATCAACTGCTCTACTTGTTTGGTCTTTATACAATATCCCGTTACCAAAAACAGAAGAAGGAAAGATGATGCTGCTTTGTATCGACAGCACCTTCAAAGGATTTTATTCAAGCACATTCAAAGAGAGAAACAGATTCTTTCTTTGTGATGTATTGGATTTACCAGAATTATATGAAGTAGAGAAGCGTCACAACATTAAAGAATTTTATCAGTTAATGGACAAGTATGGACTGTCTCAGAAGATAGATACAACAGCGAGACAAAACAGATTGAATCAAAGTTAGATGTCGCCACAATCAGCGAGAAGTTGGGAATAGATATATCTCTTCCAACAAAACAATATGACCATTGGAGAAGTTTTGAACAGAAACAGGTCAATATGTGCGGTGTGAAATCCATAAAAGATTTAGAGAGAGGATTGGTCACACTGGCTTTTACATTCAGAAATGTAGCAAAGTATTCCGTTTTGAAAAAGACGGCTTAATTGAAAACTAAATAGAGAATATATAAGTGGGTGGCTACATTACAGTCACCCTATAACAAAAGAAAGGACACAGAAAGATGAACGAATATTTATTAGAAATGCAGTTGTCCACAGAGGACAATTTATCAGATGAAGAACTTATGATTATGAACTCGTACCAGAAGGTACGCACTAACAGAAAAAAGAAAATTCAAAAGGAGAATATTACAAATGGAAAAGAACACAATTATTATCTTTACTGCTAATAAGGCAAGAGAGTTATTAAAGGATGGATTTAAGGTGGTTGATATTAAACCTGACAAAACAGATTCAGATGGAAAGAGAAGCGTATTTGTATTTGAATATGCAGATGGAATTTTAGACAAGATTAAGAAAACAAAATAATAAAACCAGAGATGGGAACTCGTGCAAACGAGTCCTATCACTTATCTACTACTAATTCCTTATCTACTAATAATATGTGTCACAGATGATGCCATTTTACCTGTCCTGTTGTCAGTAGATTTGGACAACCATACACATAAAAAGGGCATAGTTGTCGCCCTAGAAAAACACATAAAAAGGAGCATAAAAAATGAGATTATTTTTAGAAGAAAATTTGGTTACAGGAAACACATTAACACCTGATGGAGTGCTTGCATACATAGCACTGAGAAAGATGATGGATGAGAATATCTTCTTGAAGTCATTGGAGATTACAGAGGACTGTGTATCTATCAACAGAATGGCTTATACACTTGTTGGTGTAAGTGAGAAATATCCTAAAGCATTTACGGATGCATTGCAGCGTGGAATATACGAACTTGATGCCGTGGACAGGATTAAGATAGTGCAGTCATTTGGTAAAGGAATTGAGTTCGTATTGGATATAAAGAATTTATACTTTGATACTTCAAAGGAAGGACAGCATTTTGTCATGGTATCATCTGATGAGGTTGAGAGGATTCTGACACATGATGCAGATATGAAGAAGAAAATATCCATACTGAAATATTATGTGGCTCTTGTCAGTTCATTTGATTGGTCTGCCAATATGAAATGTAAGGATGGTATGCCTAATCTTCAAGGTAAGATTGGTCACATGACACAGGATTATGTTGGTGGTCTTGCCGGAATATCCGGGCGAACTTGTCAGAGATACAATGTGGTCTTAGAGGACGAGATGAAGATGATATACATTTATAGAAGTAACGACAAGATTAAAGAGGATGATTCTTTAAGACAGATTACCAACTGCTACAGTCGTTATGAGGACAAAGATTTATGTGAAATGTATGCATCTGACTTTGAGGATAAGATGGGATATAAGCATAGAATTGTCAGAACCAAAAAGAATAAGGAACAGGCAGATAATAACAGACGATTGGCTCAGATTTATAATCGTATCTGTGAAGGATATGGAGATTCATATGATGAAGATACAATCCGCAAGGTGTACAAATATGTAACCAATAAGAATAAGACCGTTATTGATGAGATAGATAAGAAGCAGTCACAGGAATATATGTCATCATCTGACAAGGATTATGTTAAGAATTTACAGTCCCAGATTAGAGACACACTTATCTTTGAGCAGTTCGATTATCTTAATGAGGATTCCCAAGATGGGAACTCAGATGAAGATATTTGGGGCGAGATTGATGCTATCGAAAACGGCTATACAGTTGAAGAAATATTAGAAATGCCTACTGCATCTGATGTGGTAGCGTAACCAGTTGGGGTGTCGGTAATGCCGACATCCTTTTTGGTTCGCCAAAATTGGCGAGTGGATTTCCACTCTTATGTGGAACAGATTAACTTAGAAAGTGAGGACATAAAATGAAAACATTTGAAGAATTAACTTATTTTGTAGACACAAAAGAATATATGAAAGCATACAACAAGGTTGCAGAATCTATTGATAATGCTGAGTTGGATAAAGCAAAGAATTATTTATCTCTCTTGAAATTAAGAGAGCAGGAATTGATTAAACGCATGGATTATGAACTCAGAACTGAGCGTGAAATGATTGCAAGTGGGATTGGATTAAAGGAAGGTGAATACTAATGACAAAGGAAAAGACAATTATGCAAGCATTAACAGAGGTTGTTCCTAACTATCTTGCGTCATATCTTTGTTGGTATTACTCTGATCCGAATAAAAGAATCAGTTGGGAAGAACTCTGTAAATCTGATGCTAACTTTAGAAGTAAAAGCGGTGAGAATAAAACAGAAGATTTTGCGGAGCAGAATTGGCTCATTCGTGATGATGTTCAGAAAGCAATGATTATCTATTTACAGTATATGAAGCGTTATAACTTTATGAAGCGTTATCAGGAGATGAATAAGAAAGCATTAAGCGGTGACGTGAATAGTGCTAAATATGTTGATGAGATGGATAAGATTCTGGATAAGATGAGTGTGGATAAGAATACAGAGAGTGAGATTGACAGATTGCTTGAGGGGGTGACAATCAATGGAAATTAGTTTAGCCAATGCCAAGAAGTTAAATTGGCTGTGGCAGGATGAACATGAGATTGAATGGATTGAAACCTTTGTCAAGATTATTGATAAATCTGGTAAAACAGTTCCGTTCAAATTAACACCTGAGCAGAAAGCATTTATTAACGGACTGGCTCACAAAAATGTGATTTCAAAAAGCAGACAATTGGGTCTGAGTGTATGTTGTGCTGGCATTTCCATCAGAAGATGTGTGTGTCATCCCAATACAACCTGTGTACTTATATCACACTCTCAGGAGAGTACCAATAAAGTATTCGGCAAGTTGAAGCAAATGTTCTATTCTCTTCCTGATTGTATAAGACCAGAATTGTTGACCAATAACAGACAGGAATTATCTTTTGTGAATGGTAGCAGAATATCATGTCAGACAGCAGGGAACAAAGATTTGTGCCGTGGAGACACGATTAACGGAGTTTTGCATATGTCTGAGTATGCAATGTGGAAGAATCAGGAAGGACAGATGCAGTCACTTATGCAAGCAGTAACCGAATCTGCGACCTGCATAATTGAAAGCACGACAAAGGGCTTCAACTCCTTCACAAGTACATATATGCAAGCAAGGAATGGTGAGAATGATTTCAAGCCATTCTTTTTTAATTGGATAAATGGATCATCTTTATTCATTCCTCAGTACAAGTTGGCGGTCAAGTCGTGGAAAGCGAGACACAATGGCAAGATGCTCACGGAAGATGAGTATGATGAGGAAGAAAAATCTCTTGCTAAGTTGGGTATGACACCTGAACAGGCAGTATGGAGAAGAGGAAAAATATCTGAGTCCTCATTAGATGCTTTCCATGAAGAATTTCCAAGCACATTTGAAGAGAGTTGTATTGTAAGCGGTTCATCTGTATTTGATAACAATAAGGTTATCAGATTGCAGCAAGCAATAGTGCAGCAGAACATCAAGCCATTATCACTTGATAAGATAGTTGGGATTCCCCAAGTATTACGACCTCATGTATCTAATCGCAATCTGAAGGTGTGGCAGATTCCCAAAAAGGGAATACGCTATGTTCTCGGCTGTGATGTTGCTGAAGGTCTTGGCGGTAAGAGAGATAGTTCTACTATTTATGTATCGGATAAGGATGGTGTACAGGTTGCGGAGTTCAAGTCCAATAAGGTAAAGCCATACGAATTTGCGGATATAATTGATGCAATGGGTAGATGGTACAATAAAGGATTGCTCGTGGTGGAGAAAGCATCAGGCGGTCACAGTTGTATTGAGAGATTAAGATACGACAAGAAATATATGAATATGTACAAATATAAGTGCTATGACGAGTTCAAGAGAACCATTTGGAAGGTTGGATTTGATACCAACAACAAGACCAAGAGTATTGCGGTCAATGATATGCGTGAGTGGTTCGATAAGGGGCTAATTGACATACAGAGCAATGATTTACTGGAAGAAATGAAAACATTCGTTGCAGAGGATAACGGAGCATTTAATGCCGTTGTGGGTTCACATGACGACCTTGTGAGTGCTTGTTGGTTATGTATTGCAGGAATGAAATCTGCTTTCTGGTATCCGTTTTAGAAAGGAGAGACAATGGACAGATTAGATTATTATATTGAGAAACAATATGGCAATGATCCTAAGTGGTTTGAAGAGGAAATCATTCAGGGCAGCCATGCACAGAGGATAAGTAATGTTATTGCCAATAGAGATTATTTAAGTGGCAGACATAAGGTTTTACTGCGTCAGGACAGCCAATATAAGGGCAAGACATTAGTTGTTAATAAAACAGTGATTAACTATGCTAAGACCGTTATTAAGTTCCATAATACATTTTTATTAGGACATCCGACTGCTTTATCCTGCAATGATGAACATACACTGAATACATTTAATGACATCTATAAATTAGGACAGTATGCTACTGTTGATTATGAGATTATAGACCGTGTAAATAAGTTTGGTGACGCATATGAAGCAATCTATGTGGACAATGGAACGATTAAGAGTAAGGTGCTTGATAATGCTTGCAGTTATCCTGTATATGACGATATGGGTGAGTATATTGCCTTTATAGAGCATTGGACAGACGCATATACGGCTATTTCATTCTGGAATGTATATTATCCTACCTATGTTGAACATTGGGACAATGAGGGTGGAGAAATGCGTTTAACATCAACAGATAACAGTGTTGGTCTGCCTATCCATTATCATAATTTCAATGATGAGGATTATAACTTCGGTGTGGCTTTATTGAATGATATTAAGCCGATTATGGACGCATTAGAAGATGTTATGGCTAAGATGAGTGACAGTATCTATGTGAATGTAATGAATCCTATGCCTGTGGCTATTGGACAACGTATAGAGAGTTCTATTCCTGCTGATGCAGTTGGTTATGTAATGAACCTTGATGTGGGTGATTTCAAGTATGCTAATTGCTCATTGGATTATAACTCAATCAAGTTGTATCTGGATAATATGAAGCAGTTTCTTAATGATGTGGCTTGTATGCCATCTGTATTAGGTTCTAGCACTAATATTGCGAATATCTCAGAAGTTAGTATGCAAATCTTACTGATGATGGCAAGTGTGTATGCTGATGAGAATAAGAAATGGCTCAATATTGGATTCCAGAAACGATTTGAGATGTTCAAAAAGATACTTGGTATGCAGGGAATTAAGGTGGATAGTGATGTAGAAGTCATTTACAATGTGGCTATGCCTGTTGCATCTACTGAAATGATTGCTAATCTGAAAACACTTCAAGAGATGGGAGCAATTAGTAAGGAAACAATTATGGAAAAGACCGAATATGTCAGTGATGTAGAGGTTGAAAAGAAGCGTTTGAGTGGTGAAAATGTTTCACAAGATGTTTCACAGAAGGTTGATAATCCTAGTAAAAAAGTAGAGATTAAATAAATGTTTCACGGAATGTTTCACGAGTGAAGTAAAATTAGCGTCTATATGTGGTATTTCAACATAAATATGCACACTATATATAGACGCATTTTGCTTTACAGACCACTAGGTTTAGTGGCTAAACGCATCAAAACTGGACAAATTGACAAATCCAATAATAAATTCGGTCTGATTTGCGATATGACACTGTACTGTGCTAAAGTAATCTGAATTGTAGATACATCAGACACAATTCCATATCCATCAGGCAGAAAAGAGTGGATAATAGTGTAGTATTGTACACTGTTCAAAACTGGTGCTACGGTATTTCCACATTTTTCCGTGGGATTAGGGGTATCAGATGGGGATATAATCAGAAGAAATCTCGATTTCCTTGGCTTACATTCACTTGACTATCAATCAAGTGAGCGTTTTAGGGGTGATTTGAGCCGATTTTGGGGTTAAATGTGACCAGATGTAGGGTGATAGAGCCGATAATGTGGCTGTACGAATCCATTGTGCAATATGTACAAATGGGTGAATGGATGTTCGTTGTGCAATACGGAGAAAATATAGTACTATTTTTGTGCAAAGTGACGGAACGATTCAGAGCAAATTTATTTAAAGATTTGTGAATTTCTGAAAAAACTTCAAAACAATTCGGTTTATTGTCAGACAATTCAAATGTTAAATTTTTGTGAATTTTTTGCGTTACCCCTTGACTTCAAAAATTTTTTTCCTTAATCAGAAAAATCCCCACAGAGCAATTTTAGGGTACACATTATCTGTGTAACCTGACACAACCTAAGTCGGCATATCGCCCCCTTTAGGATATGGGGATAATTCAAATCCGAAAGTTTCGGAATTGCCAGAGCCGAATTATTCGGTTCTGCCAAAAGAAAAAATTTTTACTTTGCCAAAAACATCAAACGACCATCAAGGTTTACCAAATTTGGTGTAAGTCCAAAATAAAATAAGATGCCCGAACAGGACACCTTACTTTCTCAACTTATCTACTAACTGTGAAACAAGTTCCACGGATTCATCATCAAGACCAGTAACATCCACATTTCTCTTATCAGTAATTCCTAAGAGATAATCTGTAGATACATGGAATATACGAGCCAACTTTATCAATGCTTCATATGAAGGATAACGGCTACCTGATTCATAGGAAGATACAGCACTTATGGCTAATCCTATTCTATCTGCTACTTGCTTTTGAGTTAATTTCTTCTCAGTTCTGAGAGATCGTAGTTTTTCTCCCATATTCACCAACTGTATCACCTACTTTCACTGATAGTGTATCAATTAGTGTTTCCATATTGGTGAAATGAATTTCTATATTACGGAAATTTTTATTGAAAATGCCTACAGTTAATGGTACAATTTAACTAGAATGTCTAGGATATTAGTACAAAACTATTCATATACCGAAAGGGGATAGGATTTATGAGGAAGAAATTTGTAGCAATTATGTTTACTGTAGCAGCATTATCATTAGTTGGTTGCAGTAGTAATGATGATTCTGCGTCAAACAGTTCATATGATGATTCATATACTACCAATGACGACACTGATAGTGATTCATCATATTCAAGTAGTTCGTCTTATGATGATTCTGATAGTGACTATAGTTCATCGTATAGTAGTGGTTCATCTAGCAGTAGTTCGTCAAGTTCCATTGAACATTACTGTGATGCTAGTGGATGTACAAAAGAAGGTACGAAAGCGGTTACTGGCTTATCTGGGGCAACAGAGTATTATTGTCAGGAACACTATGATGAGATGCAAAGTATTATAGGTGATATGGAAGAAGATGTTGGAAGTGGCTCTTATTCTACACATAAATGTGAGGAATGTTCAAAAGAGGGTACACATGAACTTACAGGATTAGATGGTAGTCCTGAGTATTATTGTACAGAGCATTACAATGAACTTGTGGACATTGTAAATAGTTTATACGGAGATTAAGGAGGAATTTATTATGGCTAATAATAATGGCAATGGTGGCAACGGATTAACATTCTGGGGAATGGTAGGTGCAATTCTTGTTGCTTTAGTGATATTTAGTTTAATCGGATAATGAAAAGAAAAAATATATGTCTCATTGCAATTACTCTTGCGTTATATCTGATAAATCAGTTCATAAAGACAAGAATCACCATCGAACCTGTGAAATGGTTTCTGTCATGTTATTTTAATGATACAATCGGTGGAATAACCTTTATGGCATATTGTGGTATAATGCTTGAAGTTTTTCATAGAAAGATGATGAAATTGTGGCAAATACTATTATTGATGGCTTGTTGTGGATTCTTTTGGGAATATATAACACCGCTTTATAGGAATACAATTTCTGATCCATGGGATATTTTGGCTTATGTATGTGGCGGTTTTATCTACTGGCTCATAATAAGGAAGGAACAAATAGAATAAACAAAACCTAAGAGGATGCGGATTTTTTTCGTATCCTTTTTTATTGCATATAATAATGAAAGGAGACACACATGAAAGTATTAGATAGATTAAAGATGGAGTTATCCAATCAACAGTATTTCTCTGATGAGCAATACATTCAGTTCCTTACAGAGAACTCATTAACTCAGACAGATGAATATGATAAATCAACAATGCAGAAGTCATTACTGTTCACTGTTGTTGATGTACTTGAAGCCGTTACAAATGATATAGATTTAATGACAGGTATCAGTACAGAGTTCTCAAACATTGGACAAGCGTATGAGTTCTTAGAAGCAAGAATACAACAGGTGAAAGATAAGATTGCAGCCATTCCAGATGAGAATGAGGACTATAATTGTTTCTCACTGATGTATACTAGGGATAGAATTTAGCAGTTGACACAGATGGATTTTTAGTGTATTCTATGGATAAGTCACAGATAGTTATACGAATTATCAATAAAAAAGTTATATGAGTTTCTTGATTACAAGGGAGTTGCTTACAGTTGGTAGAGCACTTGACTTTTAATCAAGTTGTCGGGGGTTCGAATCCCCCGTGTCTCACTTTATTAAGCTTACTGCATTTTGTAGTAGGTTTTTTTATTTATACGGAAATTTAAAGCCGGCGTATTGGTATACTTCTATATCAATATGCCGGCTATTTTTATGGTATAGAAAAATGCTCGTAATGTAGAATGAAGTCAACGAGAATTGCGAAGCAATTCTTGGAGGGCAAAACCAGCGGTTTGCCCTTTTTATAGTATAGGAAAATTGATATTTATCTAAGAAATGATATATGGAATATTTGACAGAGAGTTGATAGCATATTAGTAGTGAGAAATACGAAAGCTTGATATGAATGCTTTCGCACTTGAATGGGACCTACAGAGCTCGAAGCAGAAAAGATGGAGGAATCGTGTGATGAACATGGAACAGAAGTCGAAACGGTTGGAACGCGGAGCAGGGATATTATTACCAATCAGCAGTTTACCGTCTCCGTATGGAATTGGATCACTGGGGCAGGAGGCATACTATTTTGTGGATCAACTGAAAGAAGCGGGTCAGCGGTATTGGCAGGTATTGCCGGTGGGACCGACGAGCTTTGGGGATAGTCCATATCAGTCCTTTTCGACATTTGCGGGGAATCCGTATTTTATTGATCTGGATATGCTGCAAGAAGAAGGTCTGCTGAAGAAGGAAGAGATTCTCAGTATTGACTGGGGTAAGCTGGCATATGATGTGGACTACCAGAAGATGTATGTGAATCGGTTTGGTATATTAAAGAAGGCATTTCTGCGGTGGCAGGAGAAAAATGCGGAGCGAAAAGATGAAAGTGTAGATATAAGGAAGAAAATAAGTGAAAAAACAGATCTGTCCAATTATCGGGACTGTATGAACCTGTCCGATTATCAGGACTTTGTGGATAAAAATAGGGACTGGCTGGAGGATTATAGTCTTTTTATGTCGTGCAAAGATTATTTCGGTGGAGTTGAATGGCTGTCCTGGAATGAGGACATACGATTCCGTGAGAAATCTGCACTGGAATATTACAGGCAGCTTCTGAAAGAGAAGATTGAGTTCTGGTGTTTTGTGCAATATAAGTTTTTTGAGCAGTGGAGTGCGTTGAAGGAATATGCAAATGGCAAAGGAATACAGATCATAGGAGATATTCCGATTTATGTAGCACTGGACAGTGCAGATGTGTGGGCAAATCCCGGACAATATCAATTGGATGAAACGCTTCATCCGGTGGATGTAGCAGGATGCCCGCCGGATGCATTTTCGGATTATGGACAGAAGTGGGGCAATCCAATCTATGACTGGAAGGTTATGGAAAAGGATCACTTCCGTTGGTGGAAAAAGCGTATCCGGGCGGCAGGCAGTATGTATGATGTGGTGCGGATCGATCATTTTATTGGAATTGTGAGATATTATGCGATTCCGGCAGATGGTGTGCCTGTGGATGGAGCATTTCGCGAGGGACCGGGAGCGAAGCTGATAGAGGCAATTGATGAATCAATCGGTGATGCAAAGGTGATCGCGGAGGATCTTGGTGTGGTTGTTCCGGGAGTGCGCAAGCTGCTTGAGCAAAGTGGTTATCCGGGGATGAAGATTTTGGAATTTGCGTTTGACGGAAACAGGGAGAATGAATATCTGCCGCATAATTATGAAAGAAATTGTGTTGTGTATAGCGGGACACATGATAATGAAACACTGCTGGGATATTTCGATTCACTGCCGGAAAAGGGATATACATATCTGCAGGACTATACCGGTGTGAAGAAGAGGGAGGAGTTGGCGGATGCCGTGATCCGTTTGGCTTACCAGAGTGTGGCAGATACGGTGATCCTTCAGATGCAGGACATTCTGAAAAAGGATAACGATGCCAGGATGAATCTTCCGTCGACAATTGGTCAGAACTGGCGCTGGCGGTTGAAGAAAGAAGAATTTGGAGAGAAGCAGATTGCTTTTCTTGCAAAACTGGCGGATATCTATCATAGATAAAAGGAAACACAAATAAAAGAGAAAAGATAGAATTTATCTTAGAAAATAACGATAAAGGAAAATATAAACAAGGGGAAATACTAATTTAAAGTAAAATTATAGGTTTTATATTACCAATATAGTTAAAAGAAAATACAAATATAAAACAATAAGAAAAATTAGAAGTAAATTAAAAACCAACTAGCAAAACATTATAATCAGGAGGAGAAAAATGTTAGAGAAATTTGTAGAGGATCGTTACCGGAAGAGTTTGAAGGAATGCAGCAATGAGGAAATTTATGTGGCACTTCTGGAGCTTGTGAAACAGCAGGCACAGGGGAAGGAAAGTCCTGCAAAGAAAAAGAAGGTTTATTATATTTCGGCAGAATTCTTGATTGGAAAATTATTGTCGAATAATCTCATTAATCTCGGACTTTTTGATACAGTGAAAAAGGAACTGGAGGAAAATGGAAAGAGTATTTATGAGATTGAGGAGATTGAGCCGGAGCCTTCATTGGGAAACGGAGGACTGGGACGTCTGGCAGCATGTTTCCTTGATTCTATTGCAACGTTGGGGATTCCGGGAGATGGTATTGGTATTAACTATCATCTGGGACTTTTCAGACAGGCATTTGAGAAGAATCTGCAGAAGGAGTATCCGAATCCATGGATTGAGAAGGAGAGCTGGCTGACCAAAAGAGAGAAAAGCTATACCGTAGAATTTCGTGATCATGTTGTGAAAGCGTCTCTGTACGATATTGCGGTCACAGGCTATGAGAACAGAACAAATCAGCTTCATTTGTTTGATATTGACAGTGTGGAGGAGAAGATTACCGAGGATGGAATTTCTTTTGATAAAGAGGATATCGAGCGTAATCTGACATTGTTCCTGTACCCGGATGACAGCGATGAGAAGGGACAGCTTCTTAGAATTTACCAGCAGTATTTTATGGTATCAGCGGGAGCACAGCTCATCCTGGAGGAGTGTGAGGCGAGAGGCTGCAATCTCCATGATCTGCCGGAGTATGCGGCAATCCAGATTAATGATACACATCCGACAATGGTGATCCCGGAGCTGATAAGACTACTTCTGATCCGTGGTATCTGCATTGAGGAGGCAATGGAGATCGTTGCGAAGACATGTGCCTACACGAATCACACGATCCTTGCCGAGGCGTTGGAAAAATGGCCGGTTGATTATCTGAAAAAGGTTGTACCGCAGCTTCTTCCAATCATACATATTCTGGATAATGAGGCGAAAAAGAAATATCCGGATGAGGCGGTAGCAATTATAGACAAGGAAAATCGTGTTCATATGGCACACATAGATATGCACTATGGATATAGTATAAACGGTGTGGCGTATCTGCATACGGAGATTTTGAAGAACAGTGAATTGAAGCCGTTTTATGAGATTTATCCGGAGAAATTTAATAATAAGACGAATGGTATTACATTCCGCCGCTGGCTGCTTCATTGCAATGAGGAGCTTGCTTCATGGATCGAGGGGCTGATCGGCAGCGGTTTCAAAAAGGATGCGATGGAGCTTAAAAAACTGCTTTCTTATCAGAAGGATACGAAGGTGCTGGAGAGTCTGCTTGCGGTAAAGGCAGAGAAAAAGAAACAGTTGAAGGAATATTTGCTTCGGACACAGGGCGTGGAGATCGACGAAAACTCCATCTATGATATTCAGGTGAAGCGTCTTCATGAATATAAGCGTCAGCAGTTAAATGCATTATATATTATCCATAAATATTTGGAGATCAAGCGTGGCGTGATCCCGGAGAAGCCGGTTACCGTGATCTTCGGAGCAAAGGCAGCTCCGGCGTATGTGATCGCAAAGGATATCATTCATCTGATCCTGTGCCTGCAAGAGCTGATCAATAGTGATGAGCAGGTTAGTCAGCATCTCCGTGTGGTGATGGTGGAGAATTATAATGTGAGCAAAGCGGCACAGCTCATTCCGGCGTGTGATATTTCTGAGCAGATTTCGCTTGCGTCGAAAGAGGCGAGCGGTACAGGTAATATGAAGTTTATGCTGAACGGTGCACTGACGCTGGGAACCATGGATGGCGCAAATGTGGAGATTGCAGAGCTTGTCGGAAAGGAAAATATTTATATTTTCGGTGAGGACAGTGAGACGGTCATTCAGAGATATGCGGATGGAAGCTATGTGTCAAAGGATTATTATGAAAAGGATGCGAAGTTAAAGGAGGCTGTTGATTTTATTGTCGGAGAAGAAATGATGGCAGTAGGAGATAAAGAACATCTGACGCGTCTGTATAATGAGCTGTTAAATAAAGACTGGTTCATGACTTTCCCTGATTTTGAGGATTATATTGCGACAAGAGAGCGGGCATATCAGGAATATAATGACCGTATGGCATGGGCGGAGAAGATGCTGGTAAATATCGCAAAGGCAGGATTCTTCTCATCAGATCGTACAATTGCACAGTATGAAAAGGAGATCTGGAAGACGGGGACTTTGTAAAAGTAAAGTGGAAACAAGGAAAAAAGAGTCCCAAAAGACGGACTTTGCAGAAAGCAAAGTGTAATAGTAGAAAATCGAGATTAAGAAAGAGCTTCCGGAAAGCAAAGTATAAGAATAGAAAATCGAGATCAAGAAAGAGCTTCCGGAAAGCAAAGTATAAGAATAGAAAATCGAGATTAAGAAAGAGCTTCTGGAAAGCAAAGTATAAGAATAGAAAATCGAGATCATGAAAGAAGAAAATTCAGGGAGCAAGGGATAAAAAGGAATAACAAAGTTCTAAAAAAGGGACTTCGTATAACTAAAATAGAAGTGATTAAAATAATAAAAGAAATAATGTACTCTCTTCCGGCAGAAATGCCGGGAGGGGGTTATTTCGCATTTTATGAGATTATGAGAAAGTTTGTGTTTGGGTTTCGGGAGAGTGTGTGGTAAACTAGAGAAGGACAGAAGCAGATATTGCGGAAATGAGGTTGGCTATGATTCGGATATTGATCGTTGATGATGAAAAGATAGAGAGAAATGGAATAAAGTTTTTGTTGAAGCAGCTTCATATGGAGGCGCAGATCCGGGAGGCTGTGAACGGTGTGAAGGCGTTGGAAGCCCTTGAGGAGGAGCCGGCGGATATTCTGCTTACAGATATTAAAATGCCTTTTATGGACGGTCTTACGCTGGCAGAGAACGTGGTGGAGAAGTATCCACAGACGAAGATGGTGATCTTCAGTGGATATGGCGAGTTTGAGTATGCCAGGAAGGCGATGAAGTCCGGCGTAAACAGCTATATTTTAAAGCCGGTGGATCCGGAAGAGTTTCGCAGTACCATGGAAAAAGTTCTGCAGGAAATTGAGGGAGAACGGCTGGAGGACGAGCGCAAGGAGAAGAACCGAAATTTTGTGAAGGAGCATGTGATATTATCGCTTTTGAATGGGGCGGCACCGGAGGATTTGGCGAAAAGTCTGGGAGATATGGGCAGCCTGGAATATGTGCAGGATTTTCGGAATATGATGCTGCTGGAATTTGACCGGGAATTTTTCGGGAGGACCGGACTTGATTTTCAGGAAAATCTGCGCGAAGAAATGAATGAGCCATTCCTTTATCTGAATATGAATCCACAGCAGGGAATCATACTTCTGGAGCGTTCTATTGAGATCGAGGCGAGACGGGAGATGGCGCAGAAACTGCAGGATACTATTGAAAAGAAATATGGGGATAGGTGCTATATTGCCGTGAGCAGAGAGTTTGAACATCCTGTCAGACTGGCAGAGGAGATGGAACGTCTGGAACTTCTCATGGAGAATAAATTTTATGCACCGCAGGACCGGGTATTTTGTGAGGAGGAGCAGTCAGAAGCCAATCTTTCGGAGATTGATGATGACACTTTGATGAAGCAGATCCGTCAGGATATCAAGGTGAAGGATATGGTGGGACTTCGCCGTCATTTTGAAAGTCTGTGTGAGAAGTATCAGAGCAAAAAGAATTTTTCACAGATGTATGTGAAATTTATCTTTTCTAATTTATTGAAGGATATTTATGAAATTCTACCGCAGGAGAAATCGGTGGGACTGAATCAGGAGATTGACCGGCTGTACCGTACGAATGATTTTCAGGAGGTCACAGAACTTCTCAATGAGGGTATCCGTCTTTTGGAACAGAGCTTTGCAATCAATCCGCAGATGGAGCATCGGGAGATAGAGACGGTGAAGCAGTATATTTATGCACATTACGATGAGGAGCTTTCCGTGGATATGCTGGCGGAGCAGGTATTTCTGGCACCAAGCTATCTGAGCCATATTTTTAAGAAGGAGACGGGGCAGAATCTTAGTAAGTTTATCAAGGCGCTGCGTATGGAAAAGGCGAAGGAAATGCTGGAGCAGACACATAACAAGATCGTCAACATCAGCTACGCGGTGGGGTATCCGAATGTGTCGTATTTCTGTCAGAGCTTCCGCGAGTATTATGGGGTAAGTCCACAGAAATACAGGAATCAGTAAAACTGCGCAGCGATAATTATTAAGAGAAAAATAAAATTGTGCAGGGTTAAATCACCAACAGCAATTAGTAAATTAATACAAGTTTAAATCAGCTATAAATTTATAGAAATCAGTAAAATAAACAATGTCATGCGAGATGGCACCAGAACGGGGAAATATATGAAACACAGGATCGGTCAATGGTTTAAAAATGCCAAAATACAAAAGAAAATAATGATCATATATATCTGTATCGGAACGATACCTATTCTGCTTTTGGGACTCTTTGCGTCCGGACAGGAGAGAAAAACGTTGATGGAGAGGGAGCACCGTAACATTGAAGATTCGGTGTCGCAGGGGGCATCGCAGTTAAAGTCACAGATTCTTGTTTATAATAATCTGTCCGATTATATTGCGTTTAACCAGCCGATTTCCGATGTGCTGATCGGTGATTATGACAATATATTTTCCATGTATGAGCAGTACACGGCAACGGTAGATCCGGTACTTTCTTCTTTGAAATATTTTAATCCGAATATCAATCAGATCACGATCTATCTGGATAAAAATATTGTGAAGCATGATACAATGGTGGATTCGCTGCAGACGATCGAGGGTGAAAAATGGTACAGACAAAATGAGTCTTCTCTGAGCCAGAAGGTAAAATGGATCATCGATGCAGAGAATAAAACATCGTTTTCGGCGAGAACCATGCCAATCATGGAGCAGAATAAGCAGAAGGGAATCCTGTATCTGGATGTAAATTATGATTCGTTATTTGCAGGCTTTGATGATATTTCAAGAGACAGCTACGGCCTTTATATTGTTGACAAGAAGGGAAATGTGTTATTTGAGAAGGATACCTTTTCGGAGAATACGGCTTCGAAAAATAATACAAAAACGACAGCAAAGAAATCGCAAGAAAAGAGATTATCTTTTCCTGCTCTGAAAAAGAAAATGGAGGCGCAGGAGAACGGAAAGAAAAGCAATTATCTGATCGTTTCCGCAGATGCGGGGGTGGATGACTGGAAGATCATTGTCTATCAGCCACAGAAAATGATGGCGAGAGAGATTCAGACGCTGCTTGTGCTTGTCATGGGAATTATCGCGGTATGTATCATCACATCGGTGGTGGCATCCTTGGCATTTTCGCGGTTCGTGGTGCGCGATATCAAACGTCTGCGTGACAATATGCAGGCGGTTGAGGAAGGCAATATGGAGCTGATGGTTACCAGCGACGCCGGAGATGAGGTCGGCAGTCTGATCCGTGGCTTCGGAAGTATGCTCGGAGAAATCAACCGGCTGATCCATGAGGTGTATGAGAGTAAGCTGACGCAGAGAAAGTCGGAAATGACAGCACTTCAGGCGCAGATCAATCCGCATTTCCTGTATAATTCGCTTTCTCTGATCAACTGGAAGGCGCTCGAGGCAGGGCAGCAGGATATCAGTAAGATCACGCTGGCGCTTTCTTCGTTTTACCGGACATCGCTCAACCGTGGCAAGAATGTTCTGACAATTGAGAAGGAAATTGAGAACATGAAGTCGTATCTGGAGATCCAGCTTTGCATGCACGATAATGATTTTGATGTGATCATGGACATTGATGAGGAGATTCTGCCATACCAGACTCTGAACCTTTTGCTGCAGCCGCTTGTGGAAAATGCGATTGATCACGGTATTGACCTGAAGGAGGACGGCAGAGGTTATATTAAGATCATCGGGCGGAAAGATGCCGAAAATATTTACCTGACGGTGGAGGATAACGGCGTTGGAATTGAGCCGGAGATATTATCCTCAATTCTGGAATTTAAGACAAAGGGATACGGTGTGCGGAATGTCAATCAGAGGATCCGTTTGTATTATGGGGAGGAATATTGTCTGCGGATCGAGAGTGAAGTAGGAAAAGGAACAAGGTGTACGATAAATATTCCACAGAAATCAAATGATCCTGCGGATGGAACATCCTAAAATCAAATCTTGTCATTTTATGGCATATACGCTATTATAGATTTGATATTATTATAAGTTGGAACCAGGTGTTCACAATAAAAGAAAAGAGGAGAAAAAGATGGATAAGGTTATTTTAGCCTACTCAGGCGGACTTGACACAACTGCAGTTATTCCATGGTTAAAGGAAACATACGGCTATGAGGTTGTTTGCTGCTGTATCGACTGTGGACAGGGTGAGGAGCTCGATGGATTAGAGGAGCGTGCAAAGCTTTCCGGAGCATCCAAGCTTTATATTGAAGATGTTGTTGATGATCTTTGCGAGAACTACATCATGCCTTGTGTACAGGCTGGTGCTGTTTACGAACATAAATATCTCATGGGAACTGCTATGGCAAGACCTACGATCGCTGCAAAGCTGGTAGAGATCGCCCGCAAGGAAAATGCTGTTGCTATCTGCCACGGTGCAACCGGTAAGGGTAACGATCAGATTCGTTTTGAGCTTGGTATCAAGGCACTCGCTCCGGATATCAAGGTAATCGCTCCATGGCGTGATGACAGATGGGGTATGGATTCCCGTGAGGCAGAGATTGAGTATTGTAAGGCACACGGCATTGATCTTCCGTTCGGAACAGATCAGTCCTACAGCCGTGACAGAAATATCTGGCATATCAGCCATGAGGGACTTGAACTTGAGGATCCTGCTCAGGCACCAAACTATGATCATATGCTTGTTCTTGGCGTTACACCGGAGAAGGCACCGGATGAGGATGTAGAGCTTTCTATTTCCTTCGAGAAGGGTGTTCCTACTGCTCTGAACGGCAAGAAGATGAAGGTTGCTGATATCATCCGTGAACTGAATACGATCGGTGGAAAGCATGGTATCGGTATTGTTGATATCGTTGAGAACCGCGTTGTTGGTATGAAGAGCCGTGGTGTATATGAGACTCCGGGTGGAACTATTCTTATGGAAGCTCATCAGCAGCTTGAGGAGCTTGTTCTTGACCGTGATACGATCGCACTTAAGTTAGAGCTTGGCAGCAAGCTTGCAAGCATTGTATATGAAGGAAAGTGGTTTACACCGGTTCGTGAAGCAATCTCCGCATTTGTAGATGTTACACAGCAGTATGTGACAGGCGAAGTTAAGCTTCGTCTCTACAAGGGCAATATCATCAAGAACGGAACAACTTCTCCATATTCTCTTTACAGTGAGTCACTGGCATCCTTCACAACAGGTGATATGTATGATCATCATGATGCAGAGGGATTCATCACATTGTGGGGTCTTCCACTGAAGGTTCGTGCAATGAGAATGAACGAGTTAAAGAAGGATAAGACGAAATAATTATCTGTTGAATATTTGCAGAAAGATAAACAGCTCAGATTTTTTAAAAATCTGAGCTGTAATTTTTTACTTTAAAAGCTCGCGGATCATTTCCGCCGTATAGGTGACGCAGACCATCTTCTCTGCCTCGATACGGTACAGTGCGTTTGCAGCAATGTGTTCTGCCGCCTGCTCGATATCGCGGATGCCGGAGGTATCCTTGAAAATCTCCATTACTTCATCTAATGCCTCATCGGTGATCACGATCTCCTCGCTGCGAAGTCCGATTCTCTTTAATACCTTTGGCATTGCAAAACGTGTGAAGATCACACGCTTCTCTTCCAGGCTGTAGTCCGGCAGCTCGATCACGGCAAAACGTGACATTAAAGGTGCGCTGATCGCATCCTTGTCGTTGGCGGTTGCAATCGGATAAACACCTGTTGTCGGAATATTACATTCGATGTAATTGTCCGTAAATCCGAGATTGTCCAAAAGAGTCAGCAGTACGTCCGCCGGATTTCCATTGCCTTTGCCGGCAGATGCCTTGTCAAGCTCGTTAATGATAAACAAGAGGTTGGAGCTTTCTGCATTCGCAAATGCTTCCATGATCAGACCGGGCTTTGCATTTGCGTAAATTCGGGAGCTTCCGGTAAGCTGCTCCGGATCGTTGATCGAACTCATCTCCAGTGTCGTCCAGGACATTTTCAGGATCTTTGCCACGGCATAGGCAATCTGGGATTTACCGGTACCGGCAGGACCGATCAGAAGGATACCGTATGCCGGCAGTGTATGGGTACGGTTGATCTGAATGATCGTTTCAATGATACGCTGCTTTACGTTGTCAAGTCCGTACAACTCTTCATCCAGGATTCTTCTAGCCTCGACCGGATCGATCGGCTGGAAATCCGTATTCTTCCATTGGATATTTAACATGATCGAAAGTGCGCGCTGTGCGTGGCGTCGTTCCTCCGGTGTCACCTCGGTAGACTTGGCTACGGCAAGATTACGTCTCGCCCAGAGACGGATATTGTCTGGCAGTGTGCTTCCTGCGCACATCAGATAATCGGTGATGCTCTGGATGCTTGTCAGCTTCATATCATCCGAATCCTCGATCTGATCGAAATCAACAACCTCCTTGGACGGAGCATCACTCTGCAAAAGGCGCTCGATCATAAACTGCAGGAATCCATTCTCGCCGGAAAGCTTTGTTCCTCTCATTGCCACGCCGGTTTCGTAAATTTTATAAACGGCATAGCCCTTATCGGTGCCGGCACCGGAAAGCTTCACCATGATATGATTCTCACCGAGCCATTTGACCAACTTCTCAAAACGTGCATCGATCTGAAGAATGTCATGTGATGTCTTCTCATCGTCACAGACAAATGCGGTTCCCTTGGTGGGAGCGGTAAACATACCGGAAGCATGATGTGAGAGCTTCTCCTCTCCATTGTCCAAAAGCATAATCGGATGGGAAGCATCCGGCACTCTTTCGCTGGAGTATACCAACTCGTATGTCTTCTCTGCCTTTACGGCATCTTTCTTTTCTTGGTTAAAATCAAAAACAGGCATCTCGTAACCTCTCTTTTCTATATTGTGATGTAGGGGCAAAGGTATCTGTCCCTAAGCTGATGCCATGGACTGCTATGTGATCTTCGCAATCCTGCATCAAAATTATAGGATGAAATGAAAAAATTAGCAACTGCTAATTTTGAATTACACACCATAAATACAATTCATAGAAAAAATGATATTCGCAATAAAAAGAACTAAATTCGCAATATATTTGATTGTTAGAAAAAGACGGAAATGTTAAACTCAAACTAAATATGAAATATATATGGGGTTCGTGCGGAAACAGACTTTTGCACGTAAATTTGTTTTTATGGTTTTGAACATGTGGGTGCATTGAAAGGGACAGGTGTTTTTATGAAAAAATGGCAGAAGATTTTGATTGGTGTAATTGTTGTCTGTGTTGCTTTGATCGCAGCGAATGGACTGACAATGAAGGGATTTTGTTATACGCTCAGTTATCCGGGTGGAGAGATGATATTTATGGAAAAAGGTCATTGTTATGTGGGGCTTCCGGGTTCCAAGAAAAGCGAGGAACTTTCCGGAGTAAGCTATACCGGCAGACCGCAGAAGCTGTCAGACACCAAGGATGTATCGGATACTTATAAAACTGTTTTGTGGACATTTGTTTCCGTGGATCAGGGAAGATGGGTTGGTGTCCATTTTCTGAACCGCAGCTTTCTCGTGCAGACCAGTGGATTTACAAAGGCAGAGAAAAAGTCTCTGGATCATTATAAGTATGTTGCGGGAAAACCTTATTTTGTATTTAAAAATAATGGAAGTTCGTGGGATTATCCGGAAGAATATCAGGAAAAAGCAAAAGAAAATCTGTTACAAAAACCTTCGAAATAAATCTGAATATTTTGTGGCAAAAAGCCATTCCAAAAACGTTCTGAATATTTTTACGGCGGAAAGCCTTTCAAAACGTAAGGAATTCTTAATCCCTTTGCCGGCGATTCCATGCTATCATGAAATTACGATAAATTGATATATGAAATGTTTCGTTGAATATATCAGAGGAGGGATTTCATGAAAAGATCGAACGTGAAAAAGGGAATTATAGCAGCGGTTGTTCTGTGCCTTGTATTTCTGCTGGGGGCAGTTGTGGTGCAGAATATGCCGGATCGTCGGACAAAGCGGTCCACGAAACAGACCGGTACAGGGAAAGAAAACGATTCGTCGGAAAGTCAGCACAGTTTTAGTGGGCTGTCGACTTATATTATGGGAGAGGCGTACGGAAGTTGTGGTATGTATTACAGCTCGGATAACGGTGCTCTGTATTATCTGGATGCGGCAAGCGGTAAGGAGTCGATCGTATGTACAAAGACAAACTGCGAGCATAAAATGGACAGCATGAAACCATCCGGCTGTGAGGCTGATTTTAACCATGTCGCAGCATTTGTTCCGAGTGGAGAGAGACTTTATTACATACCGGCGGATCCACTGGGAGAAAATACGCCGATGGAAATCTGGAAACAGGATCTGACGGGTGGCAATCAGAAAAAGATTTTGTCTCTCAAGGGAAAAGAAAATACAGGAATGATCATTCAGGGGATGCTGTGCGATGGCATGCATATGGTGGTCGGATTTATAGAGTATGGCCGTTATACCAAAAAGGGAAAATATGTTGAATATGGATCCTTTGACCAGAAGAGCGGTCTGTATGTTATCAATATGAACGACTGGAGCTATCAGTGTATTTATCTGAAGGAAGGATCTTCGGAGGATGGCATGTTAGGAAAAAATGCATGTCCGACCATTTCTACAATGTCTATGGGAACAGAAAGGGTATGGGCATACTATACTTACTATGATTCAGGATTTGATCCAAAGAAATATAATAAAATGACGGATAAAAACCGGATCAAGTATATGAGTAAACATTCGCATTTGATGCGGGGCGATTTTTCTTTGTCGGATGTATCGCTGTACACTATCATTCCGCAGGATGGCAATCACAGTAATACGTTTTACGGAAACTGGTGTTATGATCAGGATTATTCCGGAAATTTGCTTGCAACGAATCTGCCGACTGGCGACAGTTATCATATCTACAGTTCTCCTGCAACGGAAAAGCACAGGGAATGTGACAGTGGATATCGGGGAGTTGTAACAACAGAAAACAGCATTTTTTATGTGGTATGGAATAAAAAGAGGGAAAAGTATGACTGGTATCGTTATGACAGAAAAACAACGAAGAAGACGTGTATTGCGTCTCCGGCTGTAGACTGTCATCCGCAGGGTGTTGCAGGAGATTATATTTATGGGGATCTATTCTGGAGCGATGATCATATGGAACGCTGTGCGATTCCAATCAAGGAGCTGGAAAAGGGAAAATATCAGTTCCCGGAGAAATCAAAGGAAGAGGCGGCAGCAGATCAGAATAAAGAAAATATTGATCCGGACGATACGGTGATCTGGGGTGTGAATGATAATAATCTGCCATCGGATGAAGCCGTTAAGGAGATCAACAGTTATTTAAAGAAAAAGGGGTATGATTTTAAGGTTGCTTTCACAAATGTACAGGATTCGGATATTGACAATATTGCAAAGCAGCATCCGGAGATTGATATTCTGCAGGCACCGGCAAACCATGCAACGGATAATCAGGCGGCAGCAACATTGAAGTCCGGTTATTTTGAACCATTGACCTCGTTTTTGTCGGCCGATGGAAAGAAGCTGAAGGCACAGTTTAGCAAGCTTGACTGGAAAAAGGTTGAGGTTAACCGCGAGATTTATTCTGTCCCAAATTCGAATCAGACTTATGAAGGAATCTATATTGCTTACAGCAATAAATTGAAAAATAAAGCATCAGCCGGCGATGCAGATACGCTGGAAAAGGTCGGAAAGATCCTTACCAATGCAAATGTAAAGAGCGTGAAATATCCGGTGATCCTGCAATCCAATTTGGCGGGAGGAAACCTGTCCGATTTTACGGACAGTGATTACTGCCTCGGTCTTGCGCTGAACCGCAACAGCAAAAAGCCTTCCCTGTGGTATGAAGATAAGAGTGTTCGTGCCGTATATCAGACATTTAATGAATGGTATAAGAAGGGATGGCTCTCAGAAAAAAACAAACTTTACGATCAGGAAAATACGAATAAGAATGTTAAGAAAATAGAGACGGCACTGAAAAAGGGAGACTGGCTGGTAACGATCGGATACGGTCCATGCAGTGAGGAAATAAAGAAGCAGTCGGCTTATGTGGTACGTCCAAAGCACATTGTATTTTCAAATTGTAATATGTCTACCGGTGTGGCGGCTGCGTCTAACTGCAAGGATCAGGCAGAGACATTTCTGATGCTGGCATACACGGATCAGACGATCGCGGATCTGATGCTGTATGATATCCGGAAGGGAAATTATCAGGTGAAAAATAATGTAGTCTGTGATTATTCAAAGGATTATGCATTAAGTGTGATCTGGAGAAGAACGGATTTTGGAAATCAGATCGCAGCGACACAACTTGACACGGATGTGGAGTCTGCGACACATCGTAAGAAATATCTGCAGTCCTACAATGCTGCGGCATCTCCGCTGATTGGCTTCCAGCCGGATACGGACGGATATGAGGGCGACCTTGAGGTATATATACCGGCACTGCAGAAGGGGGAAGATATCTGGCAGGCGAAGAACTTTGATGATGAGTATGACGGTCTGATGGGCAGAATTTCGATGCGGAAGATAAATAAGTTCTGTTCTGAGGTCGCAAAACAGATCAACGCATGGAAGTAAGGAGTCGTCCGGTATGTGGAGAGAACATAAAAAGCTGTGGAAAAAAAGAACGGTAGCTGCATTTGTGGTGGCGGGACTTTTGTTAAATCTGTTCCTGATCCTGCGGAGTGAATACGGTCGTGATAGATGGACGGAGGCAACCGTATCCTGCTATCGCAGTGTGTACCGTGAGATAAAGAATATGCAGCCGGAAAAGGCAAAGCGTTATCTGGAGAAAAAGTCGAATAACCAGAATGTGGATTATCTGCGTCGCATTGGTTACAGTGAACTGCAGGATGAGACTTCCCATGCCGGCAGCTATGATGATTATCTGGATGCGAGAGAGCAGGACTATTCGCAAAGTGAAGTGTTTGACGCATTTCGAAAGACCAGCAAATATGACAGGAAGGACGCCGCAAAGGTAATGGAGAAGCTGCGCAGGTTTCGGGGGAAAACGCTGGCGGTTGTGCCTTCCAGAGGCTGGCATATTATCTTTCTGTTCTTTCAAACGGATATCGCCGGGCTGATGGTCCTTTTTGCGGCGGCAGCAATCAGCTTTATGCAGGAGAAGGAGCGGGGAGAATATGTCTTTATCCGCACAATGAAACGGGGAAGAGGACCATTTATCCTTCAAAAGGCAGTGGCGCTGATGATGTTCACGGCGGAGGTGCTTTTGCTCTTATATCTGGAAAATATACTGGTGGCGTGGAGACTTTACGGATTGGGGGATCTGCATGCATGTTTGCAGTCCGTAAGCGGCTTTATCGGCACCGGCGTGAAGGCGGAGCTTGGACAGAGCATTGTCCTGTTTTTGGGACTCAAACTTCTGGCGTATTTTCTGGTGATGCTTGTGATCCTGTTTCTGATGACGGTCTGCGGAACACACAGAAGCTGTTTGTCAGCTTTGCAGGGGTCCTTGGGATAAGCAGTGTGTTGTATTGGGGGATACCGGAGAACAGCTGGCTGTCGGTTTTTAAGTATGTTAATATCATGGGATTTCTGCATACGGGGGATATGATGGCAGTATATCGGAATATTGGTCTGTACGGTTTTCCGGTCAGTTATATTACCGTCAGTATTGTTGTCTGTGTGATCGCGGGAGCACTCTTGCTTGCGGCAACCGTGTTAATCTTTAGTGAGCAGAAGATCACGTCCCGTGCCGGACATCGCATTCTGCCAAAGGGGAAACGGCAGAGAAAGATTCGCAGTTATCGTTTATTTTACGGGGAAACAAAAAAGATACTGCATTATCAACATATGCTTCTGTTTGTCGCAGGATTTGCGGTTTTGATTCTGTGGAATTATAAGCCGGTTACCATGCTGTATAATGACGACTCGGATGTCTATTATAAGCAATATGTCGATCAGGTGTCCGGACCGTATACAAAGGCATCGGCGGCAAAGATCCGGGAATGGCAGCAGGAACGGCTTGAGATGGACAAAAAGATTCACGATGAAAAGCATCAGTCCTCCTCGAGGCGGTTCGGTCACGGATCGAGTATGGATACACCAAGGAACGAAATAAGACGAAAGGATTTATGTCACTGCTCAGTCATTTAAACTACAGCTACAGCATACCGGGCGGCGGTCTTTATTATGAGAGAGGCTATGAGCAGCTGACCGGTTATGAGGAGGCATGGAAACGGGATGCACTGCTGGCGCTGGAGAGTGTGCTTATGGTGATCCTGGCGGTGGCAGGCATCTATTCGATCGAGTATAACACGGGAATGATGCGGCTGCTGAAAACGACACCTCTCGGGAGGAAGGATCTGCGAAGTGCGAAGCTGTGGATCGGCGCCGGACTTGTTACTGTGATCTTCGCAATGGTGTACGGCAGCGAACTTTATCGTATATTAAGTGCATTCGGGACGAAGGGCTGGAACTGCTCGGTTGCCTGCATGTCCCATATTCCGATGAAGCTGTCGGGACTGACGGTGGCGGATTATCTGATCTTGATCTTGGCGATGCGTTACATTGGTCTTTTGCTGTTGATGGTCTGCATTTATCTGATCTGCCGGCGCGCCAAAAGCTTTATCATGACAATGGTATATTCGGCTGCTGTATTTGCAGTGCCGCTGGTTTTGTATCTGAGTGGAGTGCAGATTCTGCGTTATATTTTGTTAAATCCGCTGCTTCTGGGAAATATATTTTAGAGGAAAGGTGTGTAAGCATATGGAGATCAGGATATCTCATCTGACAAAACGGTTTGGAGATAAAACAGCACTGGACGATGTGAGTCTTACGCTGGATGCGGGCGTGCATGCACTGCTTGGACCGAACGGAGCGGGCAAAAGCACGCTGATCAATATATTGACGGACAGCATTGAGCGGGACAAGGGGGAGGTTCTGTACAACGATTATGAGATCACGTCGCTGGGAGCAAAGTACAGGGAGCTTCTCGGATATATGCCACAGCAGCAGAGACTGTATGATAATTATACGGCGGAGGAGTTCTTAAAATATATGGCGGCAGTCAAGGGGATCGCACCTGCCGGGCGAGGGAGCAGATTGCGGAGCTTTTGAAGGTGGTAAATTTGTGGGAGGTCCGCCGCAAAAAGGTGGGTGGCTTTTCCGGCGGTATGAAGCAGCGTGTTCTGCTGGCGCAGGCACTTCTGGGAGAGCCTCGCATTCTGATCCTTGATGAGCCGACGGCGGGACTGGATCCAAGTGAGCGTATCAATATCCGGAATTATATTGCCACGGTGGCGCAGAAAATGATCGTGCTTTTTGCCACGCATGTTGTGAGCGATATTGAATGTATTGCGAAGGATGTGATCATGATCCGGGACGGAAGGATCTGTAAAACGGGGACGCCGATGGAGCTGATCGACGGCATGCAGGGAAAGGTGGGCGAGCTGCCGTGTAAGCTGGAGGATCTGGAGCAGCTTCAGACAAAATACTGTGTCGGAAATGTTTATCAGAGACGGGAGGGACTTCGTGTGCGCATCGTGGGGGATGAACTGCCGGAGGAGGCTTTGCCGGTCAAGGACAGTATTGATCTGGAAGACGTGTATATGTATCATGTCATGAATTCATAAAACAACATATAACACGAAAATCTTGTATGTTTCTAAAATACCTTATATTTACCCAAAACTTGCCAGCTTTTATAATGAATTTATCACATAAATACAGCAGGAATGAACCTGCTGCATGGAAAAAGAATGAGGAGGAATTCGTTATGAGAGCGAAAAAATTATGTGCGTTATTGCTGACAACAGCAATGGTTACATCGGTTTTTACCGGGTGTGGTAAAACATCTTCAACAGGAGACAAGGCAAGCTCGGCTGATGCCGGAAGCAGTGCCAAGACAGAGACAAAGGATGTGAAACTGACGGTATGGGGACCGCAGGAGGATCAGGCAAAAATGAAGGGCTACAAAGATGGTATCCTGAAGGCAATGTGTGATTCCTTTAATGAAGAGCATCCGGAGTGGAATATTACATTTGAGTATGGCGTATGCTCCGAGGGAGATGCCAAGGACGTTGTGACAAAGGATGTGGATGCGGCAGCGGATGTTTATATGTACGCAAATGACCAGATTCCAACATTAGTTGAAGCAGGTGCTCTTTCAAAGCTTGGAGGAACGACAGTTGATGAGATCAACGAGAACAACGAAAAGGCAATGATCGACTCCGTAATATATGATGGCAGTGTGTACGGAATTCCGTACACATCAAATACATGGTTCATGTACTATGACAAGAGCAAGTTCAGCGAGGACGAGGTAAAATCTCTCGATAAGATGATGTCCAAGGATCTTGGAAATGGCGTTACAAACTTTGCATTCCCACTGGACAACAGCTGGTACATTGAAGCGTTCTACTATGCTGCAGGCGGCACACTCTTCGGAGACGGAACTGACGCATCTGCAGGCTGCGACTGGGACAGCGACGCCGGTGTGGCAGCAACAAAGTACATGGTAAATCTTGCAAAGAACAAGAAGTTCTCCTGTGAGAAGGACGGAAGCAGTATTGCGAAATTTAAGGACGGCAAGCTGGGAGCATACTGTAGTGGTTCCTGGGATGCAAAGGCAATTAAGGAAGCACTTGGAAAGAATTTTGCAGCTGTACAGCTTCCAACTGTGACAATTAACGGACAGGAAGGTCAGATGAAGTCCTTCGCCGGAAGTAAGGCAATTGGTGTGAACCCGAAATGCGAGAATCAGGATGTGGCAGTTGCACTTGCACGTTACCTTGCAGGCGAAGAGTGTCAGAAGATCCGTTTTGAATCAAGAGGAATTGCTCCGATCAATAAAACACTTGCAGCTGATTCTGCTGTAACAAAGGATATTGTGATCAAGGCACAGGCAAATGAGATTGCCAATGCGGCAGTTGTACAGCCACTTCTCTCTGAGATGGGAAGCTACTGGACACCGGCAGAGACGATGGGTAAAGAAATCGTTCAGGGCGATGTAACAGAGGCAAATGCAGAGAAGAAGACAAAGGAAATGGTAAAGGGTATCCTGAGCAACGGTCTGTAAAGATTACATTTCCGGTAATATCCGTGCTGCAGTAAAAAGCGGCCGGAGGATTAGTAAGGGATAAAGGAGAAATGTCCTATGGCAAATATGATGGATCATGCAAAGGTCATTTCCGTGAAAAATGCACTGAGGCATGGGGATATATTTACCCGTCTCAGTGCGGTTATCATGGGGGCCGGCAATATATGCAGAAAGCAGATCGTCAAGGGTCTGTTATATCTGGCAGCAGAGATTCTGTTTATTGCCTTTATGGTTGTGAGTGGAGTTGGACTGCTTGGCGGTCTTACGACGCTTGGCACTAATGAAGGCGGGGAAGTATTTAATGAAGCGGCACAGGTGTATGAGTATACTTCCGGTGATAATTCCATGTTGATACTGCTTTATGGAATTTTGGCGATCATTGCAGTCATCGCATTTGTGCTTTTGTGGAGATCCTCTCTGAAATCGGCATATCAGGCACAGCTTTTACAGCAGGAAGGCAAAGCAGTTCCGAATTTTCGCCAGGATCTGGCGGCTCTGCTTGATCAGAACCTGCATAAGACACTGCTTGCCGGACCAATCGTCTGTATTATTGCGTTTACAATACTTCCGCTTGTATTTATGGCGTCGATCGCATTTACAAATTACGACAGAAATCATCAGCCACCCGGAAAATTATTTGACTGGGTTGGTTTCAGCAACTTTGGAAAACTTTTAGACAGCTCCAGCGGACTTGGAACAGCATTCTGGCATGTGCTTGGCTGGACGATCGTCTGGGCGGTTTTTGCAACATTTTTGAATTACATACTGGGAATGATCCTCGCCATTGTGATCAATCGTCAAGACACAAAGTGGAAGAGTATGTGGAGATTTATCTTTGTATTGTCCATTGCAATTCCTCAGTTTGTATCACTTCTGGTCATTAGAACCATGCTGCAGCCGGAGGGCTCGATCAATGTTCTTCTCAAACAGCTTGGGCTGATCCAGAAAAGTCTTCCTTTCTGGACCGACGTTACCTGGGCAAGAATTACGATCATTGTGGTAAACCTGTGGGTCGGTGTTCCGTATACAATGCTTCAGGTGACCGGTATCCTTCAGAATATTCCGGCGGATCTTTATGAGGCTGCCAGAGTGGATGGTGCCAATGCGGTGGTCCAGTTTTTCAAGATCACACTTCCGTATATGCTGTTTGTGACAACGCCATACCTGATCACACAGTTTATCGGAAACATCAATAACTTTAATGTCATTTATCTGTTGACAAAGGGTGCTCCGGCAGCACTAAGCTACAACAACGGAACCGCCGGTAAGACCGATCTTTTAGTGACCTGGCTGTATAAGCTGACCATGGACTTTAAGGATTACAATTATGCTGCGGTTATCTCGATCATGGTATTTATACTGTCGGCTGTATTCTCCCTGTGGGCGTACCACAAGACAGGGGCATTAAAGAATGAGGAGGGATTCCAATAATGAATAAGTACCGCATTCGAAAGAAATTTACGAATTTTATAGTGCATGCGTGTCTGACCATTCTGGCATTGATCTGGATTTTTCCTCTGTTCTGGGTGATCATGACATCCTTCCGGGCAGGAAAGGGCTCCTACTCCAGCACTTTCTTTCCGGATAAGCTGACACTCAATAACTATGTGTCCCTTTTTACGGACACAGATGTATTTAATTTTCCACAGTGGTTTTTGAATACGCTGGTGGTTGCGATCTTTTCCTGTATTTTGTCTACGTTTTTCATTGTATCAATTGCTTATGTGACTTCAAGGCTCCGCTTTAAGTCCAGAAAGCTCCTCCTGAATGTGGCATTGGTTCTTGGAATGTTTCCGGGATTTATGGCAATGATCGCAATTTACTATATTTTGAAGGGAATCGGCATGACGCAGGGCGTCTTAAAGCTTGTATCGCTTGTGCTTGTGTATGCCGGAGGCTCCGGTATCCTGCAGTTCTATGTGGCGAAGGGATTTTTCGATACGATCCCGCGCAGCATCGATGAGGCAGCGTATATTGACGGAGCCACGAAATGGAATGTGTTCCGGCGGATCACGATCCCATTATCAAAGTCCATTATTGTGTATACGGTGCTGACCTCGTTTATCGCTCCATGGATCGACTTCGTGCTGGCGAAGGTCATCATCGGTACGGATGCCAAGTATTACACCGTGGCGATCGGACTTTGGAACATGCTGGAAAAGGAAAACATTTACCAGTGGTATACCCGGTTTGCCGCCGGTGCGGTTTGTGTATCCATCCCAATTGCTGTATTGTTCCTGTTTATGCAGCGTTGTTACACAGACGGACTGACCGGAGCGGTGAAGGGGTAAATGTAAAGAGAATTTCCGGAGCTGCGGAAAGACTACTATGATAACATAAACAGCCTCTATGAATGAACACGATATTGCAGATTTCCATATGATGGGAAATGTAATATCGTGTTTTAATATTAAAATAATGTGTAAATAATACACATTTAATAATTGACCGATGTGTAAAGAGTGTGTATAATATAAGCAGATAGGGAGGAGGAATGTGAATGAAGCAAAGAGATTTAGTGAAAAAGCTGGAAAGCGCAGGGTTTGAGTTTGTACGTCATGGTAGAAACCATGATATATATCAAAGAGGTGACGATGAAGAAAAAATTCCGAGACACCGAGAACTTAATGAGCGGTTGGCAAAAGCAATATTGAAAAAGTGGGGATTATAAGAATATTATCTTAGTATATAAATTATTATTGGAGGTTGATAATATGAAGGTGACATATCCAGTGATTTTTACAGATGTTGATACAAATATTTTGATTGAGGTACCGGATCTTGGAATATTGACAGAGGCTAATGAAGAGGGAAAACCTAAAGGCACTATGGCTGATGCAATGATGATGGCGAGAGATGCGATAGGTCTAAGCTGTACACTGCGGAGGATGAGGGGAAGAAAGTTAAACAACCTTCTGTTATGTCTGAAATAGATATTTCCAAAGGAACATTTTCAGAAGAAGGGAAGAGTATTCTTTCACTGGTAGATGTGGATCTGGTTGTGTATCGAAACAGATTGGACAATAAAGCGGTAAGGCGAAATGTGACCCTTCCGAATTGGTTAAATCAGGAGGCTGAAAAGTCTCATTTAAATGTATCTAAGGTTTTGCAGGAAGCACTTATGGCGAAGTTAGGAGTTTCAAGATAGTGATAAAAAATATATTAAAGAGGATGATGGCGTTGTCTCTGGCGGGCTGCCTTGTTCTGACCGGCTGCAATAAACAGCAGACCGAGAAGACAGATACGGCGGAACATACACAGGAATGGAAGACCGCAGAGACAACACCGTTTGGAAGGTACCCGGAGGAGGTCATATATACGCTCGGGAAAATGACCGGAATGAACAATTCCAATTTGCCGAAGGGGGATACCTACGAGGATAATGGTTATACCAGATATCTGAAGAAACAGCTGAATATTCAGAATAAGGATGTCTTTGAGGCGGGCGAAAACGATAATTATCAGGAAACCGTGTCGATGACGATCGCATCCAGGGAACTGCCGGATGTGATGGTGGTCAATGATATGGATATGCTGCAGCTTCTGGTGGACAATGGTTTGATTGAGGATCTGACACAGGTGTATGAGGATTGTACCAGCAGCAGGATCAAGGATATTTATAACAGCTATGGCAGTGAGATTCTGGATAATGTAACGTTCAACGGTAAGCTGATGGCATTGCCGGAGACAAATATTGACGATGGACCAAGCCTTTGCTGGCTGCGCAAGGACTGGATGGACAAGCTGGATCTGGCTGCGCCGGAGACGGTGGAGGATGTGGAGAACATTGTCCATGAATTCGTACAGAAGGATCCGGGTGGCAATGGAAAAGGAGAGACGGTGGGGCTTGTCTGTGACGATGAGCTGACCGGTGGCTGCGGTTACAGCTATGAGTATCAGAACGATATTATTTTTGCAAGCTTCGGGGCATTTCCAAAGCAGTGGATCTACAACAAGGACGGTGAAGTTGTGTATGGATCCGTGCAAAATGAGGCGAAGGCGGCGCTTGGAAAGCTGCGGCAAATGTATCAGCAGGGAACATTAGACAATAATTTTCTGATGCGGGAGAGCAGTAATATTATTGAGCTGATCGTGTCGGGCAGATGTGGATCCTTTTTTGGGCCGTGGTGGTCGCCGAATAATCCGCTGATGTCTGCAATGCAGGAGAATCCGAATGCGGAGTGGCAGCCGTATCTGATCCAGACGGACAAGGATGGTCGGACCTCCTTTGCCTCACAGAATCCAAACGATAAGTATGTAGTGGTCCGCAAGGGGTACAAGCATCCGGAGATCGTTATGAAGATTGTCAGTGTGCTTTTTGATGATCTGAGATATGACGAAGAAGATGTCCGTGAAATGGAACGTTATTATCAGGATAATGTAGATCCGACGGCACGTCCTCTGGCAATCAATGTGGATTACAAGGATGCCCTGATGCGGTGCTATGATTCCTTGAAGGATGCGATCCAGGGCAGGAAAAAGCTTGAAGATCTGGGACTTCTGGAGGGAGCGTATTATATTTCCTGCAGTAAATATATTGACCGGAAGAAGGATACTTCCGCACAGAAATCCTGGGAGGACTGGGCGGCATATGCATCTCGAATGACGGCATGCTCTGTCCTTAGAAAGGGACAGACCAGACAAGTGAAGTCGCTGTTCTTTGGAGAGACGAAGACGATGAAGAGCAACTGGTGGCGGCTTGAAGAACTGGAAAAGAAAGCATATCTTGAGATTGTTACCGGACAGAAGCCGTTGTCGTATTTCGATGAGTTTGTAAAGGAATGGAACCGCCAGGGTGGCGAGAAGATCCGTGGGGAGGTCGCACAGGAGCTTAAGGGGAAATGATGAAGCTGCAAAGTACAAAAGACCTGCGGAAGGAATATCATGGAAGAGGACGGCGATATAAGAATGACCGCAAAAGGATGTTGTGGAACTAAGCAGTGGTGGGAATGACTGCAGGAGGGAGAATTACAGTGCAGACGGAAAATAAAAATACAGAGGCAATCTTAGTGCTGGAGCGGCAGATCTACAATTATCAGCGGGCGAATGCTGAACTGCAGACGAGTTTGGGAGAACGTTCGCTCATGCAGAAATATGGTCTGTATCTGCTGTTAGTTGGCTGGTTTCTTGCTCTGGAATTTATGAAAAACTGGATGGGATTTTTTGTTGAAATCACGGATGTGGCTTATATTCCGATCGTGATTGTTTTCGCAGTACTTCTTGTGCTGGAATACCGTCGCGACAAAAGGCGGCGGGAGAAGATGGAACAGATTAAGGAGAACAGGCACAGATGCAATGAACTCCGGCAGCAGATTGAGACACTCCGAGGGAGAATGTGATCAGTATTGAAAAAATGCACATGTTGCGGTATAGTGTGCTGGGATATGGTTAGGAAAGGCATAGGTTACAGAGATGATGGAGAATATAGAGATTACATTACAGGAATTGCGCAAATGGCGTCCGGACGAGTATCGTCTGGTGGACGTCCGGGATGAAATGTCATTTTCCTATGGACATCTGCCGGGGGCAGAGCATGTGCCGGAGCAGCAGATATCAGACGGCTGGGTGCCGCCGGAGGATGGCAGGAAGACGGTGCTCTATTGCAAAAAGGGCGAGACAAGTCTCGAGGCTGCGGGATTTCTGCAGGAGAAGGGGCATATGGTATACAGCCTGAAGGGCGGATATCTGGCATGGCTGATGGGTACGATGGAAGAAGAGAATGAAAAGGATGAGAAGGAGGAGACGCCGTTTTACCTGGAGGTAGAACAGAGCATCCGCAAACGTTTCAAGAAAAAGATCTGGTGCCGGTTCACCAAAGCAATCAATGATTATGAGCTGGTGAAGGAGGGCGATAAGATTGCGGTCTGCATTTCCGGCGGCAAGGACTCCATGCTGATGGCGAAGCTTTTTCAGGAGCTGAAGCGTCATCACAAGTTCCCGTTTGAGGTTGTATTTCTGGTGATGGATCCGGGATACAGTCCGGAGAATCGCAAGGTGATCGAGAATAATGCCAGGAGACTGAATATACCGATTACAATTTTTGAGTCAAATATATTTGAGGCGGTATTTCATGTGGAGAAATCACCGTGTTATCTCTGTGCGAGAATGCGCCGCGGCTATCTGTACAGCAAGGCAAAAGAGCTTGGCTGCAACAAGATTGCGCTGGGACATCATTATGATGATGTGATCGAAACGATTCTGATGGGAATGCTTTACGGAGCGCAGATGCAAACGATGATGCCAAAGCTTCACAGCTCTAATTTCGAGGGAATGGAGCTGATCCGTCCGCTTTATCTGATCCGTGAGGACGATATTAAGGCGTGGCGTGATGCGAATGGACTTCATTTCATTCAGTGTGCATGCAAATTCACGGATACCTGCTCTTCCTGCGATAAGGATGGACAGAGCAATTCCAAGAGGCTGGAGATCAAAAAACTCATTCGTGAACTGAAGAAAACAAATCCTTTTGTCGAGGGCAATATCTTTAAGAGTGTGGAGAATGTAAATCTCAGTACGATAATCGCCTATAAAAAGGATGGCGTGAAGCATCATTTTCTGGAAACTTACGATGATAAGCAATCTTAGAAATGTAAGTTATGTGCAATATTTAAGATAAGGAGTCTTAACGTTGATCTATTTATTTACTGCGTTGTACCCGGAAGCGAAGCCACTGATCCGTGTATTTTCGCTGAAAAGAGTGCAGGACGGGCTTCCGTTTGATGTGTACGAAAATGCGGACACATCTATCCGGCTTGTGATCAGTGGAACAGGAATGTGCGCTGCGGCATCTGCGACAGCGGCTGTGTTTGGCAGATATAGGGCAGCAAACGAGGATCATCTGATCAATATCGGAACGTGTGCCGGGGAAGTTGGTACGGACGAGATGTCCGGCAAAGCATATCTGTGTCATAAGCTCACTGACCGAAATACGGGACACACTTATTATCCGGATATGCTGTATCATCATGCGTTTGCAGAGGCACAGCTCATCACAGAGCCGGTCGTATGGAGGGGGACAGAAGATTCAGAAGCGTTGAGACAGAAAGCGGAGTCTGCCGTTGACGGAGACACAGCAGAGTCTGTCGCGGACGGAGATCTGTTGTCACAAAGCAGAGAGCGTGCGGCAAACCGGGAAGCCGTTGTGCTTCACGATATGGAGGGTGCCGCAATCTATCAGGCAGGCTCATACTGGCTGGGACCACATCAGATGAGCTTTATTAAGGTGATTTCCGATCATGGAACCGACCAGAGGATAACTCCGCAGACATTAGAACAGGCGGTGGAAAACGCACTGGATGCGATCAAAGACTATGTATCAAATATCGGACAGATCATAGCGCAGAACCGGAGGAATAAGGAATGGGAGACAGAATGCAGCCGGCAGACAGAGAGACTTTGTGAGGAGCTTCACTGTTCGCAGACAATGCGTCTGGCGGTCATTCAGTGTGTCAGATATTGGACACTTGCAGGTATTGATCATAACAGTCTGTTAGAGCAGATGAGAGCGGACGGAGAGCTTCCCTGCCGGGACCGCAGAGAGGGGAAGAAGCGTTTTGATGAGCTTAAAAAGAGATTATTATAATAAAGCATTTTCCCATATATATGTGGAGGAGGCGGTGGCAGAGTATCCGAGAACATGCGAAATTCTCCAAAAATTTCCGGAGGCAGTGCAGATACCGATCCACCATTATAAGGACGTTTTCTGTCGGAAAAGACAGGATATTGCAGGTCAGGAGGAGCATCCGATGCTGATCGTTGCCGCCAAGGAGGGAAGGCTGATCTATGAGGGAGCGCCGGTCTGCCAGAGCTTTGGCAATGAATATTCTATTATACCTCCTGTGTAATGAACTGTATTTATAATTGCGAATATTGTTATCTGAAGGGAATGTATCCGTCGGGCAACCTGGTAATATTTGTCAATATTGAAGATATTTTTGCAGAACTGGAGGAAATACTGGCGAAGCATGATGTGTACCTGTGTGTTTCCTATGATACGGATCTGATGGCTTTGGAAGACCTGACAGGCTTTGTCCGTGCATGGAATGATTTCGTGCGGACTCATCCGGGGCTTCGCATCGAGATAAGGACGAAATGCGGTCGGACCGATTTATGGGACAGATTGGTTCCAAACGAAAATGTGATCTTTTCTTTTACACTTTCGCCGGAGTGGATCCGGAAGGAGTGCGAGCACGGTACTGCCGCTTTAAGAGAAAGAATCCGCTGTGCGGCAAAGGCGATAGAAACCGGATTTCCGGTACGCCTGTGTTTTGACCCGATCATTTATTGTCCGGACTGGCAGAGGCAGTATGATGCAATGCTTGATCAGGTGGCCGGTCAGATTGATATGAGTCAGGTGTGGGATGTCAGTGTGGGGTCATTCCGGATATCACAGGACTATATGAAGAAGCTGCGGCGCAGCCAGAGAGACAGTGCGGTAGTGCAGTTTCCGTTTGTGAATGATGGAGGTGTGTACCATTATCCGGACAGACTGATGAATGAGATGGAGCAGCATGTGGTGGACCGGATCAGAGAATGGATTCCGGAGGAGAAGATCTTTCGGTGGAAGGAATAGAGATTGGCAATAGATGGAAAGGATTTCAGGTGGAAGGAATAGGTAACGGCTGGAGAAGATCTTTCGGCGGAAGGAACAGTGATTGATAACAGACGGAGAAAGGGAAGAAATAGCAGTATGAGGGATCAGGTGAAGAAAAGAGCGATCGTGACAGGAGCATCCTCCGGCATCGGCAAAGAGATCAGCGGAGTGCTGGTGGAGATGGGATACGAGGTGTATGGCTTTGGACGAAGCTTTTCGGATGAGGAGCCGGACCAAATTGACACAAAGCGAGATCTGACGGGAAAAATCTGTACGGAAAATGGGACAGATGCGCAGAACGAAGAAAAGGGAATGCTTCACCGGATCGTCTGTGATCTGCTCGATACGCAGGAGCTAGAAAGACAGATTAAGCAGATCCGCCGGCAGGGAGGCGTTCAGCTTCTGGTGAATAATGCCGGTGTGGGTTATTATGGACTTCATGAAGAATTAAATACGCAGAAGATACAGAAGCTGGTCCGCACAAATCTTGAAGTGCCGATGGTTTTGACGAGTCTGTTACTGAGGAATCTGAAGAAATGTGCCGGGACGATCATTAATATTTCCTCGGTGACGGCACAGCTAAACAATCCGCACGGATGCGCCTATGGGGCGACAAAGGCGGGGCTCAGCAGTTTTTCACGCAGCTTGTTTGATGAGGTGCGCAAGTATGGCGTGCGTGTTGTGACGATCCAGCCGGACATGACGAAAACGGAGCTGTACCGAAATGCGGACTTTGCTCAGGGAGAGGAGGAAGCTTCGTATCTTCTTCCGGAGGAGATCGCAGAGACGGTACGGGATATTCTCTACATGAGAGAGGGTGCGGTCGTGACAGAGATCACACTGCGCCCGCAGCTTCACCGGATCCGGAGAAAATGATCCGGTGATATCGGAAAGAGAAGTGGAAATGATTGCAATAAATGGAAGAATCATCAAAAGAAAGGAAAGGTGATCAATATGAAAATAAATCAACTTAGGACTGCTTTTGCGGCAGTTTTGTTTGGATTGGTTCTGATCCTTGGAGGTCAGAGTGCAAAAGCAGAAACGAAGGATGTTTCCGGTACAGCAAGATATGATCATGCATTTCAGGTGCTGGAGCTGGTAAATCAGGAGCGTGCAAAGGTTGGCGCAGAGCCGCTTGAGATGGATGAAGAGCTTTTGTCGGCAGCAATGCTCCGAGCGGCAGAGACGGTTGTAAACTTTAATCATACAAGACCAAACGGTGAGCGCTGTTTCACCGCCAGCAGCAAGATGTCCGGTGAAAATATTGCAATGGGAGGCAACGTACTTTGCGGCACACCGGCGCAGGTGATGGAACTGTGGATGCATTCGTCCGGACACAAGGCGAACATTTTAAATACCGGCTTTCAATCAATCGGAGTTGGCTGTATTGTTACCTCATCCGGTACATACTGGGTACAGTGCTTTGGTCGTGGTACAACGCAGAGCGTAACGCAGCCTGATAACAAAGAGGTTACTTACCAGGTGGCATTAGATACATCATCAAAAACGACATTGGTTGGCGATACCTCCGGTGGAATCGAAAGTACTCCGACTGCCACGCCCGCACCATCCACAGAAGAAGTGCCGGATACGGGAAATTTCCACTGGTCTGTTGGAATTTTTAAACATATTTTTACCGTAACATGGAATAAACCCGGATCGATCAAGGGATGTCAGATTCAGATTTCCAATAAGAAGAATTTCAAACAGAAGCAGACATTTTCGCCAAAGCAGTCACAGACGAAGCAGGTGATCCGCAAATATAAAGGAAAGAAATTGAAAGCCGGAAAAGATTATTTTATCCGTGTGCGTGCTTATACCGTAAGCAACGGAAAGAAGGTCTATGGACAATGGACCCGTTTGAGATGCCTGGCTTAAAGAGATAATATGCGGGATGCCGGAGTAGAAAGTAAGATTATAAAGAGAATAAAAAATCTTTAAGAGAGATTAAAAACAGGGTGACGTTTTCAAGATGAAAAATGAAACGTCACCCTTGTTATGTGTACAAAAACACACAAAATATAACAGAAAATCACGAAAATGAGAAATGTTGCATCAATCGTTCGGATTTTCGGCAGAAAAAACTTGAATGAAAAGGGCTTTGTGTGCGACAATAAAAGAAATCAGAATTGACCGAGCTCTTTGAGCGAGGGATACTTCTTGTCCGAAGGGCAAGAAGGTGTAACTGAGAAAACTTAGAACAATCGGTATTTGCAGGAGCAGTTTGTGACATCCCGGAACAGGAGGAGCATTTATGAAGGCTATTACAGATCGCAGAAGTATACGGAAATATAAGGATATCCCGCTGGAGGAGGAGAAGATTAACGATATTCTTCGGGCGGCGCTTTTGGCACCTTCCGCCAAGAACAGACAGCCGTGGAAGTTTATTGTGTATCAGGGAGAAGCGAAAAAACGGCTGGTGGCAGCCATGGAGAAAGGAATTAAGCGGGAGCAAAGCGGAATTACCGATCTGCCGGGTTTGCCTATGGTCTGCCGGACGCGGCTCATACGCTGGAGATCATGAAGGCTGTTCCGGTGCTGGTGGCAGTTTTAAATACGAATGGCGGCACATTTTATGAGGAGATCGGCGCGGAGCAGAGAATCGTGGAAAGCTGCGATTCGCTCTCGATCGGCGCAGCCGTGGAAAATATGCTTTTGCGGGCGACGGAGCTTGGTGTCGGCTCTCTGTGGATCGCCAACACCTGCTTTGCATATAATGAGCTGGTTCAGGAGATCGGAACGAAGGATCAGCTTACCGGCGTTGTGGCACTGGGGTACGGGGACGAGGCTCCGGCACCGCGGCCAAGAAAGGCGTGGGATGACGTGGTGGAGTACCGGTCGTAATCTGCGGAACGTGTGAGATGGCAAGGAGAATGGGCACACCTGTGCATCTGTAAAAAATCCACTGTCGGTGCGGTATTTTCATTGACGCTGTTTGTGAAATAGAGTAGAATATTTAAGGATATTAAAGCGAAATGCAACAGAAAATATAAACTAACAAATTAACACAGGAGGAGTAAACATCATGATGAGTCAGGAAATACCTTACAAAATTTACCTGAGTGAGGAGGAAATGCCGAAGCAGTGGTATAACGTTCGTGCGGACATGAAAAATAAGCCGGCACCGCTTTTAAATCCGGCAACCCACGAGCCAATGACACTGGCAGAGCTGGAGCATGTATTCTGTACAGAGCTTGCTAAGCAGGAGCTTGACGATACGACACCATATTTCGATATTCCGGATGAGATCCTTGGATTCTACCGCATGTATCGTCCGTCACCGCTGGTGCGTGCATACTGCCTGGAGAAGAAGCTCGATACACCGGCAAAGATTTATTACAAATTTGAGGGTAATAACACAAGCGGCAGCCATAAGTTAAACTCTGCCATTGCGCAGGCATATTATGCAAAGCAGCAGGGCTTAAAGGGTGTTACCACAGAGACCGGAGCAGGTCAGTGGGGAACTGCACTTTCTATGGCATGCTCTTATTTTGATCTGGATTGTAAGGTATATATGGTAAAATGCTCTTACGAGCAGAAGCCGTTCCGTCGTGAGGTAATGCGTACCTACGGTGCAAGCGTGACACCGTCTCCTTCTATGGATACAGAGGTTGGCCGCAAGATCCTTGCAGAGCATCCGGGAACAACAGGAAGTCTTGGATGTGCAATTTCTGAGGCGGTTGAAGTAGCAACTAATACAGAGGGTTACCGTTATGTTCTGGGAAGCGTGCTTTCCCAGGTACTTCTCCATCAGACAGTGATCGGTCTGGAGACAAAGGCTGCCCTTGACAAATACGACATTACTCCGGACATCATTATCGGATGCGCCGGTGGCGGATCAAACCTCGGTGGTCTTGTATCTCCGTTTATCGGCGAGATGCTCCGCGGCGAGAAGAAGTATCAGGTGATCGCTGTCGAGCCTGCATCCTGCCCGAGTCTGACAAGAGGTAAGTATGCATATGACTTCTGTGATACCGGAAAGGTTTGTCCTCTTGCAAAGATGTATACACTTGGAAGCGGATTTATTCCTTCACCAAACCATGCCGGTGGTCTTCGTTATCATGGTATGAGCTCCGTTCTTTCACAGCTTTATGCAGATGGTCTTATGGAGGCGCGTTCTGTTGAGCAGACATCCGTATTTAAGGCAGCAGAGCAGTTTGCAAGAGTTGAGGGTATTCTTCCTGCACCGGAGAGCAGCCATGCGATCAAGGTTGCGATCGATGAGGCAATGAAGTGCAAGGAGACCGGCGAGGAGAAGACGATCGTATTTGGCCTGACCGGTACCGGATATTTCGATATGTACGCATACGAGAGCTTCCATGATGGCACGATGAAGGATTATATCCCTACGGATGAGGATCTTGAGCCTGGTTTTGCAAGTCTTCCGAAAATGTAATGAATAAATGATGTGGCTTCAGACATCATTCAAAAAATGTTGATCACAAGTCCCTGCAGACGGTGTTGTCTGTGGGGATTTTGATGATTTTTCAAGCATTTTCCAGTCATATCTTCCAATCAATCTCCGCAAAATAAATGTGGGGGTGATAAAATGCTTTTGGATGTGGCAAGTGGCGGATTTGCACTTAGTCTTGCGCTGACAAATCGCACAGATCTTGTGTCGGAGGACATGAATCCGGAGGAACGCCGTGAGGCGTTGGAGAAGATCCGTAGCAGGCAGCTGGAGCAGGAGGTAGGTATTCTTGTCAATCAGATCGGAAAGATGGATCAGCCGCCGGGCTAAAGGGTTGCATGACTTTTAAACTGTAAGAATGGGTAAAACGAAAGGGCTTCTTTTCGTCAGTGGAAATTACTGTCGGAAGGAGGCTTTTTTCCGTTTCTCAAAAACATGGGTGAAAACGTTTCAAAGAGAACAGGAAACTCCGGATTTTGATGCAGAAGAAAACGGCTCAAAACGGGTAGAATCATTGACTTTTGGCGTGTAATATGATAGATTTAATTTATGTTATTGGGTCTTTTGGAGAGTTAAATTATGCAGACATAATCTGCAGAAATGGAGATGGGCATGGACTATACAAAATTAACGAATCAGGATCTGGAACAGTTGATCGAGCAGAAGGATATGGAAGCAACCTGCGAGATGGCGGACAGATGCTTGAATGGTACATATGGGGTAGAACAGAATTTAAACCGGGCATATCAGCTTTATCACAGAGCGGAGAGCAAGGGAAGCAGGCGTGCATATGTCGGTTTGGCATATATGTATGAGAATGGCATTCTATTTGGGCAGAACATTGAACTTGCCAAGAAGTATTATGAGATGGCGGGCGTTCAAAAGACGGAGTTTGCCGAGGTGCAGGAACGGAAAAAGCACTATGTGGAGATGGAATCCGGACCAAGAGAGCCGGTTCGGGTTGGCGTGGATGGACGGATCATTAACCAGATCATCAATGAGGCAGTTGGCGCGAATGATGTGGTGGAGGATGAGTCCAGACAGCATATGATGGAGATGGCTGTGAGCCGTGCACAGGAGGCGGCAGAAGCAGCGCGTATGGCAGCGGTTAAGGCACAGGAGGCAGCCGCAGCAGCAGACAAGGCAGCAGAGTATGCCAAAAAAGCCTGTCTGTAGACATGGAGGACTAAATGAAAAAGTATCGGGGAGCATCGGGAAAAATATATACCATCAATCCGGAGCCGATCGCAAAGGGTGGAGAGGGAACGATATGTGCCGTAGAAGGTGCTGATGATATCGTTGCCAAGGTATATAAACAGGAAAAAAGAACAAAGCGGCGTTTGGAAAAGCTTTCTCTGATGATTCGCTATCAATTGACTGATATTCAGCGTAAGCAGGTCACATGGCCGCTGGACGTTATCTATGAAGAGTCAGGATTTGCGGGTTATATCATGCCGAGACTCCACAGTGCGGAGGATTTTACGGTCGTATGTGGTGCCGGAATTGAGGAGATTAATCTGGAGGACCGTTTATTTATCGGATACAATATCTGTGCCGCTGTAGATACCGTACATAGCTTTGGTCAGGTCTGTGGAGATCTGAACCCTCAGAATATCTGTGTCAATCTGGATACATCAGATCCGGCAGAGGCACTTATGGTAACGCTGGTGGATACAGATTCGTATCATATTGTGAACGGACAGATGATGTACCGCTGCGAGGTTGGTCAGGCGAATTATATTCCGCCGGAGCTTCAGAAACGTTTATACGGAGGACAGAGTTTGTCATCTATGCCACTTCCGACATACAGCAAGGAGACAGACCGTTTTGCACTGGCAGTCAATCTGTTCTCTCTGTTTATGAACGGATGTCATCCGTTTGCGTGTGCGATCGATCCGGAAGAGGCAGATACGATAGACGAATCATTGGATATTCCACAGCCATCGGACAATATCCGCAAGGGATTTTCTCCGTTTTTCTACAAGAAAAAGGGAATTACATATCCGACATATGCGCCGGACTTTACATTCCTGCCGGAGAGTTTTCAGAGATTGTTCTACCGGACATTTGTGGATGGTTACAAGGATCCTACCGTGCGTGCCAGCGCCAGTGAGTGGATGCAGGTCATCATGGAGGTTTTACAGAATAAGGATTATATTAAGTGTCCGAACGGTCATATCTTTTTCATTAATAAGAAGGTGGAATGCCCGTACTGCGAGATGATACGAAAGCATCAGGAGAGACAGCGCAAGGTGCAGGCAGAGGCAGCAGCCGAGGCGAGACGGATCGCAGCAAGCCAGCCGATCCATCCGAAGGAGCATATGGCAGAGAATTATATGGATACAAGACCAAAGGAGCCATCCTTTATTGAGTCACATCTGGTATTCATTGTATACGGAGTTATTATATTGTTTATTGTTCTGTTTGTTGTATGGTATTTCAACAGCTAATAGAATGTAATATACAGGGGTTATAATGAAAAGGAATCAGGAGGAAGGAAAATGAGCGAACAGATCACGAAGGAGCAATTGTTTGGGGGAATTGCAGCACCGAGCGAACCACATATGGCATGTGTACTTCTGCTGGATATTTCCAGCTCCATGAAGGGTGCACCGATTCAGAGTCTGAATGAGGCAATTGCAAAATTTAAACAGCAGGTATGCCAGGATCCACTTGCCAGAAAGCGTGTGGAGGTGGCAATCGTAACATTCGAGACACATGTGGAGATCGTCAGTGATTTTATGCCGATTGATCAGATGCCAACGATCACATTGGAGCCGGGCGGACAGACGCATATGGCAGAGGCGATCCAGGTAGCGATCGATCTTGTTAAGAAGCGTACCCGTGAGTATCAGGGTGTCGGAGTTCCTTGCTTTAAGCCATGGATATTTATGATCACAGACGGTGTTTCCATGTCAACAAAGGAGGCAATGCAGGAGCTGCAGCCCGCATTCACGAAGAGGAGTCCAAGGGGAGTAACGGACGCCTTAAGTTCTGGGCACTTGGTGTGGATGATTATGATAAGGAAGAGCTGTTCCAGCTGACAGATCGTGTTATTGAGCTGAAGCAGCATGAATTTACCGGTATTTTTGACTGGCTGGTGGACAGCATGAGTGCTATTTCCAAGAGTCAGGTAGGAGACAGGATAGAGCTGGATAATCTGCCAGAGGGTGCTGGCATGGCAGCGGATATCGAAGAGAGGGACGTTAGCGAATGGTAGAATCCCATCTTTGATGGGTGAAGGGGCGTATGACATGTTAAGCTATGGATTTTCTATCAAAGGAAAAGCACATATTAAAACAGGTGTTGTATGTCAGGATGCCAATATGCATGGGGAGATTGCTCCCGGACTGTATATCGGTGTTGCTGCAGATGGGGTTGGCAGTGCACGTCATTCAGATATTGCTTCCGGGCTGGCAACGGAAAAGCTGGTAAAATATTTGGAGAATCATATTCAAAGTGATTATTCGGTGGAAGAGAAGATGGCATGTCTCAAGGCGGGATACCGCTATGCGGAGAAGGCAATCGAGGAGTATGTCAAAGACTGTGATGATATGCTGAATGAATATGATACCACTCTTCATGTGGTACTCTACGATGGCAGAACGGTGATCTATGGTCATGCCGGAGATGGAGGAATTTTGGTTCGGACAATGTCCGGAGAGACAAAGGTAGTCACGTTTCCACAGAAGGGCTCGGACGGTGTGTCGGTCATGCCGCTGCGGGCGGGTGAGAAGTCGTGGAAATTTGGATGCTTTCCGGAGAGAGTGGCAGCAGTTATGCTGGTGACCGATGGTATGCTGGAACGAGTTGTTCTTCCGCATTTGTTGAATCTTCCGACGACCAGAGAGGAGATTCAGAATCCTGACAGACGTAAGACGAATGTATACCTGAGTGCGACAGAATTTTTTATGAATCCGTACTGTGTATTGGGTAATAAGAATCTTCAGGATCCGATCGATCTGTATCATTACTATATCAATGGGGAGTTTCTTGATCCGGAGCAGGACTGGAAGCTGTATTTGGATTGCATGCACCGGGGTTATGAAAGTCTGTATGATGCAGCGACAGCGGACAGGATCTGCGAAACGATGACGGCGAGTGTGCCGTTATGGAATATCGAGGACACGACAGACGACAAGACAGTCGTGTGTCTGATCAATGAGGATGCGAAGATTGATGTTCCGTCGCCGGAGTATTTTCATGAGCCGGACTGGGCGAAGCTGCGAAAGCATTATGAGCATTTACTTTATCCGGCAGGCTTTGGAGGAGAGCTGTCGGCGGACGAACAGCCGCAGGCGGAGGATCATGCCGGAGACGATGGCAAAAGCAGCAAGAAGGGCGGTTTTTTCAAATCCGTTTTTCGTAAATAAATTAAGACAATAGTATAAAGAGTAATGGAATCCCGGATGGTTATTGCTGTCCGGGATTTTTGCGACAGGAAGCGGCGTAAGCTATTGTATTTTGAAAAAATGCGAGTATAATATAAGCCGAAAAAGACAAATGATATCGGATTAGAGCATTTGCCAAAAATAAAAAGAAAAGAGTGATATTATGTCTTCTATGCTTAAAAAGATTCCAAGAGAAACAGAGGTGGAGGAGGTATTTGAGAAAATCCTTCAGTCACCGGAGGCATGCGAGCGGTTGGAGGAAACCTTTTATGACCGCTTTTCGGATGAGAATATCTCTCCGGATACGAGATCACAGCATTTTGCAAGAGCACTTTTTTCGGCATATGAGGAGCAGGACATCAGTGCGCTTTTGCTGGAAATCTGCCAGAGGAGTATGTTTGATCTGCTGAGGGAGGCATATCTGATCCCGAAGCGTTTCCACGGAAAGGCTGGGGATAATCCGGTGCTGCTGACCGATGCAGAGGGCAACATGCTTGAGACATCTGCCCGCAGAATTTCTTCACATGAGTGGAATAAATATCAGGAGATTCTGAAGAATCATACCTGTGCTCCGCGGTCAAAGATCTATCTTGCGGATGGTTATGATATTGTCCGTCGGTATAAGAATAATCTGGAGATTGAAGAGGATTTTGTAAATCCGAAGCGCGGCATACTGATCCTTTACGCACTTCCGGACACTGCGGCACTCGGAATGAGCGAGGCGCAGGCGTATGCCATCATATGGGATGCTTTTCAGCAGATTCAAAAATGCGCACTTTCCGCAATGGTTTACTATGGACAGGAAACCGGAGTGAAGAATGAACGCAAATACGATGAGATCGGTGTTCTTCTGCCGATCAGCCAGTTTGAGAAGAAAATACTGCACCATTTGACGGAAATAGACGGTATTGTTCTGGCAGGCAGGGAAGCACTGATGAGGAAAGCCGGCAAAGACAGTCTGGAGTTATGAGTGCAGGATCAGGTCTTTCAGCTTTCTGGCAGCGCTGTTTAGTGGTCGTTTGATATCAGAAACCATACAGACGTAACGGCATGGGATGGTTTCCTGCAGATGGATCGGGATCACTTCGTGGTTTTGAATGGCAGGAATTGCCATGGATTCCGGAATGAATGCGAGCCCAAGATCGGATTTCACAAGAGGCAGAACCTGATCGGTTGTGGCGGCTTCTGTGTCCGGTTCCAGCTCCAGACCGTGTGACAGAAACAATTGATGATAAAAGGCAAAAGTCATCGTTTCCCTGCCCAGACAGATAAAAGGATAATTTTTCAGCTCTGCGAGTGTCAGAGTCTGACTGCTCAGTGCAGTGAATGTTTTGCCGCCGACAAGAACCTCCCGGAAGGATTCCAGCCTTATCTCCTTCAAGGGAGGTTTTGCTGTTGTAGGAGTGGTGACTATGGCAAAGTCGATCTCACCGTTTTTGACGGAATGAACTGCCTGGGGGGTGGAATGGTTATAAATCTTAAGCCGTATATTTGGATATGTCATATGGAAATGCTTCAGCCGCTCCAGCAGATAAATACTCAGTGCAGTCTCGCTGGCACCGATGGAAATGCTGCCATGCTCCAGACCGGTGCTATCCGTAAGCTCCTCCTCTGCAAGCTGTAATTGTGCCATGGCTGCAGAAACCCGGGTGTAAAGCCGTTCCCCTTCCGGGGTCAGGCGGACGCCACGGTTTGTACGGATGAAAAGCGTGCATCGAATCTCGCTTTCCAGACAATTCATGGCGCGGGTAATGTTAGGCTGGCTGTTGCCAAGTACATGTGCTGCTTTGGTGAGATTGCCGTATTTGGCAACGTAATAAAAAATCTTATAATACTCAAAATTGATGTTCATAGAAGTCTCCGTTTCTGATATATCAAATAATAATGTCAATCATATCAATAATAGCTTTTACATATTTCTATAAGGTCAGTATAATGAGTGACGAAGAAAAAAACAAGGCATTTTTATGCCGGGTGAAATAACTGAGGAGGGAAAATTATGCTGACAGCGGTAACAGGAATTAACTGGGGAGATGAAGGAAAAGGCAGGGTGATCGATCTTCTTGCCGGAGAGGCAGATGTGGTCGTGCGGTATCAGGGAGGCAACAATGCCGGACATACCGTTGTTGCTGATCAGGGCAAATTTATATTGAATCTGATCCCATCGGGAATCCTTCATGATGGTGTGACATGTGTTCTTGGCGATGGAATGGTTGTAGATCTGGAGCATCTGGAGGATGAGATTGCGAAGCTCCGTCAAAAGGGCGTGTCCGTTTCTCCGAAGAATTTGAAAATATCCCAAAGAGCGACGATCTCAATGCCGTGGCACAGAATACAGGATGAGTTGGAGGAGGATCGTCTGGCAAAAAGCGGGTCTGCGTTTGGGTCCACTCGAAGAGGAATTGCCTATGCGTACAGCGATAAGTACCGCAAAAAGACATTGCGGATGGGTGATCTGCTCCGGTTGAACGAAGAGGGCATGCAGGCGCGGCTTAAAATGATGTTGGATGCCAAAAATATGGAGCTTGCCGGATGTTATCATCAAGAGCCGATGTCATTTCCGGCACTGTTACAATGGTGCAATGAGCAGGCGGAGAAATTTGCCGATTATATTTGCGATACGGGAGCGTTTCTGGAGGAAGCACTTCAAAAGGGCAAGAAGGTGATCCTGGAGGCGCAGCTGGGAGCTATGAGAGATATTGATTACGGAATATTCCCATATACCTCCAGTTCTTCCACGATCGCGGCGTATGCTCCGATCGGTGCAGGAATACCGGGCTACACAACTGATCATGTAGTCGGGGTGTTAAAGGCATATTCCACCTGCGTGGGTGCCGGTCCGTTTGTGGCAGAGAAAGCAATGACACAGTCCTGGCAGGAGATGCTTCGCAGGCTGGGCGGCGAGTATGGAGCGGCAACCGGAAGACCGAGAAGAGTCGGTCCAATCGATATACCGGCAAGTCGTTATGGATTGAAATGCCAGAATGCAGATAAGATTGCACTGACAAAGCTGGATGTGCTGAGTGCGTTTGCAGAAATTCCGGTCATCACAGGGTATCGTTGTGGCGACAAGGTGACGGATGAGTTTGATCCGGGTTGTGATCTGGAAAAATATGAGCCGGTAGTACAGACACTGCCGGGATGGCAGCAGAGCATATCAGGATGCCGCAGCTGGGAAGAACTTCCGGATCATGCAAAAGCGTATATTGCATTTCTGGAAAAGTCTTTGAACCATGAAATTTCATTTGTTTCCGTGGGCGCTAAGAGAGACGAATATCTGTTAAAGGGAGAATGGATTTAGAGAACCTTTCGATAAAATAAAAAATATGCGGTGCCATGTCGTGCACGGCACCGCATTGAAAATATATCAAGTGCAGTAGCGGAAGGATTTGTCTGTGATGATACGGGCAAATATCAGACCAAGTGGCAGAGCCAGAATGATGAGCATCGCAGATGCAAACCAGGATGCAGAGGTGGTCAGTGACATGATGCCGAGATTATATACTGCCTTGTAAAGATACAGACCGGGAACCATTATGACAATGGCGGGAACGGTAATGGAAATTCGCGGATAGCCAAGCTTATTTTTGAGCAGAGATGCTAAAATGCCGGCAGTCAGTGCACCGATAAAAGCAGCGGCAGCAGGAGGTATTGCGACGAAATCCACAAGTTCCAGCCGAAGCGTATTTGCTATGGCGCCAATAAAAGCAGCGGCGGCAGCAATAGAACAGGGACTGTTGAACATAATGGAAAAACCGAATACACCACCAAAGCTAGTGATCAGCCGGAGCAGTAAATGTGTTCCGCTGATAGATGTAATGGAGGAAAATCCATCGGCTTCAAATGGAAGAGAAGCGCCATGATCCATGCGGTAACCGTTGCGACAAGGATGATGACGATCGCATAAGCAAGCCGTTCCAGACCGGAACGCATATCCAGCTTGGCAAGGTCGATGCCACTTGTAATAAATGGAAATCCGGGGATGATAAACAGCATGGAACAGATATAACCGGCCTCGTGCTGCAGAGAAACAGAGAAAAAGTGTTCCGCCAGATTTAATGTACCAACATAAACCAGACAGGCTGCGGCAACCGATGAGACAATGCATAAAAATAATGTAAAATGGTGCTTGGTCAATTTGCATCGCAGGAAATTACCGATTCCGGCTCCAAGGAAGGCGAGAATCATTTCGTTCAGATCGCCACCCAGAAGAAAGGTGAAGCAGCCACACGCCAGAGCGGCGGCAAAGCCGAGAGCAACCGGAGAGTAAAGTCCGTGGAGCTGCTCGATCTCGTCAAGCTGTGCATGAAGCTGTTCTCCGGACAAGTTCTCGCAGTTTTCCGGAAACTCCTGGATAAAATGCTCCAGACGATTCAGCTTGGAAGTGTTGACTCCTGTATTGGTCAGACACAGAGACTGCGAAAAACAGTGGTCTCCATCGAAACAGGTGTAGTCGATGGACATAAGACCGATATTGGCGGTGCAGGTAATGTTGAGCTGCTTGGCCAACGAATTCATTGAGCTTCGTACACGCCAGGCTCCGGTTCCGCAGGATAGCAGCATCAGACCGGTTCTTCCGATGATGGAGGCCTTTTCGGTCAGGCTGGCATTGCGTATTTTCACATCTTCCATCTGGCTTGCATAATCATGCCAGTATATTTCCATGTGGTTCTGGGGAAGTGTGTTGGTTGTCATTGGATCACATCCTTTTACATTGTGTTTTTATTAAGTATAAAACGATTCGATGAAAAGTCAAGAAATGGAAACTTCTATTGACATATTTAAAATAAATGGTAAAATAACAGTAACAATTACTGTTATTCATGAAAGGAGAATGAGATGGCTGCAATGCGATACAGTAAACAGCGGGAGGCGATCCGTACCTATCTTCTCTCGACGAAATCTCATCCGACAGCGGAAGCTGTGTATTATAATATCAAAAATGAATATCCGAAGATCAGTCTGGGTACCGTATATCGTAACCTGAATCTTTTGGTAGAGCAGGGACAGGCGCTTCGTCTGGATTGCGGAGACGGCGTGGATCATTTTGACGGAGATACAAGACCGCATTATCATTTTTCCTGTCAGAAATGTGGCTGTGTGATGGATCTGGAGATGGATCCGATCGACCATATTGATCAGATCGCGGGTGCGGGATTTGACGGAGAGATACAGGGACACCAGGTGCTCTTTTACGGCTTGTGTCCGAAGTGCAAGGCGTAGATGCGGATTGGGAGAGTGCTATTGGTAAAGAGTAGCAGCGGGTCGGCGAGTATTATTGGCGGAGCCGGTGGACGCCGGGGATGCGTTGTTGATTGAAAATGATCAAGAAGTTAGAAATTTTTTCAAAAAAGAGTTGACAAAGCGAATTAGATTTGTTATATTCTAAACAGAAACAGTAATCATTACTGTTAAGGAGAAATTGGCAATCAAAAGTAAATATTATAAAAGAAAAGGAGATTACGATTATGGCAAAGTTTGTATGTTCTGTATGTGGTTATGTTTATGAAGGAGAGCAGCCTCCTGAGAAGTGTCCTCAGTGTGGAGTTCCTGCAGATAAGTTCATTAAGCAGGGAGATGACAAGACTTGGGCTGCTGAGCATGTTGTAGGTGTTGCACAGGGTGCACCGGAGGATATCATGGCTGATCTTCGCGCGAATTTTAACGGCGAGTGCTCAGAGGTTGGTATGTATCTGGCAATGGCTCGTGTTGCTCATCGCGAGGGTTATCCTGAGATCGGTCTTTACTGGGAGAAGGCTGCTTACGAAGAGGCAGAGCACGCTGCAAAGTTCGCAGAGCTGCTTGGTGAGGTTGTAACAGACAGCACGAAGAAGAATCTGGAGATGCGTGTAGAGGCTGAGCACGGTGCTACAGCCGGTAAGTTTGACCTTGCTAAGAGAGCAAAGGCACTTGATCTTGATGCAATCCATGATACCGTTCATGAGATGGCTAGAGATGAGGCTAGACATGGTAAAGCATTCGAGGGACTTCTTAAGAGATATTTCGGTTAATTGACAAACGCTTTGTATTCGAGGGACTTTTTAAGAGATACTTCGGATAATTTGAAAGCTTGCATATGATTCTGAGGGGATGATCCGTTTGTGGTCATCCTCTTTTAAATTTTTGCACAAAAATTGAATTGTATTTCAGAAAATATTGTCAAAAATGAAATTGGACAGATTGGCGGGAAGGGACTATAATAATCTATGGTGCATAAAACGAAAAACCGATTCGATTTGGACTTCTACTACACTGGAGACCCTGTGTGGCGGAGGTTTTTTTTGTTTCAATGAGAATATTTCCGTTAACAGGAAAGGGGTTTACAGCAGTCCATTTTGAATTAAGCTTTGCTTTACGCATGTAACAATATCAGCGATAAAAGGAGGAATCATTATGATGACATTAAATGCTGAGAAAAGAGACATGAATGTAAAGGCGAAAAAGTTACGGAGAGAGGGATATGTCCCGGGAAGCTTGTGCGGAAGAGATCTGGAGGAATCTGTACCATTGAAGATATCCGAATTTGAGGCAGAGCGTTTCATGAGAAAGAACATGAAGGGCAGCAGAACGGTATTGCAGATCGGAGAGCAGAAGTACAATGCAATCGTGAAGGATGTTGATTATAATCCTTTGATGAAGAGAATCATGTTTATTGATTTCCAGATGCTGGTTGCCGGCGAGAAGATTTCTACGACAGCACAGGTTGTATTGCTGCATGAGGAGCTGGCAAAGGGCTCCGTTGACGAGGAGATTTCCGAAATCCATTATAAAGCAGATCCGGCGGATATTGTGGAGAAGGTTTATATTGATTTCGAGAAGCTGGGAGATCAGAAGTGTGTCAAGGTAAAGGATATCAAGGAACTGATGAATGACAAGATCGAGCTGATCACTTCAGAGGATGCAACAATCGTAGATATTTCAGAGGAATCTCAGTACGAGGAAGAAACTGAGGACGCCGAGGGAGAAGCGGAGGCAGTTGCTGCATCATAGTGGTGCAGTGTATAGATGTTTATGACACATAAATGCCAACTCAATAAAACAAACGGGACTGCAGAATGCGTTCTTTGCCGGAGGTTTCGGCGGGGATGCGGGGTAGTCCCGTTTTGTTTGCATGCAGATCATCTGTTGTCTGCGGAATAAAAACGTAAAATGCGCCACGGAAAATGTTATGTTGACAGGGGAGCCTGTTTGGTATAGCGTATTATTGTTGATAAAAATTATCGGTAATCGAAGAGGGCAAAAGATATGACATTAAAGGAACTAGAGACAGGTAAGAGTGCTGTGATCCGTACAGTGGGAGGAAAGGGTGCGTTGCGACAGCACTTTCTGGACATGGGAATGATTCCCGGGGCAGAGGTGACGGTAGTGAAATTGGCACCTATGGGGGATCCGATGGAACTGCAGGTGCATGGATATGAGCTGACGCTCCGGCTGGCGGAGGCAGATCAGATTGAGATTGCGCCGATCGATCAGAGAACAAGGAGCCACGCCGGCAGTGAACGGCTGCAGGCAACAGAGCATCCGGGACTTGGTGAGGAAGGAAAATATCATTCTAAGGAGGATGAGAATCCGCTGCCGGAGGGGACACTGCTCACCTATGCTCTTGTCGGCAATCAGAATTGTGGAAAAACGACATTGTTTAACCAGCTTACCGGATCGAACCAACATGTCGGTAATTTTCCGGGTGTTACGGTGGATCGTAAGGATGGAGCGATCAAAGGACATGCAGAGACAGATATTACGGATCTTCCGGGCATTTATTCCATGTCGCCATACAGCAGCGAGGAGATCGTATCAAGGAATTTTGTGCTGGATGAGAAGCCGCGGGCATTGATCAATATTGTTGATGCGACGAATATTGAGAGAAATCTTTATTTGACGATGCAGCTTCTGGAGATGGATATTCCGATGGTTGTTGCATTGAATATGATGGATGAGGTGACAGGCAATCAGGGAGCGATTGATGTGAACGGAATGGAGGCACTGCTCGGAGTGCCGGTAATTCCGATTTCTGCGGCGAAGAATGAGGGCGTGGACGAGCTTGTGCGTCATGCACTTCACATTGCAAAATATCAGGAAAAACCTCTGCGTCAGGATTTTTGCGATAAAAATGACCACGATGGAGCGGTTCATCGCTGTATCCATGCCGTTATCCATCTGATCGAGGATCATGCGGAGCATGCCGGGATTCCGGTGCGTTTTGCGGCGACAAAGGCAATCGAGGGGGATCCGTTAATTCTTGAGAAGCTGGCATTGGATCAAAATGAGACGGAGATGCTGGAGCATATTGTGCAGCAGATGGAAAGGGAGCGTGGTCTGGATCGCAGTGCCGCCATTGCGGATATGCGGTTTGATTTTATAGAGCGTCTTTGCGAGCAGACAGTGGTGAAACCCAAGGAGAGCAGAGAACGGATCCGGAGTGAGCGCATTGACCGTGTGCTGACCGGAAAGTACACGGCAATTCCCTGCTTTGTGGGGATTATGGTGCTTGTGTTTTATCTGACCTTTAATGTGATTGGGGCGTGGCTTCAGAATATTCTGCAGATGGGGATTGACGCAGTGTCCGATATTGTGGACAGAGGCTGGCGGCGATGCAGGTCAATGAAGCGGTGCATAGTCTGATCATTGATGGAATTTTTACCGGTGTGGGAAGTGTTTTAAGTTTCCTGCCGATTATCGTGACACTGTTCTTCTTCCTGTCCATGATGGAAGATAGTGGATATATTGCCCGTGTGGCATTTGTGATGGACAAGCTCCTGCGAAAGATTGGTCTGTCTGGCCGGAGTATTGTACCGATGCTGATCGGTTTTGGCTGTACCGTTCCGGCTGTTATGGCGACAAGAACGCTGACCAGTGAACGTGACCGCAAAATGACGATTCTTTTGACACCATTTATGAGCTGCACGGCAAAGCTTCCGATCTACTCTTTCTTTGTCAGCGTATTTTTCCCGGGACGCGGTGGACTTATCATGGCGGGTCTGTATTTGTTTGGTATTGTTACAGGAATATTGATCGCATTTCTGTATAAAGGAACACTTTTTCAGGGGGAGCCGGTGCCATTTGTGATGGAGCTTCCGAACTACCGTCTGCCGGGAGCAAAAAACGTGGCACAGCTTCTGTGGGAGAAGGCAAAGGATTTCTTGCAGAAGGCATTCTCGGTGATTTTAGTTGCTACAGTTGTTGTATGGTTCCTGCAAAGCTTTAACCTGCGCCTGAATATGGTAACCGATTCGGCGGACAGTATTCTGGCGGCTGTTTCTTCGCTGCTTGTGCCGGTATTTGCACCACTGGGGCTGGGTGACTGGAGGATCTGCACCGCTCTGCTCAGTGGTTTTATGGCAAAGGAAAGCGTTGTATCTACTCTGGGCGTCCTTTTTGGCGACAGCATCGGTTCCGTGTTATCACCGGTTTCTGCGGCGTCGCTTTTGGTGTTCAGCCTGTTGTATACGCCGTGTGTGGCAGCAGTGGCATCCATCAGGCGGGAGCTTGGCGGCAAATGGGCAGTGGGCGTGGTGTTCTGGCAGTGCGCTGTAGCGTGGATCGCTGCGATGCTGGTGCGGCTGGTTTTATTGTAACAAAAACGGTATGAGGTAAAACGGTTTGAATAATAGGTTTTCTTCTTTGCTGACATCCTTTTGGGATAATAAATAAATGTTGCGCACATGCTTTGAATATTTTTTATAAAACTGTTTTATGGATTCGTGTTTTCCTGTACCCGAAGACTTAATTTCGAAAGCATTGATCTTACTTCCTTCCGAAATCAGAAAATCTACTTCATAATAGTGGGTACTGCCGTGTTTTTCCCAGGTATGATAATAAAGCTCTCTCCCGGCTGCAGCAATCATCTGGGCGGCAAGGTTTTCGTACAGGAACCCCAGATTTGCAGGGAGCTTGTCGGACAGCAGCTTGGCATATATATCATTTTCGGTCACCGGACGGTCAATAAACATGAGCGTGACAAATAATCCGGTATCAGAAAGATATAATTTATAGCTGTCAAAGTCTTTTGTGTCCGGCAGACTTGCTCCCGGATCCGTGGAATTATAGCAGGGTAAGATTGTTTTTGAGTCGCCGGGCTCCTTCAAGTAAAATAGCATATTTCCCGGAATACTGCTGCTTCCATTCTAAAAACTTCTGATAGGCTTTTCTTCAAGATTATTATATAGTAAAATGTACTTTTCTTCAAAACTTTTGGATTTTATTTACTATGAGAAAGGATTGGAGTTATGCGTAAATATATGCTACAATAGTCTCATCATGTCAAAGGAGAGGAATGTATGGACGCACATCAGAAAAAGAAGATAGCACCGATTGTTATTACTGTATTGATCGTTCTGTATTATCTGCTTTATTTCTGTCTGGTCATCAGCCTTGTGCCTGCAGTGCTTAAGGTGGTGCTGGCAGTGATCCCGGCGGCGTTAGGCGGAGCGATGATATATGTCTGTATGGAGAGAATCAAAGAAATCGATGGAGGAGAAGAAGATGATCTTAGTAAATACTGATTACATTACCGGAAAGGAACTGGAGATGCTGGGGCTGGTGAAGGGAAGCACAATTCAGTCCAAGAATGTTGGAAGAGATATTACACAGAGCCTGAAGACTCTGGTGGGCGGCGAGTTGAAAGCGTACAATGAGATGATGACGGAGGCACGGGCGCTTGCTACTAAGAGAATGGTGATGGAGGCGCAGAGCATGGATGCAGATGCCGTTGTGAATGTGCGCTATGCGTCCTCGGCAGTGATGCAGGGAGCCGCTGAGGTGATCGCGTATGGAACGGCAGTAAAGTTTAAGTAGACAAGGGGAAATTATGCGCCAGATAAAAATGATCCGATTTTATATGGGAAGAATAAAGCAATAAAAAAGAGTTGCCTTGTTGAAAAGCAACGTATATACATTGCGAAAAGAAAAAGCAACGAAAAAGAGTTGCACAATTTTGGATCATAAGATAAAGTATATGGTATGAGGTGAATTACATGAAATATGCAGCGATAATGTTTGATGTAGTAGAGTCCCGGAAATATTATGATCGATATGATGTACAAAATGTATTAATGGGATGCGTGGATTATCTAAATACTATATATGAACAAGGAATCAAGAAAAAGGTAGTATCTAGTGCAGGGGATGAATTTCAAGGTTTGTTTTTAGATTTACAAGCCGCATTTTTATATATTAAAAAATTACAGCTTTTAATATATCCTATTAAGATAAGGTGTGGTATAGGATATGGCAAAATAAAATATGACGTGGAAGAATGGACGTCGTCTGCTTTTGATGGAGAAGCATATTATTTGGCAAGGGATGCGATCAATGCGGTTAAACGAAAAAAAAGTAATGTCATATGCTTTAATACAAATTCAAAATATGACAGATATTTAAATGAATTTTGTTTATCAACTCAGCAGATCAGGTTGAGACAACCGCAGGTTGCAAATATAATTGAGATTATATCAGATATTATGCTACCCCTTAAGGACAGCTGGGAGGATACTTCGTTTTATAGCTGGTTATTGGACAATAGATACAAATTGTTAGAACAAGAATATTGGAGCGTGGGGTATAGAAGACAGGAGAGTCCGGAAATGCCTGTCATAAATTATGAAATACTTTACGAAGATAGAAATTTATATTATGAAAAGAAAGCTGACAAGCTGTCATTTTATATGGATGAATTTTGGGTTCGTGGTATGTCAACAGAAATTGCTCGAATTATGAATACTTCTCGGCAAAATATCGACAGATATATAATATCAGCGAGAATAAAGGAAAGGAGAACAAGGGATAAAGCGATATTTGATTTACTAGGGGAGGATATATGGAAAACTATTTGATTTTATTGATATTCCATTTGATTGGTGATTTTTACTTGCAAACAACAAAGGTCGCAAGATGTAAAAATGCAGCAAAGGGAGAATTGTGCGGAGAATGTCAGAAGTGTAAAAATAATATATGGTTTAATGGAGAATATTTACTAATGCATTCCGTGCTGTATATTGTTCCGTTTTTGGTGTTGTATTTTGTGGCGGGATGGAAATCTGCGACTGGTGCCATAGCGATATTATTGGCAACACATATATTGATAGATGCAACGGCTTGTTATTTTAACAAGAAAATGAAACAAACAGTTGTCTTTATTATTGATCAGATGCTGCATATGGGAGTTTTGTGCATAATATTACACATTTTTGGGTTCAACTGTGATGCCGGCCGTTATTATGAAGCGTTGAAAATTGTTTTTTTGAGTCTTGCGCTGATAATGCCATGCTCAATAATGATCAATAAATTGATTCAGGATATTTATCCTAATTCAAATGAGACGGGTATGTTTGATGTTGGTTCTATGATAGGAGTTATGGAACGGATATTGACAGTTGTTTTTGCCTGTTTAGGAAATTTTTCTGCTATTGCGATAATAATTACGATAAAAACTTGGGCGAGAACAAACGATTTAAAGGAGGCAGAGTTTAGAAATAAGTATCTGCTGGGAACATTAACAAGCTTGGTTTTGGCATTGCTGATTTTTATTATTTATAACGAGTTGTAGGAAAGCATTGCAGATGGAAGAGGGAAATTATGCGCCAGATAAAAATGATCCGATTTTATATGGGAAGAATATCGAGGAATCTCGCAGTTTTTATACGCTGGGGGATTTTCTCGGCGTTTGCAGGGCTTTTCGTGGGAGCCTTCAGTACGCTTTTTGCGTTTTGTCTGCGTCAGGTGACAACGTTTCGGACACAGAATCCGTGGATAATCCTGTTGCTGCCTTTGGCAGGTGTTGTCATTGTGTTTTTGTATGGAGTATTTCGCTATAAGAATGATAAGGGAACCAATATGGTGCTTTCCTCAATTCATGCGGAGGCAGAGGTGCCGTTTCGGATGGCACCTCTGATCTTTATTTCGACGATCATTACGCATTTGTTCGGCGGAAGTGCCGGTCGTGAGGGGGCAGCACTGCAGCTTGGCGGAAGTATCGGACAGCAGCTTGGCAAGCTGTTCCGGTTTGACGAGAAGGACCAGAGGATTGTTGTTATGTGTGGCATGAGTGCGGCATTCTCGGCGATTTTCGGCACACCGATCGCAGCGTCAATATTTTCGATGGAGGTTGTCAGCGTCGGCGTTATGTATTATGCGGCGTTGGTACCGTGCGTGTTTTCCTCGCTTGTGGCATCGAAGTTTGCGACGCATATGGGAATCGGACCGAATGTGTTCAAGATTCGTCATATGCCAATGTTTCAGGTGGTGCCCAGTCTGAAGATCATCGGGCTGGCGTTGTGCTGTGCGGCACTCAGCGTTGTTTTCTGTATGGCACTTCATTCTCTGGGAGATTTCTATCGGAAGAGACTGAAGAATCCATATATACGGATTGTAGTGTCTTCGTTGGTGATCATTCTGCTGACGATTCTTTTGCAGACAGACGATTACATGGGAGCCGGTGTGCCGGTAATCCAGCGTGCGATCCGCGGTCAGGTGGATCCGCTTGCCTTTGTCTGGAAGATTGTTTTTACGGCGCTTACACTGGAAGCGGGCTTTAAGGGCGGTGAGATTGTGCCGTCGTTTTTTGTTGGTGCGACATTCGGCTGTCTGTTCGGGCAGCTTCTTGGGATTTCGCCATCGCTTTGTGCGGCGGTCGGAATGATGTCGGTATTCTGCGGTGTTACTAATTGTCCGATCACATCGATGCTCATTGCGTTTGAGCTGTTTGGGTATCATGGAGTGCCGTTTTTCCTGCTCGGAATCAGCGTCAGCTATCTCATGTCGGGCTATTACGGGCTTTATCATGACCAGACGATCGTGTACTCCAAGTATAAGACGGAATATATCAATCGAAAGGCGCGGGAATAGCCCCCAACATCATAATAATCTAAAAAATGCCGGGACAGTGTATCGCATTGCCCCGGCATTCGCTATCTGTTTGTTATTCTCTTGATGTGATGGGCTCTGTAAGCTCGTCCAGATGTCCCTCGTAAATAAAACGCAGAAGATTGTTCGTCTGACGCAGTGCCTTTGCCAGCAAAGGCGCCGGAAGTGTAAGATTCTCCGTGAAATCCGCGAATTCGTCCAGATCAACGACTTCCACATGCTTGTCCGGATAAATTAATACATCGATCAGGAGATCGTGGAAGATGTATGTATTCTCATTCGGGCGGTATTCTGTCTCGATAATATCACAGTACCAGTACACAAGCCTGTCAGCAGCATCAAAGACCTTGCTGATCTTGAAGCCTTCCTTCATATAATACACAGAAATACCGTGGTCAATATCTTTGCGCGGTTTCAGAATGTTCCATTTCGTCACAAGAATATTATCGTCCCGATAGAGGATCAGATCATCCTTCAATTCGACGGTTTCGTCTGGCATGTAACGCCTGCGGTACAAATGAATGGTATCCATGGTATTCTCCTTTGTGCGTATGTTTTTGTTCGCGGTACTGAAGTGTTACAGATAATTATAGCGGGCTTGCAGGGGATTGTAAATAATTTTTTCTGTAAAATGTATCCTGTGGACTTTTTGTACAAATTATTATATAATGTAACCGTATTTGTAGATTTTTGTGCAATTCTTTCATGGATGCGAAAGAATTGCAAAATGGTGTTATAGTCATGAACAAAAAGGAAAAAAATATATTGAGAGCCTTTGTGATGGTGTCACAGGTCAGTATCACGATTCTGGTGCCGATCGCTCTCAGCGGATGGATCGGCTGGTGGCTGAATGGGCAGTTTCACACGCAGATATGGTTTCTTATAATGATCGTACTTGGTGTAGGGGCAGCATTTCGCAATGTTTATTATCTGACAAAGTCCTTTTATTCAGAAGACATGAAAAAGGAGCATGAGCGCCTCCAATATATAGAAGCTTTGAAGAAGCAGGGACAGGCGCGCAGGGAACAGACGGAAAATGCTTCCGGAGAGCAGAAGGATGCAGACAGGAAGAATTAAAGTTTTGTCGGAATAGTCGATATAGCGATTGTTTATTGTATCGGATAATATGGAGGATTCGTATGAGACAGGCGAAACAGACTCTGAAGGAGCTGATGGCAGGTCTGGCCGTGTGGGGAGGGTTTGTGTTTGTGATCCTGATGATCGTATCCCGGCACAGACTGGCAGTGGCGTGTGGACTTCTGGTGGGTATTGGTACTGCTGTGTGGCTTATATGGCATATGTACCATCATTTGGACATCGCCCTTGATCTGGGGGAGAAGCATGCGGCGCGCCACATTCAGGTGTCCTCTGTGAAGCGTTTTCTGGTAATGGCAGTCGTACTGGCGGCAGCTATGATGGAGTATCGTTACATTCATCCGATTGGAACGGTGCTTGGAATGTTTGGAGTGAAGATATCGGCATTTATGCAGCCGAAGATTCACAGGATCATGACATCGCAGAACAGACAAAAGAAAGCGGATGAGAGCAAAGCTCATCGGCAGAATGTCTCAGGCGATGCACAGGGATGAGTATTCACCGCTACAGCCGGTGGTTTACACATAACAGAAGAAGGCAGGGTAATCCTTCTTCGTAAATAAAAGAAAAGGAAGGTGAGAATGTGGGAATCAGGGTCTTAGCCATTTCGAAGGGGCTGGGAAGTGCAATACCTGTATACGCAGACAGCAGCGCACAGGTGGATTTCTTTATCCACGGATATACGAAGCTGCGGTTTCTCGGACAGGATGTCTATTTTACGACAACGCATATATCAATGATCATCGTTATTCTGGCGATTCTTGTATTTGCGTTATTTGCAAACCGTGCTATCCGGAAAGCAGATCCAAATGAAGTACCGGGACCATTTTTGAATGCGGTCGAATTGATCGTAGAGATGTTAGACAAGATGGTGGCGGGTTCCATGGGAAGTAAGATTGCCGTGAAATTCCGTAACTATGTCAGCGCACTCTTTATATTCATTCTGGTCTGTAACCTGTCGGGGCTTTTGGGACTTAGAGCTCCAACCGCAGATTACGGAGTCACATTTCCGCTGGCGCTGATCACATGGTTTATGATTCAGTTCAATGGATTTAAGTATCAGAAGTTCGGTAAGATCAAGAGTTTGTTTGAACCAATCTTTCTGTTCTTCCCAATGAATCTGATCAGTGAGTTTTCAACGCCGATCTCAATGTCTCTCCGTCTCTTCGGTAATATCTTATCGGGAACGGTTATGATGGGATTGCTCTATGGTTTGCTGCCAAAGGTTCTGACGCTGGTATGGCCGGCGGCGCTTCATGCGTATCTGGATGTTTTCTCAGGATGTATTCAGACGTATGTATTCTGTATGCTGACGATGTGCTTTGTTGCGGATGCGATCGGCGAAACAGAGTAGTTGAAAAAGATTTTATTTTAAGGAGGATATTATAATGAATATTACAAACGAAGGTTTAGTTTTAATGGGTTCTGCTATTGGTGCGGGTCTTGCGGTTATCGCCGGTATCGGTCCTGGTGTAGGTCAGGGTATTGCAGCCGGTTATGGTGCTTCTGCGGTAGGTCGTAATCCGGGCGCAAAGGGAGATATTATGTCAACCATGCTCCTTGGTCAGGCGGTTGCCGAGACAACAGGTCTTTATGGTCTCGTTATTGCACTGATTCTGTTATTTGCCAATCCTTTATACAGCAAGCTGTAATTTTGCAGTAAATACAGTTGAAAGGAGGCAGAACACAGGTGAGTGTAATGAATGTAGCTTTAGCACAGAGTGGGCTTGGAGATTATATTTTCGGACTGGATCCACAATTGATCTTTGACAGTCTGATCACCCTTCTGGCTATGTTTGTCCTTTTTCTGTTTTTGTCGTACCTATTATTCAATCCGGCGCGAGATCTGATGCAGAAGCGTCAGGAAACGATCCGTCAGGAGATGGAGACAGCGGCAAAGGAAAAGGCAGATGCGATTCAGTTTAAGGAGCAGTATGACGAGAAGCTGAAGAACGTTGATAAGGAATCCGAAGAGATTCTTTCAGAGACAAGAAAGAAAGCTCTGAAGAAGGAGACAGTGATCGTGGACGAGGCGAAGCAGGAGGCAAACCGTATCCTGGATCGTGCCAACCGCGAGGTAGAGCTGGAGAAAAATAAAGTCAAGGACGAAGTGAAGCAGGAAATGATCTCTGTAGCGGCAGCAATGGCTGGCAAGGTCATCGAGGTTTCTCTTGACGAGGACAAGCAGTCACAGTTGATCGAAGACACTTTAAAAGAGATGGGTGATGAGACATGGCTAAGTTAGTATCAAAAACCTACGGAGAAGCTCTTTTTGAGCTGGCAGTAGAGGAAAATAAGCTGGATGCCTGATGGAAGAAGTGGAGGCGGTCATTCAGGTGCTTGATGCCAATGAAGATTTCGTCAAGCTGATGAGTCATCCGAAGATCAGTGTGGAGGAGAAATGCTCCGTGCTGGAAACTGTCTTTCATGGCAGAGTGAGTGATGAACTGACGGGATTCTTTCTGACGATCGAGGAGAAAGGAAGATTTAAGGAAATATATCAGATCTTATCCTATTTCATTGATGAGTGCAGAGAGTATAAAAAGATTGGTGTCGCACATGTGACATCTGCAGCAGCCTTGAAGGAAGAGCAGAAGGAGGCTGTTGAGAAGCGTCTGCTTGAGACAACGAAATACGAATCCTTTGTGATGAATTTTGAAGTTGATCCGTCACTGATCGGAGGGATGAAGATCCGGATCGGCGACAGGGTAGTGGACAGCAGTATTAAAACAAAGCTGAATAATATGGCGAAATCCTTGTCGGAGATTCAGTTATCGAATTAAAAAGACAGCGCAGCAGAAACTATGAATATAGTCATTGTGTGTTTGTTGTGCCAGTAAGTTGAATGGAGGAGTATCATGAATTTGAAACCGGAAGAGATCAGTTCCGTGATCAAGGAACAGATTAAACACTACAGTACCAAATTCGATGTATCTGATACCGGTACCGTCATTCAGGTAGCGGATGGAATTGCCCGTATTCATGGTCTGGAAAATGCCATGCAGGGCGAGCTCCTGGAATTTCCAAATGATGTATTTGGAATGGTACAGAACCTGGAGGAAGATAATGTCGGTGCAGTGCTCTTAGGTGATCATAAAAATATCAATGAAGGTGATGTCGTTAAGACAACGGGACGAGTGGTTGAGGTGCCGGTAGGCGATGCGCTGCTGGGACGAGTTGTCAACGCACTTGGACAGCCGATTGATGGAAAAGGACCTATCGAAACAGAGAAATACCGTCAGATTGAGCGAGTTGCCTCCGGTGTTATTTCAAGAAAGTCAGTAGATACACCGTTACAGACAGGTATCAAAGCGATTGATTCCATGGTGCCGATCGGAAGAGGACAGCGTGAGCTGATCATCGGTGACCGTCAGACAGGTAAGACGGCGATCGCCATCGACACGATCATCAATCAGAAGGGTCAGGGCGTAAAATGTATTTACGTTGCCATTGGCCAGAAGGCTTCAACAGTAGCCACTATCGTAAAGAAGTTAGAAGAGTACGGTGCGATGGATTACACAACAATCGTAGCAGCGACCGCAAGTGAGCTGGCACCGTTACAGTATATCGCTCCATATTCCGGCTGTGCGATCGGTGAGGAGTGGATGGAGTCCGGAGAGGACGTACTGATCATTTATGATGATCTGACAAAGCATGCGGCAGCATATCGTACCCTGTCCCTGCTGCTCAAGCGTCCACCGGGACGTGAGGCATTCCCTGGAGATGTATTCTATCTGCATTCCCGTTTGTTGGAGCGTGCAGCGAGACTTTCCGATAAGCTGGGCGGTGGTTCCCTGACGGCACTGCCGATCATTGAGACACAGGCGGGCGATGTATCCGCATACATTCCGACCAACGTAATTTCCATTACAGATGGTCAGATCTATCTGGAAACAGAGATGTTTAACTCCGGATTCCGTCCGGCAGTAAACGCCGGATTGTCCGTATCCCGAGTTGGTGGTGCAGCACAGATCAAAGCGATGAAGAAGATTGCCGGGCCGATCCGTATTGAGCTGGCACAGTTCCGTGAGCTGGCAGCGTTCTCGCAGTTTAGTTCCGACCTGGATCCGGAGACAAAGGCTCAGCTGGCACAGGGTGAGCGTATCCGTGAGATTTTGAAGCAGGATCAGTATAATCCAATGCCGGTAGAGAATGAAGTAATGATCATTTATGCGGCAACCAAGAAATATCTGATCGATATTGAGTTGGATCAGATCCTGGAATTCGAGAAAGAGCTCTTTGAGTATGTTGACACGAAATATCCGGAGATCCCGGAGGCGATCCGCACCAGTGGCGAGATGAGCGCAGAGATTGAGGAGAAGCTTGTGAAGGCGATCGAAGAGATCAAGGAAGAATTTACCAAGTAATGACGTATGTATAAAAGCAGAATGGAGGAATCAATCATATGGCCTCTATGAGAGATATTAAACGGAGGAAGGAGAGCGTACAGAGTACGGAGCAGATCACCAAGGCGATGAAGCTGGTGTCTTCGGTCAAGCTGACCAAGGCAAAGCAGAATGCGGAGGAGTCCAAACCGTATTTTGATACGATGTATGAGACAGTAGCCGGGATGATTGCAAAGTCCGGACAGATGTCTCATCCGTTCCTGCAGAAAGGAAAATCGGACAAGAAAGCCGTGATCGTCGTGTCTTCCAATCGAGGACTGGCAGGCGGTTACAATTCCAATATCGTGAAGCTGATCTCGAAGGACGAGCGGTTCACACCGGAGAATACAAAGATATTTTCCGTAGGGACCAAAGGCAGGGATGCACTCGAGCATCTGGGCTATGAGATCGTAAGTGATTATTCGGAAGCCATGAACGGTCCGATGTATGACGATGCCATTGCTGTGGGAAAGGATGTGCTCAGCCAGTTTACGATGGGTAACATTGGTGAGATTTATCTGGTGTACACGATATTCAAGAATACCGTTGTACAGATCCCGACGATGGTAAAGCTTCTGCCGATCGATGCAGACGATATTACCTCGGAGAGCGAGGAAGCAGCAGATCCGCTGGAACGCATTACGCTGATGAACTATGAGCCGGCAGCAGAGGAGGCTCTGGATGCCATTGTGCCAAAGTATATCAACAGTCTGATCTTTGGCGGTCTGACAGAGGCGTATGCCAGTGAGAATGGTGCACGTATGCAGGCGATGGATTCTGCAACGAGCAATGCAGAGGATATGATCAGCGATCTGTCTCTTCGGTATAACCGGGCTCGTCAGGCGTCTATTACGCAGGAACTTACAGAGATCATTGCCGGTGCATCGGCGATCCAGTAGTGGACAGAAGTGACAGAGCATGATCAATGAGAGAAGACTTCCGGTTTAGTCCGGAAGTAAAATGTAACGATAATAATAGTATCTTGCCGGAGATGTGGCAGGATACAGCAGAATATAGGAAAAAGGAGTGAGATAAGAAAGATGGCAGATTTAAAGACAGGTAAGCTGACGCAGATCATCGGTGCCGTTCTTGATATCAAATTCCCGGAGGGCGGACTGCCTGAGATCAACGATGCAGTTAATGTGCCATTGGAAGATGGCAAAAAGCTGGTAGTTGAGGTGGCGCAGCATCTGGGAGATGATACGGTGCGCTGTATTGCCATGGGTCCGACAGATGGACTGAAGCGTGGCATGACCGCAGAAGCTACCGGCGGTCCGATCAGTGTTCCGGTTGGTGAGGCAACATTGGGACGTATGTTTAACGTACTGGGTGAGCCGATTGATGAGAAGCCGGCACCGACAGGAGTGCAGTATGATCCCATTCACAGAAAAGCGCCATCCTTTGAGGAGCAGTCGACAGCGACAGAGATCCTGGAGACAGGTATTAAGGTCGTTGATCTTCTCTGCCCGTATCAGAAGGGTGGTAAGATCGGTCTCTTCGGAGGAGCAGGTGTAGGTAAGACCGTGCTGATCCAGGAGCTGATCACCAATATCGCACAGGAACATGGTGGATATTCCGTATTTACAGGTGTAGGTGAGCGTACCCGTGAGGGTAATGACCTGTACTATGAGATGATCGAATCCGGTGTAATTGACAAGACAACCATGGTATTCGGACAGATGAATGAGCCGCCCGGAGCACGTATGCGTGTTGGTCTGACAGGACTGACGATGGCAGAGAACTTCCGTGATCGTTCCGGTAAGGATGTGCTTTTGTTCATTGATAATATTTTCCGTTTTACACAGGCAGGTTCCGAGGTGTCTGCGCTGCTTGGCCGTATGCCAAGTGCCGTAGGATACCAGCCGACACTGCAGACGGAGATGGGTGCGCTGCAGGAGCGTATCACTTCTACCAAGAAGGGTTCCATTACATCGGTTCAGGCTGTTTATGTGCCGGCCGATGACTTAACTGACCCGGCACCGGCCAATACCTTTGCGCATCTGGATGCAACGACCGTACTGGCGCGTTCCATTGCAGAGCTTGGTATTTATCCGGCGGTAGACCCGCTGGAGTCAACCTCGCGTATTCTTGATCCGCATATTGTGGGTGAGGAGCATTACAGAGTAGCAAGAAGCGTACAGGAGCTTCTTCAGAGATATAAGGAGCTGCAGGATATTATCGCAATCCTTGGTATGGATGAGCTTTCCGAGGAGGATAAGCTTGTGGTAAACCGTGCAAGAAAGGTACAGAGATTCCTGTCACAGCCGTTCCATGTAGCGGAGCAGTTTACAGGACTTCCGGGTAAGTATGTACCGGTATCTGAGACGATCCGCGGTTTCCAGGAGATTCTGGACGGCAAGCATGATTCCATCCCTGAGAATTACTTCCTGAATGCCGGCAGTATTGACGATGTTGTAGAGCGCGCCGCTTCCGCATCCAAATAAGGAGGGCTTTGATGGCTGATAAAACATTTAATTTGCAGATCATCTCTCCGACCCGTGTGTTTTTTGATGAAGCTGTGGATATGGTAGAGATGAAGACCACAGAGGGTGAAATTGGTGTTCTGGCGGGACATATTCCGCTTACCACGATTCTCGAACCGGGTGTGCTGCGGATCAAAACCGACGGAAATGTCCGGGAAGCAGCTCTGCATGATGGCTTCGTTCAGATCCAGAAGGATAAAGTTACGGTGCTTGCAGAGTCCTGTGAGTGGCCGGATGAGATCGATGCCAATCGTGCCGAAAAGGCGAAGGAGCGTGCAGAACGCAGACTCACAAGCGGTTCGAAGGAAGTTGATATGGTGCGTGCGGAGCTGGCACTGAAGAAAGCGCTGATCCGTATCGACCTTGCCGGAAAGCACTAGCACATTTGACAGAAGTGGCTGTGTAGCTTGTGATATCATAGCGCAGGAGACCTTAAGAAGCTTCTTAAGAAATTTGTAAGAATTTCACCGGCATAATCGCTTAGAAATAACGAATATTTCATGTAATTATAGTTAAATAATTCATGCAACTAAAAAAATCACTGTAAATTCTATGAAATTTGCGGTGATTTTTTTTGTATTTTCTTGTGGTACGATTGAACCAGTGAAATTGACGAAAGGGGATCGGAATATGGCAGAGACAATATTACGGCTGCAGAATATCAGCAAGTATTATTATTCGGATACATCGGTAACGCAGGCACTGCGTAAGATCAATCTGGAATTTTCCATGAGTGAATTTGTGGCGATCACAGGAGAAAGCGGTGGCGGAAAGTCCACCCTGTTGAATATGATCAGCGGTATGGATACCTTTGATGAGGGAGAGATGTACTACCGTGGACAGCCAACGTTTCAGTACGATGATCAGGATTGGGAGGAGTATCGGCGTAATCAGATCGGATTTGTATTTCAGGATTACAGTCTGATCAATCATTATACCGCACTTGATAATGTTCTGGCGGCACTTGTGATTCAGGGAAAGGATCCGGCAGAATGCAAGGATGAAGCGATGGATTACCTCGAGCAGGTAGGTCTGACCGGGCAGGCAGCGCAGCGTGCTTCACAGCTTTCCAGTGGGCAGAAGCAGCGTCTTTCTATTGCAAGAGCACTTGCCAAGAATACGGACATTATCGTGGCAGACGAGCCGACCGGTAATCTGGACAGTGAGACCGGACAGCAGATCATGGAGATCCTGGAACGCCTGTCGCATCAGAAGCTTGTGATCATGGTGACGCATAACTATGATCAGGCGGCACCGTATGTGACACGCCGCATCCGTCTTCACGATGGAGAGGTAGTGACGGATGTTCCCGTGAATAAAAGGGATGAAAATGTGGATTCAGACCACCAAAATCCCCCCAAAAGTGAAAATAAAACCGGAAACAACGGAAAAGCCAAAAAGAAAAAGCAGAATATGGCACGTTTTTTCGCATTAAAAAATATTAAGATGCAGAAAGGAAGAGCGGGATTTTTCTTTGCCTTTTTCCTGATCACGGCAGTCGTATCCTTTCTGTTTATCGGAGAGCTGTTAGTCTATGCCGATGACCGCATCACAAAAGAGTACGACACCAGCGCATATCTCCAGAAGAATGATAAGCGTCTCTCTGTGCGGCATCCCGACAACAGTGTGCTGACAGAGAAGGACCGGGCGGCGATCGCCAGCGTCAAATATGTTGATCAGGTTGATCTTTGTGATTATGCCAATGATGTCAATTATTACATTGAGAAGGATAAGGATTATGAGGTGGCATATGGCAGCAAGGAAAGACTCATCAGTAATGTACAGGATGACTCCGATGAGGAGAACGACCAGGGAGTGCGGCTGTTAGACAAGTCGCATTTCATGAAATCCTCCACGGCGATCACCGGGGAGGATCTGTCAGCGGGACGTCTGCCAAAGGAGCGGAATGAGATCGTGCTTTATACTTCCGATTCCAGGAAGCTTAACAGTGAGATCACCTGTTATTTTTCTTCCGATAATCTTTGGAAGGAAGGCACCAGCTGTTACCAGAAGCTTAAAATTGTCGGTATTCTGAAGGACAATACTAAGCAGGTATATTTTCATCCGGAGCTTTGTGAGATGCTGACATACGGACTGGACCGGTTCGTTGTGTGGACGCAGTTTTGCTGGGATGCCCTGTATAATCAGTATAACGGAACTTTTAAGCCGGCGTATGTCGTGGTTGGCGATGGTCTGAAGAAGAATCAGGTGCGCGTCTCCGAAAATTATAAGATTCCATCGACCGGTTATGGACTCATTCCAAATGATTTAAAAAAGGCATTTGTGGGACAGGGATGTATTCATATTGAGCAGACAAAGAGCGGCATCGATGCGGAATTGAAGGATGCCATTGAGCAGAATATGAGTGCCGCTGGCTACGAAGAGGATTCGGAAGAGGAGTCTTCCGAAGATTCTGAAGATGGGGATAACGAAGATGGCATTAAGTTTGACATTGAGTATGTGGAGGATTTCAGCAAGCAGGGAGCAGACTTTATCGAGGTAAGTCCTGCTATTTACCGGAAGCTGAGAGACTATTACAATATTGGAACAACACAGGCGAGTGTGTACATTGCCAATTACAGCAAGACAGATAAAGTCATCAGTGCCTTGAAGGAGAAGGGATATGATGCCGTCAGCACACTCCGCGTCTGCAGCACAAGGTATATGCAGGATAAGGTTTACAAGCGTCTGGAGGTTATCGGAATTTCCTGCATGATCCTGATCATTCTGGCAATTCTTCAGATCCTGATCGTGCGCTCGATCCTCAAGATCAAGAAAAAGGATTACAGCGTACTCCGCTTTATGGGAATGCGCAGAAAGCAGTTATGCCGTATTACATATCAGGAAATGGGGGTTCATGGTATCGCGGCAGTTATCGTGACGTTGATCGTGATGCTGATCCTGCGTCTGGCAGGCGTCGCATTTATCAGGAATATGTTGTTCTATTACAGCATCATCGGCATCGTGGGATTCCTGGCATACAACATCATATTAATGCTTTTGACGGTATTTTTCTTTAATCGTACATTGCGGACCACGTAGTTTCCGGGCTTTGCCGGATCAGACGGCAGAGAGGAAGCAGCGGGGGTGTGTATTAAAGGGGGGACGATATGGAGAAGGATAACAGAAAAAGAAAATGTTCCGATCTGCGGGAAGCGATGTTTTTCGCATTGCGCGATCTGAAATATCAAAAGAAACGAACATTTTTTATCGTGGTATTGTTTTTGACAATGGCAGGACTTTCTGCATTGTTTATCGGAGAACTGTTTGTTTATAAAGACGACCGTATTACAAGGAAATATGACACCTCGGCATTTCTGCAGAAAAACGACAGAAGGCTGTCGGTGCGCCGGTTGGATGGCTCCGGGCTTACAGAGAAGGATCGCAAACAGATTGAAAAGGTAAAATATGTGGAGGACGTGGATCTGTACGACTATGTCAATGATATTCAGTATGACGTATCGAAACGGATGAAGAATCCGTCCTACATGCGGTCTACTACCGGAATCACAGAGGATGATCTGGTCAAGGGAAGGATGCCCCAAAACAGGCTGGAGATTCTCGTATCCGCTGAGGATGCGAAGTTACTTGGAAAGAAGAAAACCTACTATTTTGCCTGTGAAAATATATGGCCAAAGGGAGAGAAGTGCTGGTTTAAGATGAAGGTGGTCGGTGTGTGTGACCGCGAGGGAAGCCGGCTGTATTTCGATCCTGAGTTCTGCCATATGCTATGTCCGGCACTGGATGGCTATAGCTACAAGATGGATTATGATCAGGATGTGATGTCAAGAAAATATACCAAGAGCTTCTCCTTTTATCCGATCGTTTCCGATGATCTGAAGGGGCGTCATGTGAGAGTATCCAAGAATTATGTCATGGATGCATTTACCGGCTCCAATGGCGATCAGCTCAATGTCTATAGTGCATTTTCGGGTATGCGGCTTCCGTTTCATATTACGAAGACGGAGGGCGGAAGCGTGGTTTCTGTGGGTGAGACCGAGGATACAACGGAGGCACAGGTATACACCTTTAATAACGGTTATCTGGATGTCGATCTGGAGCTGATCGACCAGGGCGGTGAGTTTGTCGAGGTAAGTCAGGATCTGTTTGATGAGATATATCCGGAGCAGACGACGCAGGCAAGTGCTTATATTTCGCATTACACGAAGACAGCGAAGGTGATCAAAAAGCTTCAGGAGATGGGATATGATGCAATTAGTACATATCAGGTCAGCGCGACCACATACATTGCGGGCAAGGTCATGAAGCGGTTATATATTATCTCGTTTTCCGCTGCAATCCTGATCATTCTGTCGTGCATGATGTACTTCCTGCTGCGTCAGATCATCCGCATGCAACAGGGACAGCTTCAGACACTCCGGTTTATGGGAATGCGGCAGCGCCCGCTGGAGCTGAATGTATACATACAGTTGATCCTTGTGGATGTGTCGGCATCGGTTGTGATGTTTGCGGCATCAGCTTTCCTGAGGCTGCGGAGTGCGACAGTTTACCGGATCTGGCAATATCAGAGTGTATGGAGTCTTTTATGGTTCTTTGTATATAATCTGGCGGTAGCCGTTGTGGCGACTGCCCTGACACTGATGCATTTTCGGTCATCGGAGGGATGGCAGAATGGAGGAAAGAGAAATGGTAAAAATAGATAAACTCGATAAATACTTTAATAAAGGAAGGTCCAACGAGAACCATGTGCTGAAGGAAGTCAGTCTGGAAATGGAAGAAAAGGGGCTCGTATGTATCCTTGGTGAAAGTGGATCGGGCAAGACCACACTGTTAAATACGATCGGTGGTCTGGACACATTTCGCAGCGGAACCATTACGGTAGACGATGTCGTCCTTAAGAAATATGAGCAGAAAAAGGTCGAGCGTCTCCGAAATCAGAAGTTCGGTTATATTTTCCAGAACTACTATCTGCTGCAGGATTACACGGTGGCATATAATGTCAAGCTGGCGTTAAACGTGTTTGATCTGACCGAGGAGCAGAAGGATGAACGTGTGGATTACGTGCTGGAAGCCCTTGGAATGGCGCGCTACAAAAAGAAACGCGTGTCGCAGCTTTCCGGTGGACAGCAGCAGCGCGTGTCGATCGCCAGAGCACTTGTGAAATCACCGGATATCATTCTTGCCGATGAGCCGACCGGTAACCTCGATGAGGAAAATACCCTCAACACCATGAGCATCCTCAAGAGCATTTCCAAGGAATGTCTTGTAATTTTAGTTTCTCATGAAAAAGCCATTGCAAAGTTTTTCGCCGATCGTATCATTGAGATCCGCGATGGTGAGATCGTAAAGGATTATGCCAATGATGCGAAGGGCGCATACCAGAAGATGGACGATGCCAACATTTATCTGAAAGATATGGAGCGGCAGGAGATCGACGATGAGTTTATCAATCTGTCCCTGTATCGCGAAATGCCGGATCCGGAGGAGATGCCGGAGCAGGAAAAGGGCAAGCTGCATATCAATCTGGCGTGGAAGGATGGAAAGCTTTATATCCAGACAGAGGACGATGTTGAGCTGATGCTGACCGGCGAGGAATCCGGCTGCGTGATGCTGGATGCGAACCGCCCGAAGCTGGATCAGAGCCAGGCAGAGGAGATAACCTATGATCTGCCGAAGATGAAGGCTGGGCGCAGTATGGGACTTCCGGCAAAGGAAATCTGGAAGCTTGCCTGCGAGAATATACGCATGCTCGGCAAAAAGCACAGGTTCATTGTAGGAATCCTTTTGGCGACCTCGGTGCTTCTGGTTATTGCACTGGCGGATTATATGATGCAGCACAATTTCGATCAGGAGGACGTTGTTACACAGGATTCCCATTATGTGACAGTTCAGCTAGAAGCGATCGAGGGAGATCAGGATATGCTGAATCAGCAGTTGAAGAAGTATTATCAGGAAACGCTCACCTCGAAGATACAATACAATGCATTACAGCAGGGAACACTGAACATCGGATACAACGGTTTCCGTCAGCTCAAGCGTGTCAATGCAAAGATCAATGATTTTTCTGCGGTAGATTACAGTGTGTTAAAGGAGGAGGATCTTGTATGCGGACGTCTTCCGAAGAATCGCAAGGAGATGGTCATTGACAAATGGCTGCTGTCAACATTCCAGAAGTCCGGAAATGTTGTCGCATCCCTTTATAACAATGAGGAATCCCTGCTTGGCCTGAAAGTTATGACGACAATCTCCAATCTTCAGATCGAGATCGTAGGAGTGTCCGATACGAAGGAGCCGACCGTTTACGTCAGCCCGTATGTGGCATTCTGCATGAACTACGGTGACAAAAAGATCATGACGGATGAGGAGCTTCGCGAGACTTATCCGGATGAGTACGGCGATGTCAAGCTTACGGGCAATCAGATTCTTGTCGATGAGGATAAATATAAGGACTATGAGTTTCAGGCACGGTGGTCGAGCGGTGAGATGATCACGGATCAGGCGGAGGAGACGCTGAACTTAGACAAGTGTAAGATCGTCGGTAAATGTCCGCTCGACAGCGGCGCGGAGTATGTTCTTCCGAAGGAGCGCTGTGAGGAGATCCGTATGCGGTATGTGCTTGATGCAAAGCAGTTCCAGGTATACACAGACGATGTGGAGGGAACGATCAAGTATTTCAAGAAGCACGGAGAGGATTACCGAAAATATTTTAAGGTCAAAGCGCAGAGTAATGCACAGCTGCAGATTGACAAGTATCTGGAAGAGCAGAAGGAAAGCGGTCTCAATGCAGGTTATATTGTGACAATTGCAGTTGCAGTATTGTCATTGATTATGATATATTTTACTATAAAGTCAAATGCAATGGCACGAAGCGAGGAACTGACGGTTTACCGGTTGATCGGAATTGCTCCGGGAAGCATTCTGAAGGCGTATATGCTGGAAATGATGATGATGACGGCATACACCTGTATCCCGGCGATCCTGATCACAAGCGGCGTGATCAAGTTTATCAGTTCGATCCCGTCTCTGCAGATCTATCTGCTGTTCCCGTGGTGGATGGCAGCGCTGCTGATCGTGGCAATGTTTGTTGTCAATATGATCGTCAGTGTACTTCCGGTCCGCAAGATTCTTCACACTCCACCGGCTCAGCTGGTACAGTAGAGGTAAGGGAGAGCATTGCATTTCAGATCATACAGACAGTGTGTGAATCGGCTTGATAGATACAGAACAGACACAGGCGGTGCATACTGTTTAGAAGAGGAGAATGACAATGCAGGTGTACTTTGCACCCTTAGAGAGCATTACCGGATATGTGTTCCGGAATGTGTATGAAACATATTACGGAGGGATTGACCGTTATTTTACGCCATTCATCACAGCGACGGACAGCAGACGGCTGCGCAACAAGGAGATGAGAGACATCCTGCCGGACAATAATTCGGTGGGATGTCTGATTCCTCAGATCATGAGCAACCGTGCGGAAGAGTTTCTGCGGGTTGCAGATCAGATGGCAGAGCTTGGCTATGACACGGTCAACTTAAATCTTGGCTGCCCGGCAAGAACCGTGGTGTCCAAGGGGAAAGGCTCCGGTTTTCTGGCAAGGACGGTGGCGCTGGACCGTTTTCTGCGGGAAATCTATGAGAAGTGTCCGCTTAAGATATCGATCAAGACAAGGCTTGGCGTTGATGATCCCGAGGAGTTTTTGGAGATCATCGATATTTATAATCAGTATCCGGTGGAGGAGCTGATCATTCATCCGCGAGTGCAGAAGGATTATTATAAGAATACGCCGAATCTTGATATGTTTGCAGAGGCAGTGAAGCGCTGTCGTATGCCGTTGTGCTATAATGGTGATATCTGTTCGGTGGAGGATTACGAGCGGATCCACACCCGTTTTCCGGAGGTCTCCCGCATTATGATCGGCAGGGGACTTTTGACGCATCCGGGGCTGGCACTTGCGATTAAGGGAGAGCCGGTGACGGGGGATATTACCCGGATCGGGAAGTATGCCGATGCCGTATGCCGGGCGTACTGTGAGGCATATGACCGGGGCAGCCGGTGCTTTTCAAGATGAAGGAGCTGTGGGGCTTTCTTGCGGACAGTATGCCGGATGGCAGAAAGCTTCGTAAAAGGATCCACAAAACACAGCGGTTAGATGGATATCAGCGGTTGATGCAGGAGGTTTTTCCGGAGGTATTCCGGGAGAGGTAAGCGGGATGCGTATGTATATAATACGCATCAATACAAACGAAGTTTGTAAAATGAAAGTCGTCTGCAGTTGTCAGGGCAGTAAACGGCGGGATGACTACGACCAAGAGAAAGGTATGGGAAGGGATATGAAGAAAATAAAGCGATGGATGTGGGGATTACTTGCAGTTATATTGGTGGCAGCTGGAGTGGCAGGCTATAAGAGCATTGGCATGAACCGGACCCGCAGCGCGGTGCAGTCGGCAAGGAAGGCATCACTGACTACAACGGCAAGGGCGGCTGATGCAACACCGGTTGAGCAGCATGGGGCACTCCATGTATCGGGAACCGATCTGATGGACAGCCGGAATGTGAAGTTTCGTCTGAAGGGCGTCAGCACACACGGTATTGCGTGGTTCCCACAGTATGTGAACAAGGAGGCATTCCGAACGCTTCGGGATAAGTTTGGCATCAATACGATCCGTCTTGCCATGTACACCAACAAGTCAGAGGGCTATGGTACAGAGGCTGTCAAGAAAGTGCAGGAGGGTGTGCGGTATGCCACAGAGCTTGGTATGTATGTGATCATTGACTGGCATGTGCTCAGCGAGGGCAACCCGAACAAGCATAAGGCGGAGGCTAAGAAGTTCTTTGCAAAGATGGCGAAGCAGTACGCCGGTCAGGACAATGTGATCTACGAGATCTGCAACGAGCCGAACGGCGCCGTCACCTGGAAGAAGCATATCAAGCCATACGCTAAGACCATTATCGGTACGATCCGAAAGTACAGCAAGAACGCCGTGATCGTTGTCGGAACACCGACCTGGTCGCAGGATGTGGACGTTGTGGCACAGAGTCCGCTCAGGAGTAAGAATGTGATGTATGCGCTTCATTTCTATGCAGCAACGCATAAGGAATGGATTCAGGATAAGCTTAAGAAAGCGCACAAAAAGGGACTCCCTGTAATGGTAACGGAGTTCAGCATCTGCGATGCATCCGGTAACGGCGCATTGGATAAGGCGTCTGCGCGCAAGTGGATGAAGCTTCTGGATAAGTACAATATCAGTTATACCGCATGGAGTCTGTGCAATAAGAATGAGTCATCTGCTCTGATCGAAAGCTCCTGCAATAAGACAAGCGGCTGGACGAGAAGCGATCTCTCGCCGGCAGGCAAGTGGTATTTTGATCAGACGAAATAAAGACAAAAAATGGAGGTCACCCGGGGGAAGTGGGTGACCTCTTTATAAAGGGGAAACAAATAAAAGATAATATGTAAAGTTAACTCTTCTATTACAAATTATAACAAATTACCGAAAAATGCAATACCTTTTTTGGAAATATTTTGTGAAATTAAATGGTAAATTTTAATAATTTGTGACTTAATTGTAAAAATGAGTTGTGCAAATCTGATAGGGTATTATATAATATAAGAAACAGATGCTGAAAAACAGACATTTCAGTGGTTTCGACTGCATTGAAAATGTGAACAAAACAAATGCGCAAAGGAGCGCGGAAAGAGGTAACACAGGATGAGTTGGACGAGAGCGGAATTAAAGATCAGAGCGAAAGCGGCAGTGAAGATGTACTATTGGAAAATGGTACTGGTAGCATTTATTTTATCAATGATAGGCGGAGGGGCTTCCAGTGTCGGCAGCAGGTCTGCAAGCGATAACTCTGCAGGAAGCGGTGCAAGCTCCATGTTTGAAGGGATCAATATGCAGGTGGCAATGATCGCTGTGATCATTGTGCTTGTCGTTGTTGTGATCGCATTAGCTCTTAGTGTCTTTGTATTTAATGTTCTGGAGGTAGGCTGCAGGGGCTTTTTCAGCCGTAGTATGACAGAGGATCCGGAGCTTGGGCTGATCGCAGACGGATTTACGCAGAATTACTGGAACTGTGTGAAAACACAATTTCTGAAATCTCTGTTTATTGGATTATGGAGTCTTCTCTTTGTAATCCCGGGTGTGATCAAGGCATATGAGTACCGCATGGTGCCGTACCTTCTGGCGGAGTATCCGGAAATGAGCAGCGGAGAAATATTTGCAAGAAGCAAGGAAATGATGCAAGGCAATAAGTGGGATACCTTTGTGCTGGATATCTCCTTTGTCGGCTGGGTTCTGTTAAGCGGAATCACACTTGGTATTCTCTATATTTTCTGGGTGGGACCATATATCGCAGCTACGGATGCGGCGCTTTATCACAGAATCAGCGGCAAGGATACCTACGGCAACGGAGGTTATGGCAATTACGCCGGTTATGATCAGAACGGTTATACACAGAACGGTCAGGCACAGAACGGTTATGGGCAGAACGGCCAGGCACAGAATGATTATAACCGGAATAGTTATGGGCAGAACGGTCAGGCACAGAATGATTATAACCGGAATAGTTATGGGCAGAACGGTCAGACACAGAATGATTATAACGAGAATGGTTATGAACAGAATAGTTATACCCGGAATAACCAGACGCAGGGAGGTTACGATCAGAACGGTTATGACCAGAATGGTCAGAATCCGACGAACGGCACATCAAACAGCGGTTATGACCAGAAGTATTTCTCGGATAATTAATTTGGGTGCGGCAGCTTTGAGCTGACCGATCAAACGAAGTATTTGGCATGGGGGTTTACGAAACGCTGTCCGGCAGAGAAGCTGTCGGTGACAGATGAAGGGGGGAGGCTATGAGCGGAGAACGAAAAAGTATTCGGAGAAGCCTGCTTTTGATGGTGACATTACCGACCGTGATCCTGACTGTATTTGTGTTGAGCATCGGAGTGCTGTTGTTTTATCATTTTTACAGTCAGAGCATCCGGGACGAGCTTGCTTCCACGACCACGATGATGGTCGATTGCCTGGATCTTACCGTGCGGGGGGATTATCAGTACGAGAATGGGATTTTGCTGAAGGGCAATATGAACATCACTGACTCCACGATGCTGTATAAGGTCAAGGAAAAGTCGGGCATTGATACCACTATATTCTGGGGAGGTACCCGTATCCTTACCACGATTGAGGATCAATACGGTGTTTCTGCGGCAGGCACCAGCGCGGAGAAGAAAGTGACGGATGTGGTTCTCGGAGAAGGAAAGGATTATTATGCTGATCATGTCGATGTTGATGGGACGGAATACATCGGTTATTACAAGGCACTGGAGAATGATGGAAACAAACCGGTTGGAATGGTATTTGCCGGCAAGAAGCTGACACTTGTGTATCAGAAGATCCTGAGAACGCTGCTGGGATTTGTCCTGTTTTCTTTGGTCGCAGTGCTGGTGGCGATGCTTTGCACCAGACAATATTCCTCCGGGGTGATCCGGGATATCAACACGATCAATCATTTTCTGCAGACGATATCGGAGGGTACGCTCGGGGAGACGCTTGACGAGAGGATCCGCAACCGCAAGGATGAGCTTGGAGATATCGGAATATACGCCGATAAAATGCGGACGAATCTGCAGAAGCTGGTGGAAATGGATGCGCTGACAGCGTTATACAACCGCCGGAGCGGCAATCAAATGCTTGAGGTGCTGGTGGGACAGCGTGCAGAATACACAGCAGTGATGTGTGACATCGACTTTTTCAAGAAAGTCAACGATACTTACGGTCACGCAGCAGGAGACAGGGTGCTGACAGCGATCTCTGCGCAGATCCGGGAAAATGTCGGTGAGGATGGCTTTGCAAGCCGCTGGGGCGGCGAGGAATTTCTTGTAATTTATTGTATGAATCTGGAGGAGACAAGAAAACGAATCGACAAATTGCAGCAGACAATCAGGGATCTGCAGGTACGCTATGGAGATCAGACCATCCGGGTGACAATGACATTTGGCATGGGACAGAGTGATCCGGGAGAGTCCTATGAAAAGGTGATCAAGAGGGCAGACGAAAAGCTGTATGTTGGTAAAAACGGAGGACGCGATCAGATTGTGATGTAAGGCAGGATGGGAAAGGCAGGGATGAAAATGAAGCGATCATGGATATTGCTGCTTGCGGTTTGTATGCTGTTTACGGGCTGCGGCAGAAAGGCGGATAAGATCTGCTCGCTGGACGATCTGGAAGGAAAGACGATCGGTGTTCAGATGAAAACAACCGGAGATATTTATGCCAGTGATATCAAGAATGCCAAAACGAAGCAGTTTAACAAGGGCATTGATGCGGTCAAGGCTCTGCGCAAGGGTGTAGTTGATGCTGTGATGATCGATGATGCTCCGGCGAAGGTGTTTGCGGCGCAGTATAGTGATGTGAAGATCCTTGAGGAACCGTATGCGAAGGAAGAGTACGGCATCACTGTCAATAAAGAAGAGACCGGTCTGCGTGACAAGATCAATGAGGCGCTGGAAAAGCTCGAGCAGAACGGAACACTTGCATCGATCCGGCAAGCATGGCTGCAGGAGGGTGAGCAGAAGACGGCGTATCAATGGCAAAAGAAAAAGCATTCCGGTGGCAAGCTGGTCATGGTGACAAATGCGGAGTTTCCTCCTTATGAAAGCAAAGATAACAAAGGAAATGTTGTCGGCATTGATGTGGATATTATGAAAGCTATCTGCGATATGCTTGATATGGATCTTGAGATAAATGATACAGCTTTCGATTCCATTCTGGCAAACGTAGAGCGTAAGATGGCAGATGTCGGCGTGGCAGGGATGACGATCACGGAGGAGCGCCGGAAACAGGTTGATTTTACGGATCCGTACACCACAGCGAAACAGGTTGTCATTGTACGTAAATAGTGCAGAGCTGCCGGAAGTTACCGAAATATTTCGGAAGTGACCACACAAGTAGAACACAATATACTGGAAATATATAACAATATATCTACATGGGTAGAAAGTCCTGCTTCGATTGGAAGTAGGACTTTTCGCATGTTATTCGTGAAATATGCACAGAAAACGGTAATATTTTCTTAAAAAATTCACAAAATGCAGGTTGACAAATTAGAGCGATGTTACTATAATTGTTAATAACGTGTAACAATTATGTAATATTTTGATGGACATAGAACTTTATACAGAATAAGGAAGACATAGAATTAAGAAGTACGATTTACAGAAAGGATTTTGGATATGTTAAAGTCGAGAAGATTTAAAAGGAAAGCAGTTTGTCTGGGACTTACAGCAACACTGATTGCAGGGTTTGCCGTAACGTTTGTCGTTCCTACAGCAGCGAATATCTGTCGTGAACTGAATATGGCAGGAATCTCTCTTTCTCTGGACAAGTTTTCATCTAATAATAAGGATTCTATTATAAATTCATCGGTTTCACAGCCGGCACAGACAGCGACGGAGGCTTCCGTATCTGCAACACCGGAGGCAACCACAGAGGCAACGGCGGAGCCGGTCAAGAAGAAAGCACCGAAGAAGAATGATCAGCCAAAGCGTGTGGACAAGGGTCTTGTGACAGATATGGATGTTAAGGCAATCTCTACAGCAAGTGACTATGTACATGTGCGTAGAAAGCCAAACACCCACAGTAAGATCGTCGGCAGACTTTACAAGGGCTGTTCCGCAGATGTATTAAAGACCAAGAACGGCTGGGCAAAGATCCGTTCCGGCAATGTAACCGGTTATATTAAGAAGAGTTATCTTGCGATCGGTGATGATGCGAAGAAGATGATCGGTAAGTATGGACAGAAATATGTTCGTGTTAAGACATCTGTTGTCACATTGAATGTTCGTAAGAAAGCAGATATCAAGTCAAAGATTTTAACACAGATTCCAATTGAAGAAAATTATGATGTGATCAAGTCAACCGATCACTGGTACAAGATCGAGATTGATGGAGATACCAAGGGTTATGTTCGTAAAGAGTATGTTACTCTTCATGTAAGATTCAAGCATGCAAAGTCCATGGCTGAGATCAAAGCAGAGCATCGCAGAAAGCTGGCTGCGAAGAGAGCACAGAGACAGAGACTTGCCGCTCTTGCCGCTTCCCGTTCTACCAGAAGCACAAGCAGCAGTTCATCATCAAGAAGCAGCTCAAGCAGACGTTCTACTTCATCAAGAAGCAGCTACAGCTCACGGAGGAGCTCAAGCAGCTCATCATCAAGCAGTAGTTCAAGCTCATCAAGTACGGCATCAGCAAGTGGATCAACAGGATCAGATATCGCAAGCTATGCACAGAAGTTTGTCGGCAACCCATACAGATGGGGTGGTACAAGCTTGACAAACGGTGCTGACTGCTCCGGATTTACCATGACGATCTATGGTCAGTATGGTTACTCCCTTCCACATTCCTCAGCAGCACAGGCTGGATGCGGAAGAAGCGTAAGCCTTTCCAACGTACAGCCGGGCGACCTGATCTTCTACAAGCACGGCGGACGTGTTGGTCATGTGGCAATGTATATCGGTGGTGGACGTGTTGTTCATGCACAGTCAGCCCGTACCGGCATCACAACCTCCAGCATGTATTACAACCAGCCGGCATGTGCAAGACGAATTGTAGGCTAAATTGACAAAATGAAATAGATATGCTATATTTTATTTATACAACGGCGTAGTTTTCTAGGAAACTATGCCGTTTTGCTCGTTTATACACAAATAAATTAAGCAAAGTACCAAAAACAGGACAGAGAAGGACGGGGAGGTACCGGAATATGAAAAAGAACGAACTAGACCATATTGATTTTGAAATCTTAAAGATGCTTCAGGCAAATGCCAGGATTCCGCTCAAGGAGATCGCCGCAAAGGTATATTTGTCTTCACCGGCAGTATCTGCCCGGATCGAGACTCTGGTAAATAAAGGATATATTGAAGGGTTTCATGCGCAGATCAATCCGGAGGTGATGGGATATCACATCAAAGCGTTTATCAATCTTGAGGTGATACCGCAGGATAAGAAGAAGTTTTATCCATATATTAAGGAGTGTAAGAATGTTGTGGAGTGCAATTGTGTGACCGGAGATTATTCGATGCTTCTGGAGGTATTGTTTCAGAGCACCTCGGAGCTTGATCAGTTTATTGGCGAGCTCCAGGAGTACGGCAGGACGAATACACTGATCGTCTTCTCGACATCGGTAGAGCATCGTGGTGTGATCATAGAATAAATAACAGGATTTTCAATGCATTGTCCGGAGATACCGGGAGAAGCAGAAGCCGGAGATAAGCGTTGATTTTTCCAGATAATCATATATAATATGATGTAGGATTACGAGATTGCTTTGCAATGAAGCAATCCACAGTATCAGTTGGATTCAAAAGGATTCAGGGAGGTAATGAATATGGCATTTTTTGATAGTATGAAGGAAACTCTGACTACCGCAGGCAGAGATGTAAGTCAGAAGGCGAAGGAAGTATCCGGTGTAGCGAAGCTCAAGCTCGATATCAAATCCAAAGAGGATGCACTGAATAAAGAGTACATTGCACTCGGAAAGCGTTACTACGATATGCAGAAGGAAGGCGAGATCGCTGATGAGCAGATCGCCAATGTCAGCTCACTTTTAAGTGAGATCGCTGATCTGAAGGACGAGGTTGTCCGGATGCAGGGCGGAGCATGCTGTCCACAGTGTGGTGCAGTAATCCCGGAGGGAGCCGCATTCTGCAGCAAATGCGGGGCAAAGATGTAAGTGCGCGAAGGCAAAAGTGAACATAGTGATCAGCCAGATATCGGTGCTTGCACTAGGGAACTGGCTGGTCGCTATGTGAACACGCCCGCGAGTGAGGAAAAGCGAAGCTTTTTCGAACCTTTTGCTGGAGCGCTGTAAATAAGCTTGTGAAACAAGCGGAGGAGCTCTGAAAGAGCGGATTTGCGAGTTTATAAGTGAAGCCTCAGAGAAAATCAGACGCCCGCGAGTGAGGAAAAGCGAAGCTTTTTCGAACCTTTTGCCGGAGCGCTGTAATAATTTTATAATGTAGATGAAAACCATCTGTGGATCTGTTTCAAGATTCCCGGATGGTTTTTGTTATTTTATTTCCCATAAACAGCAGTCATAAAATGTCTGTTTATGGGAATACTAACCATGCGAAATAATTCGAAATGATTAAAGTGCTTTTGCACAGAGCGTAGAAAGGTATGGTTAGAGACATGAATAATAGAAAAATAGCAATTATCGGTTGTGGGTATGTAGGAGCAGCAACAGCATTTACGATCATGCAGAGCGGACTGTTTTCGGAGATGGTCCTCTTGGATGTGGACCGCAAGAAGGCGGAGGGCGAGGCAATGGATATCATGCACGGTATGCCGTTTGCCATGCCGATCAAAATTCATGCCGGAGATTATGATGATATTGCAGACAGTGCGATCATCGTTGTGACAGCGGGCTGCAATCAGCGTCCGGAGGAGTCGAGACTCGATCTTGTACACAAAAATATCGAGATATTCCGTCAGATCATGGGTGAGATTGCGGCAAGAGACGTCGAGGGAATCCTTTTGATCGTATCTAATCCGGTCGATATTCTTACCTATGCCGCATGGAAATTCTCGGGATTGCCGAGACATCGTGTGATCGGTTCGGGAACCGTGCTGGACACGGCGCGCCTGAAATGTATGCTGGGTGGCGAGCTTGGTGTAGATGCGCGAAGTGTGCATGCGTTTATCATTGGAGAGCATGGGGACAGCGAGCTTGCGGTGTTCAGTAGTGCCAATGTGTCCGGAATTGATCTGAGGGACTTCTATGACATGTGTCAGCCGGACGAGTATCAGAATGATACGGAGAGGATCTACGATCAGGTAAAGGACAGTGCATATAAGATCATTGAGAGTAAGAAAGCCACATACTTTGGCGTGGCAATGGCGGTTTGCCGTATCTGTGAATGCATCATGAGAAATGAGCATTCGATCCTGACCGTGTCCGGCGTGGTGGAGGGACAGTATGGAGCCAGTGATATGGCGTTAAGCCTGCCATGTATTGTCGGAGCCGGGGGTCTGGAGCAGATCATTCAGATTGAGCTTGATGAAAAAGAGGACGAGCAGCTTGAGGAGTCGATCCGCGTGCTGAGCCAGGTGTTGGATGAGTGTATGTAAAGCATTATGATGCCGGGGCAGGAGTGAAAGGGGATCTATCCCGAACGGATGCTGCGGCTTGTCCCGTTGCTGTGCGATTGCTGTAATACTGCAAATACCGGCGGTGTCCCTTGAATCCGATTACTTATGGTGCGTCCGGCTGTCCCGGAGACTGTAGTAATAATACATGCGCAACGGCATCTCATGCAGATACAGGGAAATGCTGAAGCGTCTCCGGGGATCTCTGGTGAAAAGTCCGCAGAAAAACACTTTCTGAATACGGCGGCGACAGCGCCTGAGGTACCGGGGCGGCAGGCGATCACGCATTGCGCGGCAGGAATGACATCCTTCTTTAAAACATTTGAAGAAAAAGATGTAGTCATCAATTGTTCTTACAAATGAAGAGACAGAGATACGGAGACAGATGCGCCGGATATACCATAAGATCAGATGGATCCCATACAAAATCCAGTCAAGAATATCCAATGTGGTGTTGTAAATCTTCTGTGAGAGGATGAATATAAAACGTGCGGCAAACATGAGAAATTCTTCAAATTCATTCATATATTTCCTCCGTTTCTGTGCATTTTCGTGTAAAGTTCATCAATTATATATCTATTTTATCGGATTTGCAACAGAAATTTTTGAGAGAGGGTTGACATAATTCTCCCAAAGAGTATAATCATATTCAAACAATATAATTCTCAAATTGAGAATTATATTTTAAGAAGGAGGAATGATCGGTGGAAGTACGGGATCAAAATGGATTAACAGAAGCGGAGTTTATTCGGCAGTATGATCCGAACCGCTATGAGAAGCCGGCTGTTACGGTGGATATGCTGATCTTTACCGTGAATCCGGAGAAGGACGATTCGCTGGAGCTTTTGATGATCGAGAGGGGAGGTCATCCGTTTCTTGGTAAGTGGGCGATCCCCGGCGGCTTTGTGGAGATGGAGGAGTCTCTGGAGGAAGCGGCGGCAAGAGAGCTGAAGGAAGAGACGGATCTCTCGGATATTTATATGGAGCAGCTTTATACGTTTGGCGATGTCGGGAGAGATCCGCGGATGCGCGTGATCTCTGTGGCATATATGGCGCTGGTGCCGAAGGCGAAGCTTCATCCGGTGGCGGGCGATGACGCTGCGAAGGTGAAGTGGTTTACCGTGAAGCTGGGTGCGGATGATCGTCTTACACTTCTTTCGGAGGATGTGTGCCTGTCGGAGGAGGACATTGCGTTTGATCATGAGAAGGTGATCAAGACGGCGCTGCAGAGACTGAAGAATAAGGTGGAGTATACCGACATTGCATTTGAGTTGGCGGGCGAGGAGTTTACGCTGACGCATCTGCAGTCCATTTATGAATCGGTCCTGGGGAGACAGCTTCACAAGCCGAACTTCCGCCGGTGGATCGTTGACCGCGTGGAAAAGACCGGGGGAATGGACACGAAAAGCTCAGGGCGCCCGTCCTGTCTGTACCGCAAAAAGAGCGGGGAATGGGAGCATCGATTCTGATGGAACCTGACAAATCGGTGAATCGAAGCATTGGCTCTGATAGAGCGTGATCAACCGGTGAATCGAAGCATCGGCTCTGATAGAGCGTGATCAACCGGAATAGGAGTCGGGTATGGCATTGTCTGTGGCAGCAGGCTTGCAGACAGGGAAAGGATGGTTGGATTAATATGGCGAAAGTATTAGTAGTTGTGGATATGCAGAATGATTTTATTTCCGGAAGTCTCGGCACGAAGGAGGCGCAGGCAATCGTGCCGGCCGTAGTGGAGAAGATCCGGAAATATCAGGACAACGGAGATGTGGTCTTGTATACATACGATACGCATGGCGAGGATTATCCGGAGACGCAGGAGGGACGTAATCTTCCGGTGAAGCATTGTATCCGTGGAACCTGGGGCTGGCAGCTTGCAGACGAGATCGCGGAGCTTGCAGAAGGTGCGGATACTTATGAAAAGCCGACCTTTGGCAGCAGAGAGCTGATGCAGGATCTGGCAGAGTTGAACCCGGAAGCGATTGAATTTATCGGACTTTGTACGGATATCTGTGTGGTATCCAATGTGCTTGGAACAAAGGCGTGGCTGCCGGAAACACCTTTGACGGTCGACAGCAGATGCTGTGCAGGCGTGACGCCGGAGAGTCATGAGACGGCACTGGCAACAATGCGGTCCTGTCAGGTAAATGTTATTTAAGAGGATGATACAAGGGTCAGATATTTTTGCCCCCAATATCATAGGATAAGAACATAATATAATAATGTTTTAGTTTGGTGCTGGAGAGAGAAAGGTCGTGATGACAATGAAGCAGTTTGATAAACGTAATTTAACGATGGTCATGGATTTTTATGAGCTGACCATGAGTAATGGATATTTCAGAGAGCAGGACAGAGATGCAAGAGTGGCATTCGATGTATTTTACCGGAAGAATCCGGACGGCGGCGGATATTCTATTTTCGCCGGACTTGAGCAGATCATCGAGTATATTCAGGATCTTCATTTTGATGACGATGACATTGCATATCTGCGTGAGCAGAAGATCTTCGAGGAGGATTTTCTTGAATATTTACGGAATTTCAAATTTGAGGGAGATCTGTATGCATTTCCGGAGGGGACGATCATGTACCCGAATGAACCGGTTCTGACGATCGTTGCGCCGCTCATTGATGCACAGCTTGTGGAGACGGCAGTGCTTTTACAGGTCAATCACCAGTCTCTTGTCGCAACAAAGGCAAGCCGTATCGTACGGGCGGCACAGGGAAGAGTCGTGTCTGATTTCGGTGCGAGACGTGCGCACAACATGGACGCAGCCGTGTATGGCGCAAGAGCAGCTTACATTGGCGGTGTAAACGGAACGGCAACCGTGCTTTCCGGCGAGATGTTCGGCATCCCGGTAGGCGGCACGATGGCGCACAGCTGGGTTATGTATTATGAGGATGAATATACCGCTTTTAAAAAGTATGCAGAGACTTATCCGGACGGCACCGTACTTCTCATTGATACATACGATGTCTTAAAGAGCGGTGTACCGAATGCGATCCGAATCGCCAAAGAAGTGTTAGAGCCGATGGGCAAACGTCTGAAGGGAGTCCGCATCGACAGCGGTGACCTTGCGTATCTTTCCAAGAAAACAAGAAAGATGTTAGATGACGCCGGACTTACGGACTGCCAGATCGTGGCATCCAACAGTCTCGATGAGTACACGATCTCTTCCCTGATCGATCAGGGCGGCTGCATTGACAGCTTTGGTGTGGGCGAGCGTCTGATCACCTCCAAGAGTGAGCCGGTTTTTGGTGCTGTTTACAAGATCTCTGCCGTGAAGCGTGACGGCGAGTACCAGCCGAGGATCAAGGTGTCCGAGAATGTGGAAAAGATTACGAATCCGGGACTTAAGAAGGTGTACCGAATCTATGATGAGACGGGGAAGGCTGTGGCAGATCTGATCGGTAAATACGACGAAGAAATCGATCTTTCAAAGCCATTCCGCTATGTGGATCCGGTTGCTCCGTGGCGCCAGCGAACCTTTGACAACTGCACCGGAAAGGAGCTTCAGGTGCCGATCTTTAAGGACGGAAAGCTGGTTTATGAACAGCCGTCTCTGGAGGAGATCCGTTCCTATGTGAATCAGCAGATGAAGGAAGAAATGTGGCTTGAGGAGCAGCGTTTCGAGAATCCGCATGTGCATTATCTGGATATGACACCGAACTATTATGATATGAAGATGGAGCTTCTCTATAAGATGCAGAAATAGAAAATTGCATATTGGTGACGCCGGCACATGACCGGAACGGAACGAGTGGCAAATTAACACAGTCAAATTCGATCATGGCAGATAGTGGAAGAATACTGCGGATTGGACAAGCAGCAAATTAACACAGTCAAATTCCCCGGAACGGTTGACAAATCGGGGGAGGAATACTAAAGTAAATAAGATAGGGTAATTAGAATTTTAGGAAAAGAGGGACAGTAGATGGCAGAGAAAAAGAGATTTTATCTGACAACCGCGATTGCGTATACGTCAGGAAAACCGCATATCGGTAACACATACGAAGCCGTTCTGGCAGACAGTATCGTGCGCTTCAAGAGACAGCAGGGATACGATGTACGCTTCCAGACAGGAACGGACGAGCACGGTCAGAAGATCGAGCTTAAGGCAGAGGAAGCAGGAGTTACACCGAAGAAGTTCGTAGATGATGTCTCAGGACAGATCAAATCAATCTGGGATCTGATGAATACGTCTTATGACCGTTTTATCCGTACCACGGATGAGGATCATGAGAAGCAGGTACAGAAGATCTTCAAGAAGCTTTATGATCAGGGCGATATTTACAAGGGATTTTACGAAGGCATGTACTGTACACCTTGCGAGTCCTTCTTTACACAGTCTCAGCTGGTAGATGGCAAGTGTCCGGATTGCGGACGTCCGTGCCAGCCGGCAAAGGAGGAGGCATACTTCCTGAAGCTCAGCAAGTACGCTGACCGCCTGATCGAGCATATTAATACACATCCGGAGTTTATCCAGCCGGAGTCACGTAAGAACGAGATGATGAACAACTTCCTTCTTCCGGGACTGCAGGATCTCTGTGTATCCAGAACCTCTTTTAAGTGGGGAATTCCGGTAGATTTTGATCCGGATCATGTCGTATATGTATGGCTGGATGCACTCAGCAACTATATCACAGGACTTGGCTATGACGTAGACGGTGACAACCGCCTTGATGAGAACGGCGAAGATCTTTATAAGAAGTTCTGGCCGGCAGACCTTCACCTGATCGGAAAAGATATCATCCGTTTCCATACGATTTACTGGCCGATCATCCTCATGGCACTTGGTGAGCCGCTTCCGAAGCAGGTATTTGGTCATCCATGGCTGCTGCAGGGCGAAGGCAAGATGAGTAAGTCCAAAGGAAACGTAATCTATGCGGACGATCTTGTAGATATGTTTGGCGTAGATGCTGTCCGTTATTTCGTACTTCATGAGATGCCATTCGAGAACGATGGTGTTATCACATGGGAACTCATGGTAGAGCGTATGAATTCCGACCTTGCCAATACACTTGGTAACCTTGTAAACCGTACGATCTCCATGACCAATAAATACCTTGGCGGTGTTGCTGAGGACAAGGGTGTTGCCGAGCCGGTTGACGACGATCTTAAGGCTGTCATTCTTGCAGCACCGAAGAAGGTTGAGGAGAAGATGGATAAGCTTCGTGTGGCTGATGCGATCACAGAAGTATTTACAATCTTCAAGAGATGTAACAAATATATCGACGAGACAGAGCCTTGGATCCTTGGAAAGGACGAGGCAAAGAAGGATCGTCTCTCTACCGTACTCTACAATCTGTTAGAGAGCATTACTATCGGCGCAAGCTGTTGGAAGCATTTATGCCGGATACCACAGACCGTATCCTTGCACAGATCGGTGCCACAAAGCGTCCACTGGAGGAGATGGATCATTTCGGTGGTTATGTCAATGGCACAAAGGTAACCGACAAGCCGGAGATTTTGTTTGCCCGTCTTGACATGGACGAGGTAAAGGCAAAGGCTGAGGAGATCCAGAAGGCTCAGGCTGTTGCAAACGGCAGTGCTGCAGAGACCGAGGAAAACGTCATCGACATCGAGGCAAAGCCGGAGATCACATTCGACGATTTCACAAAGATGCAGTTTCAGGTTGGTGAGATCATCGCCTGTGAGGAAGTCAAGAAGTCCAAGAAGCTTCTGTGCTCCCAGGTGCGTATCGGCAGTGAGGTAAAGCAGATCGTATCCGGAATCAAACAGCACTATTCCGCAGAGGAAATGGTTGGCAAGAAGGTTATGGTTCTCGTCAACTTAAAGCCGGCGAAGCTCGCAGGCGTTCTGTCTGAGGGAATGCTGCTTTGCGCAGAGGATGCCGACGGCAATCTCGCACTGGTAACACCGGAGAAGAATATGCCGGCAGGCGCAGAGATCTGCTAGAGATTTAGAACGAATAGTTTCGTTTGTTGGAATACAGGTGAAATCAGGAGCCCCTTACCGGATGGTGAGGGGCTTTTGTGCGCCGTTGAGGGGCTTTTCAAACCGATCTTTACGAAATATTTTCCGAAAATGTCGCGATATATATCATAAAAATTGGATCAATGCCTTGCATTATACAAAAAATTTCTAAGCAATAACAAATATAATCAAAAAAGTCTTGCGTTATAAGATATGTTGGAAGATAATTATCATAAAGATAATAATTCAGGCGGAAAGGATAGCTACAAAAATGAAAATAAAGCAAAATACAAACATATTTAGATGATTTATGGAATCATATGAAACAAAAATATAAAAAGGAAATTGTGGGAAAAATCCGTAAAGAAAGCATGCAATGATATCGGAATCAGTTCTGATTCCTTTGCTTATAAAATTCTTAAACTAAACTCGATAGAGAGATGTTATCTGCTTCTAGATGATTGTATTATAGATACGTTTTACTATGATTTTATGATTGTATTTTTTGTGGAATTATTTGATTTTTTTGATATTGAATTTATTTTTCGATTGGCTAATAGCATTTTAGAAAATTGGTTTAATTATGCTCAAAATATACATTTAAATATTAATGAGCAATTTGTATGGGAAAAGTTAAAAGAAATTTTGGGTGATCGAGAAAAATTGTATCGGGAATACTTTAAAAGGTATAATAATCTAAGAGGTAAAGACACTGTGCGGGTTCGTTATCCTCAAAATGGTCAAAATTGGGTTGAATGGGTTGGAAATAACTATATTGACATAAAGGTTGATTTGGAAAAAGGCGTTGATTTAGGATTTTGTAGAATGGGATGTTTCTATACTTTAGTAAGGGATGATAAGAAAAAAATATTAAAAGTTGCATACAAAAAACATTACAAAGAAGTACTTGTATTCGACCCTGAATATCTTGATGAGATTCAGAAAAATAACATTCTATGGCTGTATTAGGGGTTGCGGATTGTGTGAAGTTTAAAGATATGCTTTTTGATTGAAATCCAGTTTTAAACTGATGGTAGAGTACGTGGAAGATATGATTGATGATAGCTGGAAACCATTAGAAGAGGAATAGCAGGAGCAGAATATAATCAAATTAGCTTAAGGAAGAAAGGAAATAGCATGATATATACAGATCAGCAATTGGTAAAAAAGATTCGAAAAATGATAGTTGACTTTGAAGATGAGGTTGTTGAATTCAAGGAAGCACGTACAAATTATTCGTTTAAAGATATTGGAAAATATTTTTCGGCGTTAGGTAATGAAGCAAATATACGTGGCTTGAAAGAAGCCTGGCTAATTTTTGGAGTGACAAATAATAAAGAAATAGTGGGTTCTGCTTATCGTCAGGATGGAAATCTTCAGCATCTAAAAAAAGAGATTGTTGGAGGGACAAATGAAAGAGCTACTTTTATGGAAATATATGAATTAATTATGGATGGACATCGTATAGTAGCTTTTCAGATACCTCCTGCAACAAGAGGAATTCCAACTACTTGGAATGGGGCTGCTTATGCAAGAGAGGACGAGAGTACATGTCCTCTTCCTATGGATAAGGTTGATTTAATAAGGAGCCAGGTAGGGATAGATTGGTCTAAAGAGATAGTGGAAGGTGCTACATTTGAAGATTTAGATCCGGAAGCTGTTTCTTATGCGAGAAAACTTTTTATAAGAAAGCAGAATGCATCTAAAAAGTCAACAGATATGCTGTTAAAGATGAGTGATATTGAGATGTTGAATAAGGCAGGAATTCTGATTAAGGGAAGGATAACTAATACTGCTTTGATTTTATTGGGCAAGGAAGAATCGTCATACCTTTTTGATGGATTTATACCTAGAATCACATGGACTTTATATAATGGAAATGGAACAGTGAAAGCATATGAGCATTTTGATATGCCATTACTACTAGCAGTTGATAAGGTTTATTCGAAGATTCGAAACGAAAAGTATAGATATATTGCTGGACAGCAAACATTGTTTCCGGATGAAACTTATCAATATGAAGCGGATGTTGTAAAAGAGGTTTTGAACAATTGTATTGCTCATTCCAATTATCAGTTACGTGGGAAAATTAATTTAGAAGAATTTGAAGATCGACTAGTTTTTATTAATGAAGGAAATTTTATTCCAGAAACTGTAGAAAAAACTTTGGAAGAGGGTTATAAACCACCATATTATAGAAATACTTTTTTGTGCAAGGCGATGGTAAACTTATATATGATTGATACAAATTCCATGGGAATTCCTATGATGTATCAGATTCAAAAAGAAAAATGTTTTCCATTACCAACCTATGACTTGAGTGATCCTAACCGGGTGAAAGTTTCACTTTATGGAAAGATATTAGATAAAAATTATACTCAACTGTTACATGCAAACGCCGACTTGGATTTATCGACTGTGTTTTTGCTTGATAAAGTACAGAAGAAAGAGGTTATTTCAAAAGAAAGTTTTGCACAGTTAAAGAAACGAAAATTGGTAGAAGGAAGATATCCTAATATTTATGTTTCGTATAAGGTTGCTAATATTGTAGGACAACAGACGGAGTATGTTAGAAACAAAGGATTAAAAAATGATGTGTACAAACAATTAATAATTAATGCATTAGATACAATGGGGAGAGCTAGTGCTGGCGAGCTGAAGGAGGTTCTGTCAGGATCATTGTCGGCAGTTTTGAGCGATAAGCAACAGTCCAAGAAAGTATCTAATATTCTTCAGGCTATGAAGCGAGAAGGTATTGCGGATGTTGACGGCGTTGGACATGCTGCAAGATGGTATTTGAAAAAATAAATGTTTGAACTAATTTAGCTAAAGAAAAACGATTTAGTTTAAGTGCTTAACGAAGAATGCCGAAAAATAAGGACTTTTCTAAGGACTAATAAACGTAATTAGCTCAAAATTAGTCTAAGATAGTTCAAAATTAGTCCAAGATGGAATATTTAGTTTCCATTGCTGGACAAATTGCAGAAAGTGGAGAAGAAATTATAAAGAGTTGTTGGCAAAAAAATGCGACAAACTCAAAAAATTATTAGAATAAGTAGGGGGAAGTACCATATATTAACTACATCATAAGTTCAAATAAAAATTTATTCAAATCGCTTTTTGGCATCACAGTGTGTGATATTATTGACGACTTAAACTCGCTTCGGCGAGTTTTTAGTTTTAGTACATACATGATAGAAACCCCTCAGGCAGAGAGGGGCTTTATATGAATCGTAATATGATGCCATAGCAGCGTCATTGCTATCTGCATCTGACTCTTGCCCTTGCATCATATGGTTGTTATTTGTTTTTCGAAACAAATACAATCTTATCCTGCGACCAGAAATTCGTTTCAAATTCCAGTGTGATCTTTTTGGAGTTCTTGGGAATTTCGTAGTAAACAGCGCCGGTCGCCTTATTGCCCGGGGAGATTGTGGCGTCAATTTCATCGTCCGCAACGGCGTATGCAGCATCGGCAGCATATCCATCGGCGTAGCAGTTCCACGATGTCATGCTGGAGATGGTCTGATCGGTGTCCCCCTTGTTTTCAAATTCAAACTCCATGCGGTAATAGATGTGTCCCTTTTTCGGCTGCATGAATTGATTCTTGCATTTGTACTTTTTTGCCGAAATAAAGGTGATCTTTAAATCCGTTGTCTCGACGATATCGCCGACGTGAAATTTGTTTTTCTTTTTGGATTTTTTTCTGCTTGTGCCGGTTGATTTTGTTGTGCCGGAGGAAGAAACTTCTCCGGTTTTCTTTGGTTCATCCGAGTCGTTTCCGCCGGCGAGACTGCCGATGACAACGATTGCGATCAGAACGATAACAACCCATTTCCATTTTCCCTTCATTGTATGTACCTCCTTATTTTGAGCTTTCGGAAATCCAACTGATGCCACGGATTGCTTCCGGTGAATTGATCCTAAGCAAAACAGTTGTCTCCACTCTAGTTTAAAGAGGTAGGTTATAAAAGGCGTCCGCCCGTGAGCGGAATATCGGTGCTGCTATTCGCCGCCGAGAAAAAAGACAAGCGAGAACATGAGGATACAATAAATGAAAAGATATACCACGGTTAAGATCCAGTGCAGCGCGCGGCTTCGCTGCATGAATGGAAGCTGATCGCGGACATGACAGTAATTGCCGAGGAAGTAAACAATTCCGATCAGCATCAGAAATGCGCCTGCGCGGTTTACGAACAGCGGATAGCCCGTCATACTGGAGCCGTCCGATGCCGTTGTGGTCATGGAGCGGCAAAGCCAGAAAATAAACAGGTATCCCCAAACAGCAGTGAGCATTTTCCAGATAACGCCGGAACGGAAACCAACCGGAAGCTTTTCGCGATAGGAATAAAAATGTTTTGTGAAAATATTGCCGGAGGAATCAGAATCATTGTCAACGGATTTTGCAGTTTCCGTGGTTGTCTGTACCATATTTGGGTCAGTGTATTTCAAAAGTTCTGCACGCAGAGCGGCAGCATCCGGATAACGCTCGGAACGGTCCAAGGCAATGCATTTCCGGATGACCGGTTCCAGAGGACCGTGATACAGACCGCTGTCCGGGTAATCTTTCGTCAGAAGATAATACATGGTGACACCAAGGGCATAAAGGTCGGTGCGCGGATCGGACTGCCCGAAGCCATATTGCTCCGGTGCCGCAAATTTCCTGGTACCCATCAGCGTGTGTCCTCAATCTGGGACTGATCAAATTCCTTGGCGGCGTTAAAGTCGATCAGTTTTACAATGCCGTCATTACTGATCATAATATTGGATGGCTTGATGTCGCGGTGGACGATAGGCGGCAGCCGGGGGCTGATATCAAAGTCGTATGTTTACGATATTCTGGGTGGCGTCAAGACAAATCCATCCCGGGATATTGTGTTGATCCTGTGCATTGCTGCCGGGATGGATCGAAAGCTGGTCAGACGCGTGCTGGAAAATTACGGACATCGCGATCTATATGTGAAGGATACCAGAGATATCATTATTGCGACCTATATCAATAATCAGATCTATGATCTGGACCGGCTCAACGATGAGTTGTTCCGGTATGGACTTGCGACATTAAATGGGCAAAGCTGATCACAGTGCTTTCTTATCGTTCAGATATTTTAATACAATGCTGCGGATGTCTTCTGCAGCGGCATTTGCCAGTGCATTTTTCTTCTCAGACATCGTTTTTTCAAAGAAAATCGAAATAATCTCACTGACGATTTCTGTATCCGATTTATAGGCGATTTTCTTGGAAATAGGGTCTTCTTCCAGTAAGGTGGATCGGAAAACACTGCCATTGGGAGTGTGTCCAACCAAAAGTTTCTTCATGTATTCGTTCGCGGTTACGCGGCGCGTCAGCGTGGAAAGTGAGCGGTTCGGCAGAACCTCGTTTCGGCTGGTCAGAGTCATATACAGCGTATATTCGTCCTTACGTCCGATAATGGAATATGTTCTTTTCTCGCGGCGGGCCACTACCGTGTTGCTTGCCTGCTTGCAGCATTCGCAAAGCTCATCGCGCATTCTTTCAGTGATAGGCAGCTTCTTGTCTGCCATGGAAAGCTCTAAATAATAATTTATCATAATTAGGTATATCCTTTCTCGTAAATATTCTGAATCATATTTGCTCTGTCGGGAGAGCTCAGGGAAGGGCATTTTTATAAATCAAGCGAATGATCATTCAGCAAAAACTCGTATAAACCCAGGTGAAGGATTCCGTCTTCATCCGTCCAGGGTTTCATGGATGTTTTTGAAACAATTATTTTCTTGAAAAAATCGTTTGTATTCTTTAATGGTCTAAGTTCTGTATTCATTTTTTCGTCATCGGAAAGATTTAATGCAGACTGAATATAATATTTTTTGGAGCCGGCGTTCACAACAAAATCTATTTCAACCTGTGTTTTTGATTTTTTGCCATTTTTTGTGTTGACAAATTCTACAACACCGACATCAACGAAATATCCCCGGCATAACAATTCATTGTACATAATGTTTTCCATTATATGTGTTTCTTCCTGCTGACGGAAATTTAATTTGGCGTTCCGTAATCCGATATCGGTACAATAATATTTGGATGGATATTCAAAATATTTTTTGCCCTTAACATCATATCTTTTGGCCACTTGAAACAGAAATGACTCAACAAGATAATCTAAATACTTTGAAATTGTATTTGATGAAACCTTAATTTGTTTTACCGATTGCAGTGTTCTTGCGATTTTAGAAGAATTTGTCAATGAACCGATTGAAGAACATAAATCATCCGTCAATTCCTCAAGCACGTCCTTTAGTTCGATATCGTATCTCTCGCTGATATCCTTAAAGTAAACTTCATCAAAAAGACTCCGGAGATATTGCATTTTTTCCATGTCATTTTTCTTTGATAAAGTCAGTGGCATCCCTCCATACATTGCATACTCCTCATAAGCCTCTGATTTATCACCGCCAACAAAATTGTAATACTCTTTAAAGGAAAGTGGATATACCCTTACTTCATCTCCTCGACCTCGAAATGCGGTCAGAACATCTTTTGTGAGAAGCTTCGAGTTACTGCCGGTGACATAAATATCAACATTCCGAAGCCTTAAAAGTCCATTAAGTACATTGTACAATTTGACTTCATCCAGATTTTTCAATTCTTTATTTGAGATGGCATATTGGACTTCATCAATGAAAATATAGTTCATTTTATGCTCAACGATTTTTGAACGTATATATTTCGACAGCTCTGCCGGGTCGCGGTATTGCGTAAACATATCATCATCAAGAGGAATTTGAAGAATCTGATTTTCTTCGATTCCCTGTGAAATTAGATAATCATGATAGAGATAGAACAGCAAATAGCTTTTGCCGCACCTTCTGATACCGGTTATCACTTTGATAAGACCGTTCTCTTTTTTGTCGATCAACCGTTGTAAATAGGTGTCTCTTTTTATTTCTTGCATTATTCAACCACCTTTCATTTAAAATTTAGGTGTATTATCCCCTAACTTTTAATTCATTATACCAACTATGGTCTGCAAAATCAATTGTATATTTAAAAGTTGGGTGCATTTCCCCCTAACTTTTAAATGGAAAATGTCTGGTTCTTATCTGCGGAAACATTTTGTCTTGTACAGAAGGTATAAATAATAAATGAACAATGATGTAAGTATAAATTCACTAAAAATGATAATAAGAATACAAAGAATACATTTTATGGTTGACATTGCTTGAAAATTATGGTAGGCTCAGAGTGTAAACATTATAGGACGAGCATCACAATATCATTATAACTTAGCGGTTGAGGAGGGATTTTATTTATGAAGGACATTGAAGAAATCAAAAAAAGCATCCAGATATTAATCAAATATCCGCACGCATTTGGCTTCTCGGAGTATGGCGATCGAGGAAATGGCTGCAGTGGCAGGCTTGATAGAATGGATTCGGAGGAGAACAGCGATTATGCCAAGACTTATGCTTCTGTACTCCAGGCGATGCCAAAATATTCAGAATTACATAAGCAGTTCGCACCTGTTCTCATGCAGGAATTAAAATTGAAACAGTGGCCTCGATACGATTATTCTATTAAAATACTGACCAGAATTTTAATGGATGATACGCAGATGACGGGCAGCGAGACAGTTGAGGAGCTGTGCAGAGTGGCGGTGTGTGCTCAAGAGTATATGAAGGAAACGGGAAAGACAATACTGGAAAGTATGGATTTGGCAAATATTATGTAGATGGAGGTAATATATATGGAAAATTTAAGCATATTCAAAGACAAACTGATTGTAACATTTAACTTAAACGGCTGGCTCCCGATACGGAAAGACATCTCGTTTGGACAGAAACTTGCAAAAGTATCGCAGGAAATCGCATTTTCGGATCAGCAGCCAATCATTATCATGCTGCAAGAGATGATAGGGGGCAGGGATCGAAAGTACATAGATTTGCTTGAAGAGTATTTCAAAGACTATACAGTTGTTTTACCTGCTGGGTTCGATTATCACAGACATTCCCGATCTATTCTTTCGGTAACGCTCATCCGGAAGGATGTTCTTGGCAGCTATAAGCTATTCCAGGTGGATGAGCAGCTTCCGAGCCGCACATGCTGCGTAGTGGCAGAAATCGATGGGGTTCGAACATATATCATTAATGCTCACGTAGTACAGATTCAGAACTTCCGGAATCAAGCCAGCTGGTACATTCAGGAGAGAAAGCGTTTGCACGCAAGACAGTGGCGGTTATTACATGAATTTTTACACGAACACAGGGAATCGAATGTAATACTGGGGGGAGACCTCAGGAAGGACGGGACGGGGAGAATATATCGATGATCAGAAAAGATGGTTACATTATGGATGACTGGGGTTTCCCGACCGTGAAGAACGCTTTTTTTAAAGAAGAGCCCATTGACCATCTGGCGTTCTCTATTAGTGCAAAGGAAATTTATGGGGCAACGGATCTAGAGATAATGTTCAGCGTTTGTGATTATAATAGTGAGCTTGGAGCATATAGTGATCATTTCCCACTGTATAATCTCCCCATGAATTAACTAATTTTAGTACACCGGAGTGGATGCGGATGCATCAGGAAGAGCTGGGCTGTGATCGTTCCGGCATTGATGAAAAGAATGTGAACAGCGTGAACCAATATCTCAAGGGTTGCAATGACTATGTAGCATCTATCACAGACTTTGATATTGCGACCATGGAAATGGACATATATGTAGCCGGTTCCGTGCGCAACATGCATAAGTTCAAACTGGAAGAGGTTGTGCATCCGGAGTCTGATAAATGCAAATGGGAGCTTAGTCATCAAGAGGAGATTACCATTGAAGCGTATAAATATGCCGTGGACAACACCTGCTACATGACAAGATACAGTGTGCTTTTCGAAAAATTTGGAATTGAATTCAGAGAACCGCTCTACGATCCTTTCCCGTTTCGTGTTGAAGAGAAAATTCTAGAGGAGCAAACGCTGACTTTGGAGGAGTGCAGACAGAGAGCCCATGAGATATTGGGCTCTTCGAGTCTGTACGAAGAATTGGACAGGATCTATTCACCGGAAAATCAGCAAATTTATAAGGGGCATCCGGTACATTATCTGATCAGCGCAGGGGCGTGGGGAGCGGCTGAAGATATTTATGAACTTTTGATCAAAGCGTTGTACAATAATAAAAGACTTATATCAAACCGCATTACTCTGTTTCGGGAAGTACAGCGAAAAGGTTATAAAGACAGTCGCTATCAGAAGGTGATAAAAGCGGGAGAAGGCGGGACGGTGATCATTGAATCGAAAAGCAATGAGGGAATGGGGTGTTTCGCAACGGATTTTCATGAGTTTACAAAGCGTACCGGTGAGATTCTGGAGAAGCAGAAAAAGGATACCCTTTTCATATTCGTAGAGATCACCGGCAAATCGCTAAATGACGATGATGCGATCGATAACATTTTGAAAAAGGCTGATATTATACAGATTACAGAGGGAACAGGAACCTTGCAGGATGCCCGAAATTACCTGACAGAGCTTGTGGAGCAGGTGGATTTTGGGACAGAAGATAAAAGTGATGTGTATGATTATCTTGCAGAGGCAGAAACTTATTCCGTGACAGACATATTTAATGCGTACAATGCATGGTATGGAAGTGGGCTCAAGACCCATGTGTATAGGGCGTATCGGGAGAAGAAAAGTTTTCAGGTGGAAGTGACAAGGGTTCCCAACAAACCATACGACACCTTGCAGGAAATGATCGGATTAACAGAGGTAAAAACAGTGATTGATGAGATCATTGCGGCATCAAAAGTTGTCCGGGCGAGAGAGCGAATGGGCTTAAATACGCAGGGAGCCTCTTTTCATATGATGTTTTCCGGTAATCCCGGGACTGCCAAGACCTCCGTGGCGAGACTTCTGTGCAAGATTTTAAAAGAGGAGTCTGCGATCAGCAGCGGGCGGTTTGTGGAGTGTGGAAGACAGGATCTTGTTGCCAAGTATGTTGGGTGGACAGCCCGCATGGTAGAGGACAAGTTTAAGGAGGCGCAGGGAGGCATACTGTTTATTGATGAGGCGTATGCACTGGTCGATAGCAGTAATACCTATGGTGCGGAAGCAATCAACACGGTTGTGCAGATGATGGAAAATTACCGGGATAGCGTCATCGTTATCTTTGCCGGGTATTCGGAGAAGATGCAGACATTTCTCGAACAGAACGAGGGGTTGAAAAGCCGTATTGCGTTTCATTTGTCATTTCCGGATTATTCACCGGAGGAATTGACAGATATTTTAACGTTGATGTCCCAAAAACGGGACTATCAGATCGACGAAGAAGCAAAAGAATATTGCAAAGAACTTTTCTGCAATGCCGTAAAAGAAGACAACTTCGGAAATGGCAGATATGTAAGAAATATTCTGGACCAGGCGATCATAAAACAGTCTGCGCGTATTCTGAAAATGGAGACCAGAGAAGACATTTCCAGAGAAGAGATCTGCCGGTTGAAACGGGAGGATTTCAGGATTCACGAAATTGTAAAAAATAACGAAAAGCGGATAGGGTTTGCGGGATGAAGAATAAGGAGGACAAATTGAAAAAAGATGAATTAGAGCAGAAATATTATAATGAGCATATTCCGGTTCAAGACGATTCCGGCATTTGGAGGGTGCAGACGGGTCATGGACTTGAAAGCGGAGATATTAATTATATTGCAGGAGAGTTTTCCGGAATGTGTTTGATCTATCATTTTATGCATAATGGTGAGATGGATCATGTTCATAGGTTTGAGGATGTTTTGGCAGAGCTTTTGCAAGACCCGGAACATGTAGATATTGTGACGGATCATGTAGAATATTCAGAACAGCAGATCCAGATGGTTAAAGCAATAAAGAGGGCAGTGTCATTTGTAGATTCACATCACAGACCGATGACCATGGAAGAACTGCGTAGAAACAGAACGGGAGAGGATTATGAGAATTGATTGTGTGTTAAAAGACGGAGACAATTGTCTGGCTGTCAATGAAATACACAAGACCGGGAGGTGATAGTTTGTCTAAGCTTGTTAATGGATATAATGCGGTGCTGATTTCAGCGGATGTCACTGTTGGGCAAAATATAGATGGCTGTAAAAATGACATTGGCAAAAACGGTCAATTAACGATATGGGAATCTGAGAATTTACACCCGGGCCGGAAATACATAAGGTTCCAAACGGCAGATCATTCCGTCGAAATACAGACTGCCTGCGGCGATATCAGCATCTCAAATGATATATTTGAAATATCGACACAGTCAGGTGCGAACACGTATAGATTTAAGCTTCTGGAGCACATTCAAACAATTGATTTTAGAATGAAATTACCGGAGCGGTATTGGCATATCTGTAATGGTTGCGGAAAAAGAGAGTTTTTATCCAGCAAAGAAGCATTTGAGCAGGGCTGGGATTATCCGGGACCGGACGGAATATATAAGACAATGCCTAATTATGGCTTTGGAACGATAGCGCCACGGACTTGCGGCGATTGTTGTATCGCCATGGACAAGTTATATCTGGCGTTGGCAACGAAGAGTGAGTCAGTGGAAGAAGTGATGAGGGAAGAGAAGGAAACGCTGGAAAGAATACAAAATGAGCCGTGGTCTTTGATGGAATCAGAGGAGGATATGGGTGGTGAGCATGGATAGGGGTGACATAGAATGGACATCATTGCCGGATAGCTTTTTGTATTCTCCCGGCCAGCCGGAAGCCTGCTTCAAACACAACGATCCCTCCAAATACATCGGCGATCACATGCTGCTTGATAAACAGCGTAGACGCGAACACGCCCAGGGACATGATGAGCGTGGCGGTCTGATAGGTGCGGTTTGACTTCTTGAGCAGAAAGGAAGCACGGATGCAGCACCAGCTCTCGAGGCAGTGGATCGACGGGAACAGATTCACCGGTGGGTCGAAGGTGTAGATCAGGCGGACCAGACGGTTGCACAGATCAGTTCCGGTCACCTCAGGACGTGCGAGCGTGGTTGGAAGGAACACGAAGAAGAACAGACAGATGAGCTTTGCGATGATGTTGCCGAAGGCGAAGCGGTAGCAGAGCTCTTTGCTGTCTCTGGCGATCAGAAGATAGTTCAGCCCCCACTGTACGAAGGCGAGGACATAGAACAGAACGAAGGGTGCAAGAAACGGCAGCGCCGTATCAAGCGGCGTTTCCAGCGAAGAGAATGTCAGGAAATGCCGTAGCTGTGCGATTCCCATGTAGACGCAGGAGTTTACAAGCAGTGCAAGTGCAAGGGGTTTAATTGCATATTTCGGTATCAACGGGTTCGTTTGCTTTAGCATGTCCAATTACCTCTCCCAGCTTCACCGGGGTTTCGTTGCCGGTTGACGAGTTCTTTAAAATGGCAGGATCGATCTGAACCTTTCCGGGCTCCGTCAGCAGTATGATCGTGGAGCCGCCGTACTGGAAGAAGCCCTTTTCGCTGCCGCGGACAGCCGTTCCTTTTCCTTCGTGGTTTACGATACGACCGACCAGCATTGCGCCGACCTCCATCTGCACAATGGTTCCAAGCTGATCCGTGCGGATCAGCGTATATTCGCGGCTGTTCTCGGTAAATACAGGACGGCTCGCGAGGGCCACCGGACGAACGGTGTGAAGAACGCCGGGGATACGGCGGTTGCGGCTTTTGGCACCGGAATCAACATAGCAGTAGCGGTGGTAATGATTGACGCACAACCGGAATACCAGACAATAACCGCCCTCGTAATGGCGGGCAAGCTTGTGGCTGCGGAGAAGCGAGGTGAGCGTGTAGCTGCTCTGCTTCACCGGAAGCACGGTGTCTTTTTCAATCTTCCACACGGACAGAAGTCCATCGCAGGGTGCAATTAGGTGTTTCGGATCCGGATCGACCGGGCGAAGCCCCTCGCGGATCTTGCGGGAGAAGAAATCGTTAAAGCTTCGGATATGATCTGTCTCGTAATCCTCAATCCGGATATTGTTTGTCTGAATAAACGGTCTGACTAGAAAATGGGACAGAGAAGAATCCAGAAAACGACCACACAGTTTGGACAGAGCCGGTGCCGTCAGGGGCTTCAAAAGCATTCTGCCCGGAATGGTGTGATACAGAAAATCAAGCATGTCCATGTCGAAAGACTCCTATCGTTTGATGTGCAGCAGAGCAAGGATCAAAATAATAAATTCAATGGCGCCAAAAATGATCAGGATTGCAATGCCACGGTTCTGCGGTTTCTTAATGTGGAAACGGAACAGGAACAAGAATCCGGTCACGATCATTACTCCGAAATAGAGAAGCGTCAGATCAGCCCGCAGCAGAAGATGCAGGAGCAGCACGGCAGGGAAGATCAGAGCTGCCGATGTGACAGGAAGTCCGGTATAAATCTTTGCACCGCTTTCATCGCGATTCTGATCCTCTTCCTCCATCACGTTAAAATATGCCAGACGGATCATCGCTGCCAGAACATAAAGAACAGCGACGAAGGTCAGTATATATGTAGCAGGCTTCTGGTAGTTACTTAAAATATAACAGGTGAAGCCGGAAAGTCCGGGAATGTGGATCGCATAGCGAAGCAGAGAAATGCCGATGCATGCCGGCAGCACACCAAAGGCAACCAGATCCGAAAGAGAATCGATCTGAATACCGAACTTTTTCATTTGTTCTGTGCGGTTCTTTTTGCTTCTTGCAACCTTGCCGTCAAATGTGTCGCACAAGCCCGAGAACAGCAGAAAAAACATCCCAAGATAAGGATGTCCGACGCCGTTTAAGCAGAGCATAATGCCGGTTGTACCCGACAGCAGTGAAAGGTAAGTAAGTATCACAGTATAATCATAGAATCCAATCATTTTATTTCTCCATTTTTAATTTTTTCTGACGTATTATGTAGCCGGCGATCACTGCGATCAGGCTGACAATAATACAGATGTAGAACGATAGACCGCGACTTAAGATCTCCAGACGGAAAGCCTCATCGCGGGTCATCAGCCGGCAGTATCCATTGAGCATCAGATAATCGGTGACGCCCATACCGCCGGGGATCGGCACGCAATTGGAACCAAGTACCACATAGATCTGTGTTGCTAGCAGATGTGGCAGCCTGCGCAGATCCCCATGAATCGCACGAAAGGAAAAAAGCGTGACGATAATCTGGGATAATCGCTGGCAAAGATTCAGAAGATACACCTTCCGGAGCATCTTCTTTCCATTAAATACAACAGACACACATTGGCTGTATTTGGTAATGGAGGATGCGAGCTTGCGTTCGATCCGGTCGGCGAGCCGGCTGCAGTGAAGCCTGCGCAGCAGTCCGGTAATACCACGTCCGGCAGCCAGTATCAGCGACTGACGCTTTAACAGCAGATAAAATAAAATACCAAGACCCGTAAGGATCAATCCGCCAGCAATGATCAGGATGCGGCAGAAGAGATTGAAGTTTAAAAATATCCCCGGGAAAAGTAAAATATCGGCAATGCCGATCGTGATGATCGCCAGAGTGTACATAATGAGATTCAGCAAAAGTGCTGTCATTACAGCAGTTCCCGGAATCTTATCCTGCATCATGAAAAAGGCGCTGGCGGGCTGTCCGCCGGAAGCCGACGGTGTAATAGCAGAAAAATACACATCTGCAGCGGCATAGACAAAGCCCTGTGTTCGTTTTGTGGGATATCCCATATGTCGGACAATGACACGAAGAGCCTCTCCCTCAAACCAGATAAATCCCAGTGCGCCGATCGAAGCAGGAATCAGACCCCATAGAGAGGCATCGCGCAGATCTGCGATAAGTTCATTTAAGGAAATACCGCTTCCCTTTAATACAGCGTAAATGGTAAATGCGGCAAGGATCAGTGTCACGATACAGCAGATGAGCGTATTTATATTTTGACGTAATATGTTCTTCATAGAATAGCTCCTGTTTGTAGTTCATTGAATGGGGAAATAAGCATGAGCTTTCCAAGTTACCTACTAACTATAACATAAAATAAATGAGAATTGGCGTTTCTCAATAAAATAAAGGAAAAAAATCAGAAAAACATATGGTTCATGCTGAAAAAAGCTTCCGGCGAATCTGCCGGGATATTTACCGGAACATATAGGAGAAATATGCCTCCTTAAACGCCGCAGAATTATTGCGGGAAATAGGGATCTGCGTGCCGTTTTTCGTGTGGATCGTCGTCTTGGTGAACTGATCGACATGATCCAGATTCACAATGTAGCTGCGGTGACATTTGAAAAAGCCCTCATCCAGAGAGAAAATCTCCTCGCAGTGGGAGAAAAGCTCGCGGATCTCAAGGGTGGTGTTGTTGGACAGGCAGACCTGCACCAGCTTATTCTGCGCCTCCAGATAATCGACATCGTCCAGCGTGATGCGGCAGAAGCCCGAAGAAGTCTGGGCGGTAAAGGTTTCCTTTTCACGGTGCAGAGTCTGGGTGAAATCATCCATAGCGGCAAAGAGCTTCTCCGGGTCGACCGGCTTCATCAGGTAATTGAGTGCCTTCACCTCATAGGAATCCACGGCAAATTCGCGGGAAGAGGTCAGGAAAATGATCGGAACCGATTGATGCTCCTGACGCAGCTCCTTCGCGGTATCCATACCGTTGAGCAAAGGCATGATGATGTCCAGAATGATCAGATCCATGCAGTGGGTGTGGTGCGCCCGGATCAGATCATCGCCGTTGGAAAAACGGTAAAGAGTCACATCGACATGATGCTTCGATGCCCACTTTTCCAATAGCGCGACAGTCGTATTGATAAATTGTACCTCGTCATCACAGATTGCTATCTTCATAAAAATCCTGCGTTCCTTTCTCTGCCTGTAAACATTATGTCTCTGATATTTACACGATGATCCTCAGAATAAACATATGGTCGGAAACGGAAAAATGATACTGACCATGCAGCTGTTCTACATAGTATACAATACTTTTGACTCCGATGCCATGTCCTTTTCGGGTAGAAGCGGGAATCCCGTCAACAAACTTTGGAATCTGGTCGACCGGATTTTCGATTTCTAGAAGAAGCTGGTGGTTCTTCTGAGTGATCGTCAGTCTTGCCCAGCCATCATCTGCCGACGACTGCTCCAGTGCGTGCATTGCATTTTCGAGCGCATTGGACAGGATCGTACAAATTGCAATATCCGGGCATGGAAGCTCTGCCTGCGTGCGGATATTGCATTCAAGACGCAGGTCCTTTTCCGTGAAACGTGTCTGGTAGATCGAAATCACGGAATTAAGCGTGTCGTTTTTGCTGTAGGTCGTGATGACTGTGTCGTCATAGGCGTCGTTGATCTCCTGAATATATTTCTGCGCCTGTTCCGGGTCGTTTTGCAGAAATGTCTGGATCATATTCAGGTGATGACGCATATCGTGCCGCAGGATGGAAAGCTCCTGCCGGCTGTTCCGTACCTGATCGATCTCCTTCTGGATCGACATGAGCTGTATTTCCATCAGGTCGCTGTACTGGCGGATTTCCTGCTTTTGCTCGAATTCTTTAAAATACACAAGAAGAAAAATCAAATATGCAATGCAGAAAGCGAAGCCATAAATTCCACAACTGCTTTATTGCCGGAATAGAGAAGATTGGAAAACTTCGTTGTTGCATAGTCAAAGATATAGTATACGAGAGGAAGGAATCCGATAATGCAAAGCTCCCTTTTGTCCTTGGCAAAAATTGCCGCCGTGGTGCGGCAGACAAAACGGCTGAGGATCACAAAGACCAGAAGCGTTGTGATAATACGCGAGAGATAATAGCACCAATCCTGACGGGTGAGGTCGAGTGCGAAAAGACCGACCCAGGTGCTGATCTGACAGCTCAAATAGGCAGAAAAAACAGAGGTCAGACTGGAAATCAGCGGGTAATGATAATAAAGAACTAAAAATATCACCAAAGGGAGATGGATCACAAAAGGATAAAGCTCCTTGGCAAAAAGCGAGCCGTACAGAAATGATACGACCAGATATAATAATCCTTCTCCGCACGAAAACAGAAACAGTGTACCGATATTGCGGCGGTTCTGTTTCACGCCAAGGAAAAAGGCAGAAATATAGATGCCGTAAAGCATGGTTGTTAAATTGTGAATACCAGACAGGATCTGTACCAGCATCATACCGCCTCCCCCATAATTATTGTGATAAAACACGGATGCCCCGAATAATGCTCTATTGCCGGATGGTTTTCGCAATTCTGCATCAGTCTGCTATGATTATAAAAGTTTTTGCCGGGAAACACAACCGGATCTCGTTACCATTCGCACTGTATACACGCTGTTCACACCCAATATTTCCGGAGCATAATTTTATGCTTTTATTCTTTATTAAAGAAACTAATGAAAAATACCGAAGAATAAGATAAGTGAAAGAATCTGTAGAGGGTGGCGAAAAAGCATATGTAAGCTTGATACTCAGGAACAGGGATGTGAATGAAAAGGCGTATATAAAAAGGACTCAGTCAGGGAGGATGAGAAGATGCGGGGAATGATTGCAGGAAATATGTACGAACCATATCGCAGTGCGCGTGCCGGAAGAAAACTGCAGGCGTCAAACGGTGCGCAGCAGGGTGCGGAATACAGTCAGACTGCTTCCGGCTTTGCGGCAGAGGACGGTGTGCAGTACGATGTGTCCAGCGGCAGAAGCCGTGTGGCACAGCTTCTGAGTGAGCAGTACGGCGGCGCGGATATGTATAATGTATCTGTGCCAAAAAGCGCACAGGGCGAGGCGACAATAGCAAAGACAACGAAGGGCACTGACACGTCTGTACCCCAAAACGGACACACGAAGAAGGACACTGCGTCTACAAACACATCGATTATTCATTCAGGAGCTGTGTCAAAAAATGGACAGACAAGTGATGGATCTGACCTGACGATGAGTGAGGATGAACAGGATCAGAACGGGGAAACTATGCCATGGGACGATATTTCCGAGCAGGATATGGAATCGGATCTTTCCTATCTGGAGAACATGCTGAAGCGCCTGCAAGAGAGCCGGAAAAATGCTTCCAAAAACAAGACGAATACCAAGAAAGCATTATCCTACAGTTACCGAAGAGTATCTGCAGCGATTATGCGCGCCAAGACGCGGATCCAGGCGGGAAACGCACTAAGCTCTGCCAAGTCAGAGCTGGCAAGCCTCAAGAGAAAAGCAGGCTCCGGACAATACAAGGATGAAGAAATTCAGATCGCAGTCAATCACGCGAACAAGATGATCCGTGCAGCCCGCAAAAAGGTGGTAAATATGAAGCTTGAGGAAATGCATAAGCAGCATGATGACGGTACGGTGCGGGGCAGAAAGCAGAAAACCGAGGCGATTAAGAAAACAAAAGCAGTACGGGAGAATACCTCCGAAAAGGCGAAGCTTGATCAGCAGATGGAGTTAATGAAAAAGCGGTTAAAGCAGCTTTCCGAGGCGGAAAAGAACGGACACCGCCGGTCGGAAAATTACGAGCTTCTGCAGGCGGATATGGAATATTTAAAGAAAATGATCGATCTGATGCGTCATGAGCAGAACGGAACGAGCGATGACAACGAGCAGAATACCATTGATGCCGCAATGACGGAAGCTGTCGGTACGACAGAGACTACGGCAATGACCGGAACAGCATCGGAGGCAGCGGCTGACACAAGCGCTTCTGCGGCAGAGCTGGCACAGCAGGGGATGGAAGCAACAGCGGCAGTAGATTAGTAAAATGTCAGGGAATCTCCAGCCCCCGGGCGCCTAAAACATTCAGTCCGCCGATTGCTGCATAGTCATCCGTATAATTGCGGATCGTGTCAAGTCCCTCGATAGAAACTGTGTCCGTATTTTGGGATACATTCTCTTGTGAAAAAATTCCGAGTCTATTATCATATAATATCTTACAATTTAGTTTATAAATCAAATAAATTATGATCCCAAAGCAAAGTTTCGTATAATGACATTGCTTTAAATATGTGGTATACTTTAGGTTACGGACAAGCATAATATAAATACGGTTTTGAATAAAGATTATATTATGAATTGAGGTCTGTTATGAACGAGAATAAGAACTTTAAACCTGTTGTTCCTGCGCACAAAAGGCTGCCGGAATTTACTCCGGTATCGTTGATGCTGGGTCTTTTGCTGGCAGTGGTTTTTGGAGCAGCTAATGCATATCTCGGACTGCGTGTTGGAATGACGGTTTCGGCATCAATCCCGGCGGCGGTTTTGTCGATGGGCATCCTAAGGTATATTCTGCGGCGGGATTCCATATTGGAGAATAATATGGTTCAGACGATCGGCTCTGCCGGCGAATCCCTGGCGGCGGGTGCGATATTTACCATGCCGGCGTTGTTTATGTGGGCGCAGGAAAGCACAGAGGTTGCGATGCCTTCTTTTACGGAGATTGCAGCAGTATCCGTCTGCGGAGGTCTGCTGGGTGTCCTGTTTATGGTACCCCTCCGCCGTGCATTGATCGTGGAGGAGCATGGTGCGCTTCCGTTCCCGGAGGGGACGGCGTGTGCAGAGGTGCTGCTTGCCGGTGAGGAAGGCGGTGCAGGTTCGAAGGTTGTATTTGCAGGTCTTGGACTTTCTGCGTTGTATAAGTTTATTACGGAGGGACTGCAGCTATTTCCGTCACGGGTTCACTGGAATATCCGTCCGCTGCGGACGGGATTTGGACTGGATGTACTGCCGGCACTGACCGGTGTCGGTTTTATTTGTGGATTCCGCGTGGCGTCCAATATGTTTGCCGGAGGCGTGCTTGGCTGGTTTGTATTGATTCCGGCGATCATGCTTTTCGGTGCGGACAATGTGATCGCACCGGGCATGGAGGCGATCTCTTCGATGGACGTCTGGGATATCTGGGGCAGCTATATCCGTTATATCGGTGCGGGAGCTGTTGCAGCAGGAGGTATTATCAGTCTGATCAGAACGTTTCCGGTGATCCTTCGTACCTTCGCCGCTGCAATGAAAGGGATCGGAGGCGGAGAGCAGGATACCCTGCGTACCTCGAAGGAGCTTCCGATGGGGGCGGTGCTTGCCGGAATTTTGCTGATCGCTGTAGTGATATGGCTTCTTCCGTCGGTGCCGGTACGGCTGTTTGGGGCGATGCTTGTCGTGATTTTCGGATTTTTCTTTGCTACGGTGTCAAGCAGGATGGTCGGTCTGGTGGGATCGTCGAACAACCCGGTTTCCGGCATGGCGATCGCGACCCTTCTGATCGCAACAGCACTGCTGAAAGGAACAGGGATGACCGGCTACGTTGGTATGGTATCGGCAATCTGCGTGGGAACCGTGATATGTATTGTGGCGGCGATGGCGGGGGATACCTCGCAGGATCTTAAGACCGGATATATCGTTGGCGCAACGCCACTATGGCAGCAGATCGGGGAACTGATCGGTGCAGTGGTCGCAGCACTGACGATCGGTGGCGTGATGTATCTGCTCAATGCAGCGTGGGGCTTTGGCAATTCCGTGCAGCTGCCGGCGCCGCAGGCAACATTAATGAAGCTTGTGGTGGAAGGCGTGATGGGAGGAACACTTCCGTGGGGCCTTGTGTTTTGCGGTGCATTCGTGGCTGTTGTGATCGAGATCCTCGGACTGCCGGTGCTTCCGATCGCGATTGGTTTATATCTGCCGATCCACCTATCAGCACCGATATTTGCAGGCGGTATGCTGCGGCGGATCATAGAGTCCCGAAAAGCGGACAGTGAAGAACAAAGAGGGAGGCAGAAGCTTCGCGTTGACAGAGGTATTTTATACAGTTCCGGACTGATTGCCGGGGAGGGGCTGGTTGGTATATTACTGGCGATTCTGGCGGTGATACCGTATCATGGCGGTTCGCTGGCAGATGTGGTTCAGATTGGATTTTCTTTTGGCAATATCGGCGGACTTGCAGCGTTTGGTCTGCTGCTTGCATCGATGGTATACTTTATAATGGAGGCGAAACATGGCAGTATTAACGGGGATAGAACCCAAGGAGGTATTTGACTGGTTTGAACAGATCTGTGCAATTCCGCACGGGTCATCCGACACGAAGCGGATCAGCGATTTTCTGGTGGACTTTGCGGTTCAGAGAGGACTGCGGTACCGTCAGGACGAATGGAATAATGTGATCATATGGAAGGATGCATCGGCAGGGTATGAGCAGTCGGCACCGGTTATGCTGCAGGGGCATATGGACATGGTCTGTGAAAAGGAAGCGGACTGTGACATTGACTTTGCACAGGAAGGTCTCCGGCTTAAGCTGGAAGGCAGTGTAATCTCGGCAGAGGGAACAACGCTTGGTGGTGATGATGGCATTGCGGTAGCATATGCGCTTGCGATCCTTGATGATGAGACAATACAGCATCCGCCGTTAGAGGCGGTATTTACCGTGGATGAGGAGATCGGCATGCTTGGAGCTGCCGCGATCGACTGCTCTGATCTGCGTTCCCGCATCATGTTAAATCTTGATTCGGAGGATGAGGGACATCTTCTGGTAAGCTGTGCCGGAGGCGTGACCGCGGAGGCGCATTTACCGGTGAAGTGGGAGCAGACAGACGGTGAACAGATCCGCCTTACGGTGACCGGTCTGATGGGCGGTCATTCCGGCGTAGAGATCGACAAGGGACGTGCCAATGCCTGCCGGTTGTTGGGGAGAACCCTTTTCACCCTGAAGGATTCCTGTCATTTCCGCCTGCTTCGTCTGGACGGCGGACTGAAGGACAATGCGATCCCGAGGGAGGCGACAGCGTTGCTTCTCTGCGAGGACGGAGACGGTGAGCGGGTGATTCGCGAGCTGGAGAAGGTGTACCAAAATGAGTACAGACAAACAGATCCATCGATTCGTCTTGTGTGGGAAAGCACTGGGACGAAAATGGGACAGAGAGCGATGACACAGCATTCCACGGACGATGTCATTGCGGCACTGGTGAATCTGCCGGGGGGCATACAGCGCATGAGTTTCGATATCCCGGGGCTGGTACAGACTTCCTTGAATCTGGGAATTATGATAACCCGGGAAGAAGAGGTATCGTTTTCTTTTTCGGTGCGGAGCAGTATCGGCACTGAGAAAGAAGAACTGGTGCAGAGGATCCGGTGTCTTATGGAGGCGCTTGGCGGAAGTGTGACCTGTACGGGAGCATATCCGGCATGGGAATATCGTGAGGATTCGCCGCTGCGCGAGCTGATGATACAGATTTACGAGGAGCAGTATGGTGAAAAGCCGGTGGTTGAGGCTCTTCATGCCGGTGTGGAATGCGGGCTGTTTGCCGGCAAGCTGCAGGGTCTTGACTGTGTTTCCTTCGGACCGGATATGGATGATATCCACACACCGAAGGAGTCCATGAATGTGGACAGTGTCCGCAGGACATGGGATTATGTGATTGAGATATTGAGAAGGTTAAGGTAGAAGGTTGCAGGCGGCGGTAAGTCGCAGAAATGAGGAAAATTATGGGGCAGTATTTGGTGGTATCCCGGGTGGAGAACCTTGAGGAGCATCTGGCACTTGCCAGAGAGTATGGTGTTGGGTTTGAGATCAATGATTTCTTTGATCCGGAGGTGTTGGAATCAAAGGAGCGGCAGAAGGAGATTATTGAAGCATATCAGAAAGCGGGGCTTCCGGAGGGCAGTACAATGCATGGCGCATTCCTGGATGTCGTGGTGTTCAGTCAGGATCCGCGCATGCGCGTGGTTTCGGAGTACCGTATGCGGCAGAGTATGAAGATCGCTCAGAGTCTTGGTGTTAAAGGTGTTGTGTTTCACACCAATGTCAATCCGATGCTTTCTTCCAGAGAATACGATATGCATGCGATTGACATGACGGTGGAATTTCTGAAAACACTTCTGTCCGATTTTCCGGACATAGAGATTTATCTGGAAAATATGTTTGATGCAACACCGGACGTGCTGGTACAGATTTCGGAACGACTGAAGGATTATCCGAACTATGGCGTGTGTTTTGATTATGCGCATGCGGTGATTTATGGATTTCCGGTGGCAATATGGATAAGACAGCTTGCTCCGTATATGAAGCATATCCATATCAATGATAATGATCTGAAGCACGATCTGCATCTTGCGCTTGGCACAGGAAAGATCGTATGGAGTCAGTTTTTTGATTATTATGATACATATTTCGGAAGTTGCTCCGTGCTGATCGAGACAACGCAGCCGGAGGCACAGAGAATTTCATTAGAGTATTTGACACAGCTTGGAGAATGTTTACCGGAAGCCGGCAGTGAGCAGGCTGAGAAAGGAATGAATGACTTATATGGAGAATAGGCGGGTATTAAATGCAGAGGAACTGTTGGAAAAATTTTTTCCTTTATGAATGAAATGGTAGATACGAAGGATTTCGCATCGACGATCCTGCTTTTGACGGAGCTTGGACGGACGCTCGCCAATTCCGAAAGAGCTTCGTTCTGGTACTGGGATAAAGCCAAAAAGCAGTATTGGACGCTTGTGGCACTTGACAGTCCCCGTATTGTGGTTCCGGAGGGGAGCGGTATTGTCGGCGCATCCATTTCAGGTAATGAGACGATTCTGATCAACAATCCTTACGAGGATCCGAGATTTAACCCGGAGGTGGACAGGGAGACCGGATATCAGACTAGATCGATCCTCTGTATTCCGGTGACCAATTCGCGCGGCGAGGTCATTGGTGCTTATCAGGCGATCAACAAGATGGATGATAAGGGCTACTGGTATTTTGACGACAGAGATGAGCGTCGTCTGGCGATGGCGGCGGTGTTCTGCGGCAAGACCTTAGAGTCCCAGATCTTGTACAGTGAATCGCAGCTTGACCAGCTGACCGGCTTGAAAAACAGACGCGGATATTATGAATATTACGAGAAAAATATTCTTCCTTATCTGCTGCGAAAGTCCTGTTCGATCGTGATGGGAGACATTGATTTTTTCAAGCGGGTCAACGATACATATGGACACAATGCAGGGGATGTTGTTCTGAAATATATCGCATCGATCCTGCGCAATGCGGCGGGAGAAATGGGTGAGGTGATCCGCTGGGGCGGCGAGGAATTTGTGATCCTTTTGAAGGACTGTGCCGTATCGCAGGCCTCTGTATTTGCAGAAAATATCCGCAAGAAGATTGAGACCTCGATCTGCTATTTTGAAGATGTACCGATCCGGGTGACCATGTCCTTTGGTGTGAAGGCATTAGATCCGCATCTGACACCGGAGGAGAATGTGAAGAAAGTGGACGAGAAGCTTTATGAAGCAAAATCTACAGGACGCAACCGTGTTGCGTATGATGAAATCTGATATAGGGGGATGGTTGTGGCTATGAACAAATCTGTTTTTATTAGTTACAGTTCCAAGGATGAGCGATACATTAAAAAGATGACGCAGATGCTGGAGAAAATGGGTATTACCTACTGGATCGCTCCGGACATGATTCCGGCAGGCTCCAATTATGCAAGGGAAATCCCGTCTGCGATCCAGAACTGTGATATTTTCCTGCTGGTACTTTCAAAGGCATCCCAGCAGTCGATCTGGGTGGAAAAGGAGATCGACAGTGCGATCTATTACCGTAAAACCATCGTGCCGTTTCAGATAGATGACAGCCCGATGACGGACATGTTCCGTTTCTATCTGAACAATGTGCAGACGATTTACTGTGCAAACCGTCCGAAGGATGCGATTGAAGAGCTGAAGCAGCGTCTGCGTACGCTTTTAAAGCTTACGGCAGAGAGTATACATAATCCGGGCGGAAAGAAAGATCGGGGAGAGAGCAGCACCAGCAAAGAAGAGACTACAGAAGGCAGAGATAGTGAGAACAAGGACGCACCGACAGAGCAGGAAAGCGAGATTGCGATAGCACGCCGGAAGAGAGAATCCTTTCTTCGTTCAAGCGGAATTCCGACAGCGTGCGGATATTGCGGCGGAGATCTTGAGAAGATCTCCCGCGGTGTGTACCGCTGTAGGAAATGCGGAAGAGAGAATTATGATTACTTTCAGACCGTGCGCAATTTCCTGCGCAAATACGGAGCGAAGCCGGCGATCATTATTGAGCGCGAGACCGGTGTGCCGCGCCATGTGATCGAGCAGTTTGTGTCAGACGAATATCTGGAGATTCCGAAGCTGGAGCCGATGCGTTTGTCCTGTGTGAAGTGTGGGGCATCGATCCGGACCGGCACGTTATGTGAGAACTGTAAGAATGCCCGGCCGCAGAAGCCGGCACGGTCAGGCGGAAGCTGGCATTCGAGCCGGAGGTAAATGCTATGGGGAGAAATATATGGGTGATCGGAAATGACCGCCATGAGATGATCGAGGCGCAGAGGCGGATCAACTCCACCGGAGGCATGCGTGCTGTCTGCAAGATGTCTTTTGAGGCGGTGCGTCGGGCGATCGAGGAGCGCGTACAGATCGAACGGTCTAGGCAGGACTGGAGGGAGGCTCCTTCTCTGATCATCGTCGACTATATGATGTCTAAGGGGGAAGAATTCCATACGGTTTCTTATATCCGCAAGCAGAAGGATCTTGCGGGTGTTCCTTTGTTTTTTATGACGGAGACAAGGACGAAGGAGCTTGACCGCGAATGTTATTCCTGGGGCGCAACGGTTGTGCTTCACAAGCCGTTTTCGAAGGAGGGGATCCTTCGAATCGAGCAGACGGCGTGGCAGCATGATGTTACGAAGAATTATGAGAAGCTTCTGGTGCAGCAGGCAAATCATCTGCGGGAACAGGAAGAGATTATGAAGCTGAACCGCCAGCTTGAAGCGAGAAACCGATTGTTAAGACAGGTGTTTGGTCAGTATTTTTCTGATGATATTTTCAATGAGATTCTGGAGAATCCGGAGGGGGCAGCGATTGGTGGCAAGAAAAGTGAGCTTACCGTAATGATGGCGGATCTGCGCGGCTTTACCTCGATTTCAGAGGGGTTGTCGCCGGAGAAGGTGACGGATGTACTCAACTATTTCTTTCAGGGTATGCTTCCGGCGCTTATAGAGCATAAAGGAACCGTTATTGAATATCTGGGCGATTCCATTCTGGCGGTATTTGGTGCGCCGCTTGTCTCTGAGGAACAGACGGAGAATGCGATCGCAGCGGCGATCAAGATGCAGAATAATATGGAAAAGGTCAATGAATATTGCAGCAGAAACGGCTACCCACTGATGGAGATGGGGATTGCACTTCACCGTGGAGAGGCGTTTATCGGTAATGTGGGCTCGGAACAGCTCATGCGTTATAACGTCATCGGCAGTGTGGTTAATGAATGTTCCCGTATTGAAAGCTTCAGCGTGGGCAGTCAGATCCTGGCATCGCAGGAATGTCTTGCGCATGTGCGCGTGCCGGTAGATGCATCGGCATATCAGGAGATTCAGGCAAAGGGACTTGCGTATCCGATCTCGGTCTGTGAGATCCGGGCAATTCAGGGATCGTATGACTGCCGTATCCGCGAACAGAAAAATGACATTATGTACCCGGTGGATACCCGGGTGGTGTTTAATATGTATCCGATCGAAGGCAAGCTGATCCAGGATATCTGTATTGCCGGAAGGCTGTGCCGGTTTTCGCATAAGCGGGCTCTGGTGCGTCCGGAGAAGGGCGGAAGCTATGAGCTGCGCGTGGGAATGGATGTGGAAATATTTGCCGCCGGCGAGGACGGACGGGCATTGTTTACAGAAATATATGCGAAGATCACTGCGATTGAGGATGGTGTTCTGACACTGCGGTTTACGCATGTCAACAGGAGCTTTCGTAGCTTTGCCGGTCAGATATGGGAGAACGGGGAATAACGTTGACAGGATCAGAGACAGATCACAGGAAAGGGTATGGTGTACCAGATATGGGACAGAACATATTAGAACAGGCGGAGATATGCAGCCGGAATGAACAGGAGAATCTTGTGGCGGTGCAGATTTCAGAGGAGCGCGCGACGGAGTTTCTGAGAGGATCGGAAAGTGAAAAGGATAATGCCGTGTGGAATACTGCGTGGCTGGAGGAGAAGAAGGCGTTTCTGAGGGAAACCGGCAATCATTTTCTGCTGGCTGTGTGGGGAGAACATGAGGAGAAGTGTCTGCTGTTTCTGAGTGATACGAAACGGGTTCGCCCGCTGGAATTTCTGGATTATCTGATCCCGGATTTCGGCTTGATCCGAGGTGATGTATTCTGCGCCAGTGTCCGCGTATCTTCGGTGATACTTAAGCTGCAGATGGAGGAGCATGGCATCGGACACACGATCGACTATTTGATGGAAAAGGCAGAGTCCTATTTCCGGGACTGTGTATGGATCGATGCGGCAGAATACGGCAGGGATCATGCCGAAGAGATCCGTCGGATGGAGTATTACCGCAAGAAAAGAGTGGCATGGGCGTATGTGAAAACGATCGATATGGTACCGGCAGGCAAAAAGCTGTGGCTGCGTTCTCTGGAAAATGAGTCTGGTCTTGAGGTGACTGCGGCACCGGATACTTATATTATGATCGGCTGTAAGGGTGAGGTTTATGATATCCGGCAGAAGAAGTTTGATGCCAGCTACGAAATGACACAGGAACCGCTTGATATGTTTGAGCAGATGATGGACTTCTGGCCGGAGCTTCAGACGCTGCCGGAGCAGGAATTTTTAAGCATTGACGAGTATGCGCATCTGTGCTATCCGAAGAAGGGAGCGGGAATATACGCCTGCCGTCTGGAGAAGCGGACGAAGATCTTTCCGGCTGGCGAGGGACACGAATATTTTCTTGGCAGACCGGGAGACTACATGGCGGTCCGATCCGATGATCTGACGGATATCTATGTGATCCGCGGAGACATTTTTGAACAGACTTATGAGCTGCAGGAATAGATCTTCTGCGTAGAAAACATTGACGCTGATCATTATGTGGGGGAGGACAGAAATTTATCGATACGGTTTAACTGTCCCAGAAATCGGACAGATGCTTGCCGATGGATTCGGCAGACACCACATCATACGGGAACCATTCCCGTGGAAATAACGACTGATAACTGTTTTGCAGGAAGCGTTCGTCCAGAAGAAGGATGGCACCGCGGTCGGTGACGGTTCGTATGACACGACCGGCGGCCTGCAGCACCTTATTCATACCCGGGTACCGGTACGCATAGTTGAAGCCGGTGCCCTTTTTCTCGTCGAAATAATTGCGAAAAAGTTCGTTCTGCGTGCAGACCATAGGAAGCCCGGTTCCAACCACGACAGCACCGATCAGGCGGCTGTCCTTCAGGTCGATTCCCTCTCCGAAGATACCGCCCATAACACAAAGTCCGACGGTTGTTCTGATCGGTGTGTCCTGAAAATGGGACAGAAACTCCTCGCGCATTGTCTCACTCATTGAGCTTTCCTGCATATACAGATCCACAGATGTGCGGCAGTAGGCGGATTGCTCCAGATAGTCGCGGATGTCTTCCAGCATGCGGTAGGACGGGAAAAAGATCAGATAGTTTCCGGTCTTTGCCTGAATAAAACGGAGAATATAATCGGTGATCCGCTGATATTCCCGTGGGGTGCGTCTGGTGTATTTCGTGCTGACATCGCGGGCAATGAGCAGCAGACGGTTGGAAGACTGAAACGGGGACGGCGCATAGATCGCATAATCATCCTCTCTGCCCGCAAGCTGTTCCCGGTAATAATTGACCGGAAGGAGTGTGGCAGAAAAGAAAACGGCGCAGCGTCCACGCTTCAGATACAGATCCAGGTTGCCGGACGGATCCATGCACTGCAGATGAAGGCAGAATGCACCGGCACTGTCATAATCGGCGTAAACGATATATTTGTCATCGATCGTCTCAAACACGGCAAGGAAATAGCGGAGTTCAAAATAGAATGCCAGAACCTCCTCGCGGGCATCGCCGTCCAGTGGAAGTGCGGCGGGATCTCCCGGAGTAATGTCCGGAAGAGCCATGTAATCAGAGGAATCTGTGCGACCGTGAAGATATTCTTCTAACAGGGAGGACAGGCGCAGAGCCTTCATAACAAACGGTTCGATCTCGATCGGATCGTAAAGGCGGCGTTCCTCACAGCCCCGTTTTAATTCTAACAGCTCCTTGTTGCAGCGCTCCAGACTCCGTGCTGTTTTGCGGGAGTGCTTTGTCATGATTTTCTTAATCTTGAGAAAGTCCTCCTTGACAAGGCAGGAGGAGTACATTTCCCGGGCACGGTCCACCAGATTGTGTGCCTCATCGATCAGGAAAACATAGTCATTCTCTGTCTCAAGGGCGAAGAAACGCTTGAGGCAGGCAGTCGGATCAAAGGCATAATTGTAATCGCCGATGATCGCATCACACCAGGTACTGATGTCAAGACTCATCTCAAAAGGGCAGACGTCATGCTTCTCCGCATAAGCAAGGATCCGTTCGCGCGAAATGGCATCCTCATGGGTCAGAATATCGTAAACGGCATCGTTGATCCGGTCGAAATGACCGAGCGCCCGTGGACAGGTTTGTGGGTTGCACTGTGGCTTGTCGAGAAGACAGATCTTTTCCTTAGCGGTCAGTGTGATGAACTTCAGCTGCATGCCCCTGTCGGAGAGAAGAGAGAAGGTCTCCTCTGCCACGGTGCGGGTGATTGTTTTGGCGGTCAGATAGAATATTTTCTCGGTGACACCCTCGCCGATGGACTTGACGGCAGGAAACACTGTGGAGATTGTCTTGCCTACGCCGGTAGGTGCTTCGATGTATAACCGTTTGCGCCGCAGAATGCTTTGATAAACGCCTTTGACAAGACGCTGTTGTCCCTCGCGGTATTCAAATGGAAAATCAAGTTCCTGAATGCTCTCGTTGCGTCTCTCCTGCCACTTGATCTGCCAGACAGCCCATTTTGCATATTCATGAAGGAGATCCATAAACCATTTCTCAAGCTCTGCAAAAGGGATGCGCTCGGAAAATGTACGCACCTCCTCCGTCGGAATATAGCAGTAGGTCATCTGGATGCCGACATCCTTGAGCTTGTTCTCAAGGGCATAGATATAGCCGTAGCACATCGCCTGCGCTTTGTGGACAGGAACGGGTCCGGTCAGTCGCGATACATGGCGGTAAATGCCCTTGATCTCGTCAATCGTGGTGCCGCTGCCGTTCTTCTCCGGAAAGATGCCGTCAGCGCGGCCCTCTACGGTCATCTCTACCGATACACTGTCATAGGTGACCGGAAGTGCGATCGAAAGGGGAACCTCGGCACGGTAGGCAGAACCCATACGCTTCTGAAGCTTCTTATGGATGCGCGTACCCTCCTGCATGGCATCCGGGTCGGCGAGACCGCTTTCGGACGTGGTAATATCGCCGCTTCGCAGAATAAATTCCACGAGATTTCGCACGGATATTTTGACGGTATGCATGGTCTCCTCCTTTCAGTCTGTCCGGTACTTTTTCTCTTTCTAAAGCAGCTCTTCCAGCATGTCGCGGTCCCAGAGTACAACCCCGATCTTATCTGCCAGCTTGCGGGCTGCCGGCGTGAAATACTGGTTCGTCAGAACCATAGCAACGTGACATTCATAGAAAGCACGTCCGGCATAGACCTGCTGCACGGCTTCGATCCCGACATCGTAATTGTAGCGTTTGCACTGGATCGCGAAAGAAATTCCATCGCGGTACGCAAGGACATCAACGCCGAAATCACCGCTCGCCTTGGTGCTCTGGGCAAGCTCAAAGCCGTTGGAGGCAAGAATATCGCAGGTCAGTGCTTCGAAATCCGTACCGGAAATGTCATCCAGATCGGTCAGTGACCAGTCGCCGCGAATGTAATGTGAACGGGAGCGCAGCAGAAAATGGATCTTGTAAATGCAGAAAAGGATCAGGATCAGTCCTGCACACAGAGCAGGCGCAAAGTATGCTCCGCCGCTCCACAAAAACAAAAATAAAAGCCCCACCGGGACCAGTGCGGCAAGCATGCCCCACAAAAATATATGTAAAGTCAGTCTTTTACGTCTCATAATGTAATCATGCCTTTCGATAAGTTGCAAGCGTTCGATCAAACTGCAAGCATTAAACCACAGACACACGACGGAAAGAATGTGTGTTCGGTAAAGAATATAATACAGGATGCCGGAGGAAAATGCAAGGTGGGAAGGCAGTATTTACGAGGGGAGGTTGTTGTTTTCCTGCGGATTCTTTTATATAATGATGCTGGAGCAACGAATGATTGTGCTTTGCCGGCCGGACCGGTCTGAAAGCAGACAGAAAGGAAGAAGTCTATGGATTATTTATCACATAATATTGCCGTCAATTTAAAGAGGATCCGTACCTCAAAGGGGATGAGTCTGGACGTGGTCGCGGAGCAGACCGGAGTCAGCAAGAGTATGCTGGCGCAGATTGAGCGCGGAACAGCCAATCCGTCCATCGGCGTTCTCGGCAAGATCGTAAGTGGACTTCGCCTTGATTTTAATGAGCTGATCCAGACACCGCCGTTAGATTCGTATCTGGTCCGGACGGAGGAGACACCGCCGATCAAGGAGGTGCCGGGACAGTATCGGGTGTGGAACTGTTTTCCGATCGAGGATAATCATATGGTCGAGATCTACCGGATCGATATTGAACCGGACGGCATTTACGCCAGCGGAAGCCATGGCGAGCGGACACGGGAGTATCTTGCGGTCATGGAGGGGGAGCTTACCGTGGAATTAAAGGATGGCGAGCATATCGTGACGGCGGCGGATGTATTTCGTTTTGAATCCGATCAGTTTCATCGTTACATCAACAACGGGGATCAGAAGGTTCGTTTTATGACATTTTTTGTTGCATATTAATGTGTGCAGGTATGGAGGAAGAAGCGTTTTTTACGGTGGACCTGTTATATTGACTGTACTATTTTTGGTACTCCGTAAGAAGTAGAAATGGTATTATAATAGCACACATCGTGCAATATATTGCACAAAATAAAATAAAGTGAAATTTTTTAGCCGTTGGTATTGACATGATTGCGATGGCGTGCTATTTTATAGGTGTTCAATATAAAGGACGGCGGATGTGAGACACAGACGCACAGTACAGATGTTATGCTGAACGCATCACATCAGACAATTTAACACATCATACATGCAACAATGACGTTGTGATTTTCAAATTATTTTGAAAACGCAGCGTCTTTTTTGCATTATAGGAAACTTCTTGTCAGGAAGGTGCCCGTAACGCAGTGGGAAGTCAACCAACACAGCGATTATTCATTAAGGAGGATACGATTATGAAATTAAAAGAAACAGGATTAACGAAGGAGCAGTTAAAGGAAAAAGTAAACAAATATATGATCGAAACTTATGAGCGTTTTGATTTTATTGCAGAGACAGCAAAGGATATGTATATGTACGATGAGAATGGTACACCATATCTTGACTTTTATGCAGGTATCGCCGTAAACAGCGCCGGTAACTGTAATGAGAAGGTTGTGGCAGCAATTCAGGATCAGGCAAAGGATATCATTCATACATTTAACTATCCATACACCGTACCACAGGCACTCCTGGCAGAGAAGATCTGTACGACGATCGGAATGGATAAGATCTTTTTCCAGAATTCAGGAACTGAGGCAAATGAGGCAATGATCAAGATGGCAAGAAAATATGGTGTTGAGAAATACGGTCCAAATAAATACAACATCGTTTCCGCTAAAATGTCTTTCCATGGACGTACCTTTGGTGCAATGAGTGCGACCGGTCAGCCGGACAATGCCTGCCAGATCGGTTTTGGTAATATGACTCCCGGATTTACATATGCGGAGTACAATAATCTGGACTCCTTCAAGGCGGCTGTAACCGATGACACGATCGGTATCATGATCGAGCCGGTACAGGGCGAGGGCGGTGTCAATCCGGCAACACCGGAGTTCATGACAGGACTTCGTAAGCTCTGTGATGAGAAGGGCATTCTTCTTCTGCTGGATGAGGTTCAGACAGGATGGTGCAGAACCGGTGCGGTGATGTCTTATATGAATTATGGTGTAAAGCCGGATATCGTTTCCATGGCAAAAGCAATGGGCGGCGGCATGCCGATCGGAGCAATCTGTGCAACGGCTGAGGTGGCAAAGGCATTTACACCGGCTCTCACGGAACCACATACGGCGGTCATCCGGTTGCCTGTGCGGCATCTCTTGCGCAGATCGGAGAGCTTTTGGACAGAGATCTCGCCGGCAACGCAAAGAAGATGGGTGCTTACTTTATGGATAAGCTTTCTACACTTCCACATGTTAAGGAAGTACGTGGACAGGGACTTTTAGTTGGTGTTGAATTTGATGATACCATCAGCGGCGTAGATGTTAAGCATAAATGTTTTGATAAGAAGCTTCTCATTACGGCGATCGGTGCGCACATCATCCGTATGGTACCTCCACTGATCCTGACCGAAGAGGATTGCGATAAGGCATACGAGATCATCAAGGAATCTGTTGAGGAACTCAGTAAATAATCTGGAGGGAAACAGTTTGAAACAATATGTAATTACAGTCGGTTGTGAGTATGGCTGCGGAGGATCTGCTGTAGGAAGGGCCCTGGCAAGGAATCTTGGCATCGCTTATTACGACCGGACACTGATCGATAAGATCATAGAAGAAACCGGCGTCTCCCACGATCTCATGGAGATGGCGGACGCCGGGAAAGATGTAAAAGGTAAACGGGAAAATGCTGCCGGATCAACCAGTCTGGCGAAGTATAAAAATCTGACGGACCGTGTTGTTTATATTCAGAAGGAAGTTGTGAAAAAGCTTGCGGCGCGTTCCTCCTGTGTTATCATCGGAAGATGTAGTGACTATATTTTGCGAAATAATCCGAGATGCGTCAATGTATTTATTTATGCACCGGACAAGGTGCGTGTTCAAAATGTCATGCAGGAGCTGAAGGTGGGCGAGGAAAAGGCGAAGGAGCTGATCCGTGAAAATGATCAGATGCTTCATGCCCGTTACAAGCAGATGACAGGCTCAAACCGTGGCGCAAGACACAATCGTCATATGTTGATCGACAGCAGTGTTCTCGGAGTGGAAGAAACTGCAAAATATATTGAAGAATTTGTTGTAAAGGCACTTGCCAAAACTGAGGATACGGCAGAAGAAGGAAGGTGACTGTGATGGAGAACAAGAAAGCTTCGGAATTTGACAAGGTATTTAGTGCATGGGATATTCTGGTCATTGCCTTCGGCGCAATGATCGGCTGGGGCTGGGTGGTATCCAGTGGAGACTGGATCGTCAAGGGCGGTGTGCTCGGCGCAGCGCTTGGTTTTGTGATCGGCGGTATCATGATCTTTTTCATCGGTCTTACCTATGCTGAGCTGACGGCAGCGATGCCGCAATGTGGTGGCGAGCATGTATTCAGTCACCGTGCCATGGGCTCGACCGGATCCTTTATCTGTACCTGGGCGATCGTGCTGGGATATGTCAGCGTTGTGTGTTTTGAGGCATGCGCGCTTCCGACGATCGTTACTTATATATATCCGGGATTCTTAAAAGGGTATCTCTATTCGGTTGCAGGCTTTGATATTTACGCATCATGGCTTGCCGTGGCAATCATCATGTCAATATTGATCACCTATATCAATATCCGCGGAGCCAAAACGGCGGCGATCCTGCAGACGGTTCTCACCGTGATCATCGGTGGTGTCGGTATTCTTCTGATCGTTGCATCGGTTGTAACCGGAGATACCTCCAATCTGGATGGGCAGCTATTTCTGGGAAAAGATACAATGACTTCGTTTAAGGCGGTAATTGCAGTCGCGGTGACAACCCCGTTTTTCTTTATTGGCTTTGACGTAATTCCGCAGGCGGCAGAGGAGATTAATGTGCCGTTAAAGAAGATTGGTAAAATGATGCTTCTTTCCATTGTGATGGCGGTTACATTTTATGCACTCATTATTCTTGCGGTTGGATATGTACTGAATCACACGGAGATTGAGGCTGCTATGGGCGGCTCCGGTCTGGTGACAGCCGATGCCATGGCAAAGGCATTTAACAGCTCGATCATGTCCAAGGTGCTGATCGTCGGTGGTATGTGTGGTATCATGACAAGCTGGAACTCATTCATGATCGGTGGAAGCCGCGCCATGTATTCGATGGCAGAGTCTTATATGATCCCAAAAATGTTTGCCAAGCTTCATCCGAAGTATAAGACACCGATCAATTCCCTGTATCTGATCGGACTGCTTTCCTGTCTGGCTCCGCTTGCCGGACGTAAGATGCTGGTGTGGGTATGCGATGCCGGAAACTTTGGATGCTGTCTTGCTTATTGTATGGTTTCTTTATCTTTCCTGATTCTGCGTAAGAAGGAGCCGGATATGCCGAGACCGTACAAGGTTGGTCCTTATAAATTTATTGGGACCATGGCGGTGCTGATGTCCGCATTTATGATCCTGATGTACATGATCCCGGGCTCCGGCGCAACACTCGTCTGGCAGGAATGGGCAATGGCAGGCGGCTGGTGCGTGCTTGGTGGAGTCTTCTTCGTTGTCTGCAAGCTGAAATATAAGGAAGAATTCGGCTCCCTTGTCGAGATCATTTCCGATGAGGATGCAGCTGCACTGCAGTCCAGCGACGAAGAGATCAATGCAGCGTTGGATGCGGCGATCGATGCAGCAATCAACTCCGTGCTGGAGCGGGAATATATCGGTTCACTTTTGTAGTGGCAGGAATGGAGGATTACAATGAAAGAATTTACGTTTTCGGTACCACAGAACATCATTGTGGGAAAAGGAAGTCTTGCGAAGCTTCCGGAGGTAGCAGAAAAGCTTGGAGGAAAACATGGATTTATTATATCCGGTCCTCATTTAAATAAAATGGGAATTGTGGGTTCCTGTGCAGATGCACTGAAAGCAAAGGGGATCGAGAGCAGCGTATTTACGGAGACGGAAGGTAATCCTTCCGTGGAAACCGTAGATAAAGCAGCGGAAGCGTACAAGGCAAGCGGTGCTGACTTCATCGTTGCACTGGGCGGCGGTTCGCCGATGGATGTGGCAAAAGCGGTCGGCGTTGTTGCAAAATACGGCGGAAGCATCACGGAGTATGAGGCGCTGACAAAGTGCCGGGAGACATCATTCCGCTGATCGCCGTGCCGACTACGGCAGGAACCGGCTCCGAAGTGACCGCTTTTTCGGTCATCACCGATCACAGCCGTAATTATAAGCTGACGGTTTTCAGTTACAAGCTGATCCCGTCCTATGCGATCCTGGATGCGGAGCTGCTCACAACAGCTCCGGTATCTGTGGCGGCTGCATGTGGTATTGATGCAATGGTACATGCGCTTGAAGCATATATTTCCACGGCCGCATCTCCATTCTCGGATGCAATGGCAGAGAAGGCACTGGAACTGATCGGTGCGAATATCCGCCGCTACACAGCGAACCGCAGCGATATCGAGGCAGCCGAAAATATGCTTGTAGGAAGCCTGTTTGCCGGCATTGCGTTCTCATGGGCGCGTCTCGGCGATGTCCATGCCATGAGCCATCCGGTCAGTGCCTTCTTCAATGTGCCGCATGGCGTTGCCAATGCGATTCTTCTTCCTACAATTGTAGAATACAATGCGCTGGCAGATCATGGAAAATACTTCAATATCTACAATTACATTGCACCGCTGCCGGCTGCTTTGGAGGAGTTCACTCCGGACATGCTGGTGGATGCGATCGTCGAGCTCAACGACTCCCTTGGCATTCCTGACGGACTGGAAGAGGTCGGCGTAACGAAGGATAAGTTTGACGCAATGGCAGACGATGCCATGAAGAGCGGCAATATCGCGGTAAATCCGAGAAGCACGACGAAAAAGGATGTGCTGGCACTGTATGAAAAGGCGTTTTCGGGTTTGGAATAATAATAGGATGTTGGGGACAAAAGGTAATTTGAGCCTTGCATCCTGATCTGCAATCACAACTTGTACCGCCCTCCAAAGGTAGAATGGGAAATCTAACGATTGGGGGGCGGTATTTTCGTGTCCGATCCTTTTGACTGGTACATTTTTATGGAATCAGGTCAGAAAAAATGTAGCGAATAAAGAAAACCAGATCAGAAAAAATGTAATAAATTCATGGAATCAGGTCAGAAAAAATGTAGTATATATACTTGAATAGGTCAGAAAAAATGTGGTATGATAATGATAAAGAGGTGATTAAGTATGTATAGAACAGCAATGGATGCTCTTTTGCAGTGGAAAGAGAAAATAAATCGAAAACCCCTGATCATAATGGGTGCCAGACAGGTTGGTAAGACGTGGCTGATGAAAGAATTTGGAAAGACGCATTATGAGAAAACAGCATATATTTCATTCTATAATAATAAGAGAATGGATGATGTGTTCCAGGCGGATTTTGATATAAAACGTATCCTCATGAATTTAAATATCGAGTCGGGCGTTACGATCACACCGGGTGATACACTGATTATTCTGGATGAAATACAAGATTCTCCCAAGGTGTTGGAATCGTTAAAATATTTTTGTGAGGAGGCACCGCAATATCATGTTGTTGCCGCTGGCTCGCTTTTAGGCGTGACAATTCATGAAGGTGTTTCTTATCCGGTAGGGAAGGTAGATCTGTTGGATCTGTATCCTCTTAATTTTCGGGAATTTCTCTATGCGATGGATGAACAGAGCCTGGCAGATGCCCTTGCGACGAAGGACTATGCCTTGATTGATAATTTTTCGGAGAAGTATTTATTCTGGTTAAAAAATTATTATTATGTAGGCGGTATGCCTGCGGTTGTGGACGAGTTTCGTCAAAACAGGGATTATGCGGAGGTTCGTCAGATTCAAAACGATATTGTGCGGCAGTATGAGGGCGATTTTGGAAAGCATGTGGATGCGCGGACTCTGCCAAGGATTCGCCTTGTATGGGACTCGGTTCCGTTACAGCTTGCCAAAGAAAATAAAAAGTTTTTCTTTGGACAGATAAAAAAGGGTGCGCGCAGCAGTGAGTACGAGATTGCAATCCAGTGGCTGGTAGATTGTGGTCTTATCTATAAAGTGAATCGCGTGAATGAACCGAATATGCCATTGAAGGCGTATAAGAGCATGAATGCATATAAGCTTTTTGTACTGGATGTGGGCTTGTTAGGGGCAATGAGCGAACTGGAAGCGGAATCTATATTAGAAGGCAACGATATTTTTATCGAATTTAAAGGAGCACTTACCGAGCAATATGTTTTGCAGCAGTTAATTTCAGATACGCGGTATAATCCATATTATTTTGGCACAGAAAAGGCAACCTTTGAACAGGATTTTTTGATTCAAAAGGGAAAGGATATTGTTCCGATCGAGGTGAAAGCCGGTGAGAATATCCGCTCGCAAAGTCTAAAAGCATATTGCGATAAATATAAGCCGAATAAGGCGGTGCGCTTTTCGACGTTAAAGTATATGGATCAGGGATGGATGGAAAATATTCCATTGTATGCGGTCTGTAATTTGTAGAAATGATGATGTCAAACTATGGCTTTGAGAGGAAAGGAAGATGCAGGATTATGAATATATAATCCGTGGCGGTATTGGGAGCAGGGGCAGTTGGCTCCTATGTGATATGGGGACTGTCCCTTATTCAGTAGGTTGTGGAATGGAATTAGAATCGATGACATAAGGATTGTCTTTGGGAGAGAATATGGATATAATAGGCGTGATAAGAGTATTCGGTGCCTGACAGACTGACGCACCGGCAGACAATGATCAGAAAGGAAATCAGGATTATGGCAGATAAAGAGTATGGATTTGAGGAAACAATGGTGACACTGACAGATGAGGATGGACAGGAAAAGGACTTCTATGTGGATGAGATCTACGAGGTAGATGGACGTCTCTATGCGGCAGTCATTCCGTCCGATGTCGAGAATGTGACGGAGTATTATGTGTTCCGGTTGATCGACCTTGGAAACGATGACTTCGAGATGGAGGATATCGAGGAAGAGGCAGAGTATGATGCGGCAGCAGATGCGTATGAGGAGATTCTGGATACCAGGATGTGGAACCGGGAGTTTGAGGGAGAGTAAGTGGTAAATGTTAGAGAAAAAAGAGTAGAAAAGGGGAGAAGAAGGTGGTATAATACTTGTTGATAGAAAATATTGTGGGGGAGGGCGTATATGATAGGAAAGCTGGAGTTAAAATTAGCATGTGAAGAAGAACTTGCATATCAGATGGCATCATTGTTTCATGGGGCATTGATGGAATTATTGCCATCTGAGTATGCAGATAAGCTTCATTTGTCACAATTGCATCCTTATGTACAGCATTTGGAGTACAGGGATGGTGAATGGTATTGGATCGTGTGTGCACTGAATAAGGAAGCGGTGCAGATAATCTTACACGATTCATTATGGAATCTGGAAAGTCTTAATATCAAGAAAAGAGATCTGGTTGTTCAAGTTGTTCAGAAAAATTACACAGAAATATCTTATAAACAATTAATGAATCAATTTTATGAGGAAGATGGTTCTCCGTATATTCAGATTCATTTTATGTCCCCGACAGCGTTTAAACAGAGAGGAAAATATGTATTTTATCCGGATATTAGGTGCATATTCCAAAGCCTGATGAATAAATATGATGCGGCAATTGGTAAAGATGCAATGGTGGACAATGATACACTGGAACAATTAAGCCAGAATGCTAATGTCATTCGATATGATCTGAAAAGTGTCAGTTTTTTTCTGGAAGGCGTTAAAATACCTGCATTCATTGGGAAAATAACAATACGGATGCAAGGATCACAGACAATGACTAATTTCGCCAATCTATTATTTAACTATGGAGAATTTTCAGGTGTGGGAATTAAAACTGCACTTGGTATGGGATGTATCAAAATACAAAGAGAAAGGAGAAGGAAATGATTAAAGACCGGCAGATAAAACTTATTATTGGCAGTTTACTGCATGATATTGGTAAGGTGGTATATCGAAGTGGAGACGGTAGAAATCACAGCCAGAGTGGATATGAATTTTTAAAAAATGAGACAGATGTTCAAGATCAGGACATACTGAATTGTGTGCGTTATCATCATGCAAAATACCTTAAAAATGCCAATATTCCGAAAAACGACTGTGCGTATGTGACTTATTTTGCAGACAATATAGCAGCATTTTCGGATCGGCGGGAATCAGAGGAACAGGAAAATGGTTTTGATAAAACAATTCCATTGGATAGTGTATTTAATATACTAAACGGGAATAAAGGAAGATCGCATTATGCGATGCAGGTTTTAAATCCGCAGAGCGAGATCAATTATCCGACCACTGATGAGATTAAAATGAATGATTATTTTTATCGCAAAGTCATTCAAAATATCACAGATAATCTTTTGGGAATAGAGATAAGTGAAGATTATCTGAATTCATTATTATCTGTTTTGGAAGCTAATCTGACATATGTTCCGTCCTCTACATCCAAAAAGGAATTGGCGGACATTTCACTTTATGATCATGTGAAAATGACAGCAGCTATGGCATCGTGTGTCGAGCAGTATCTGGAGACGGCTCAGGAGACGGACTATAGGAGCAGATTATACATAAATGCCAAAGAAGCATATAAAGAAGAAATGTTTATGCTTTACTCTATGGATATTTCAGGAATCCAGGACTTTATATACACGATTAATTCAAAAGGGGCATTGAAGGGGCTGCGGGCTCGAAGCTTCTATTTGGAGATCATGATGGAACATCTGGTTGACGAATTGCTGGAAACATTATCTTTGTCGAGAGCTAATTTGATCTATACGGGTGGCGGTCACTGCTATATGCTTTTGCCCAATACAGACAAGGTGAAGAAATTGGTACAGGATAATGAAAGCAAAGTAAATAAATGGTTACTGGACAATTTTGGGACTGCATTATATGTCGCTGGTGGATTTGCTACGGCCAGTGCTAATGTTTTGAAAAATGAACCAAAAGGAAGTTATTCTTCATTATATGTTGAAGTATCCAGAAGGATCTCATCCAAAAAGTCACATCGTTATGATGCAGATACGATCCGTAGCTTGAATCGAAAAAGTCATGATGGGGAAAGAGAATGCAGTATTTGTCGCCGGATTGGGAAGCTTGTGGATGACAAATGTCATATATGCAATGCATTAGAGAAAATGTCTGGAGGGATTCTTCGTAACAAATATTTTACAATCATGTGTGAACCGGTGAAAAATGCACTTCCATTACCGGTTGACAGATATCTGGTGGCAGACACGGAGGACAGCCTTCTTCAACGAATGCAAAAAGATACATATATCAGGAGCTATACAAAAAATGATATGTATACCGGAAAACATGTGGCAACAAAATTATGGGTTGGTGATTATAACACCGGAGAGACATTTGAAGAATTGGCAGAACAGTCAGCAGGTGTCAAACGGATCGGAGTATTGCGGGCAGACGTTGACAATCTTGGAATGACTTTTGTACATGGATTTGAGGGGGAAGATGGAGATGATAAATATGTAACGCTATCGCGGACCGCAACTTTATCGCGACAGTTATCATTATTTTTCAAATGCTATATAAATAAGATCTTAGATAATGGATCGTCTGGAAGTTTAGGAAAGGGAGGAGGAAGAAAAGTAGTTATTGTTTATTCCGGAGGAGATGATGTGTTTCTGGCTGGGGCCTGGAATGATGTTATAGCAGCCTTTTGTGATATCAGGAATGCACTGACGAAGTTCACACAGGGAACGTTAACAATCTCAGGAGGAATCGGAGTATATCATGCAGGAGAGCCGATCAATGTAATGGCGGAAGAAGTTGCCCGGCTGGAGCAGGCTTCGAAAGACACAGATGGAAAAGATGCGGTAACGATTTTTAGTAAAGAACAAAATTATCCGTGGAATGTGTTGCTAGATAAGATTCTGAAGGAAAAACTTCAAGTGATACAGCAGTATTTTGGACAGGCAGATGATCATGGAATGGCATTTTTGTATCATTTAACAGATCTTCTCAGAAATACAGAAGAGCAGATCAATGTTGCAAGATATGTATACCTTTTGTCAAGAATGGAACCGGATACGAGAAAATCACCGGAGCAAAGAGCTGTATATCGTGCATTTTCGAAAAAAATGTATGAGTGGGGACAAAATGAAGTGGACAGGCGTGAGCTGATTACAGCAATATATCTATACGTCTATCTGCACAGAGAGGAGAATGCATTATGAAATTAACGAAAGACAACTATGTGAAGTTAGCGGAAAAGGCTATTTTGGACCTGAAAGGGAGAAAAGATAAAAGAGGAAGAGACATTAAAATAGTAACAACATCAAAAATTAGAAATCTGCTTGCTATGGCAGCAGATATTTATAATGAAGTGATCAACAGTCAATCGGAAGTGTTGTCGGAAGAAATAAAGGGTCAGATTAATTATATGAAGATTCGTTTTGTATATGAATCAGGACGGGAGGCTACAGTAAAAAATCTTGTGGAGCAGGCGGACATATTAACACATATTGATGAGATTGGTGATAGCAGAGAACAGTATATATTATTCAACCGATATATGGAGGCACTGGTCGCATATAGAAAATTTTATGTTGAACATGATGAATAAACGAGGGAGGAGATAACTATGTTAGCTAAGATTGAAATCAGTGGAGTGATAGAAGTTGTAACGGGGTTACATATTGGAGGATCAAGCGCATTTTCAGCAATTGGTGCTGTAGATTCCCCAGTCATAAAAGATATCAGAACGAATCAGCCAATGATTCCGGGAAGTAGTCTGAAAGGAAAAATGAGAAGCTACTGGCAAAACAATACAATCAATATGTGGCAGAAAAACCAGATGATGATGCAGACTGTCTGACCGATCTTTTTGGAAGTGCCAAGAAAAATAATGTTAAAACAAGCAGATTGCTGTTTTCGGATATGTTTATCAGCAACATGGATGAATTAAAACATGCAGGTTTAACAGGAGCTACCGAGGTGAAATTTGAAAACAGTATTTCGAGAACAACGGCTGTTGCAAATCCTCGTCAAATTGAGCGTGTTGTGCGGGGGGCTTTGTTTCCGGTACAGTTAATTTATGAAGTGAAGGAAGAAGAACACATGCTTCAGGATTTTGAAATTATTAAACAGGGATTTCGTTTGCTGGAATATGATTATCTGGGAGGAAACGGTTCCAGAGGCTATGGAAGGATAAAAATATCAGACCTGCAGGCAGAAGTAGTAATTGGTGATGTTTCGGAAGAAATAATGGAGCAATGCAATGAGATATTGAGTCGATAAAGGGGATTTATATGGAGTATTCTATTTATAAATTAGATTTTCAAACGGGAGTTCATTTTGGAAACGGAATGTTAAATGACAGTGCATGTACCTTTCTGGCTGATCAGATTTTTTCTGCATTATTTATAGAAGCTTTAAAATTAGGACAGCACAAAGAGTTCTATGACATGGTGAAAGGCGGAAAAGTATTATTCTCGGATACATTTCCGTATATCGGTAAACAGTACATGGTGCCGAAGCCAATGGTTTATATCGAACCGGTGGAACGTGGAAAATCTGATCAGAAGAAGAAAATGAAGAAGTTAAAATATCTTTTGATAGAAGACATGGAAAGCTATTTGAATGGAACGCTGGAGCTTACTTCTGATATATATAAGAATGGATTTGGGAAGTTTGTTCAGCAGACGATGGCGAGCGTAAGTGGTGAGGAAGAAACAAAGCCTTATCGCGTGGGAACGTTTTATTTTAAGAAAAACTGTGGATTATATGTTATTGTAGCATATCAGACTTCAGAAGAATGTATAATGGTAGAGGAATTGTTTGAAGCGTTGTCTTATACAGGGATTGGAGGAAAGAAAAGTATCGGACTTGGTAAATTTACTTTTCGAAAAGCAAAAATCCCGGAGGAGCTTCTTCGGCGATTAAATGACAATAGCGGAAGACAAATGCTTTTGTCTGTGGCATTACCTCGTGATGAAGAACTGGATGAGGTTCTGGAGAAGGCATCCTATCAGCTGGACAAAAGATCAGGCTTTGTAGCTTCGGATACATACGCAGAGGAGTGGAGAAGAAAAAGGGATTTATATGTTTTGATGGCAGGATCTTGTTTTGAACAGCGATTTGAAGGCGACATTTACGATGTGTCTGACGGTGGCAATCATCCTGTGTATCGATATGCCAAAGCATTGTTGATGGAGGTATAGGAATGGGGAATTTCTTAAGACATTATAAGATGCAGATAACTGCATTGTCACCGATTCATGTTGGATCCGGTGAGATAATCAGTAAAAAAGGATACATTTATACACCTTGGGACCATCAGGTGATCGTACCTGACGTGCAAAAGATGTATAAAGCCTTGCAGGAACGAGGAAAAGAAAAAGAGTTTGAACTATACATGATGAACGGTAAAGATGGTCAGTTAGCGTTGGGGCAATGGCTGCAGAAGAATAATTGCTCTAAACAGGACTATGAAATGTGGAAACGGTATACAATGGATGCAGGAGAAGCGTTTACCTCTGATAAAACGAGACGACCTAAAGAAATTCATGCTTTTATAAAGGATGCATATGGAATGCCTTATATTCCGGGAAGCACAATAAAGGGCATGATACGAACCGCATTGATTGCATGGAAAATTCACTGTGAGCCGGACAAGTATGAGGAGCTCAAAAGAACAATTCAGAGAAAAGCGAAAGAAAAAGGGAGTCGTAACCAATTCTTGTTGAATGAAACAAATCGTTTAGAACAAAGTATATTATATGATCTGGGAAGAGACCGAAAAACTCCTTGGAATGCAGTAAATGACTGTATGTCTGGTTTACGTGTTGGAGATAGTCTGCCGGTGAAAACAGATTGTTTGACACTGGCGCAAAAAATTGATTATACCTTGCAAGGAGAGGAAAAAGCACTGCCGCTCCTAAGGGAAAGTCTTATTCCCGGGACGAAAATATATTTTGATATAACAATTGATACTTCCGCATTTCCGTATAGTATGAAAGATATCACGGAAGCATTGGACTATTTTCAGGAAATATGTTATAAATATTTCTATTCGCGGTTCATCGTGGAAAACTGAGAGCGGGTTGGTATGGCTGGGAGGTGGTTGCGGTTTTCTTTCCAAAACTGTTTTGTATCCGATGCTTGGCTCAGATGCAGTGGAAGTGATTGACGGCATATATCACAGTACATTAGGGAAAAATTACCAAACGCATAAACATACAAGAGATAAAGGGCTGAAGCTTGCGCCTCATGTCTGCAAATGTACGAAATATCAGGGACAATTATACGATATGGGGATGGGAAGAATTGAGAGAGTACAGTCAAGCCATGAATAATCCTGCTCCTAATTCTCTGTTCGAGAGAATTTTACGCCGATAGCGATAAAATCAGGGATGGGAGGGTGTTTTCTTGTTGCATACGATAATAGAAAATGGAAATATTGATTTGAACCGCAAATCATGGTTTAAGACCTTGATTTATAATGGGTATAGAGGATAGGGTAGAAATAAAGAGACCCCGGAAAGGGGACGAAAACACTTCCTGTCCAAGTGCATTATATTTATCTCGGAGAGGTAGAAATAAAGAGACCCCGGAAAGGGGACGAAAACTAATCATATCAAT
>NZ_QUET01000030.1 GCF_003478445.1 Roseburia sp. AM59-24XD
AGAATTTTCAGGGTTGTTTTACTGTTCAATTATCAAGCTTCTCTCAAGCGTTCCCGCTTGTTTCTGACTGACTCTTTTCTGCGTCAGCGAGATATATATTATCACGCTTACCATACTTGTCAACACTTTTTTGAAAGTTTTTTCGTTTTTTTTCTTGTTTTTACCGAAACCCGCATAAACACTGGCTTTACGGCACATAAAAATTTGCGGTTTCCTTGATGAATCGACACGATTTTCTATTTTATTTCCTGAATTGTAGAAAAATAATTCTGATTTTTTTTGATTCCACAATCAAATGGGGAAAATCTCCCGGCAGATAATTCGTAAACTTTCTGTTAATTTTTGCAAATGCAGCGAATTTTCCTCCCGAGCAATTAGGGATGGATGATACGTTATCGCCCCCAGCTCTATTATCACTACCTCCGCCTTCACCGGACATCACACAAAGAAATATTCGCTTCATCAGTAAAATCGCTTTATTCAGTAACTAAGACTCCATACATCAATTTGAGGTATGGGAAGTCTTAGTCAGTAATCCGACAGCATTAAGAGGGATCCGGTACAGTTTACAGAACAGAAAAAGAGGACACCCGACGGGCATCCCCTTTCCTTTTGAAAGCTCTTTTATTTGTAATAGAAGTGAACTATTATTTTACAGTAGCTTTAACTTTAACCTTCTTGCTACCAACCTTAATAGTAACGGCTTTCTTCTTAGCCTTCTTAGCACCCTTCAGAGTAAGAGTTGCTTTACCCTTAGCATACTTAACGTTTGTCAGCTTAAGAACTTTGCCCTTAACGGTGATTGTATCAACGAAAGCTTTCTTCTTATTCTGAACCTTAGATGCCTTGATAACTAACTTAGCTGTCTTACCCTTCTTAACGGTGATAGCCTTCTTAGCTGCTTTAACCTTCTTGGCTGAGTTGCGGACATAAACCTTGATCTTAGCAGAGATAGCCTTACCATTTGCCTTTGTAGACTTCAGAGTAACTGTTGTAGAAGCACCCTTTACAGCCTTCTTAGGAACCTTAATTGTTACCTTCTTACCCTTAACCTTTACAGTTGCAACCTTCTTAGAAGCTGTTGTAGCCTTAACGATTGCTGCACCGGATGTATTCTTAGCTGCTGTAGCCTTGAATGCAACCTTTACAGACTTGCCAGGAGCTACTACTACCATCTTCTTAGCAGTTGTAAGCTTGCTTGTACCAAGTACAGACTTTGTAGAAACTGCTGCAGGAGTAGCTGTCTTAACGCCTGCAGGTGTTGCTGTCTTAGCAACAGGAGCTGTAGCTGTAGCCTTAGGAGCCGGAGTGATCTTAGCTGCCTCAGCTGCTCTAACGCCTACTGCAGATACTACAGATACTTCATTGCCCTCTGCATCTGTTGTCAAAAATGCCTTCTCAGGTGTCTTACCTTCCTGGATACCAGTTACAGTAAATGTTACAGAAAGAGACTCCTCGAAGCCGAACTCGCTGTTAGGATCGAACTCATCCTTTGTAGCAAAGTCGCCATTGCCCCATCCCCACTCATTGCGGATCTCGAGACGATAGTTTCCTTTATCCTTCTCAATAAGACCTTCGTACATCTTAGACTCGTCAGCCTTGAACTCCTTACCATCACACTTGATGATTACGTTGGAGATAGCAGCCTTAGATGCATCCATCTTATCAGATGTGCAAAGTCCAAGAATATCTACGCAGAATACCTTAGCACCCTTAGCAGCGTTTGCTACATCGGTAGACTTGAAATCAGACTTATTGATAGATACTGTGTATGTACCGTTTCCGGTTACAACGGCATCTTCACCCTTGTTCTCATTCCAGCAACCCCAACCATAGTTATCATCTGTGAACATCAGGTATGCCTGATGACCCTTGTCAAGATCAGCCGGTGCAGGCTTTGCAGGAGGATCTGTAGGTGCTTCTGTCGGCTCTACAGTTGGCTCTGCTGTTACAGCCGGTGTTGTTGTAACCTTAGCAGGTTCTGTTACAGCCGGTGTCTCTGTAGCCGGATTCTTAGATGGCTCTGTAGACTCTACAGGTGTGTAACCAGTGTTAGTTACATCAAATACATATGAAAGAGTCTCAATCTTCTTAGCCTCTCCGTTCTCACGGTAAGAAATCTCATCTGCGCTGCAATAGAGATCCTTGTCACCATTTGTATACAGAACATTTTTTGGAGACTTACCATCCCAGATGTTAGCCATACCATTCTTGGTATCAGATGTAATTTCAATGACTTTGTTTGTCTCGAACTCAGTACCATTAACGATTACAGATTTAACAGTAATCTTAAGTGTAGAATCAGCATTCGTCTCTACATATCCCAGATTTCTAAGACCTGTAGCACCCTTAGCTGTCTTAAACTCTGCTGTGTACTCACCATCACCATTTACCAATTTAACATCAACTGATTCATTGTCCCAGCTATTTGTGTTGGTATTTGTCCATGTGAATGATGGAGCTGCATCTTCAGCACTTGCTGCGTTTGTAGTTACGTTTACTCCTGTCACTACCATAGCAGCAGACAGAAGCAAGGAAAGAGCTTTCTTCATTCCTTTTGTTAACTTCATTTCTTTTCCTCCTTAAAATTTCCCCCAATATCGTTTTGGGTATGTTTGATTTTTAAGAAGTGAACATAACCTTCGGCATCCGCAACTGCCGACAGCTATACCACTTCCATTACGCATAATATAATATCAACTTTTCAACAAATAAGATATATACAAATTTACCAATCCGAATCGGTCATTTTTGTATTTTATGTCCAATAACGCCACATTTTTGAAATATTTTGTACTTTTTCCATAATTTTATTTCATTTCCTTTATTTTTATAGGATATTTTGCACAAGAAAAATTTACTAAAAAGCGCTGCGTCCATCCTGCAGGCGAACACAGCGCAATAAATGACTATTCTAATTGAAATATACAAGTTCTTCTTTCGGTTTCTGAGCGGCTGTAACCTCTTCGGCATAGAATACAGGTCCCTCTTCTCCGTACTCTTTGCGGAACTTAAATTCGAGTCTTGCCGTGATCGTGACATAGCTGCCATTAGCAAAACCGGACCAGTCATCTGCTTTACAAAGGAAACCAATAAACTGCACATCATCGGCACAGCAGGTCATTGCATGGCGTCCAAATATTACATAACCTGCTTCCAGTCCTTTTGCCTTCTGTATCCGTCCGGTCAGATGCAGTGTCTTGCCATCATATATGGACTGATGATCGATCATATCGACATACCAGAGACCGAAGTCATCCTCTTTGATGTCGATCACGTCCGCATTGACATCGAACGGCATCTCGTCCTTCATCTCATAGAAGGCATCGTCCTCTGACTCATACACGATCTGTGCACGCGGATTGACTGCCTTGACGCTTCCGCGGATCGCATTCTTGTTGGTATTCTCCACGGTACAGCGGTTAACGATGACCATCTCGGACACCTTATAATGCTCTACCATCATGGACGGCATATTTCGGGTATATAATAAGAATGTTTCGTCATTTACCACATCGATGGTCTGGAAATATACTTCTCTGTCAAAGCAGATTTCCTCCAGAGAATCATACATTTCCGGAATATGCACGGTCGGCCACATTCCGTTGTACTCGATAATGATGCGGTCCGGGCGGTGCTTTTTAAGGAACTTCTCGATCACTTTGCCATTGAAAGATTCTTCGTCCTCAATGTATTCACAAGCCGCATGTGTCTGATCCAACAATGCCTGCGGATATTCCTCCTCGCCTTCCTCACATACAAGGATCAGTGTTTTTGATTTGTCATCAAACAGCTCGTCCACCAGAAGGTCTCTGATCAGGCTTGTCTTTCCTGCCTCCAGAAAGCCCATGATGACATATACCATCATCTCCTGTTTCTGTTTTCCAAACATATTAATCTCCATTCCGCAGATGACCTGCCGCAATGAAATGCACTGTGTATCTTTCACGCTTCACATATCGTGCTGCTCTGCGGCATCTGCATCGTTCTATTCTTCTTAGTCAAGCAGCTTTTATACGTGGAAGAGTTCTTTAAGCTTGTCTTCGTTCAGGTTTGCACCGATCACACAGATACGTCCGGTATAATCAGCCGCGCCGCGGCGAAGCTCTGTCTCCTCCGGTACCAGGTCAAAGTGGAACCACTCGCCCTCTGCAGGAGTAACGATACCCTTGGCACGAAGCACTTCTCCGTACTCGCCGCCCTTTGCAAGCTTGTCAAGGATCTCTTTCAGCTCGTCCTTTGTAAACTTATGCGCTGTTTCTACGCCCCAGCTTGTAAACACATCGTCTGCATGATGATGTCCCTCATGGTCGTGATGATGTCCGCAGCCACACTCGCCATCGTGATGGTCATGGTGATGACCGCAGCCACATTCTCCGTCATGGTCATGGTGATGTTCATGTTCCTCGTGATCGTGATGGTGTCCACAGCCACATTCTCCGTCATGATCATGATGATGTTCGTCGTGGTCATGATGGTGTCCACAGCAGCATTCTCCGTCATGATGATGGTGCTCATGCTCCTCCATAAGCTCCTTCTCGAGAGAGTTTACCTTCTCCATTGCCTCAAGAATATTCTTGCCGTTAATATCATCCCATGGTGTTGTGATGATGGATGCCTCATCGTTCTTCTCGCGGATCATCTTGACACAGGTGTCAAGTTTGTCATCGGATACCTTCTGGGTACGACTTAAGATAACTGTGCCGGCATATTCGATCTGGTTGTTATAAAACTCCCCGTAATTCTTCATATACATTTTGCATTTCTGTGCATCAACAACGACTGCGGTGCTGTTGATCACTACACCATCACCGATATTCTGTACTGCCTTGATGACATCGGAAAGCTTACCAACACCGGACGGCTCAATGATAACACGATCCGGAGAATACTTCTCAAGCACTTCCTTTAAGGCGGCGCCGAAGTCTCCTACCAGAGAACAGCAAATACATCCAGAGTTCATCTCGGTGATCTGGATGCCGGCTTCCTTTAAGAAACCGCCGTCGATTCCGATCTCTCCAAATTCATTCTCTATGAGTACCAGCTTCTCGCCCGGAAATGCTTCCGCGATCAGCTTCTTGATCAGTGTGGTCTTTCCTGCTCCTAAAAATCCTGAAATAATGTCTATCTTTGCCATGATAATCCTCCATTTCTTTTATTGAATCGGCACTTCACTGTGCAAATGCCGGACTGCTTTTCTTCTATAATATATTATACATTTGTTGTCAACACCTACCGGCGGGCTGCACTGTGTGCCGCATACATGGCGATACTTGCAGCAATTGGCAGATTGAGACTGTCGATCCGGTCGGAATGCGGAATGATCACAGAGGTTCCGATATCGAGAAATTCTCTCGGAAGTCCTGTTGCCTCGTTGCCAAAGATCAACGAGTATGTTCCGGATGGACTAATCTCCGGCAAAGTGATCTTTGCCTGCAGCATAAACGGATATAATTCTCTCTCCCCGAACTGCTCCAGATATTCGTCGAAGCTGTCGAAATACTGAAATTGTGTGGAGAAGATCGCTCCCATGGATGCGCGGACCACCTTCGGATCAAACGCATCAACTGCCGGGCGGATGATCGCCATCTGATTAAGTTCAAAACCAAGTGCACTTCGCATGATCGTTCCCATGTTGCCCGCATTGGACGGATTGACAAGTACAATGTGGGATGCCCTGGGATCAAGCACATCCTCAAACTTGCGAAACTCTCCGATCACATAGCAGTTTTCTTTCTTGGAAAGAACATGAAAGATCTTGTCCGTCTGCTGGATCGGGATGCCTGCCTCCCCGCATATCCGGCGAAGCTTGTCGTAGGTTTCTCCCTCCTTCATTGCAGAGTGGACGTAGACCTTATTGACATATTCTGTCTTGTAACGAAGGAGTTCAAAAGTCAACGTAATCCCGAGGGAATACGAAACCGGATCGTCCTTGCGGTATCGTTTAAATCCTGCCATGTTTATCCTCTTTTCTTATCTGTTATTATCTCTTATGAAACGGAAGAAAACCGACATGCATCTGCTGCCGGCTGTATCCCTGTATCATCCTGCCGCGGCAATACTGACATGCTGTGTCAGATCTGTACGCAGACAGTTCTGTTATTCTGCTATAAAAATGTCCACCGAGATGGCTCCCGCATCCGAACGGAACGGAATGCTTAACATCTGGCACCCCTCGCCCTGATACCGGCCTCCCTCATAATAATCCGGCGGCGTGATGTCGATCAGAATGTTGTTGCTGGCAAATACGGTCGCTGCGTTGCCTGCGATCATATTACCAAGCTCGGAGATCGCGCTCTGACCGATCTCATCGATCGTGTCAACCGGCTGCATCATCATTTTGGATATGATTTCCAATGCCGTAGGATGCTCCATATTCAGGATCACCTTGCCCTGCAGTGCTCCGACCAGTCCAAGCTCAATGATAGAGGCATCCTCCGGATACTCCTCCTTCTTCACGTCCGGCTTACCGATGGTCAGATCCATCATACACACATCCTTGACCACCTTACATACGGATAAGATAAATGGATTAACATGCTCTGCTTTCACCATTTGACATTCCTCTCTTTCGTCCCTATGCTTTCTTTGTCCTAACTTTCAGTATAACAAATCTGCTCCCGGCTGTAAACAGCCTTTCCCGCAGACAATTTCTCCGCACGCTGCACCTTCAAAACGATCCGGAATGACATTCTCCTAGAGGGAAAAATCATTCCAGAAACTCTGATTGATATCAACCTTCTTGTCCTGCAGCCACTGGTTATATTTCTTAACAAACATGTCTGACTGACGCTGCTGAATGATGACCTCTTTCTGCTGACTGATCATATCCTGCGTGATCGCAGTCTCATCCTCCTCTGTGCCAATTGCCGCACCGGACGCCGTCTTTGCTTTCTCATCAAGGATTGCCTGCCGTGCCTCCTCATCGGATACGTTGGTGTCCGCATCATCGGTTGCCACATAAAACATCTTCTCGGCAAGAAAGTTCTCCTGATAGATCTCGCTGATCTTCTGTACGGAAAGGGAATATGTCTTCTTGTCGGCTGCCGTCGCATTCTGCACAAGGCTTTCCGCCTGGCGAAGCGCCTCGTCCTGCTCGTCCGCAGACAGGCTGACCTCTTGCTCCTGTGCCACGCCGGAAATGACCTTAAGCTGCGTAATCATATTGACGATCTCCTGCTTTGCCTGATCGCCGATTGTTTCATTTTCACTGAGCTTGTAGTTCCAGAGCTCCTTGCCGAAGCTGTCCTCATACTGACACTTCAGGAAGTAGCAGTATGCCATGACTTCACTGTAGCGTACCTGATAATCCCCGACCATCATGACAACGGTACCGGAAGAAATATCGCACTTCTCCAGCTTTGATGTTTTCTTTTTGCCGCAGCCGGTGAATAATACCATCACTGCCATGGCGATGCACAGGATTGACATCCATTGTTTTCTCTGTATCATATTACCCTCATTTCTTCGCATTTGATGCGTCTGCCGGCTCTGCCGCGGCAAAGCCTGTTCCTTTCGTTCCCCTTTCGCCACCGCCGACTCCGGCGATTGCTTCCACTACACTTTCTGCTGCCGCAAAGATTCTCTCTGCCTGTAAACGTTTCTCCTTCGCCGCAGTACGACCGGTCACTGCCGCCGTACTCTTTCCTGTCTCCAGTGCTTTCTGAATGTACAGGAAATGGGCGTCATTCCCGGAGATATAACGAAGCTTTCCCTCGAAGGCTTCGATCATTGCCGGTATCTTTGCCACGTCAAGCACGGCATCCGGCTGCATATAGAACCTGATCCCATCCGGTTTCTGTGCGATCTGCAAGATTCCGCTGCGATGGGCTGCCGCTTTGAGCACGGCAATCCGCAGCAGATTCTGCGCCGCATGTGGAATGTCTCCAAACCGGTCGATCAGTTCGTCTTCCATGTCGGAGCGTTCACCCTCATTCTCCAGAGCAGCGATGCGCTTATACATATCTAACTTCTGATATTCACTCTTAATATACGATGCCGGAATGAATGCGTCAACCTGCAGATCGATATTTGTGTCTAAATCTTCCTTTTCCGGCTGCTCTCCCTTCATGGTACGAACAGCTTCGCTGAGCATTTTACAATAAAGCTCATAACCGACCGCCTCCATATGACCGGACTGCGCCGCACCGAGCAGATTGCCGGCACCGCGGATCTCGAGATCGCGCATCGCTACCTTGATGCCGGAGCCAAGATCCGTGTATTCCCGGATCGCTGCCAGACGCTTCTCTGCAACCTCCCGCAGGATCTTGTCCTTCTTGTACATTAAGAAGGCATATGCGGTCCGGTTGGAACGTCCGACGCGGCCGCGAAGCTGATAAAGCTGGGAAAGTCCCATCTGATCGGCATTATCTATGATGATCGTATTTACATTGGAAATATCAAGTCCCGTCTCAATGATGGTGGTGGCGATCAGCACATCGATCTCGCCCTCGATAAAGCCCATCATGATCCGCTCCAGCTCGCGTTCGCTCATCTGACCGTGCGCAAATGCCACGTTGGCATCCGGCACAAGCCCGGAGATCTCCGATGCGACCTCGTCAATGTTGTGTACACGGTTATAAACATAATACACCTGACCGCCTCGCACAAGCTCACGGTTGATCGCCTCGCGGATGATCTCGCTGCTGTGCTCCATAACGAAGGTCTGGATCGGAAGCCGGTCTACCGGCGGTTCCTCAAGTACGCTCATATCACGGATCCCGACGAGACTCATATGAAGTGTCCGCGGGATTGGTGTTGCAGAGAGTGTGAGGACATCCACATCGCCCTTCATCTGCTTGATCTTCTCTTTGTGGGTGACGCCGAAGCGCTGTTCCTCGTCCACGATTAAAAGACCTAAATCTTTAAATGCAACATCCTTGGACAGCAGGCGGTGCGTACCGATCACAATGTCCACCTCGCCGCGTTTGAGCTTCTCGATCGTCTTTTTCTGCTGGCTCGGTGTGCGGAAACGCGACATCATTTCCACATTGATCGGATAATCACCGAGACGCTCCCTGATCGTATTGTAATGCTGCTGTGCCAGGATCGTGGTCGGCACCAGGAAGGCTACCTGCTTGTTGTCGTTGACTGCTTTGAAGGCAGCACGGATCGCAACCTCCGTCTTACCGTAACCGACATCGCCACAGATCAGGCGATCCATAACCTTGCCACTCTCCATATCGCGCTTGGTGGCAGCGATCGCATCGAGCTGATCCGCCGTCTCCTCATACGGAAACATCTCCTCGAACTCGGTCTGCCAGACAGTGTCCGGACTGAACCGGTAACCGGGCTGCTCCTGCCGCTTCGCATAAAGCTCGACGAGTTCTCTGGCGATCTCCTTTACGGCTCCGCGGACTCGCGTCTTTGTCTTTTTCCATTCGACGGTATTTAACTTGTTAAGCTTTGGCTTTCTGGCGGCATCCTGACTGGCGTATTTCTGAAGAACATCCAGTGATGAAGCCGGCACATAAAGATTGCCTCCGTCACCGTACTCGATCTTTACAAAGTCCTTTGCAACATTATCTACCTTGATCTTCTCGATGCCGCGGTAAATGCCGAGTCCGTGGTTCTCATGGATGACATAATCCCCGACATTGAGCTCGTTAAAGCTCTGAATGACCTTTCCATTGTACTGCTTTTGTCGTTTCTTTGTCGTTCTGTTTTTAGCGCCAAAGATATCGCTCTCCGTCACAACCACAAAGCGAAGCTGTGTATAGGAAAAGCCTTTCGACAGCCTGCCGTAGCTTACCATGATCTCGCCCGGCTGCAGCGGCTTGTCGAGCGTCTCCCTGTAAAACGCCGGCAGATCGTACTCCCCAAAATCACTGGCGAGACGTTTTGCTCTCGTTCTCGAACCGCAGAGCATCAGAATACGATAGCCCTGCTGCCGCCACTTCTTCATATCCTCGACCAGCAATTCAAAATGCTTATTGTAAGAAGCAATCGCCTGACACTGCAGATGATAGTTTTCCCGTACGGTAAGATCCTTCGGGAGTCCGTCCAGCATTGTCAGATACAACGTGCTTTTCCGGCTGAGCATCGTGCTGACTGCCTCGGCACTGTATAAAACCTCCATCTGTCCCGGCAGCAAAAGTCCCTTTTCCAGACGGCTTTCCATGCTTTCCCTAAACTCTGCCTCGACCGCCTCCATCGCCTCACGGCATCGCACCGGCTCATCCACAACAAATAACGTCTCCGCCGGATCAAAGAAATTAAAGAAGGAGCCTGCCTCTGAATCAAAGTATAATAAAAAACTTTCCAGACCGGTGCCGCTGCGGGTATATTCTACACGCTCCCGCCATTCCTTCATCGTGTCGGCCAGACGATTGAAGGCTTCGAAGTTCTTTGCCTTCTTAAACTTCTCCTGCAGCTTCTTCTGTTCTTTGGCAATCTTTGCAAATCCCTGCCTCATCTGTTCCTGCGTCAGAATGATCTCCATCGCCGGAAAGATCACAAGCTCTGATACGCGCTCAATGGAGCGCTGGCTTTCCACATCAAAGGAACGAATCGTGTCGATCTCGTCTCCCCAGAGTTCAATACGGTACGGACATTCCCCGGTCGGCGGATAGATATCCAGAATGCCGCCGCGAATGGAATATTCGCCGGGACCGTCAACCTGACCCTGTCTCTCATAGCCCATATCCGCCAGGCTGCGGGTGAGTTCCTCGAGATCAACCTGTCCCCCTTCTTCCAGACGCCTGCAGGACTTCTTATAGACAGATAAGGACTGCACATATTCCATCCCCGCCGTCATGGTGGTGATCACTGTGCCGCCCTCTTGATCGAATAGTGATTTGATTGTCTTTAGTCGTTCGGTCTCCACTGCATTGCCGTGTACATCGGCGCTGTAGAAGATGACATCCTTTGCCGGATAAAACACGGCTTCCTTGTCGTACATCCGATAATCTGCCAGAAGTTCTCTCGCCTTTCTCTCATTGGCAGCTACGATCACCGTCCACTTTTTGGACTGTGCCAGACCGCTGATGAGATGGCTCTTCTGACCATCGATGCAGCCGGATATCTGTACCGGCATCCTGCCGCGCTCAATGCATTCTCTGGCTCCGCCGTAGGCGTTTAACTCCTCCAGAGGTTTCCATAGGGTTTCCATTGATGATTGTCCTCTCGTTCTGTTCCGTTGTTAATCTACGGATGATTACTTGTTGTTATATTTGTTCATGGCAGAAGTGACATCCTCCGTAATGATCTCACTGCATGCCTTCGCCGCTTTCTCCAGAGCCTCTCTGACAACCGGCTCTTCCTCCTTGGAGAAACGTCCCAGCACATAATCTGCCAGATCCCAGCCCTTCGGCTTCTCACCGACGCGATGCGGATACGCGGAAATACCTGTGTTCCCAGATGAGCAATGATGTTTTTGATTCCATTGTGACCACCTGCGCTTCCCTTTGGACGAATCCGTAGCTTGCCGGGTGCCAGATTGATGTCATCATAAATGACGATCAGCTCCTCCTCAGGATCGATCTTATAATAATCGACCAGTTCCCGAACGCTCTCTCCGCTTAAGTTCATATATGTCTGCGGCATGGCAAGGATGACCTTCTGTCCCTCGATCACGCCCTTGCCGCACACCGCACGGTGCTTTTTCATGTCCATGGAAATCCCGTAGATATCGGCAAGTGCCGTCACCGCAGAAAACCCGATGTTGTGGCGGGTTCCGTCATAGCGGCGCTCGGGATTTCCTAATCCTACTATAATATACATGTTCTTTTTCCTTTAAAAATTCTTGTGTGTCAGTTTCTCCCCCATGTGAACCGGTTTGCCGTGATAACTGATCAGCAGATCGTTGTCGATGACATAACGGTTGTCCATGGTCTTCATGATATCCCGGATCTGAATCTGCTGTGCCACATAGTGATCTGCCATATTGTACAGAACATTGTCCCGGAAGGAAAGGATCACCGGTGCAAGCACATCACTGTCATTGCCGGCAACGACAAGTCCCTTATCCCCATTGGACAGCTCCACGCAGACTCCCGGCTGCAGAATATTGATACTCTCGATCAGTGCGGCAACGACCTCCTGATCGTAGCCATTATCCGGGTTCAGCAGTGTGCGTACCGCTTCGATCTCGGATGTCGGCTCTTCCTCAAAGTTCATTGCCGTCATGGAATCGTATGCATACGCCGTCTTTAATATGTCTATATTGAGCGAATGATGTGCAGTCGCATCGTCATTGCCGGTATCATGCAGATCATTGATCACACCCCTGACACAGCGCTTGATCTCCGGATCCAAATCGTAATCGTTGTCGATCAGCTGGATCGCCGCATAGTGATAGGTGCGGATCTTCTTCTCGTCCTCCGGCGTGATCTCATTCTTCCGCTTGCGGTAGATATGCGCCGGGATCATCAGGCTTCCCACATCATGCAGGAGTGCAGCGACAACAATATCGAGCTGCTGCTTAAACTCCATATCCATCCGGTGTGAGATCAGCGCACACAAAATGGCTGTGTTGAGGGAATGCTTATATACATAGTCCTCATTGCTCCGCAGATTCTGTACAAAGCTGATCTTATGGTTCAGGCTTCCGTAGCGGCGGATGATCTGGTTGGCAAACTGATACATGCCCTTTGCTTCCTGCTGCTTTGTGACGGCATCGAGAATCTCACGAATCGTGAAGATCGCCATTGCCTGAAAGCGTTCAAATTCGATGTCGTCCGGTGACATTGGCGGAACAGGCTCTGCCGGCTCCAGAATGTACACCCCGATTAATCCGAAATTCTGGATACTGACGATACCCTGTCTGGTCAGCTTGGAATTGCGCTCATACAGCATAACACCGTCTCTGTTGTAGATTGGCTTTGCCAGACGCATTCCCAGTTTTAAATCATCTGATTTGACAAATTTCATAAATACCCCTCCATTTAAAATCCCCAGTCTGTACTTATTTCTTCTGGGACTTCTCTGCAATGTTGTTGGTGACACGGTTGTAAAGCTCGAGTGCCGCATTGTAGCCCATTTTCTTCTGACGGTAGTTGACTGCCGCAGACTCACAGATGATCGCGCAGTTACGACCCGGGCGGATCGGAATGGAATGGCATACGACCTTGTTGCCAAGGAACTCAATGTACTGCTCCTCCAGACCGAGACGGTCATATTCCTGATTCTTATTATATTCCTCGAGCTTGATGACAAGATTGATCTCCTGCTCGTTCTTTACACTCTCTACACCAAATAATGTCTTCGCATCGATGATACCGATACCGCGCAGCTCGATGAAATGACGGGTGATGTCCGGTGCGCTTCCGATCAGGGAAGCATCACTTACTTTCTTAATCTCTACGACATCATCAGATACAAGACGATGACCTCTGTGGATCAACTCCAGCGCAACCTCGGACTTACCGATGCCGCTCTCGCCCATGATCAGTACACCCTCTCCGAAAAGATCGAGAAGTACGCCATGCACGCTGCAGCGCGGTGCCAGTTCGACATTCAGCCAGCGGATGACCTCTGCCATAAATGCGTTGGTCTCCTTCGGGGTGCGCAGAATAGGCACCTGATATTTGCTGGCAAGCTGAACCAGCTTCTCGTCAATATGAAGATTACGGCAAAACACGATGCACGGCGGCTTTGTGTGACGCTCGCTGCCCGCCATGATGATCTCCATCATCTCCAGTGTGTAATCCAATCCCTTCTGCTCCATGTAGGTATGCTCGACATGACCGATGATCTGAATCCTTCCGGAGTCAAAATAATCAAAGAAGCCTGCTAACTGCAGTGCCGGACGGTTTACATCGGTCTGTACGATGTCGATGCGCGATACATCCACATCGGATGTGACATTTTCCAGTTCCATCTGCTCAATGAGCTTTTCCAGTGATACGCTGTAAGTCTCTGCCATATGCTATTCTCCTTCTTGCAAGCTGCCCTCCGGACGGTTCTCTGTGGAATGAAAGAACTCATAGACCTTCGTGGCTGCCCCCATGTTCATTGTTTCTGTTTGTGCTAACTCCTCTATATCTGCGCTCCGTACTGCTTCTATGGAGCCAAATCTCTTCATCAGTGCGCGGCGGCGCTTCTCTCCGATCCCCGGAATGTCATCCAGGATCGACTTGACCTGTACCTTGCTGCGCAGGGAACGGTGATACTCGATCGCAAACCGGTGAACCTCATCCTGAATCCTGGTCATCAGGTGAAAGCCCTCGCTGCCGGTATTGATCGGCAACTCCTCCCCATGAAAGTAAATACCACGGGTCCGATGCCTGTCATCCTTGACCATACCGCATACCGGAATGGATAGTTGCAGCTTGTCAAGAACCTCCTCGGCAATATGAACCTGTCCTTTACCACCATCCATCATGATCAGATCCGGGTATCGCGTAAAGCTGCCTTCCTCGCCGGAAAGCCCTTCGTCCGCCAGCTTCTTCTCCTCGTCCAGTCCATGCTGAAAGCGTCTGGTCAGCACCTCCCGCATGCTGGCATAATCGTCGGGTCCATGCACGGTCTTAATACGGAACTTGCGGTAATCGCTCCTTCTCGGCGATCCATCCTCGAAAACAACCATGGATCCGACCGACTGAAAACCGCTGATATTGGAAATATCATAGGATTCCACACGGTGAACATCGGTGAGACCGATCCACGAACAGATCTCCTGCATTGCTCCCGTCGTACGCTCCTCCGCACGGCGGATCTTCTGTGCATCCTGCTCCAGAACCATCATCGCGTTCTTATGCGCCAGCTCGACAAGCCGTTCCTTCTGTCCCTTTTTGGGAACAATGATACGAACCTTATCACCGCGCCTCTCGCTGAGCCAGCGTGCAATCACTTCCTCATCCTCTATCTCATATTCTAACATGAGTTCCTTGGGAATAAAAGGTGTCCCCGCATAAAACTGCTTGATAAATGCCTGTAGGATCTCCTGTCTGTTGGAACCGTCCACACCGTTCAGATGGAAATGATCCCTGCCGATCATCCTGCCCTCCCGGATAAAAAAGACCTGCACGACTGCCTCGCTCTGATCCTTGGCAAGCGCAATGATATCCCTGTCCAGCCCATCAAAATCAGTGATCTTCTGGTGGACGGAGGACTTGCGGACGCTCTCGATCAGGTCACGGTACTGTGCAGCTTCCTCAAACTGCATCGCCTCGGCTGCCGCCGTCATCTTGTCCTGAAGATACGAAAGCACTCCGGAATAATCTCCCTCCAGGATCTTCAGTGCTTCCTTGAAATGTTCTCTGTAATCCTCCGGGGAAATATATCCCTGACACGGCGCATCACACTGTCCGATATGGTAATTTAAGCACGGACGTTCCTTTCCGGTATCCCTCGGCAGGACACGTCTGCAGCTCCGGATATGGTAAATCTTACGCAGAAGCTCGAGCGTGTCTCTGGCGGAGCCTGCGCTTGTGTATGGTCCAAAATACTTTGACTTATCCCTTTTCTCCTGTCTGGAATAGATCAGGCGCGGGTATGTCTCTCCCACAGTCGCCTTGATAAACGGATAACTCTTGTCATCCTTGAGCATGGTGTTATATTTGGGACGGTGTTCTTTGATCAGATTACTCTCCAACACCAGTGCCTCCACCTCGGAATCAGTAATGATATATTCAAAATGATCGATCTGCGAGATCATTTTCTCAATCTTTGGTGAAACATTTCTGCTTGGCTGAAAATACTGCCGTACTCTGTTCTTCAGACTGATTGCCTTTCCTACATATATAATAGCATCCTTCGCGTCATGCATCAGATACACGCCGGGCTTTCCGGGCAGCTTTTTCAGCTCCTCCTCAATATTAAACACTTTTACTTCTTGACCTTTCCCTTTTTGACGGCACTATATGAGCCGTACACTTTCTTTTTGCCGTTTAGTTTATATGCACGCACTTTCACATAAAAGACACTGCCTTTGGAAAGATCGGTCAGTGCTGCTCTGCGCCCGGTGAGTGTCACCGATGCAGCGCCCCCCGGAATCTTCTTCGTTGTTGCAAAACGAAGCTGATAGCCCTTAGCTCCTGACGTCTTCTTCCAGGTAATGGTTAATGTCTTTTTCTTATTATTCTTAACAACAACATCCTTGACCTTTCCGGGTGCTTTCACCTTTTCTGCCTTTTCTGTGGCAGACGGCTTCGCAGTTTCTGTATTTTTCGGTTTTGCCGTTGTCTTCGGTTTGGTTGTTGTCTTTGGCTTTGTCGTTTTCTTAGGCTTTGCCGTAGCTGTCGCTTTCGCCGTCGCCGTCGGCTTTGCTGTGGCTGCAGCAGTCGGCTTCGGTGTGACAGTAGGCTTTGGAGTCTCGACGACATGCGGAATCTGGTTGCCTGAGGAGTCTGTCAGATAGAGAGTCGGGCTGCTGATATACCAGATATAATTGGATGCCTCGATCGTAATGCTCGCCGAAGAAAGCGGAATCCTGCCGGAGGCAACTGCTCCCGATGGATCTGCACAGTAAAACACGCCATCGGTATAGTCTGTCACAAGGATTGCATGCTGCTGATCAGACTTTTGCTTATACAGCACAATGCCCTCCGGATGTTCGGAAAGCTTTGTCTGCAGATCTGCTGCCGTGCCGGAAAAGGAATCATGTGCCACGGTCACACTTCCGCAGGTAAAGTTCCACTTCAGTCCGATTCCCTCAACCCAAGCTGCCGAACGCATCATGTCTGTGGAGATCGACGCCCAGTTGTCATTGCCGTTCATCATCGCACCGCGGCGCACCATCATCGTTGCTGCAACGAGTGTGCAAAGGTTGCTGCCTCCCGGCTGCTTCAAAAATACGCTGTCCTGATTGATGTCACTGAAGGTTGCCGCCTGAGCCGTACCTTCCTGAACATTCCAGCCTCCAAGTATTACACATGCCGCCATGAACACGGCAATATATCTTTTGATGAATTTACGCATGAGTATCTCCTGATCTATCTATCTGCATTTGTAAACGAAATAATTAGTAAGTTAGTCAATAACAGCCGGGACAAGAGAATTGTCCCGGCTGTTATTTTATCATATTTATCGATGGTTTACAAGCTGTCAGAGGGATCCGCGTCCTCATCCTTCTGCGGCGTCATGAACTTACGAATGACCTCGACAATCCCGTCTTCATCGTTGGAGGCTGTCACATAATCAGCCGCCTCCTTGACTTCCTCCTGTGCGTTGCCCATTGCAACACCCTTGCCTGCGTAACGAAGCATCGGAAGATCATTGAAGCTGTCACCGACACAGATCACCTTGTCCTTACTGATATCAAGGAACTTCATCAGCTTATCGACCGCAACGGCTTTGTCTACGAACTTCGGCAGGATCTCGACATAATACGGATCGGACCGGAATACATTGAGCCTGTCTCCGAACTTTTCACAAAGATGCTTCTCGACCTGCTTCATCTTCTCCGGCTCTCCGGAAAGCAGAAGCTTATTGACCGGGAAATCAATCGCACGCACAAGATCATTGACCTCACGAATCGTGATGTCACACGCCTTTGCATCCGCCTCAATATAAGCATCTACACCATTACCGGCTAACAGCTCCTTCTCTTCATCGTGATATACGGTGATCCCAAGACCGAGTTCCTTCGCCGCCTCGTAAACCGGCTTGATCATGTCATGATCAAGGGTCTGGTTGTAAATGCACTCGCCGGTCTTACAGTTAATGACCGTCGTACCGTTGTATGCGATCACATAGCCTCCGAACTGCTCCAGGCGGATCTTCGCCGCTGTCCGGCGTATTCCGGAAATGGATCTGCCGGATGCGATCGCCACAGTCTTGCCACGCTGCTGTGCCTCGATGATGGCTTCGCGTGTTGCTTCGGAAACCTGCTTGTCCGTACCGACCAGTGTACCGTCCACGTCAAGCACCAGTGCCTCGTACAGATCTCCCTCCGGATCGGTGATTCCCTTTACCTGACGGAAGATCTTCATGAACTCCTTGCCGGTGATCGTCTCATGCGCGATCAAAAACTCTGCCAGCTTGTCGAGTGCCTCTCTGTCGCCGCGAAGCAGCTCCTCTGCCTTTGCGTAACATTCCTTGAGAATCTTCATAACCTCCTGATCGATCTCCGCCTCTGTGGCATCACCGCAGTTAAGCACTGCCCTGCCGTCCAGATAACGGTTCTGGATGGACTCCAGACCGATCAGTCCAAACTTCTCTGACATACCGTACTGTGTCACCATTGCTCTTGCAAGCTTGGTCGCCTGCTCAATATCATTGGAGCTCCTGTCGTGATCGAATCGAACACAATCTGCTCTGCCGCACGACCGCCGAACAATGTCGTGATCCGTGTCAGGATCTCTTCCTTGCTCATCAGATACTTCTCTTCCTCAGGAACCTGCATGACATAGCCGAGGGAACCCATGGTTCTCGGTACGATCGTAATCTTCTGCACCGGCTCGGAATGCTTCATCAATGCAGTAACGAGTGCATGACCGGTCTCATGATAAGCAACGATCTTCTTCTCTTCTTTACCGAGAATGCGGTCCTTTTTCTCCTTACCGGCGATCACGACCTCAACCGCCTCAAACAGATCCGCCTGGCAGACTGCCTTTCTTCCTGCCTTTACTGCCATGATCGCTGCCTCATTGATCATATTGGCAAGATCGGAACCAACGGCACCGCTTGTCGCAAGTGCGATCTCATCGAAATCAACAGAATCATCCATCAGCACATCCTTGGCATGAACCTTCAGGATATCCACACGACCTTTGAGATCCGGCTTCTCGACGATGACACGGCGGTCAAAACGTCCCGGACGAAGAAGTGCTTTATCAAGCACCTCCGGACGGTTGGTTGCACCGAGGATCACAAGTCCCTTGGAGCTGTCAAAGCCATCCATCTCGGAGAGAAGCTGGTTCAATGTCTGCTCACGCTCATCATTGCCGCCGCCATATTGGCTGTCACGGCTCTTACCGATCGCATCGATCTCGTCAATAAAGATAATACACGGGGCCATCGCCTGTGCCTGCTTGAACAGATCACGCACACGGGAAGCTCCCACACCGACAAACATCTCCACAAAATCCGATCCGGAAAGGGAGAAAAACGGCACACCCGCCTCGCCGGCAACTGCCTTGGCAAGCAGTGTCTTACCGGTTCCCGGAGGTCCTACGAGCAGTGCTCCCTTCGGGAGTCTGGCACCAATCTCCGTGTACTTACCCGGATTATTGAGGAAGTCGACCATCTCTGTCAGAGAGTCCATCGCTTCCTCCTGACCGGCAACGTCCTTAAACGTCACACCGGTCTCCTTCTGTACATACATCTTCGCCGTGCTCTTGCCAATCCCCATCATGCCACCGGAATTACGTGACATCAGGCGGAAGATCAGGAACAGTCCGCCCCAGAGCAGAAGCACCGGGAACAGATAGGACATCAGCATATACAGCATGCTGGAGCTGTTGTCCGTGAGATCCTTCTTGAACTCAACGCCGGCGTTGCTTAAACGTTCCACAAGACTGTAGTCCATGGAAATAATGCCGGTATAGTAAGTCACCTGATATACGCTGTTGCCGCTACTCTTCGGCGTGATCTTAAGCCGGTCGGCAGTCAGGGTAACCGATTTAACCTGTCCATCATCCAACATCCGGATGAACTTATCATAGGTAATCTCCCGGTTCGTCATCTGCTGTACCTGACGATTCATCATGGAAAATACAATGAATACTCCTATCGCCACTGCGAGACAGATAATGATCCCCCGGCGGTTTTGTTTCTTCTGGCGGTCATCATCCCCGCCGTTTGGTCGGTTTGTATTATTCTCCAATTTCGTTTCCTCCTAATTAACCTCATAATCATCATTATAAATGTAGTGTTCCCATAAATCAATATATCAACCTGTGAAGAAAATCTGATAAATCTGAAAATTCTGTAAAAAAAGAATTGAAACATGGCTATGTTTTGGAGTATACTAGTAAATAGTTTTTATTTTTCTGATACTAATCAATGCACACTACAAATGGAGGAAAAATCATGGCAGTCAAATATGTCTTTGTTACAGGCGGTGTTGTATCCGGTCTTGGAAAGGGTATTACAGCAGCTTCACTGGGACGTCTTTTGAAAATGCGCGGATACAGCGTGACAATGCAAAAGTTTGATCCCTATATCAATATCGATCCGGGAACCATGAACCCGGTACAGCACGGCGAAGTTTTCGTTACCGACGACGGTGCTGAGACAGACCTTGATCTGGGACACTATGAGCGTTTTATCGATGAGAGCCTGACGAAGCAGTCCAATGTTACAACCGGAAAGGTTTACTGGTCTGTTCTGAATAAGGAGCGCCGCGGCGATTATGGCGGTGGCACGGTTCAGGTCATCCCACACATCACAAATGAGATCAAGAGCCGTTTCTATCGCAATGACGGCTGTCCTGATACACAGATTGCGATCATTGAGGTCGGCGGTACTGCAGGCGATATCGAGAGCCAGCCTTTCCTCGAGTCGATCCGTCAGTTCCAGCACGATATGGGTCATGAGAATGTGGCTCTGGTTCATGTAACTCTGATTCCTTATCTGCATGCTTCCGGCGAGATGAAGACGAAGCGACGCAGGCAAGCGTTAAGGAACTGCAGGGCATGGGTATCCAGCCGGATGTTATTGTATGCCGTACCGAGCATCCTCTGGAGCCGGGCTTAAAGGATAAGATCGCACTCTTCTGTAATGTACCTGCATCCCACGTTCTCCAGAATCTGGATGTGGAGACACTTTACGAAGCACCTCTTGCCATGGAGAAGGAGCACCTCGCTGATGTAATCTGCGAGTGTCTGCAGCTTGACTGTCCGGAGCCGGATATCACCGAATGGGAGAACATGGTCAATACGATCAAGAATCTCGAGAAAGACGTAACGGTCGCTCTGGTTGGTAAGTATACTTCCCTTCATGATGCATATATCAGTGTTGTCGAGTCCTTAAAACACGGCGGTCTCGCACACAAGAGCAATGTTAATATCAAGTGGATCCCTTCCGAGGATCTGAACGAGGGCAATGTAGACGAACTTCTCAGCGATGTCAGCGGCGTATTGGTACCGGGCGGTTTCGGTGACCGCGGCATCGACGGTAAGATCATTGCAATCAAGTATGCGCGTGAGCATAAGATCCCATTTCTCGGTCTTTGTCTCGGCATGCAGCTTGCGATCGTTGAGTTTGCCAGAAATGTAGTCGGCTTCAACGATGCACACAGTATTGAGCTGGATCCGCAGACCACACATCCGGTTATCCATCTGATGCCGGAGCAGGATGGCATCGAGGATATCGGCGGTACACTCCGTCTCGGCTCTTACCCATGTGTTCTGGACAAGTCCTCCAAGGCTTATGAGCTGTACGGCGAGGATATGATCCATGAAAGACACAGACATCGTTACGAGGTCAACAACTACTATCGTGAGGATCTGTTAAAGGCAGGTATGACCTTCTCCGGTCTGTCACCGGACGGACGTATCGTGGAGATGATGGAATTAAAGGATCATCCTTGGTTCATGCTACGCAGGCACATCCTGAGTTTAAGTCCAGACCGAACAGACCGCATCCACTGTTCAAGGGATTTGTCGGTGCCGCTCTGGAATACCAGGACACACATAAATAATCAAACGAACAATCAGCTTGTGAACAAAAGGGCAAAACCAGCGTTTTGCCCTCCAAGAATTGCTTCGCAATTCTCGTTGGCATTTCACCACGTTACGAGCATTTTCCTATACCAGAACAAACCGGCAAATCCGCTCCGAAAGAGTGGATTTGCCGGTTTGTTATATGAAAGCTTCGGTATACAAAAAGCATTGCACTCCGTGACTAACAAAGTGCAATGCTTTTTTACATAAACAGACGATCATAATGTGGCAAAAATTGAGGTTGTTTACTAATATTTACGATATTCGTTAATGTCCCGCACCAGTATCCTGATCCCACGGATATAGCTGTCAAACATTCCCTCACGGTAACATTCTACGAGGACCATCCCTGCAGGAATGCCGACAATGAGTCCGAGCATGCCACCCAGCCGGTAACCGATCAGCATGAAGACGAGTGTCTCAAACGGACTGACACCGATATTGTCTCCTATAAGCTTCGGTTCCAGAAGCTGACGCACGATAAGCACAATGATATACAGCACAAACAATACCGCAGCATAGCTATACGAGCCGGTCACCAGACGATAGACTGCCCACGGCACCAGCACGGTCCCCGCTCCAAAGAACGGCAGGAAATCCACGATAGCGATCACCGCTGCCAGGAGACCGCTGTAGCTGATCCCCATGAATGCGAACGGAATCACCGTGATAAAGAAGATCACGATCATAATCTGAAAATGTGCCTTAAAATAGCCACCGATCGCACGGACAAATATTTTCTTGATCTTACCCCACAGATTTTTAATGCCAACCGGCGTATTCTTCTCGAGAATTTCCGAAAAACGATCCTTCTCAACCGTCATAAAGTAGGACGCAAGGATCGTTAAGATCGTATAAACCAGAAAGTCCATCAATGAACTTGCCAGCGAGCCGACCTTAGACAAAGATCCGGAATTGACCATCTTCAACAGACCGTCAATTGCCTTCTGAATGTAACTGTCCAGCACATTCTCCCGCTGATCAAAAGCAAGCTTAAAGTCAGCCGGAATGATATTCCATTTGTGATGAAGAGTCTGGAACAGCTGCTGCAGATTCTGCGTCACAGAGTCATAAACACCCGGAAGCTCTGTTACCCAGGAGCTGAACTGGCTTGCCACAAGCACCACCAGACCATAGAATGCCGCACAGATCGCCGCAAGAACCAGTATGATCACAAGTGCTGTACCATGCTTACGCATCAGTTTGATTCTTTTCTCCAGAAAACGAATGATAGGATTGGCGATCATTGCTACGATCCACGCCACAATAAGCGGCATGAGCAGCCGTATCAGCGGCGGCACAACAAAGACCAGAAGCAGTATCCCTGCCAGTGCTATCCCAAGATTAACAAGGATCCGACGATGCAAATCCTTCTGTTCCTCCATACACATCAACCCCCATTTCTGTTATTTGCCGAGGCAGAGCGCGATCACAACGCCAACCACAAATGTGACTGCTCCCGTGAGTACTGTCACAACAGACATTCCGGCAAGCGGAGCACTCATCAGGATCACCACCGGTGATGCGACAACAAGACCCATAATACCACAGTAGGTCAATGCCTCATACTTATCCATCAGCATCTCGATCAGCTTTGCCACTGCAAAGATACCGACAACCACACCGATTCCAAACGGAATCAGAATCATACAAATGTGTATAATCTTTGGTGCATCAAATGCGACCAACGCTGTAATAAAGTCCTTTACGCTGCCGATCACCGGATAATAATACCCCATCGTCATAAGCATCATGGAACCGCTCACTCCCGGAATGACCATCGTAGCCGCAGCCACGATACCGACAAGCACCAGCTTAAACAGAGAAATCGGTGTCACTGTCAGTGCAACGTCTGATCCTTGTCCGCCGAATATCTGTAACAGAATGATCGAACCGAAAAAGATCAGAAATACAACAGCGTGTGACAGATTAAATCTGACTCCCTTGAGATGTCCGGTAAGGATCGGTACACCGCCAAGGATCAGACCGATAAATAACATGCATGTCTGAAACGGAATATGCTCAAACATTGCCACAATGGCGAATGCCAGTCCGACAATTCCGATCGCCATACCGATAAAATACGGAAGCAGTGTCTTGATGCTCTTGACCGGCTGTTTAAATAAGTGCGTCACACTGTAGATGAGCTTGTCATAAATGCCCATGGAAACCATCATTGTGCCTCCACTGACTCCCGGGATCGCATTGGCGATACCAATGACAACACCTCTCAGTATGTCTTTGAATAGATTCATTACCTTTTCCTCCTGATATCATTTTCACTTTGAAACTTTTCTTTGAAGCGTCCACGCTACATTGCATTGTATGAACGGTCTGCTAAATATACCCATGATAGCACATAATTATTTTTCTTACAATTCTTTTCCCCCGTTTCATAAAATGTTAAGAATTGCAAAAAGAGGACTGCCTTTCGGCAATCCTCTTCTGTAATTTTGCTTGAATCCTTTGGAATCTTAGCGAAGAATTATTTTACTTTGACCGTAACCTTTGCTGACTTTGTACCGATCTTAACGGTAAGCTTGGTGCTTCCTTTCTTCTTACCCTTGACCGTTACGGTTGCAACACCCTTCTTTACAGAAGTCTTCTTGGTTACTACGGATGCAATCTTTGCATTCTTTACGGTTACTTTCAGCTTATCGGTTGTAGCAAGCTTTTTGTTGGCTGCAGTCACGGTAAACTTGACTGTTGCAGTCTTTCCCTTCTTTACTGTAACTGTTTTTTTCTTTGCCTTAACGCTCTTGCATGCATTCTTCACAACCGGCGCCTTAGTCGGAGCCGGTGTTACAGTACCGTTTCCGTTTGGTGCCTGTGACGGTGCTGCATTTGGTACTGCACTCGGTACTGCTGTCGGAACCGCGCTCGGTACTGCTGTCGGCACATCTGACGGTGCAGGTGTATCGGATGGTGCAGGTGCATCACTTGGCTTTGCACTAGGAGCAACGCTTGGCTCCGGCGATTCCGTTGGAGCCGGCTCCTCCTTCTCTGCCACATGAACATTAAATGTCTTAGAAAGACCATTGCTTGTGTATGCAGTAACAGTTGCATCGCCGATTCCAACTGCCTTAAGGCTTGCCGTTGCGATACCGTCAACCGGTGAAACTGCAGTGTTGTCAACATCTACAACGGAGTCATCGCTTGATACGAAGGTTACCTTAGAGGTGGTCTCAACAGGTGCCACATTTACGGAAAGCTCCTTGTCCTCGCCACCAAGGATCATACTGACATCGTCCTGATCACCGGTGATCTCAGTTGCATCAACATCCTTGCTTCCGGTGTCACGGAACTTCACATTTGTTAATGTAAAGGTAATGCTGATCTTCGTTGGGTTTGGAACAGTAAAGCTTGCAGCATGGAGTGACTTATCCTGTGTTGCCTCTTCAATATCAGATCCTGTCCATCCGTTGATCGGAGAACCTGTATCGAACTTGGTTCCATTCATTGCAGTCTTACCATTGGTATCGCTGCCGTTCTGTGTAATTGTCATTTCCTGATCATTGACAAGGATCTTCTCCCATTTGATCATGATCTTGTTTGGCTTTGGATTCTCAACATTGGACTTTGCAATATTTCCAACAGTCACATCATAGTCCTGCAAATAGATTGCTGTTACCTGGTTGATATCCTTGATGCCTGCATTCTTTCCTGCATCGGAAAGATCCTTTTCCAGATCAAAGCTTGCTGTGTAGGTTCCATCGCCATTTACCACGACCGGTGAACCATGCTCGATGGAATTGTAATTGCCGCCTGTTCCTGCACTGTTGTAGTAAACATTTACGGCAACATTTAACTTGGTTGGGTCAACAAGTGGCTGAACCTCTACGGGAACTGTCTTAGTCACACCGTTGGAGGCAGTGATGATCACATATGTCTTACCGATTGCCTTTGGTGAGATTACGCCGTAATCATTTACGATTGCTACTTTCTCATCGGAAGACCGGAAGGTAAGTGTCTCTGTTGCTGTCTCCGGGACGAGGGAGGTCTTGATCGTCTCGCTCTGTCCAAGCTTTACAATATATGAATCAGCATCTGTGGTAATCTCTGTTGCTGAGTCATCTGTCTTCGGTGTACGCTTTACTGTTACCTCGATATCCTCTGAAACGGAGCCGCTCAGGGAAGCTACATGGATTGTGGTTGTACCGATATTCTTTGCATGAACCATGCCGTTGAATACCGTTGCAACGTTATCATCGTCTGTGCTCCATACAACAACATCGTTGGTATCCTCCGGTGCTGCTACTGCACTGATCGTCTCTCTTTCACCCATTGTGAGTTCAAGGGATGTCTTACTCGGAGTCAGCTCTGTGATCTCCTTTACTTCAGGGTCTTTAACAATATCTTTGTAATCACCCTTCTTATTGGCTGCGGATGCTTCCAGAAGAGTTCCTCTTGCCATCGCATCTGTGATCGTCTTGTAGATCGGCTTTGCTTCGTCACGATTCCAGAAGGAGAAAATTCCTTCCTTGGTTAACGGATCATCGTCCTGACCGTAGCCCTGATCCCATACGCACGGAACCATGCCATTAACCTGACATGCTCTGTTGATGATTTCAGAATAGTAAGCTCTCTCAACATCATTGTAGCCTGTCTTAGAACCGGCAAGCTTTTTATTTCTGGTTCCGTACTCACCTAAATACATTGGATAATCAGAACCAAACTTCTTGTACATATCCTGAAGATTCTTTACCATCTCGGTTGCCTCTGCATAAGTCCAGGATACGTTGGTTGACTTGGAATATCTGTGTGCTGCAAACATCAGACGTGGATTGTCTGTATTGTAATAATCCGTTGGCATTACAAACTCAGAGCTTGTACCTGTTGATGCATAGTGATCAACGGCTGCCAGCCAGCGCTTTGTATTGTTAGAGCCGGTAGAACGAACGGCATTCACAAATAACTGGTTGAAGTTCATGATGATTGGACGATCATAGTTTACCGCATCAGCAGAGTTCTTCATGCTCTCATCGTAATCGAGACAGGATACCTCATTCATAGACTCGAAGATCAGATGCTCATCGTAATCCTTGAAGCGGTTTGCGATGGTCTTCCATACTAACTCGAACTTCTTCTCAATGGAATCGATATCATCGGCACCGACATTGAGCCAGCCGCCGTCCTTTGCTACATCATCGTGGTGCGTATTGATGATAACATACATATCCTGAGATACGCAGTAGTCAACGATCTCCTGTACACGGCTCATCCATACTTCCTTAATGGAGCCGTCCTCGTTGATCATGTTACCCCAGGTCACCGGGATACGAACTGTATTATATCCGGCATCATGAAGTGCCTTCATATACTTCTTGGTAGTTACCTGTCCCTGCCATGCTGTCTCACTTGGTGTGAAGCCTGAGTGACCATCCATGGTATTTCCAAGGTTAGTGCCAACGCCCATCTCAGCGATCACCTGATCCTTGTCCAGCACACGGAATGGCTTAGGATTGCTCTGCTCTGTGCTATCCTTGAAAAGCATGTTGCAGTGTACCTTCTCCAGTGCATTTCTTGCTGAGAAATAAACGGTATTGGCACTGTCTGTCTTGTCATATGCTGCCTGTGCCGTTACCAGCGCATCCTGCAGCTTCTGTACGGACGCCTCCTGATATCCACTGGTATCCATGCTACTCAGATAATCAATCGACTTCTTCAGGTTCTCACGAGCCTGTGCTGCCGTCATCTTGATCATCGGAGTACGCTCCGGTGCTGCTGTAGAACCATCCAGTGTAGTGTTCTCGCAGGTCGGTTTTGTGAAGTCGTTGACACCGGCGATCGTACCGTCTGTGTTCAGTGTGACGCTTGTGCCATCGCTGAAAATAATACCTAACGGTATTGCCTCTGTGTTCGTTGTCTTGATCGCAACGGACAGAGACCAGTTTGCTACCTTCTGGATCTTACTTGTAGTAATACCGTTTGCCGGAAATGCGTAATTACCGGTTCCGACGTTACCGATCGGCTCATCATCCTGATTGATCTGGATCGGATAATTGTTGTTCTTCTGCATGGTACACTTGGCTGCTGTCAGATACTTGTTGGAAGCACCCGTTCCGGTGGTTCCCTCAACATAATGGTCTGCATCCATATGATCCGGATCAAATGCATTGACAGATCCGCTCCGGGACTGCAGCCAGGAATAAGCATCTGCCTTTCCCATATGTACATAAAATGTGGCGTTCCCCTTGCCGCCGTCGATCAAAGCCTGCATCTTCGTCTCGTCCATACCCGCCTTGACCAGATCGGTTCCTGTGATGCTCACAATATACTGTGGGCTCTCGAGCTGATGGTCTGCCTCCGTGTCTGCCGCCTTAACCGGTGCCGGCAGAGAAGTCATCGACAATACCATGGCTGCAGATAAGAGCCACGAAATCGCTTTCTTAAGTCTCATAAATATACCTCCTGTGATTCTATCTCATTGTTTCTTTTTTCAATTACCCCTCCTCGTTCCCCCTTTCTCGAAAATATTTTATCGCAGTTTTCTCCCACGCAATATTTGTTTATATTGTAACATTTTCCTGTTCTATGTCAATATATTTTGTTTACTTTTAATAACATTCACATTTTTATTTACGTTTTATACAAAAATAGATATGTACAATTTTTTACAATGTTTCTTTCAGATTATTACTTAAATTTATCACTCAAAAAAAGGGATATGTCCCCATCCTATTTCTTATGTCCGATAAATACTATAATAATTTTGTCTCGGAAAACAAGCTGATCCGTGAGCTCTGGCTGAAAAATTGACGCAGATCAGTAGGATTTCTGAAAAGCCTTTGCTTTGCAATGCTTTGATAAATGCGTATCCGTACGACTGAGCCCCGTAGGTGGGTTCAGCTATTTCGGACGGCACGCTTCCGCTACAACTGCACCACGCAGCGTACATAACGCCCCAAATGTCAAAAAAATTATAGATATATTTCTATAACTTGGGGCGTAAGTACCGGCTGGTGCAAGTGCCTTTCGAAACATCTGAATCCCCCCTCGGGGCGAGTACGGAAGGATACGTTTATCAAAAATCAAAGCAGCAAAGCAATTAGGCTTTTCGAAATCCGTAAGTGACAAGACAATTTTTTAGCCACAACTCACGGATTTTCAAGTGTTTTGGCAGACAAAATCATGTCATTCCTCTCGGACACAAGAAATAGGATGGGTACATAGTAACGTTCCATGTGAGAAATTTAAGGAATTATTTGACTTCACAAAATCTTAATATTTCCTCCACTGTTCATTCGTTTCCTTTAATGATAAAATGGTGCAAAGAGCATAAACGGGTCGCAGTCAGGCAATCCGTGGCATTATGTGTTGTTTATTTATATTTAGAAAGGATTCTTTTATGATCAAAATAAATCGTACCATTACATATAGGAACACAGCCCTTGCAACTCTGCTGGGTCTGTCCCTGTGCGTAACATCCTGTCCGTCATCGGTCATGGCATCCACGGTCTCCATAGACCAGATGATCTCGCGTGTGGATGAGACAAGTGACAATGACCTGGTGCGTTCTCATTTCGAGGATGCCTCCGGCAATGTTTATACGAACGAGTCCGCAGATGCCTCCGGAAGCCATCTGAAGAAGGCTTCTGAGCTTCCTGTGCGATATGATCTGCGGGAGCAGGGACTTACCACCCGATCAGGGATCAGGGATCTACCGGCTGCTGCTGGGCATTTTCAGCGATCAAGACGATCGAGTCAAACTGTATCAAGAACGGGTTGTTCCCGGCGGATTCCGTTGATTTTTCAGAAAGCCACCTTGCATGGTTTTCCTATCATCCGTCAACACTTGCCGAGGATCCTACCTATTGGGATGGTATTTCCTCTGCAGATAACGATACAAATACTTCGTTTTTTCCAAATCCGTTTGCATACGGCAGCGTGTCCGGTACTCTTCCCTATGATAACGGCGGTTCTGCAATCCTCGCGACCTTCACGCTAGCGAAATGGTCCGGTCCGGAGCTTGAAAGCACGGCTCCGTTTTCCGGCGCCACCACCTCTGACGTGACTTCCATGGCATATTCCATGGTGCAGAGAGGAAGCCTGCGTTATGATTCCTACGCACATCTGCAGAATGTCTATAATTACGATGAATATACGATCGGCAAGCAGTATTACTATACAGATGCATCCATTATCCCGAAGATGAAGCAGTCTATTCTGGATCATGGGGCAATGTCTGTGTCGCTGTTTTTTGACAAAACATTTCTTCATCCGTCTGCGAATGGCCACGCTTATTACCAGACCTACTATTCCGGTGCACAGGCCGTGAAAAATGCGAACCACAGCGTCACGATCGTTGGATGGGATGACAATTTCTCTGCATCCAATTTCTCCAGAACGCCAGCCGGCAACGGGGCATGGCTGATTGCCAACAGTTACGGTACCGCCTCCGGGGATAACGGTTATTTCTGGCTTTCCTATTATGATCAGTCCATTTGCGACTGCTCGAGTTTTCTGGTAGAATCTGCCGGCAATTACGACCACATTTACCAGTATGACGGATTCGGCTGGGGAACCGCAAACTATTCCAATTCCCACAATCTGAAGGCTGCCAATATCTTTGAGGCAAACGGTACTTCTGATCAGACCTTAAAGGCCGTGTCGTTCTATACGCTGACCGATAATCAGCCTTACCGGATCGAGGTTTACCGCGGCGTTGGCTCCGATCCGACCGACGGTATGCTGGTGAGCGAATGCACGACTACCGGCATTGCAGGGCAGAACGGTTACCATACAGCTACGCTGACAACGCCGGTCAATCTTGCTGCCGGCGAGAAGTTCTCTGTGGTTGTGACCTATGTTCAGTCCGGCTCTACAAATGTATATGTTCCTCTGGAGGGGCGCGACAGCACGGATTCCTCTTTAAATATCAGCTACGGCTCCCGTCTTGGCGAAAGCTATCTGTTCACGAAGCAAAAGACTTCCGCTCCGGACAGCACGATGCGCTGGCTTGATACAGCCGCTGTCGGCTACAACAATGTATGCGTCAAGGCTTTCACCTCGAACACCACAGGGGATGTTGCCGAACTGCCTTCTGTTGTAAAGACGATCAAGCTCGGCAAAGGAGAAACCTACCGTATTCCTGACAGCTATACAAGCTACACAAGCAATGATCCATCGCTGCTGACCGTTGATGCATCCGGCAAGGTTACCGCACGAAGACGCGGCAAATCTTCCATCCTTGTATCTGACGGAGAAACATCCTATTTATATCGTTTCAATATTAAGAAAGCCCCTTCCAAGGTGAAGTTTAAACCGGCGAAGAACCGGAAAACCGTGAAGAAAGGCAGACATTTCACACTTAAGGTAAAGCTTTCCTCCGGTTCCGCCAGCAATAAGCTAACGTTCCATTCTTCCCATCCAGGGGTTGCCCGGGTATCAAAGACAGGGCGTGTGACAGCCCGCCACCGCGGAAAGACCACATTAACGGTGAAAACCTACAACGGACATAAGGCAAGGCTTCGTCTTACTGTTGTGAAATAACTCCTAAGAGATTATCCCAAAAAGGGCAGAGGTTCCTGCTGTAAAAGCAAGCTCTCTGCCCTTTCATGTTTCATTGGGGTATTCTACTTTGAAAGCCCGGTCGTCCCGATCTTTTCACAGACTCATTCCTCACGAAAGGTCAGTCAGCCTGATCTGCTTTCGCCCCATCCGTTTTCTCATCGGCGTCCTTTTCCGCTGCCTCCATAAATGCGGCAAAAAAGTCCGGACACATATCCATCAGTGTCTGCTCCTTGCGCTCCTTGCTGACCAGATCAAGCACCGGCTTCATCACCGTCAGGAAACGCTCCGGATCCTTTGACAACCGCAGGATCTCCGCGGTATTGACCGCATCTGCCAGTGCCGTATGCTGTGCCCCCTGGAACTCATAATCCGCCGCCGATACGGCATAGGAGAGCTTGATGCGGTGGTGAAGTCCCAGAAGTCTCCGAAACTCCTCCTGAAAGTCCGTCCAGTTCTCTTCCATCTGCTGAATGATCGTTCCCGGATAACTCTTAAATATTGCTTCGTGCTGGAACTGACGGATGTCGGACATACTCCAGGAATAAAACTGTGTCTCCCCCGGTCCGATCCACTCGGTGAAATCATCCATTGCCTCGGCAAATCCGGGTGCATCCTTGACCTTGTCGTCAGTGATCCCTGTCAGATCAATGATCACGGCATCCATCGTTCCAAACTCCGGCTTCACATAACTCTGGTATGTATCCACCACCTCAAAGTGATCGTCCATTCGTACGGCTCCGATCTCTATCAGTTCGCTGGACAGCTTGTTCTTGCCTCGCCACTGCTTTTCTATTTTATTCATTTCCAGATCTATCATGATATGCTGCATTTTCTTACTCCCTATATTTTGTTATAAACGACATTTTTTACATCTACATATAGTGCCTAATATTGACTTTTTCACGGTTTCGTGGTAACATTTTACTGTACTGCTAACGATTGTTATCGAATCATCCCCCATATTTTGATTCATGACAATCCCGTAATCAAAGGAGGCAAACTATGAGTCAGTCCGATATCAATAAGGTTAGACGTTCTGTAGGTATGAATATTGGCAGCAAAGTTAAAATCCGTTCAAATCGCGGTCGACATAAGATTGACATCACCGAAGGAACCATTTGTAAAACATATCCAAGCATCTTTCTGGTTGAAATCGTGAATGATTTGGATTCCACAACCCAGACGGTTTCTTACAGCTACACGGATGTATTAACAAAAGATGTCCAGATGCAGTTACTGTAAATGATATTTAAAAGCCATCCATTCATGGATGGCTTTTATTTTGCTCTGCATTCTTCCGATTCCGTCTGTTAAGCTCTTCCACAGCAGAACTTATACTTCTTGCCGCTGCCGCATGGACATGGATCATTTCTGCCCACTTTCTTCTCTTTAACGATCGTACCGGATTTCTTCTGCTCCATATAGAGTTCCTTCCGTCTCTCTGCAGTTAAAAGCTCGTCCCATGCCGGAAGCTCATACAGCCAGTCAGCCTTTGCCTCTACCATGTGATAGTAAAGCTGCTCCAGATCAATATCAAGACTTACCTGTGTGTTCTCATCCATATCCTCGATCGGATTTGGTGTCTTCAGGCTCTCATTGATACCATCCAGAAAACCAACCATATACTTCAATTCCATGTTATATTTGTCAGCGAGCTCCTTCACGGTGCCGGAAACAACCTCCTCCGGATTCGCCAGAAGCTGCTCATATACAGCCTTCTCTTCGTTAAAATACTTTGCCCAGATTGCCTGGCCTGCCTTTGAATTAATATCTACGCCATATGCGTACTCTCTCCAGTCCTGCAGTAATCCCATTTCTAAAACCTCTCTTTTCTAATTTTCACCACAAGTACAGCGAAGATAACTTTCGCTATACCAATCTCCATGATATCATTTGACGGAATATGTGTCAATCTGCTTGTCATACTTTTTATGAGGTGTTAAAATAGATATATGCGACTGTGTATTCTTTCTTTCAAGCACTGCAGTCGTACATATTTCACGAAGATCACTTCAGAATGGAGGACAAAATGCATTTTTTGCCAACCGAAGATCATGTAAAAGTCAGCGGCAGAACAATTTTCCGCGATAATGTCCGTTATCTGGGATACTCTGCCACTTCCATATCTTTTTGTTTTACCGGTCAGAAAGCACAGGCTGTGATCATTTCTGATCCGGCGGACTGGCCAGAGGAACACCACGCCTGGATCGGTATTTTTATCAACGATGCGACCGAACCTGCGAAGCGCGTGGAGCTGACCAGGCTGAGACAGACCGTGGATCTCTTCGAATCAGAGATACCGGAGACGGTCACTATTACGATCATGAAATACAGCGAACCGGAATATGCTATTTGCGGTATTGAGGAACTGATCATTGATACCGAGGAGCTGTTACCGCCACCTGCACCGAAGAAGCGTAAGATCCAGATCATTGGTGATTCAATCACCTGCGGCTACGGCGTAGAGGGAAGCGCTTCTGATGAGCTTCACAACACAGCCGTAGAGAACCCGACAAAGTCTTACTCTGTCAAGACCGCCCGCGCACTGGACGCCGATTTCGAAATCGTTGCCTGGAACGGCAAGGGTGTGATCTCCGCTTATATCGAGGAGGGCGATCAGGCCGATGATTCCTGCTTGTTCCGATGCTCTACGAGTACACGGACGCCGGCTGCTGCCAGCAGTTTTTCCACGAACCTCCTTCTCTTTGGGAGAAATGGGATCACACGCGGTTCGAGCCGGATCTGATCACCGTATATCTCGGCACGAACGATGCCAGCTATACGAAGAATTATCCGGAGCGCAAAAAGGCTTTCAGTCTTGTCTATCAGGGATTTCTCCGCAACATTCATGCGAAGCACCCGCAGGCAAAGATCCTGTGCATGCTCGGCACCATGGACCAGACGCTCTGCTCAACGGTTCAGCATGCCGTCAAGGAATATTCCAAAGCCAACGAGGATGTTGCCATCAAGTATCTGCAGCTTCCACTGCAGGACGAGGAAAAGGATGGTATCGGCACATTCTGGCATCCTACGGAAGCAACGCATCAGAAGGTTTCCGAGCTTGTCGTGGCAGCCGCTAAGAAGTTAATGGATTGGGAATAAACGAAAGAATGATGAAGGCACCCGCAAGGGTGCCTGTTTTGATTTTCTCTTAAATTGATCTGCTAAAATTTCCTGCCCCCGCCCAAAAAAATCGAGGTATACCCATAATATTTCTTATGTTCGGAAAATTGCATTATGATTTTTGCCTCTGAAGTTTGACTGCTCTGGGAGACTGTGTTTGAAAATTGACGCAGATCGTTAGGTTTTCTGAAAAATCTTTGCTTTGCAATGTTTCGATGAATACGCATCTGGACGGCTTGAGCCTCCAGGGCGGGTTCAGTTATTTCAGCGGGCACGCTCCCGCTACACTGCGCTACGCAGCACTACATAGCACCTTAAAAAACAAGGTGCAAGTAGTGGCGAGCGCAAGTGCCCTTTGAAACATCTGAATCCCACCCTGAGGCGAGTACGGAAAGATGCGTTCATCAGACATCGAAACAGCAAAGCATTTAGATTTTTCGAAAACCGTAATGCGACAAGACAATTTTCAACCCCAGTCTCCCAGAGCTTTAAAGGATCTATAAGGCAAAAATCATATTCAAAGGTACTTGTCATAAGAAATATTATGGGCAGATTCCATTCCCGGCTGCAGGAAGTCTTAGTCGTCTATTAAAACATTCTCATTTGGATAAATTCTTCAAACCTTGGCAATGCCATGGAAATCTTTCCATATTTCCTCGTGTCGATCACGCCTTTTCGTTTCAGCCGCTCTCTGTACACGGAAAACTGCTCCGAGCTCATCTCCAGCTGTTCTCTGAGATCTTTTACCTTGATTTCTCCACTTTCCGCCAGTTGCTGCATGATTTCTTTGTCTTTGTCCGACATTTCCGACCATATTTTACTATATACATATTCCTCCAGATATTGGTCATATTCCGGCAATATCTCCTGCACGGTTTTTGTATCCCGATGTTCCCAGTAAAGATATCCAAGCACCTGAAATGCAAACGGATATCCTCTCGTAAGCGTAGCCATTTTTCCTGCACTTTCTTTGTCTAACCGGAATATATCCATATAGTGCTGACACACTGCTGTCAGACTTAACGGCTCCAGAATAATTTTGGGTGCCCGGTATAGAAAGGTCAGCGACTTATCATTCTGCAATTCATATATATTTTCATACAGTCCTGTCATTAACAAAAAGATTGGATAGTCCTGCCGCATGAAAATCTGAAAAGCACTCACAAATACTTTCATCTGTTCTGAGTATACCACCTCGTCAATTGTGATCAGCAGTCTCATTCCCTGCTTCCGTATCTGATCCAGCATTTTCGCTACCATATCTTCTACATCCGTCACCGGTGCTGCATTTTCAATAGTAACTCCAAGACCGAACGCAGAAAAATCCAGTCTGGCTTTCAAAAAGCATTCATGCAGCTTCGGAACCGCATATAGCTTAGACGCAAGGCTTTGCAGCAAATCTCTGGTCGCATTTAATTCGACAACAATCCAGTCATTTCGTTCGGAAAAAATCCCCGCAATGTTGGTCATCATCACCGTCTTTCCTGAACCCCGGACTCCTGTAACCATGTATATCTGATTGGTTACGGGATCTGCCACATAATCTTCCACGATCTGATCTGTCTGAACAATTCTGGACACATATTGTAATGGTTTCTTTCCAAAGGCCAGAGTAAATGGATTATTATTCACGACTAAGTCTCCTTTCCCTGCTTTTTTAAATTTATGAGATTATTGCAAATATATGATGCAAGGGTCAAAAGCAGATAGCAATGTATGTTTGCATACAAATTGTTATCTGGTGGCTTGACCCGCCAAACACCGACAAGAAGCAGATTTGCTTGCAAATGTGCGGGATTGGAGGTGTTTGTAGGATTGCGAGAATTGCTTTGCAATGAAGCAATCCGTAGCATCAGTTGGGGGCAAAAGGTATTTTGACCCCAACATCAAATATATTCTTTTATAACTTTTTATTTGTTTTATAACCTTTTATAACTTTTATTCTATTTTATAACCTTTTATAACTTTTTGCAAGCGTTGGATCTTTATATTGAAGGCAACCAATTAACCGATCGAAATCTGCTGTCAGACTGAAAATAAGCATTTAACATTTTTAAATATGGCTGATGGAATTTAGTCTGACACACCGAATTCCAATAGTCTGTTTTTCGTGCCATAAAATCAACAAAATTTCGATAAGCTGGCTTAAACCCAAAATCAACTATTTTTAGACAATGTTCGCAGTATTATGAAATCCCTTAACTTCTCTGCTGAACAGGCAATGGATGTACTCCAGATTCCTCAGAACCGTCGAGCTTTTATACTTTCTAATCTGTAATATTATTAACTAAGACTTCCCATACCTCAAATTGATGTATGACCATAATATTTCTTATGTCTGGTTATTTAGAAATCATATTATGCCTGCCAATATATCAAAAATCCGTGAGCTATGACAAAAAAATTGTCTTGTCACTTACGGATTTCGAAAACTCTAATTGCTTTGCTGCTTTGATTTTCGATAAACGCATCCTGCCGTACTCGCCCCGAGGTGGGAATCAGATGTTTCGAAAGGCACTTGCACCCGCCGGTATTTACGCCCCGGATTATGCAAATGATATAGATACTCTATTGAATATCCGGGGCGTTATGTACCGCTGCGTGGTGCAGTGGTAGCGGGAGCGTGCCGTCCGAAATAGCTGAACCCACCTATGGGGCTCAGTCGTGCGGATGCGTATTTATCAAAGCATTGCAAAGCAAAGATTTTTCGGAAATCCTACTGATCTGCGTCAATTTTTTAGTCATAGTTCACG
>NZ_QUET01000031.1 GCF_003478445.1 Roseburia sp. AM59-24XD
CAGAAATCCTACTGATCTGCGTCAATTTTTTAGTCACAGCTCACGGATAAATATGTTTTTCGAGGCAAAATGTCTCATTGATTTTTAGGACATAAGAAATATTATGGGCATACATCAATTTGAGGTATGGGAAGTCTTAGTCATTAAAAAGTAGCAGTAACCTAACAGTTTCCCAAATTTGCAATAACAATACAAATTTATTGAAATAGAAATGATTTAGCATTATAATGAAGAAAATAGATGGAAGCGAGGTGCTGAATATGGCTAGTACAATTCAGGTCAGAGTAGACGATGAGTTAAAGAGTAAATCAGATGCACTATTTAAGGATTTAGGAACAGATACAACAACCGCAATCAGAATGTTTTTAACCCAGGCAGTTGCGACAAATGGATTTCCTTTTGAAATAAAAAGGCAGACAGAATCAAATTCATATGCACCTATGACGGAGGCAGAAATGCTTGCAAAATTGGAAAAGTCTAGAGAACAGGGGATGTTCAGAGATGCAGATCTTGTGGTTTCTGATATGAGGATGAAGTATGGATTATAAGATTGTTTTGATGAGGGATGCAGAGGAGGATCTTGATAGATTCATCACATATCTTTTGTTTGAAAAGAAAAGTGAGCAGGCTGCAAGAAATTTATTAAATGATTTCGAAGCAACAAAAACAAGTCTGTCAAATGTTGCTGGAAGTCTGAAACTTTGTGATAATCCCAAATTAAGAGCGTTAGGATATCGAAGAATTAATTTTTTATCGCATCGATATTTTATGCTTTATCGTATTGAAAACGATACTGTTTATGTGGATAATATTTTTCATGAATTGCAAGATTATGAAAATAAAATGAATTAAATACCGGAATATAAAATCCTGCCCACTGGGGCTGTCTCTTATTTTTTACATGATTTAGGGGTTAGCTTAGATGGGGAGGATTTTTTCTATAAGAAAAACATTCACTCAAAGAGCCTCTTTTATTGGTTCATTTTAAAAGTTTTCGATATTCAGATGGTGAACAGCCTTTTTGTTTATGAAACAGTCGGCTAAAATACAGTGGGTTATCATAACCGACAATGCGTGCAATTTCATTTACGGCGTAATTTGTGGTTTCCAATAACATCTGGGAATTAGTGATTCGGATGGAGGTGATGAACTGCATAGGTGTTGTACCGGTAAAATTTTTGAAATTCCGAATAAACCAACTGACACTCATTCCTCTGGAAATAGCATATTCTTCGATGTTGATATCACGGTTATAGTTTTCGTTAAAATAGGACGCTGCAGTGTCCATTTCATGATCGAGGTATTCGTTTTTTAGTACATGTTTACGAGTAAGCTCCCGGTGAAAAATGATCAGTAAATGGCGTAGCAGTAGTGTCAGCATTTCTTCGTAATCATCCTGACATCTTTGCAATTCTAAAATAATGCGTTTAAAAATACGTTCGTATTCCAGAGATGTTCCAACATGGAAGATACGCTGGCCATTCGGGAAACCATAATTTCTTAAAATGTTCTTTACATCACTTCCGGTAAAATGCACCCAGTAAACTTCTGTTTTATCAATGCCATAGTATTCATATTTCTGGAATTCCTTGGGGCGGTAAAGTACTATGTTTCCTGCTGTAACGACAGTATCGTCATCTGCGTTGTCAAAATGAAAATGAGCTCGTCCGGCTGCTATATATATGATTTGAAAGTCAAGTCTTCCTCTGGGACGATAAGTTGGAAGCTTTGGGTGTGAGGATAGGCGATAGGTGCCACAGCTTCCTACAATAAGTGGTCGGCTTTTGTCTTTGAAGTCGATAAGGGAGTGGTTGTGATAACCGGAATTTATATACATTTTGAGTCCTCCTTTGGAAAGTGAAATGTCTGACTGTTAGCAGTCAATGGTGAACCGGAGTTATAAAGTGAATGCCACCTCAAAATCCACGGTTTTTCGGTGAGAGCTACGCGCATATAGTTTTAACCCTTCCTAAATATCTGACTACAAGTAGTCAATATTTGAGAAGAACTAAAACAGTATTTACTTTAGTGTATCATTTTGTGCATATTTTGTCCATTTCTGTTTATGGACATTTTCTTTGCAAAAATGTATGATGGTTTCAAGGTAATACAAGGACGGAAGATAATGAGACACAGAAGGTATTTTATTGATTGCCTAATGCGGTGAATAAAAAAATATATATTAAAGGAGGATTACACAATGCTCGTACCACGCTTTTATGAAGATTTGAATGTTATGCACGACAAGACAATGCCGGCGAGAACATATTACATTCCGGCATCAGTTCGTATGAATGATTTAGTGGAGCATCGGGAAAGATCGGATCGTTTTCAGCTGTTAAACGGAGAGTGGAAGTTTCAGTATTATAACAGCATTTATGACGTAACGGAATCATTTTATGAGAAAGGCTATGATGTTTCCGGGTTTGATCAGGTAACTGTTCCGGGTGTATGGCAGATGGATGGTTATGATACGCATCAGTACACGAATATTCGTTATCCGTTTCCATTCGATCCACCATATGTGCCGCAGGATATTCCATGTGGAGCATATGTTCATAACTTTGAATATCACAGAGAAGAAAAGGCATCAAAAGCATTTCTGAATTTTGAAGGTGTCGATAGCTGTTTTTATGTATGGGTAAATGGTGCTTATGCCGGATACAGTCAGGTGCCTCACGCTACCAGTGAATTTGATGTAACAGACTTGTTGAATGAAGGGGAAAATACATTAGCGGTTCTGGTGCTCAAATGGTGTGATGGATCGTATTTGGAGGATCAGGATAAGTTTCGGATGAGTGGCATTTTCAGAGATGTTTATTTGCTGAAAAGACCGGAAAAGACAATCAGAGATTATTACATTACGACAGATGTAGAAAAAGACAGCGTTGTTGTGAAATTGGATATGCATTTTGCAGAACCAGTAGAAACGAAAGTTACTATAGAAGATAAATATGGAGCAGTCGTAGCAAGAGGGGAAACAGCAGAGAATGGTGTATTAGAACTGACCGTGTTAAATCCGGTTTTATGGAATGCGGAGAATCCTTATTTGTATCAGGTTATTTTGACAATGCCGGATGAAGTGATCGTTGATCGGATTGGTTTCCGGACGATTGAAATTAAGGACAAGGTTATTTATTTTAACGGAGAAAAGATTAAATTCCGTGGAGTCAACCGCCATGATTCTGATCCGGAGACAGGATTTGTGATCGATGTCCAGCAGATCAAAAAGGATTTAATGTTGATGAAGCAGCATAACTTTAACGCTATTCGTTCCAGTCATTATCCAAATGCACCATATTTTTATCAGATGTGCGATGAATATGGATTTATGGTGATTGACGAGGCGGATATTGAGGCACATGGACCATTTATGCTGTATCGGAAGGAGGATACAGACCAGAACCGTTTTCGCCGTTGGAATGAAAAGATTGCAGATGATCCGGCATGGGAAAAGGCAATTGTGGACCGTGTCCAGCTTATGGTACAGAGAGACAAAAACCGTCCAAGCATTGTAATGTGGTCTATGGGAAATGAAAGTGCGTATGGATGTAATTTTGAAAAGGCGCTTGCATGGACAAAGAAGTTTGATCCGGACAGGATCACGCAGTACGAAAGTGCAAGATACCGTAATTATGATATTACCTATGATTATGACAATTTGGATCTTTACAGCCGGATGTATCCGTCACTGCAAGAGATAGAGGATTATCTGAAAAATGACGGAAGCAAACCGTTTCTGCTGGTAGAATACTGCCATAGTATGGGAAATGGACCGGGAGATTTTGAAGATTATTTTCAGATGATTCATAAGGATGACCGGATGTGTGGCGGGTTTGTCTGGGAATGGTGTGATCATGCGATCGCACATGGAACGGCAGAAAATGGAAAGACCAGATATTATTATGGAGGGGATCATGGAGAAACCATTCATGATGGCAATTTCTGTATGGACGGGCTGGTCTATCCGGATCGTACACCGCATACGGGACTGCTGGAATATAAAAATGTCTATCGTCCGGTGAGAATCGTGTCTTATGACCAAGAAAACGGACAGATGGTTCTTCACAATTATATGGATTTTGATGATTTGAAGGATTATGTGGATATTTTCTATGAAATGACACAGGATGGCTTGACTGTGGAAAAAGGAAAACTGGTAAATGTTGTTGCATTACCTCATAGTGATGCGGAAGTGGAGTTGAAGCTGCAGGTTCCAAATACCGGTAAGATTTATCTGAAGCTTATTTACCGGTTGAAAAAGGAAATGCCGTTGCTTGAACAGGGGTATGAATTAGGTTTTGATGAAATGAAGCTTGCAAATGAGGATGATAGAAACAGACAGGCTGTAAAGTGGCTGGAGCAGGAAAAAGTAATCGGAACCATTGCTGTTAAGGAAAACGATAAGCAGATCGTATTACAGGCAAAGGATTTTACTTATGTTTTAGATAAGCGTACCGGATTGTTTGAGAACATGCAGTTTGCTGGAAGAAGTTATATTAACCATCCAATGGAATTGAATATTTGGCGGGCTCCTACGGATAACGATATGTATATAAAACTGGAATGGAAAAAGGCACATTATGATGCTGCCTATACCAGAGCATACCGTATAGAGGTGCTTCAGAACAAGCACGGTGTGCTGATCATGGAGCATCTGGCAGTGGTAGCTGATACCGTACAAAAGATTTTGGATGTGGAAATGACATGGAAGATCAATGAAGACGGGAAAATAGAGGCGGTTATAGAGGCAGTAAAAGATAAAGAATTCCCGGATCTGCCAAGGTTTGGAATTCGAATGTTTTTGAATAAGAAAATGGATGAGATTGCTTATTTTGGAATGGGACCACAGGAAAGCTACCGGGATAAACACCAGGCTTCCTGTCATGGATTGTTCCGTTCGAAGGTGGCTCAGATGCATGAAGATTATATTCGTCCACAGGAGAATGGAAGCCATTATGACTGTGATTATGTAGAGCTTACAAATGGTCAATGTGGAATTGCAGCAGTTTCAAAGAATCCATTTTCGTTTAACGCTTCTGTTTATACACAGGAGGAGTTGGAACGGGTATCACACAATTATGAATTGAAAGAATCGGATAGCACCGTATTCTGTATGGATTATGCAATGAATGGAATTGGTTCAAATAGCTGCGGACCGGATGTCATGGATAAATATCGGTTTGATGAGGAAGCATTTCAGTTTCAGTTTGAATTAATTCCGTTTGTAAAAGGATAATACAAGACACTTGATAACCAAAGCAAATTTCCAGAGAAGATGGAGAGTTTGTCCGGACAGTCAAAATTTTCTCTGGAAAATTGACAACAAACAATTAGAAAAGACAAAAACGATAGACTACAGGGGTTTCCAAATAACAAATAGTGAAGGAGCGATTCTTATGGAGGAAAAGAAATACTTAAAATGGTACAACAAGATAGGATACGGATCTGGTGATATTGCGGGAAATGTAGTGTATGCATTCCTGACATCATTTGTGATGGTATATTTGACAGATACGATTGGATTGGCATCCGGTATAGTGGGAACACTGATTGCCGTTTCCAAATTACTCGATGGATTTACAGACATCTTTTTTGGATCAATGATTGATAAGACGCATAGTAAGATGGGAAAGGCAAGACCATGGATGCTGTATGGTTACATTGGTTGTGCGATCACATTGGTAGCCTGTTTTGCAGTTCCAACAAGTCTTGGCAGGACGGCACAGTATGCGTGGTTCTTTATTGCGTATACGCTGTTGAATGGTGTGTTTTATACGGCAAATAACATTGCTTATTCTGCTCTGACATCACTTGTTACCAAGAACAGTAAAGAGCGTGTGCAGATGGGTTCTTACCGTTTCATTTTTGCTTTTTCAACCAGTCTTCTGATTCAGGCAGTTACTGTTGGATTTGTTGCAAAATGTGGTGGAGATGCAGCCGCATGGCGTATGGTTGCAATTATTTATGCAGTGATCGGATTGGTTGTGAATACTATTTCCGCATTATCTGTCAAAGAACTTCCGGAAGAGGAATTAAATGAAGGAGACACAACAGGTGAAGAGGAAAAATATGGGCTGGTTCAGGCATTCAAGCTGCTGGTAAAGAATAAATTTTATCTGATGATCTGTGGTACTTATATTTTACAGCAGTTATATAGTGCAATGATCGGTGCCGGTATTTATTATATGACCTGGGTTTTGAAAAACAAAAATCTGTTTGGACAATTTGCCTGGGCGGTAAACATTCCTCTTATCATTGCATTAATTTTTACCCCAACGCTGGTTGGCAAATGGAAGGGTATGTATAAGCTGAACTTGAGAGGTTACATCCTTGCTGTGATTGGCAGAGCTCTTGTTGTTGTTGCCGGATATATGGGAAGTATTCCTTTGATGATGGCATTTACAGCATTAGCAGCATTAGGACAGGGACCTTGGCAGGGAGACATGAATGCAGTGATCGCATCTTGTTCCGAGTATACATACCTGACACAGGGAAAGCGTGTGGATGGTACGATGTATTCCTGTACTTCACTTGGCGTTAAGATTGGCGGAGGTATTGGAACAGCAGTTGTAGGATGGCTCTTAGAACTTAGCGGATATGTAGGAACTCATGCTGTGCAGCCACAGTCTGCACTGAATATGATGCAGTTTATGTATCTCTGGCTGCCGCTGATCTTTGATGTGCTTATTATGTTTATTCTTTCCAGAATGAATGTAGAAGAGACAAATGCAAAGATCAAAAAAGAAAAAGGAATTACAGTAGAAGCTGCTCAGCAGTAATGAGCAGAAATTGGTAACAGGAAAGCATTGTCTTAATTGAATAAACAATTACAGGCAATGCTTTTTGTTCCGTAAAGAAAAGGAGGAATGGTTATGGGTAGCATTTTAGTATTAGGTGGAGCTGGATATATAGGTTCCCACACAGTTTATGAATTGATCGAAGCAGGAAATGATGTAGTAGTTGTAGATAATCTTGAGACGGGATTTCGTGCAGCGGTTCATCCGGAGGCTAAGTTCTATGAGGGGGACATCCGAAATCGCACTTTTATAGATTCCGTGTTTGATAAAGAAAATATAGATGGAGTTATCCACTTTGCGGCAAATTCGCAGGTGGGTGAAAGCATGATAAAGCCGCTGAAATATTATAATAACAATCTGTGTGGTACGGAGATACTGCTTGAGAGTATGGTTGCATATGGCGTGGACAAGATTGTATTTTCTTCTACGGCAGCAACTTATGGAGAACCGGAACGCATTCCGATTATGGAGACAGACCGTACTCTTCCGACAAATTGTTACGGCGAAACAAAGCTGTCTATGGAAAAAATGTTCAAATGGACAGCATCTGCACATGATCTTAGATATGTTTCTTTGAGATATTTTAATGCCTGTGGTGCTCATCCAAATGGAAAGATAGGAGAAGCACATAATCCGGAAACGCATCTTATTCCTTTGATTCTGCAGGTGCCGAACGGAAAGAGAGAGTATATTTCCATCTTTGGAAACGATTATGATACGAAAGATGGTACTTGTGTCAGAGATTATATTCATGTAAATGATCTGGCGCAGGCACACATTCTTGCTATGAAATATCTTCGTGATGGAAATGACAGCAATATATTCAATCTTGGTAATGGAGTGGGATTTACTGTAAAAGAGGTTGTAGAAACTGCAAGAAAAGTAACTGGTCATCCGATTCCGGCAAAAGAAGAACCTCGTCGGTCAGGAGATCCATCTATGCTGATCGCTTCCAGTGCGAAAGCAAAGGAAGTGTTGGGATGGAATCCACAATATGCAGATTTGGAAACAATTATAGATACAGCATGGAACTGGCATAAAAATCATCCCAATGGATACCAGAATGTGTAAAGGGGGGAAGTACCATGATAAATGAGTGTATCAATGAACTTGTTGCGTATGGATTAAAGAGGGGCTTAGTTGATCCTGCAGATGAAGTATATGTAACGAACCGTTTATTGGAACTGTTCCGTTTAACGGAACACGATGGAGTGGTAGAACAGGTTCAGCCGAGAAAACTGTCACAGATTTTAAATGATATGTTGGAATACGCATACCAACAGGGGATGCTGGAAGAACAGACAGTCACAGAAAAAGATCTGTTTGATACAAAGATTATGGGAGAATTAACGCCTCCACCATCGGTAGTCCGCAGGCAGTTTTTTGAAAAGTATAATATTTCACCAAAAACTGCCACAGATTTTTATTATCAATTTAGCCAGGCAACAAATTACATTAGAACCGACCGGATCGCAAAAGACGAAAAATGGGCGGCAGATACAGAATTTGGAGAAATAGACATAACCATCAATCTTTCAAAACCGGAAAAAGATCCTCGTGATATTGCAAAGGCGGGAAAGGCAAAAAAGTCAGGTTATCCAAGCTGTCTGCTGTGTAAAGAAAATGAGGGGTATGCGGGACATCTTTCTCACCCGGCAAGGCAGAATCATCGGATTATACCAATCACTTTATGTGGAGAAAAATACAATCTGCAGTATTCACCGTATGTATATTATAACGAACACTGCATTATCTTTAATGATAAGCATATTCCAATGAAAATTGATAAAGCGGTTTTTGCCAAATTGTTGGATTTTGTGCGGCAGTTTCCACATTATACGGCAGGATCGAATGCAGATCTCCCGATAGTAGGTGGTTCTATACTGAGCCATGATCATTTTCAAGGAGGCGGATATGAATTTGCAATGGCAAAGGCTCCTTATGAGATGGAATTTTCATTAAAACAATTTCTGGACATTCATGCAGGAATTGTAAAATGGCCTATGTCTGTGATTCGCCTGCAGGGAGAAAATACCGAATCAATAGTGAAGGCAGTAGATCATATCTTGATGCTTTGGCGCAGATATACCGATGAGAAAGCGTTTATTTTCAGCGAAACCAATGGAGTACCACATAACACGATCACACCGATTGCGAGAAAAAAGGGCAACCTATTTGAGTTAGATCTGGTACTGCGAAACAATATTACGACAGAGGAGTTCCCAATGGGTGTATATCATCCGCATCCGGAATACCATCATATCAAAAAAGAAAATATTGGCTTGATTGAGGTGATGGGCTTAGCGGTTCTTCCTGCCAGACTGCAAAAAGAAATGGCAGAGCTGGAACGCAGAATATTGAATAAGGAGAATCTGTGGGAAAGCGATTTGACAAAATTACATGCAGAGTGGGCAGAGAAATGGATGCCAAACTATGAAATCACAGACGACAATATTCATGCAATCGTGCAAAAGGAAATAGGAATTGTTTTTGCAAAAGTTTTGGAATGTGCAGGTGTTTATAAGAGAACACCGGAAGGAAAGGCAGCTTTTCAGCGATTTTTGGACTGCATATAAAAAAAGGACCATTTCACATTTGTGAAGTGGTCTGCTTTTTCAGTATTCAGTTTTCACAAATAGTCCTTTTAGCCGGATTATGCATGATATACATGCTCAAAGTATCCTTCATAGAAGGCTAAAAGGTTGTTCATATAATTTTTGAATCTGCTCATTTTGTATTCCTCCTTTCCTTGTTTGCAAGTTCATTATAGGACAGGCTGGATAAGAATGCTTGCCAAATTAAAAGAAAATGTAGACAAATGTTGCAGAGGAAATCAACAATTAAGTAATAAAGGGGAGATATATCAATGCATTTGACGTTTAAGGAAACAAAGGAAGAGGTATATGCGGCGCAAAGAGTGTCAAAACATGTATCTCCACATTTACATAATGCATTGGAGATTGTGTGTGTAACGGAAGGAACACTTGAGATGGGAGTGGGGCAGGAATTATATCATATGGAAAAGGGTGATATCGGATTTGTCTTTTCTGATATTATTCATCATTATCAAGTGTTTTCAGAAAAAACGAGCCGGGCGGATTATATCTTGGTTCCGTCTTCTTTTGCAGGAGTATTTAAAGATAAAATACAAGGATATGCTCCTAAATATCCGGTTATTCGTGCGGGGCAGATTGAACCAGATGTTTATCATGCAATTCAGGCGATTATCCAAATGGAAGAAAACGAACCTATGATTGTTCAAGCTTATGTTCAAATTGTGCTGGCAAGATGTATAGGAAAAATGGAATTGGTGGAAAAAAGTTGCGTGGGGAGTGATGATTTGATATACAGAACAGTATCTTATGTGTCGGGAAATTTTAGGAAAAAATTTTCTCTAGAGGAGATGGCGCATGATCTTGGAGTAAGTAAGTATGTCTTGTCACGAGTATTTTCTAAAACATTTCATCGTAATTTCAATCAGTATCTTAATGATGCCAGATTGAGCTATGCATGTACAAGATTGGTAAATACCAGTGATACGATCCTGAATATCTGTCTGGACAGCGGTTTTGACAGTCAGAGAACATTTAACAGAGTGTTTAAAGAACGCTATAAAACCGCACCAAGTGAATATCGGAAAAACAAAAGATGAAATGCGATATCTTCCGGAAGAATACCGAGAAAGGTTGATCGGTTATCTTAGGTGCCTGCGGGATGATATGAAAAAATAATAAAAATGTAACCTTTTGTTTCAAATTGCTGTCATAATATATAGCGCGCAAAAAAAAACTTATTGCGGTAGGAAGGAAGCAGGAAAATGAAGGAACAAAAGAAAAAACGGCACATAGAAGGGATGGATGCGTTAAGGGGTTTTGCTATATTGGGAGTTGTCCTTTACCATGTAATGCCGGGGCGGTTTCCGGGCGGCTTTCTCGGAGTCAATATGTTTTTAGTACTGTCCGGATATCTGATCTATAAAACATCCGTATGGGACCTGGAACATGGGAAATATGCAGCAGGCAGATTTTATAAAAAGCGTTGTATAAGGATTTATCCTCCTCTGCTCATTATGATCATTGCAGTGTGGGGCATTCTGGCGGTCAGTATGCCGGAGGTGGCAAAGGGCAAGGACGGTGAGGTTTTAAGCGTTGTTGGGGGATATAACAATTTCTGGCAGATCCGGCAGAATGCATCTTATTTTGCAAGGATGAGCCAGCAGTCACCATACACACATCTGTGGGCGATTGCCATAGAAATGCAGTTTTATCTTATGTGGCCGCTGTTGTTTTGGCTTCTTCGGAAACTGAAGAAGCATACATCCATGACGGTTGCCAGAACAGCTGTGCTTGTTCTGGTGATTCTTGGTGGACTTCGTATGAGCATTATCTATCGTCCGACAGAGGATGTATCAAGGCTTTATTATGGGACAGATACAAGAATATATGCCCTGTTTTTGGGAATGTTTATTGCAATGATTCAGAAGGATGTGATATCCTTTGTACAAAGAAGGCTGCCGTTATGGTTTATAAACAGCCTGACAGCAGCAGGGCTCGTGGTGATGACGGGAGCCTATTTCATAGCGGAAGGGCAGATGCCGTATATATACCAAGGGGGAATGTTTGCAGATGGAATACTTTGTGCACTGATTCTTTTGCTGATTTCGGCGGGAAGTACGGGGGAATGGCTAGACAAAAGTCCCTTTGCCTTAGTAGGAAGAATAAGTTATGAGCTTTATCTGTGGATGTATCCGATCATTTTTCTGTTTGGGTATTATAAGAAAAACTTTGGTCCGGAATCCTGGTGTGTACAGATGATACTGATGGTTTTTGCGGCATCTGCGATGCATGGACTGATGGTATTTTTTCAATATAAGAAAAAACAGGACCCGAAGGGGGATGGTGTTGTCATAGGTTATACCAGCACCGGATTCTCTGTAGCCTGTATTGTATTGGCTGTCTGTGTGATCACTGCACATCAGCTTCCGGGGGACGCTGTGAAGGATACTGCCGTAAAAGCACAGGCAATGTCACAGCAACAACACAGGAGGATTGCTGACGAGGGAAAAGCTTCAAAAGAGAAAGCACCGGCTGCCGGGGAAACAGAAAAGATAAAAAAGGCTCCCTTAGAGAAAACGGATCAAGATGACAATGCCGGCATCCGTGGGCAGAGTATTACCGCAATTGGTGATTCCGTTTTGCTTGGTGCTTCCGGGGAAGTAAAGAAAAAGCTGCCGGACTGTCTGATTGATGCCAAGGTATCCAGACAGGTTATTCAGGCGAAGGATATTGTTAAAGACCTGAAATCAAAAGGGAAATTAGGAGATACGGTCGTGCTTGCGCTGGGAACGAACGGAACCTTTTCGGATGCTACCGGCAAAGAGTTGATCCGTGCGATTGGAAAGGATCGGCAGATTTATTGGGTCACAGCCTCGGGGAGCATTTGCAGTGGCAGGAAGAGTCTAATCACCAGATCCGATCCATGGCAGAGCAATACCAAAATGTGCAGATTATTGACTGGGCATCTCTTGCAGAAGGACACCCGAAGTGGTTTGTATCCGATGGAGTACATCTGACCTCTTCCGGATGCAAAGCCTATGCAAAACTATATTATGATGCAATCGACAACAACAGCCGGAAATGCATTACAAAGAATCAGGAGGAGTAGACCTGCAGTGGCAAAAGGAGGAAAAAATGGCAGAATCATCATACAATTCAAAGGGGGAACAAATGGCATGGGATGACCGGGAGATTATTGCGCAATTTCTGTGCCGTGATGAGGCTGCCATTAAAAATGCTGCGGACAAGTATGAAAGATATTGCAGTTCCATCGCCTATCGTATTTTAGGAAATGGAGAGGATGTCAGGGAGTGCCTAAATGATACCTGGCTGAAGCTGTGGGAGTCCATTCCGCCGACAGTACCTGAGATTTTGTCGGCATATGTGGGCAAAATAACCAGAAATCTGGCAATCAACCGATATGATCATCTGCATGCCGGAAAACGCTGTGGGGACAGTGTGGATCAGTCGTTGGAGGAATTAAAGGAGTGTGCATCGTTGGCGCATGATAATGTGAGAGAGGAAATGGACCGGAGGGATCTTGAGGAAGCAATCAACCGGTATCTGGACGGACTGCCGTCAAAAAAACGACAGATCTTTGTCCGAAGGTATTTTTATCTGGATGAGATATACCAGATTGCAGAGCATTTTCATATGACGGAGTCCGCAGTCAAGGTGGGATTGCACCGTATGCGGAAGTCCTTAAAGATACATTTGCTAAAGGAAGGATATCATATTTAGAAACAAGCCTGTGAAAAAATCAGGACTGCATTAAGAAATGAGGTAATAGTTATGTCAAAGAAAAAGATATTGTGTTATGTTTTATTGACTGCAATGTTAGTCAGTATGTTTGCGACAGGAGAGGTGTCTGTGGCGGCAGAACAACAGAAGCCGGCATATTCCAATCTTGCAGATGCAAGGTCACGAAAAGAAGTAAGGAGTGCCCTTTTGTCAGCGGGAATCTCTGCCAAAACAGCGGATGCGTGGCTGAAGGATGTTGTAAGCTACAATAAAACCATCAAAAATACCAGTCTGGTAAAAAAAGGCTTCAAAAAGATGGGAAAAAAGCCACCGGTATATAATGAAAACCGGATCAGTAGCTCTGGCTGAAGAAAAATAAACTGTTTATCGGTTATAACTGCAGGATTACTGCCTATGATCTGATGAAGGACTATATTAAGGTCGGCAATACCGGAAAAGCGAATCCGTCGCAGCTGTTTATGGATCAGGATGCGTTAAAGAATGCACCGACTAAGAAGTTTTCAGGAAAGCAGAGAAAAGCATTTGAGAGTATATTCTCTACGGTGCAGACGAAATATACGAAGAATGTGGCAACACATGCAGCAATTTGGGCAAAGGATTGGAAAAACAAAAAGATTTCTGTTTCCGGCAAGACAAAGGCAACTCTGATCAGCGTCGTTTTGCATTCCAGTTTCAGCAAAACGGAAAATGAACTGTTTGTGGGTCATACCGGCGTGCTGGTGCCGACAAAGAATCATAAATATCTGTTTATTGAAAAGCTGTCATTCCAACTTCCTTATCAGGTAACCCGTTTTGAAAGCAAAGAACAGCTGAATGATTATCTGATGGGAATGTATGACACGGAATGGGGGCAGGATACGGCAAAGCCATTTATTATGGAAAATACAAAGCTGATGAAGGAATATCATGCAGTGTCTGACCGATAGAACGGATAGTAACGAATTTTCAAATGCATGTAATGGAGGAATCAGATGAGCCGAAGGATCAAAAATACAATCAGCAGCAAGGAACTGCTGCAGGCAATGGGAGGAATACGGGACTGCTATGTGAAGGAGGCAGATTATGCTGCTTGTGCTGTCACGAAGAAACAACCTCACAGATGGTATGTTGCTGCCGGCATGGCAGCCATGCTAGCATTGAGTATTCTGCTTCCAAATCTTAATAAAGCAACGGCTTATGCCATGCAGAGTCTGCCGGTGATAGGAGAATACTTTAAGCTGGTTACATTCCGGGAATACCGGTTTGATGATGGAAGGCATAGTGCAGACGTAAAATGGAATAAAATCTATGCAGATAAGGCGGGGATGGATGACTCCGAGAAAACCGGAAAACAGGCGCACAAATCAGTCAAAGAGATCAATGCGCAGATGGAGCAAAAGACCGAGAAGCTGCTCAAAGAATTTAAGAAGCAGGTCGGGGCGTTGGGCTACTCCTCTCTGACCGTGGATAGCAAGGTGGTCACGAACTCTTCGAAATATTATTGTGTTATGCTGTCTGCGTTCTCCTCCCAGGCAGATGGATACCAGGCGGATGCCTTCTATACGATAGAAAAGAGTACCGGAAACCTGCTGGAATTATCGAATCTGTTCCCGGAGAATGCGGATTATGTAGATGTACTTACGGCACAGATCAAGAAACAGATGCGCCAAAATATGAAAAAGGATGAAAATAATGTGTATTTTCTGGATACAGATACACCGGCAGCATTGTTTGACAAGATTGATGAAAACCAACAGTTTTATATCAATGGAAAAGATGAAATAGTGATCTGCTTTGCAGAGGGGGATGTAGCACCGGCTTCCATGGGAACACTTCATTTTGTTATCCCACAAAAAGTGGTGAAAGAACTTCAAAAAAATGAATGATGATCCTGTAGGGGAGGATAGGAGTTGTGATAAAAATCTGTAGGAGGGTATAGCCTGTTTTTATCCGTCATAAGTTGTATAGAACGATAATGAAAGGTAATTGAGAAAAAATTCTTAGTTACCTTTTTATTTTGTTTATAGGAGCAGACTAAGGATAAGAATATAATCCGTAATGTGAAAATGATGTTTAACGCTAAACCGTGACAAAATCAATATTTATATCGGAACAAATACAAATAGTCTACCATTTTTCAAAATCCACTTTTATAATTTAGATGTGTCCACAGGAAATAATCCTTTCAGACATGGACAACTGAATACGATGATTTCACTGGACGTAAGGAACAGTTACGCATTGCGCCGTGCCGCAGATGCGCCAGGATCGGTAGGGCAGACACAAAGGAGATATACTCATTTGCAAGTAGATGATGTGAGGGATGAGATGCTAAACATAGCACAAATGGAAAATAATATGATTATGCAGGAATCGCTGAAAACAATGGAGTTAGAAAACAATGAAGAGGAAGAGTTATTTAATTTTTAACTTCATAATGACAAGGTGCAAAAACCTTGATTTTACACCTTGTCATTATGAAAGAAAATAGTAATTTACAGGGTGTAATAAGAAAATAATGAAAAATTATATATCGTTTCAATATTATTGATGTGGTAAGAGATTTCAGGTGTTGAACGGTGTTAAAAGGATATGAGAAATTATGATTAGAGTTTTATTCATCTGCCACGGCAGAATCCGTACTTTTGTCTGAAGTGGCTTAAAATCAAGGCTTTTGGAAAATGAGAATGGTATTTGTGCACCCATTGTACCCCTATTTTGCGCGAGTGTACCGCGACAACCTAAAAGCAAAACTTTCGGGTTGGAATTTGTTAACCGGACTGTCCTCGATAAAAATGAATATGATTTGTGGTGAAAGAAGTTCCTGCGGGGAGGAGAGAAATGCTGGAAGGATGCTTTGGAGCAGATGGACCGATTTTGAAAAACTCTGTATCAATTTTCTTTACAGATAAACTTTGTTCATAGATTTATGGTATAATCAGTTTAAGCGCTTGAATAAAGGAGATGGTTATACCATGAATCTGTTTTGCGAAGAGGTCCATAAACTGGAGGCGGAATTTAAACAATGCCGGAAGCTGCTGAACGCTATCGGGGATGAGAACCGCCAGCACCTTATATGCGTCATGATGAATATACCGATTGATGGCGGCCTTGTATTGGAGATTGTCGAGCAGACGCATCATCAGGGCTGCCATTCCTTGATATGAAAAAGATCACAAGGGAGTCACTTAAGAAAGACGAAAAACCTTCAATACGGTGACAGAACACAAAACCACGGGCAATACAAAAACCCATATACAAAGATTTGAACTAATCAGGCCAGGACAGTTTTATTTTGATGCCTGCTACAACCCGTCCAAGACCGCATTCCTGAAAAATGCTGAGAAGAAGGGCTGCAAAATCCTGAATGGTCTTGGTATGTCCAGTTCCAGAGGCTGCTCAGATCGAATTATGGACCGGACAGAAGGCTCCACTGGATGTGATGCGAAAAGAATTAAAGGAGATTATCCGGGAAGAAAATGAGAAGGCGCAGACGGAATGATTCTGTAATTCCGTCACTTCATGGGAGATAAATGTTATAGTGAATTTATAGTGAATAGAGAAACGCGATAGCGTAGTAAGCAATAATTTCAGATGATCCAGGTTTGATCAGAGAGGAGAAGAATATGAACAACTATTGTATGATTCAGAACTCCAAAACGTTTGCATTTTCAGCAGAGAATCCAACCGGTGTACGCGCAGGTGGTTCCCAGGGCGGTGACTGCACCAAGCTTCGTCCGACCGTGACGATTCCTGCAGGGGAAACCGTAACTCTGGTAGATGCTGCAGGACCGGGTGTGATCCAGCATATGTGGTTTACCGGATATGTCGGGCACCATTTTATCATCCGTATGTATTGGGATGATCAGGAATATCCGTCTGTGGAAGCTCCGCTCTCTGCATTCTTCGGATGTGCCTATGATGAAAATTTCGTGGACCGGGATGGCAAATATCCGGTGTTGAATTCTGCCATGATGCTGGTAGCTCCTGGTCGCGGCTATAACAGCTATTTTGAGATGCCGTTCCATAAGAGAGCTCGGATCACGATGGAAAACCGTGGTGACAAGGATGAAAATCTCTATTATATTATCACCGGAGCTTATCAGGAGATTCCGGCGGAGGCTGGTTATTTCCATGCCACCTATCGCCAAGAGCACCCGGTTCAGAAGGGTCGTACCTACACAATCGTTGACGGAATCGAAGGCAGGGGACAATTTGTTGGTGTGACTCTGGCAACTGGTATGAATGGCAACAATACCTGTTGGGTAGAAGGCGAAGCCCGCATGTATCTGGACGATGATCCGTATCCGTCTATCCACTATACCGGAACTGAAGACTACTTCGGCGGTTCCTATGGATTTGGAAATGACATCATCATCAAGAGCTATCAGACCTTCAGCGGCTTATATACCGGCATGTATGCAATCTATGGAGACAACCGGGAATTCTATAACGGACAGCAGAGATTCCTGCTGTATCATTTCCATATTGCAGACCCGATCCGTTTTGAGAATAAGTTTCGTATGACACTTGACAACATGGGCTGGACCGGACCGCGTTACGATGATTACACCAGTGTTGCTTATTGGTATCAGACCCTGCCGTCCGCACCGCTGATGCCACTGCCGACAGATGCAGAGATGTGTATGAGATAATAGAACCAGATTGGAGATGTCAGATAGATTGGTTTTAACCTTGCGACACGTCGCATCGGTTATATCGGACTGACATCAGAGATTTGCCGGAAAGGATAGAGGTATTATGTTACTGGAAGAGAAGTTTTTGGAATTTCGTCGTTATGCCAGCAGCCACAATCTGCCGCTGGAAGCTATCAGTGTCGGAGATGAGAACAAGGTACTCTGTGAGATGCACTACGCAGCAAATGCACCGAGAAATATTTATTCACATACCAAGAGTTTTACGGTAACAGCAGTTGGACTCGCAATAGAAGAGGGAAAACTAAGCCTGGAAGATCATGTGGCGGAAGTGTTTAAAGATAAACTTCCTTCAAATCCGGATCCAAATCTGGAGAAGATTCAGTTGAAACATCTGCTCTGCATGTCCAGTGGCTTTGGTAAGGCACTTCTGATGAATGCGGACAGACGTCCGGGCATCGGCGCACCGGATTATGAGAAATATATGATGGCACAGCCGGTTCCTGTGGAGCCAGGCAGTGCATTCTGCTATTCCTCTGCCGACAGTATTCTGGCTGCTCATATGGTAGAACGGGCCGTTGGCAAGCGGATGGGAGAGTATCTGTATGAGAAGGTATTCCAGCCCCTTGATATGGGATGGCCGCTCTGGGAGCATGATCCACAGGGACATCCGAATGGCGGCGGAGGTATGTATCTGACTTGTACCGAGATGATGAAACTGGGACAGCTTTATCTGGCTGAGGGTAACTGGAAGGGCGAGCAGATTGTCAGCAGGGACTGGGTGCAGGAGGTGTCCACCCCGAAATTTACTTTCGAGCCATCTGCAGATCTCTGGCATGTAGGATATGGCTATCAGTTCTGGATCAGTCCATATCCAGGATCCTATCGTGCTGATGGCGCATTCGGACAGATTACAACGATTCTCCCAGAGAAGGGATTGGTTGTTTCCATCCAATGTCCGGAGCGAGGTAATTTCGATCAGGTGAAACGTGCGCTGCATGAACATTTTCTGATGGAATTGTAAGAATAGACTTGCAACAATATGCTATAATTTGCCCAGAAACCGTACTTTTGGCTGAAAAGGCTTAAAATCAAGGCTTTTAGGGAATGTGGATGGGATTTGTACCCCCATTGTACTCCTATTTTGTAAAACAGTAGGATCATCAACCGGACTTCCCTCGATAAAAAAGAATATGATTTGTGGCGAAAGAAGTTCCTTCGGGGACTTCTTTTCACTTACATAAAAATGTCGGTTTGAATGTCGGTTAAGTGTCGGTTTGTTTATGATATTTGACTGCAATACATATTATGTGGTTGTACTTTTAATAATAATCGTATACTACAACACTAACATTGAGAAGGTGCCAAATGGCAAACAAACGATTAGATTATGATATGATTTACGAGCTTGTCATGCAGTGCTGCAAAAGCAGTCTGTCTGACAGACAGTGGTGTCTGGATAACGACATTGTCCCAAGTACCTTTTATTACTGGGTGCGCAAGCTCCGGCAGCGTGCCTGTTATGATCTTCCGGAAACGGAATGTTCCGGCAGAAATGTGTCTTCCGCAGAAAAACAGGATGTTGTATGTGTAAACATCCAGCCTGATCCAGTTCGGGAAACCGCCGGAATTCCGGCGGTCAGCATACCCGGAGCTGCAAACATTTTTCTTCAGTATGGCGGTGTCAGCATCGCATTGTCAAATGACTTTGAAGAGCAGACGTGGGATAACGAGAGGGGGTATCTGATGGATACCTGTTTGACGGCACAGGATAGATATAAGAGGTATTTGGAATATTTTAGGATTAAATATTAGAAATAAAGTTTACGAGGAAAAGTGGTTTTGAAATGGCAATATGCAAGCTCTATTATAAATTTAAAAAAATAGACTGATATAAATATAATATTCTGCAATATGTATACAGTGGTTATTTGATGAGAAGCTATCCTGTAAAGAAATGACCACAGTAGAGTAAGTGCCACTGTGGTCTCGCTTACTACTTCCTGCCGGGATTAAGCTGGAATTCTCTACCGGCGGGTCACATGACCGTTGTGTATAACAGCACTGCGGCCGGAGATCCCACCGAGAGAGGAAATGGCGCGCTGGCGGGAATATTCGCAAAACAGAGAATTTCAGAACAAACAAGGAGATAAAAAACTATGTTAAAAATACTTTTCATCTGCCACGGCAATGTTTAATGCAGGCTATGAAAGCCTTGATTTTGTTGGATTTCTTGGAAATTAATCAAAAATTTACACCTTATTTATACCTTTGGAAGACCGGATTGGTAATCAAGACATATAGAAACTACAAGGGATATGTTTTGAAGATTAGGAATTGATGAACGATCGCACAATCTCAAGAAACAAATAGATGGTGCTGATTTTTTACAAAAAGAGGTCTTGACAGTAACATCTTAAGCCGTACTGTTAATAACAGAACCCACCACGCCTCTGATATTTCATGCGTAACCCGGTGGGACTTTCTTATTTATGGGGGTGTTTTATGTATCAATATCCAAAACAAATATTAACAATAGATCAGCAAGTGCAATCTTATATAGATGCGGGAATGGAGATTACATCTCGTGAAGATATAGAGAAGGCGTTAAAGTTAATTGGATTTTATCGTTTGAGAGGCTACTCGTTTCATTTATATGATAATGCTGCAAAAAAGTATGTTCCGGGAACAAAGTTTGAAGATATTATAAAATTGTATTAATTTGACCAGAAATTATCAGCTTTGGTTTTTTCAATGATTTCTAAGATTGAGGTTGCATTGAGAGCGCGATTGGTGGAAGCATTGCTTATACACGGAGAACTACTTGTTTTGCAAGATCCATCGATTTTTAAAGAGAAAAAACGGTATTGGCAGAATGCGGCTACTGTAGCATCAGAAAATGCTTACTTCATGGATACAGGGTGTTTCAGTATTGCGTAATTTGTGTGCTCATAATTCTAGAATTTATAATCGTACAATTCATACGACACCGGAAATTCTGGATGTAGATAAAATTACGCCGCCACCAGCGCATAATGGCTTGTATCAAATCTTACTGGCGATGAAGTACCTGCGTTCATCCGATGAGGAGTGGACAGTATTTGTAAATGCTTTCGCTAAGCTAATTCAAAATAATAATGGTGTGGTCAGTCTCGCAGCAATGAATCTTCCTGCGAATTGGAAAGAACATTTAAGTGTATAAATGCAGTGGAATTGCATAAAATAATAAAGCAGACCTAACCAAGCACTTTTTGCTCAAATCGGTTAGGCTTTCGGCGGAGTGTTACGATAAGCACTTCGCCATTTTTATTTTGATTAAAAACAGCCACCTTTATATATATAATCGCACAATTTGAACGAAAACAGCCGCATGTTCATGTGCAAAAATGAAAGTAAAACTTATTAGACGATATATAGCATCCGTTTTAATAAAGCTATTCGACTAGGAAACAGTTGTCATACCGGCTAAAAATGGTATAATAAACAGGTGAAATAGATGGCGTTTTTGCCGATAGTGTGATATACTAGTCAGTAGATTAGTAAGTTTGGATTTAATTTATAATGGGATGGGGGATGGCAGATGAAATACATTTTAGTTGCTGATATAGCAAAAAAATGGAATATGTCAGAACGCAGTGTTAGAAATTACTGTGCAAAGGGGCGTGTGAACGGTGCGTTTCTCATTGGTAAGACATGGAACATTCCAGAAAATGCAGAGAAACCGGAGCGCACCAATAAAAGAAAAGAAGAACCGATTACGTTGTTGGATATTCTGAAAGAGCAGAAGGCAAGTAAATACTCCGGCGGGATTTATCATAAGACACAGATTGACTTGACCTATAACTCTAACCATATGGAAGGAAGCCGTCTGACGCACGATCAGACCAGATATATCTTTGAAACCAATACCATCGGTGTAGAAAAAGAAGTGCTGAACGTGGATGACGTGATTGAAACAGCAAATCACTTCCGTTGCATTGATGTGATTATTGATCACGCAAAAGCAGCTCTGACGGAGAAGTTCATTAAAGAAATTCACTTGGTTTTGAAGAATGGCACCAGTGATTCCAGAAAAGATTGGTTTGCTGTTGGCGATTATAAGAAACTTCCGAATGAAGTCGGCGGCATGGATACCGCCTTTCCGGAAGAAGTTGCCGATAAAATGAAGGCATTGCTATCGGAATACAACTCCAAAGAAGAAAAGACCTTTGCGGATATTCTTGACTTCCATGTGAAGTTTGAGCGGATCCATCCATTCCAGGACGGCAACGGTCGTATGGGCAGATTAATTATGTTTAAGGAATGTCTGAAATATAATATCGTTCCGTTTATCATTGAGGATAATCTGAAGATGTTCTACTACCGTGGACTGAAAGAGTGGAACAATGAGAAAGGTTATTTGACAGATACCTGTTTGACCGCACAGGATAAGTATAAGGCATATTTGGATTATTTTAGAATTGCATATTAAATGTGATTCAAAGTGAAAAATTTGCGATTTGAGAAAAATAATAATATACATTTTAAAGACGGGAGTAAATACATGTTCTATAAAATGATAGAAAATAAGTGTACACAATGGTATGAATCAGAACGGTGTACGGTTAAAAACTTAATTGAGTATATAGAGAAAACAGGGCAGATGCGTGATGCTCAGATTGAGGCTATTAAGGTATATCTGTTTCTCAAAATTGCCTGTGAATGTAAGCCGTTGACACAGCTGTTTAGACAGGGATTCTTTAATTCTATTGATTTGAATGAGATAGAATTGTCAAAATCTACTCGTGAATATTTGTTTCAGAATCCAGCGGCTGCGGCATTATTTGAATATGCATGTTTGACAAATGATAACGGTGAACAGGTATCTGAAAAATTGGAAAAACAGATAAAGAAAGATCCAACGGGAATTGATTATGATGAATTCTTTCGTAATGCGTTTTATGGTGTTTCCTATACGGATTATCTGTTTAGCCTTCCTATGGGTGCAGGTAAAACGTATTTGATGGCGGCATTTATTTACTTGGATTTATATTTTGCTTATGACGAGCCAACAAATCCGTCATTTGCACATAACTTTATCATATTTGCACCATCAGGTTTGAAATCATCAGTGGTTCCAAGTCTTAAAACAATACAAAACTTTAATCCATCATGGATTCTTCCGGAGCCGGCAGCAACAGACATCAAGAGGATGATTTCTTTTGAAGTATTGGATCAAAGCAAAACTGCAAAAAAATCAAATAAGACAAAAAATCCAAATGTTCAGAAAATCGCTAATCATCAGCCGCTTTCTGAGTTGTTTGGTCTTGTTGCTGTTACTAATGCGGAAAAAGTAATTCTTGAGCGTATTCAGGAAAAACAGGGACAGATAAATATGTTTGAAGAAAGCGAGGACGATAAAGACCGACAGGCAAATGAACTTCGTAATTTAATTGGTAAGTTACCATCATTGTCTATCTTTATTGATGAAGTTCATCATGCAGTAAGTGATGAAATTAAGCTTCGTGCTGTAGTTACAAGATGGGCGCAGAATCATACAGTCAATTCTGTAATTGGTTTTTCTGGTACTCCATATTTAGACAAAGTTGAAAAAATAAAAGTTGTAGATTCATTGTCCATTGGTACAGCTGAAATCACAAATATTGTGTATTACTATCCACTTATAGACGGTGTAGGAAATTTTTTAAAACGTCCAGTTGTAAAAATTGCAGATATTGCAGATAGCAGTCTTATTATTGAAAAGGGTGTCAGAGAATTTCTTGATACTTATAAAGACACTGTTTATGCAGATGGTTTAACAGCTAAATTGGGTATTTATTGCGGTACTATCGAAAAATTAGAAGAAACAGTATATCCACAGGTATCCCGTATTGTAGCTGAATATGGCCTTGGTACTGATGTTATACTTAAATTCCACAAAGGAAATAAACAGTATAAGATGTCGGCTGATAGTCAGATGCAGTTTGATATCTTGGATAAATCTATTTCTAAAATTCGTATTGTTTTGCTTGTGCAGATTGGTAAAGAAGGTTGGGACTGTCGAAGTCTTACCGGTATTATTCTTTCTCAAGAAGGAGACTGCCCAACCAAGATGGTATTACAGACATCTTGTCGATGCTTGCGTCAGGTGATTAAAAACGGTCAGGAAACGGCGCTGATATATTTGAATGAAAGCAATGCCGAAAAATTAAATATGCAGCTTGAGCGGCAGCACCATATTTCGCTTAAAGAATTTTCTTCTGCAGACAACAGTAAGACTACTTTGAAACGTTATAATCGTACGGCTTATTTAAAGTTGCCTAAAGTAGAGTTTTATCAGCTGAAAATCAGCTATGATACACTTACTGTTGAAAAGGCAAATCCTGAAGTTTCTATTGAAAAATCTGTTGATTCAGCGCAAATTGCAGGTGATATTATCAAAACAACAGATCTTTCTATGAATGTAAATAATATCAGTATCCAGGTGGATGATGCTGAATATGGTACAGAATATGCAACCTTTAATTCTTGGATTTATGGCATTATGAGAAGTGGATTTGGAACACCTTCCATGGCAGAATTAAATGCATATACAGAGCAATTAAAAGTAGTATATGAAAAAATTACATACGAAAAAGGTGGCTCACGATATTTCAGTTCGAAGTACAATAAAAAGTTGGTAGAAGCCAATATTCGCAAAGCTTTTTGTGACAAAACGGATTTCAATACAACAGAAGAACTGATACCAGAAGAAGCTAATTTGTTGAACATTGCGAATTTTACTTCTGAGATATATGCAGATAATCTGGATGACTACTATCCAAGACAGAATGTTGTTGAAAACATAATGGATGACGATAAGGGAAAATTGAAAGTTGATAAAAAGACACAGCAGTTAATTGATCTCGCTATAGAAACTGGGAACGATAGAATCGTTTTGGAATTGCAACAGCGTGTATCATCTCACCCAAATAAGAATCGTTCGTTCCACTACTTGCCATATCGTACAGACAGTGGTTTTGAACAAACATTTTTAAGAGAAGTATTGTCCTTCGATATTATTGAAAAATTAGGTCTGGAAGTGTATTACAATGGAGACCGTGCTATGACGGAGTTTAAGATCAAGTGCTATAAGAAAACCAGTGGAAAATGGAATTACATTGGTATTTACACACCGGACTTCCTTATCGTTAAACGAAAAGATGGCGTTATCCATAAGGTTATTGTAGTGGAAACCAAGGGGCAGATTTATGCCAAAGATCCAGTCTTTAAAGATAAGAAGAATTTTATGGAAACAGAGTTTTCAAAACAGAATAATGCTGCGTATGGTTATGAACGTTTTGATTACCTGTATTTGGAAGATACGATGCCAGAGAAAGATAGATTGACACAGACACATCAAAAAATCTGTGAGTTTTTTAAGGAGAAAGCGTAATGAATGGAATTAGACCTACTGTAGGCATAGAGTTTGATGATAAATATACTAATGCAAAAAATAAATTGCTTGATTTTATTAAGACATTAGACGAGTTGGATGACATACAAAAAGCAAAATTGGCACAAGAATTTATAACATCATATAGTATGGCAAATTCTTTTGAACAATTTGTAAGTTATATGAAAAATGGAGGAATCAAATAATGCCAATTAAATATGTACCGTTTATACCAGAGCCGGTGGAAGGACAAGCTGTGCTTGGAAATTTTAATAGAATATTGAGATACAAAGGCGCTGACGATGTTTCTATGACATTACAGCGTGGTATGCCTTTGTATGAAATGGAAAAACAGGAAACCGTGGGCGAAAACGCTGACGGCAATATGGTTATTCGTGGAGAATGTGTTTCTGCTTGCGCTTATCTGAAGGAGCAGGGTATTCAGGTTGATCTTGTTTATATTGACCCACCATTTGCCAGTGGTGCTGACTATGCAAAGAAAGTATATATTCGTCGAAATCCGAAAGTAGCAGAAGCTATTGCACAGGCTGAACAAGAGTTGGATGTTGATGAATTGAAAGCTTTTGAAGAAAAGATGTATGGTGATGTTTGGGATAAGGAAAAGTATCTTAACTGGATGTATGAAAACCTTATGGTGATTAAGTCAATTATGAGCGAAAGTGCTTCTATTTATGTGCATTTGGATTGGCATATGTTACACTATGTTAAAATACTTATGGACGAAATATTTGGCGAAGATAACTTTATCAATGAAATAATATGGCGAAGAAAACAGTCTGTTTCTTGGGCAAGTAAACAATTTGGGATCACCAATGATACAATATTATGGTATGGGTATAATGCAGATGAGTATATTTTTAATCCAGAATACTCTATAGACGATGAAAATACTAAAAACTATTTAGAAAAAAGGTTTGTTTATGATGATAATGACGGTAGGGGGAAGTATATGAAATCTCCTCTTGTTAACTCATTGTATCGACCAAATTTGAAATATGTGTTTCATGGTGTTAATCCTCCAGAAAATGGATGGTTATATAAAAAAGAGCGACTTGAAGAATGGTATCAGAATAATGAATTGGTAATGCCGTCTGATCCTAATATGAGAATTTATAGAAAAATATATGCATCAACATATCAAGGACAGCCTATACAAAATATTTGGCTGGATATTCCAATAGTAAACCCAATGGCAAAAGAAAGAGCAGATGTAGATTATGCAACTCAAAAGCCAGAAGCACTTCTCGAGCGAATTGTTAGAACATCATCCAATGATAATATGGTGGTAGCTGACTTTTTTGGCGGCAGTGGCGTAACTGCAGCAGTGGCAAACAAACTTGGGAGAAGATTCATCCATGCTGATATCGGATTGAACTCTATCCAGATAACTCGTGATCGTCTCGTTTCTGATGGTGCTGAATTTGATGTGCTTGAAATTAAAGATGGGGTTCAGCTTTATCGTAATCCTGTTCAAACAATGGATAAAATTAAATCTTTGATTCCTGGCTTGAAAAATGAAGATTCTCTGGATTCTTTCTGGGAAGGTGCTATCTCTGATAGCAAGCTTGGTACAATTCCTGTTTACGTGCCAAATTTAATGGACAGCGCATCCAAACTTCTTGATAAAGTGACCATGAACCGTATTATTCATCAGGCGATTCCAGAATTGGATAATGACATTAAAAAGGTTATTGTTTACTATATCGACATTACTGATGAAGTGGAGATTATGAATTTCATCAAAGAAGATGACAGTACGACTGTAGAAATTGAATTGCGTGATCTTAAATCAATTCTTGATGATGTTGTCATTGGTGATTATGCAGAATTCCATGCAGAAGAAATTGCAGGCGGATATGCAGTTGCTATTGATAAATTTATGAGTGATCGTGTGTTGTCTAAAATTGCAGAATTCAATCAGAAAGCATTCCTTAATTCTTCTGCGAAGAAATCGTATAAACCGATTGAAATCAGTGAAGAAGGCTTGGAACTTATTGAATTCCTTAGCCTGGATTGCACTGCGACCGGTGGTGAGTGGCATTCTGATAGTGAAATCAAGATTGATAAAAATGGCTATGTTATCGTAGACGGCAATAAAACCAAGGAGTTCTGGGATGGTTACATCCGCAGCACAAAGAAACCTCTCCGCCTTAAAATTCGTAACATTTGTGGGGATGAAACTGTTTGGGAGGTGTAATCAATGGCTCAAAATGTGACATTGTATAACCTTTTGATTTCTTGTCCAGGTGATATTAAGGAAGAAGTTACATTGATTGAAGCTGCAGTAGATGAGTTTAATGAATTATATGCTGAAACTTTAGGAATCACAATAAAAACTCGCCATTGGAGTAAGAGTTCTTATGCTCAGTCTGGAGGAAAACCACAGGCATTACTTAACGAACAGTTTGTAAATAAATGTGATGCAGCAGTTGCGATTTTTGGGACAAGATATGGCTCACCTACTGATGAGTTTGGTTCTGGAACAGAAGAAGAAATTGAAATTATGCTTCAATCGGGAAAACAAGTGTTTATGTATTTTTCGGATAAGCCTATCCCACCATCAAAAATAAATGGTGACGGTTATGAGAAAATACAAGCATTCTCTAATAGAGGAATGGATTGTTCAGAATGAACTTACAGAGCAGATATATACAGAAACAGAACTGTTATCCGTTATTGCAGAATTGTATCTGCAAATCTGTGGAGACTTTAGATACCAAGAGCATATACAAAGCATTTGTAAAAAATGGATTGCTGGCCAGACTCCAATGGTAATTAACAACAAAGAAACTATTGGAATTGCAGAAGTATCATGTTGGTGGAAAACCGCATTTTGTTTATAGCTGGCGATTAGAGCCTACTGACAAGCTACCGGTAGGAAAGAAGCCATGCTTATCCCTGAGAGAACTTGAAAAGCAAGGACTTCTGATATGAGATATATCATCGATAGCACAAAGACGAGTGCAGGAACAAGAAAATTGCCAATAACTCAGGATGTGGCAAATATGTTCAGAGCGATTATTGAGGATCGTGAAGCGCCAAAGTATGAAAAGATTATAGACGGATATTCCGGATTTCTATTTGTTGATAAGAACGGAAATCCGTTGGTGGCTATGCATTGGCAGCATAGACTGAACCATATGGTGAAAAGATACAATGATATTTACCGGGTTCAGATGCCTAATATCACGCCGCATGTATGCCGCCACACATATTGTAGTAATATGGCCAAGTCAGGTATGAACCCTAAGACTTTACAATATCTCATGGGGCATTCTGATATAGCGGTAACGCTTAATGTTTATACGCACATCGGACTGGATGATGCAACGGAAGAATTGAGAAAATTGGAAGAAATGGAAAATGCCCGTAGGGAATTGGAAAAGGGGCAGGAGAAACCAGTAAGTCAGAAAATGTTTAAAGCAATTTAGAAAATATCAAACGCAGCCTAAGTCAGAAATGGCTTGGGCGTGTTTGTGGTTATTGGAGGGATAAAAATGACATCAAAAGAAATAGTAGATGCTGTAACTAGTTATGTCCGTGATGAAAATGCGAAGTATGCCATCTTGATTGATGGAGCATGGGGAAGTGGAAAAACCTTTTTGTATGAAAACGATTTATGTGATGCAATATCAGATATAGAAATTGGGAAAAATGATAGAAAAGCAAATGTTTATATTTCATTATATGGAGTTTCTTCAATCGAGGCATTGTCAAAACAATTGCTGACTAATTATCTGATATATGTAAAAGCAAATGGAAATGAAATGGTAAAGAAAGGTGTAAAGCCGGTAGCTGGTATTTTAGGTGTTGTAAGTAAGGCATTTTCTTTTTCGATAGGATCATTTTCGGCTGATTTTAGTGAGATTTTACAAGATATTTCAGGGTTATTAGAGGCAAAAAACATGGTTGTTTGTTTTGATGACTTAGAAAGATGCTCCATACCAATCAATGAATTTTTTGGTTATGTAAATAATCTTATTGAACATTGTAATTGCAAAGTTTTGATTTTAGCTGATGAAAATAATATAGGAAAAATATACGCAAATACAAACATAGAACAAAAATATCAAACTATATTAACAGGTGATAGAAAAGTTATTCAAGATATATCAGAAGAGGATAGAAAGAAGAATGCAACTGCTAAAGATTCGATTACAATCAAAGAATTAAAAGAATTGAATGAAAGATTGTACTCAGAAAATTTTATTTATCGTGATATAAAAGAGAAAGTTATTGGAAAGACATGTCACTACTATCCAGGAATAAAAGAAAGTTTAGAGAAACTAATTTCTGGTACAGATAAACATAAAGGCTGTGTTGGTGAGGGCAATTATAAAGATTTTTTAGAATGTCATAGCGATTCGATAGCAGCGGTATTTAATGAAGTAGACAATAGGAATTTGAGAATTATTATTGCATGGTTGGACATGTTTAGAAAAATTTTTGACATGACATATCGAAATATGAATTCATCTAAATATTTTGAGAATATTATTGCTGATTTTATGAGATATAGTATTTGGGTTATTGTTTCAAGTAAAAAGAATAAGAAGATTATTAAAAGTGCGTATTATGGAAATTCTGATTATGTTTATTTTGAAGGTCATGAATACACGCATACAATCAGATATTATTTTATTGATAAATACATAAGAAGTGACTATCTTGATGAGGTTGATTTGGTGAGAGCTTCAAGGAGTATTGAGGCTAGATGCGAACGTGAAAAATTATATAACAAAGAACAAGTACAGTCTACGGGAGTGGCATATTCGGAATTGAAAAATTGGAGATATATGGAGGATGATAACATACGTGAAAGTATTCAAAAAATGATTCTTGAATTGAAAGAAGACAAATATGCATATCCTGCTTATTCAAATATTATTGAGTTACTACTTTTCTTTAATAAATTAGGATTATATAAAGGGGATGTATACGAGGTTCAAAAAATCATGTTATCCCTTGTAGAAAAAGATATGCATGTTCAAGATGAGAGTAGAATGCCCATTTCTTTTAGTGATGAAGATGAAAAACATAAATACTTGGAGATGTATAAACCTATTGCTGAAAGTCGAAAAATGAGAAATGAAGTCCTTGATAAAGGAGAGATAGAAGAAGAAAAAGTTTATGATAATGCGGATGCTTTTTTACAACATTGTCATAAGAGAGAAGATTATTATTGCACGCGTAAATCATTTATGGAATACATAGATATAGAAAAGGTAATAAAGTTAATAAATAGCAGTGACTTAGAGGGAATCTATAAAATAGCAGATGCGTTCAATGTAATATATTATATGGGCAATGTGAAAGACTTTTATATGAATGATATTGAAGGATTACAATTATTGGCAGAAAGATTAAATAATCAAGAAGACGTTATCGCTGAAAGCATTACAAGAAAATATGCCATTGAATATTTGCTTTCTCAGATTAATAAAACACTTATAGGGTTAGGCGTAGGAGGTGAAAATGACTAATTATGGCTAGAGGACTATTGCTAGGTAATGGAATTAATTCACGTCTATGTATATGGGATTTATCTGTAAAAAATATTGCTGACAGATTCAAAAAGAACGTATTAGTTTACTCAATTATCATTAATAATATTTTTGGTGTGCAAATAGAAGAAGATTTTTTGAATTATTCAGAGATGCCAATAAGTGAGTTGGGAATAGAGACGTTAGCGGGTGTTTTGTACAAGTACATAAAAGAAAATAAAAATCAGAGTTGGACAGATAACGATGAATACAGACTGCAAGATTTGATAACCTGTATTTGTATAACATCCATTTTTTATGATAAGAAGGGTAAAATCGGACAAGTATATGATAAAAGTAAGATGCCATTTGTAGAGAATTATGATTACATATTTACATTAAATTATTTTGAATTTTGGGATAAAGAACAACGATGTGTTCATTTACATGGAAAAGTTGATTTATCAAAACTTGATAACGTGAACAATGCAATACTTGTTAGTTCAGGGAGGATGAATTTAGCGGAATATGCAAGGGCTGTCGATTATATGAAAAAAACAAATAATGTAATAGAGTTTTATCCCAATGATTTAGTGTTTTCACCAAGTGCTGTGAAAAAAGATAAATTGATCTGTGTAACAGGTGTATATCCCTCTGATAAATTGTATCCTGCAGATGATTTGTTTTTATACAGACCTAAAGAATTATATGTAGACCTAGATTCAGTAGATGAGCTTGATGTGTTTGGGATGTCCCCTTTTGGAGATGAAAGTATTATTGAAAAGATAAATGAGAAAAAATTAGTTCGCGTTTTTGTTTATAATAAAGATGAAAATGAAGAGACGAAAGCGTGGAAAAGTAAGTTGAAATGTAATTACGAGTTGTTGGATTCAAGTGATCTGAAGTAGTAATATGATTTTTCTACTACGTTTTTACTACGATTGACGTCTGTGTATTGCATAGTTTTGCTACAATTTGCATTTTTACATACATTTTTAGTGGAGGTTGTAAAAGGCCCGTAGAACTTGCAAAACCAAGCAAAACTACGCGGTATTTATCAAATTATGAAGGAGAAATTTACATGATAAAAGTACTATTCGTCTGCCATGGCAGTACACTAATCGAGCGCGGAAACCCTTGATATTCCTTGACTTTTTGAAGCTAACAGAGAAAATTTACTACTTATTTACTACTTACTAAAATTGTTGATTGCCTTGCCACGATATAAATAAAATTGAACATTATTCGCATAAGCGACGTTACCTTATCCCAACAGGGAAACAAGGAACGCCGCTATTTTTTTACCCTCATGTTACGCAGTAGGGGCAAAAAGAGCCTTGCTACATAAGGCTTTGCGGGTGTGGTTTTCACAGGGTAAGGGATTGATACCTAAACCCTCAAAATCGCTGTTCTACTGCGTAACAAATATGAAGCAAAGGAGTTGATGAAGGTATGGCAGTTTTCCGCGTGGAGAGAAACACAGGATATACGGTTATGAGTAACCACCATTTACGCAATAAGGAGCTTTCCCTAAAAGCAAAAGGGCTGTTATCACAAATGCTGTCCTTGCCGGAGGATTGGGACTACACCCTTGCGGGGCTGTCCTATATCAACCGGGAAAGTATCGACGCTATCCGCACTGCTGTATGGGAGCTTGAAAAAGCCGGATATATCACAAGACGGCAGGGACGCGACGAGAAAGGTAAAATGACCGCTATCGAGTACACCATTTACGAACAGCCACAGCCCCCGGCATTGGATTGTCCGGTATTGGAAAATCCAACAGCGGATAACCCGATATTTGAAAATCCGACACCGGATAACCCGACGTCGGAAAATCCAATGCAATTAAATAAAGATATACAAAAGACTGACTTATCAAAAAAAGAAAAATCAAATACGGATTTATCAAATAACCATTCCATTCCTATCCTTTCCCCTAGCCCCTCTCCTTTGAGGGAAGAAACGGCAGAGCCGGAACGGAAAGGAACGGAAGCGGCAGACGCATACCGAGTGTATGAGGAAATCATCAAGGACAATATCGAATATGAGCATTTTATCAAGCATACTGACATTGACAGGGAACGCTTGGACGAGATTGTGTCCCTTATCCTTGAAACTGTCTGCACCAAACGAAAGACAATCCGTATCGCCGGGGACGATTATCCGGCAGAGCTTGTCAAAGCAAAGTTTATGAAGCTGAACAGCAGCCACATTGAATTTGTCTTTGACTGCATGAAAGAGAACACCACGAAAATCCGCAACATCAAGCAATATCTGAAAGCGGTACTTTTCAACGCACCCAACACCATTGACAGCTATTACACCGCCCTTGTCAACCACGATATGTACGGCGGCTATTAAAAACAGGAGGATTTTAATATGGCACAGAAAACAGGAGCTTTGATTTTTGATGAAACGGCAGACCGTTACGACATTCGCTTTGACCTTAACGACTACTACGGAGGATTGCATTGTGGGGATTGCCTTGAAGTGTTTGTACGCGGCAAATGGAAGCCGACCCGCATGGAATACGGGGACAACTGGTATCTTGTCGGTGTGAGGGCTTCGGATTTGAACGGGCTGCGGGTGCGTATCTAAAGGCGGCATGAAAAATGTACGCCTTATTTTTATGCCCCGAAGCGGCACACCACCCTAACCAAACTATGAAAGGAGGGATTTCATGCAAGATGAAGTCAATGAAAAAGTCGTGTCTTTAGCAATCAAAACATCTAAGCTGACCGCCGAAGTGCTGCAAAAGGCTATGAAAGCCCTGCTTGCCAAAGGCAAAGGGCAGCTAACCAAAGCCCCGCATGGGAAAATCACTATGCGGCAGCTTATGAAGCCGGGAGAAAAGGTTTCCAACATTGAGATTACCGACCAAAATATCAAAGCCTTTGACCCTATCGCAAGGAAAAACGGGCTTGATACAACGTCAAAAAGATTGAGAACGGCAAGCCGCCGACCTATCTTGTGTCTTTTAAGGGCAAGGATATTGACGTTATGACCGAAGCGTTCCGGGAATTTACCGCAAAGAAATTAGGCAGGGATAAAAAGCCCTCTATCCGCAAGCTGCTTTCTACTCTGAAAGATAAGGCGGCAGCTCTGAACGCACAGAGGGACAAAGTGAAGAAAAAGGACAGGGAGGTATCGCTATGAAGCCGGAACTTAAAAAGCTGCTTATCCTAAATGCCCCCTATCTGCTCTTTGTCTATCTCTTTGACAAAATCGGACAGGCGGTGCGGCTCTCTCCGGGAACTGACCTTTCCGGCAAGGTGCTTTCCCTTGCAGACGGCTTTTCCGCTGCCTTTGCAACCCCGCTTCTAAGTTTTGCCCCTATGGATTTGCTTATCGGTATTGTGGGGGCTGTCCTTATCCGGCTTATGGTGTACTTCAAAGGCAAGAACGCGAAGAAATACCGAAAAGGTATCGAATACGGTTCAGCCCGTTGGGGAAACGCCGAAGATATAAAGCCCTACACCGACCCGGTATTTCAAAATAACGTGCTGCTGACACAGACGGAACGGCTTACCATGAACAGCCGCCCGAAGCAGCCGAAGTATGCAAGGAATAAAAATATCCTTGTTATCGGGGGAAGCGGTAGCGGCAAGACGAGATTTTTTGTGAAGCCCAACTTAATGCAAATGCACAGCAGCTACGTTGTAACCGACCCGAAAGGTACGGTTTTAGTCGAGTGTGGGAAGCTCTTACAGCGCGGCGGGTATCGGATAAAGGTGCTGAACACGATAAATTTTAAGAAATCCATGCGTTACAATCCCTTTGCCTATATCCGCAGCGAAAAAGACATTTTGAAACTGGTAAACACCTTGATTGCCAACACCAAAGGGGACGGGGAAAAAGCCGGGGAGGATTTTTGGGTAAAATCGGAACGGCTCTTTTACTGCGCACTTATCGGCTACATTTGGTACGAAGCCCCGGAGGAAGAAAAGAACTTCACGACGCTGCTTGAAATGATAAATGCCAGTGAAGCCCGCGAGGACGACCCGGAATTTCAGTCCCCCGTTGACCTCATGTTTGAACGGTTGGAGGAAAAAGACCCGGAACACTTTGCCGTCCGGCAATATAAGAAATTCCTGTTATCTGCGGGAAAGACACGAAGCTCTATTCTCATTTCCTGCGGTGCGCGGCTTGCCCCTTTTGACATTAAGGAGCTGCGCGACCTTATGGAAACCGACGAAATGGAGCTTGACACCATAGGCGACCGCAAGACCGCCCTGTTTGTTATCATCAGCGACACCGACGATACTTTTAACTTTGTCGTGAGTATTCTTTACACGCAGCTTTTCAATCTCCTTTGCGACAAGGCAGATGATGAATACGGCGGCAGGCTGCCCGTCCATGTGCGCTGTCTGTTAGACGAATTTGCAAATATCGGGCAGATACCGAAGTTTGAAAAGCTCATAGCCACCATACGAAGCCG
>NZ_QUET01000032.1 GCF_003478445.1 Roseburia sp. AM59-24XD
CATTTTTCAACTGTTATATATAACTAAAGGGCAAAAAGCTCTGACAAAGAATTTTTTGCCTTTCATTATCATAGAAGAATCTTATTTACAGACTTTTTCTCATAGTCTCCATTTACTCCCTTGGCTCATACGGAAAATCACTGGTATACGAGCACACAGATTCCAATCAGGAACGTGTCTACACACGTCTGTCCAAACAAGGCAAACGGCTTGGTGACCTCGATCCAAACGACACCATAACAAGCACCTACACCGGCGCCGACTCTTCCTACGACTGCGGCGTTGACAACAAGTCTTATTACGTCACCGGAGGCAAAGTATTATGCACGGACTACGGCTGCCCCTATGGTATGTGTCCAGAATTACGGATACATATTATAGGAGCAGCCCGTTTGGTGTTCCTGCTTCCGCTTCCATATGATCAATAATTATCGATCACATATTCCGTGCGTACATTTTGATAGTCACCATGATTATTCCATGTCAGATAACCTAACACCTGAAACGCAAACGGATACCCCTGTGTCAGATCCGCCATCTGCATGGCGTCTTCCCTCTCCATCTGAAAAATATCCATATATTTACGGATGATCGCCTGAGTGTTTAACGGTTTCATCTGGATTTTCGGTGCACGATATAAAAATGAGATTTCTCATGCAGCATTAAACGAAATGTATCCGATACCTGATCTCCTTTAAATGCAACATCAACGAATTCCATATATCCCGGATCATGATGTACCCACGAAACCGCTGCAGCATCTGGATATATTGGATTTTTAGTTCCATCTGTCCGTCTTATTAAATACTTCAAACCACTGATTTTATGAAAACCACTTGGCATCTCTTCAAACATATTTAAAATAGCAACCAGCTCCTCCGGCTTAAACATTTCAAAAGCCGCCGCTGTCTCATCCGTTACCCCTGCGGTCAATTCCTCATAATCCGGAACCTTGATAGAACACCCAAAATTCTGAACCAGAATATAGTCTACTGCATCAATATCTTCCCCGTCATGTGTAACATAGCGCACCAAAGCATCATAAAGACGATTAGAGAAAAAAGTTCCCAAAGTTCCATTCACTTTTGCTTTTCTTGGAATTGCGTTTTGAAAAACATCCTTTGATAAAGTTACCGTATTTGCTTCTTCGCCATATGTAATTGTAATATCATTATTAATATGTTTATCGGTCAGAATCCACTTACTTGGCTTTTTCTCTCCCTGCTGCGGAATATTTTGATACAATTCATAAAAACGAGAGGTGTAATCTCCCGCCCATTTTTCCTCTTCATCACTTAAGATAACCTTATATTTCTGATATAAACGAATGGAATCTGTGGCATCACTTGGATATACATCTTCATCTAGAAATTCTACTTTCCATGGACTGACAACATTCGCCGTTTCTTCGTATCCGAAATAAGTATCATCAGCCTTCCACTGATAAAAATAATCCGATTCCGCTGCCTTTGTCACTTCCATGTCCGGCACGACCACACCCGCACTCTCTACTTTCACCTGTACAGGTTTTGGTACAGAATATCCTGCCATATCAATTTTGACAAAATAATCACCCAACTCTATGCCTCTGAAAGAATAATCGCCTTTTTCATCTGTTGCAGCACTGTACGACTGATAATTGTTATACAAAATAACATTTGCAGCATCACCATTCTGCAATCCGGTAATTCTTCCTGAAGCAGACAACTCTGTCGCACTGATCGTATCACACGGAAAGCACAGCTGTATAACGACCACTAAAATCATTGACAATAAAATTCTTTTTACATTCTTCATTCAAAGTCCTCCTCACTCATTGTTTTTCCCAGAAAGCCATGCACCAACAAACAGTGCAATGCCTGTTCCAAGCACTGCCAAAAAAAATATCAATATTCCCTTAACACCTATAGAATCTCCACTACGCATAACCAGAATCGTCAGCCAGGAAATAATTGGGTCAATCAACCACGACATCATATCACCTTCTTTACTAAACCACTCTCATTGTTTATAAATTTAGTATAACAACTATGTGGATGAAGTGGTTTATTTTTTGACATCATCCATATGTCGAATGTAATATTTTAAGACAAAAAATAAACATTCCTTCTGTTATAACAGCAAATAATACCAAATACAAAGTGACAGCAATTGCACCAAAAGCATTAAGAGCAGAGACATATTGCCTCTGCTCCTATCAATTTTACCAAATTTTATATTTAATTTTCTTTATCAGCTTTTTTGTCCTTTTCAAATAACTTTTTCACATCAATTTCATTGTACCCTAAAATGTAATGATTGATAGCTGCTTTTCCAATGGCATAGGTTCCTCCACTGGCAATCGCCGCACTGATCGTGGAACCGGCTCCCGGGAATAACATATTTGCAAGTTTGGATCCCTGCTGTGCTGCCAATCTAAAACCGAATCCGGCTCCTCCCATACCTCCTAAGCGTATAACAAAATCCTTAGCTGTTTTTATTGATATCTCACTTCCGGCTAAAGCTGCTATCATAACCGTATCTAATGCCTGAATAATCAATAAGATATAAATATCACTGATTGGAATTGGACTGAGTGCAACTGTCCCAGAAATAGTCGACATCGCTTTGTTGACATGATTGGCAATTTTTAAAACCAATTCCTCCAATTTAAAAGCCATTCTCATCCCCATCTGAGCCTCATAGTCAGCAATTGCATTTTCCAAACTTTCCCGAAGTTTATCAATATTATAACGGCCATCATAACTGATTTCCAACCGTTTACGTTCTTCCGCTGAAAGTTCGTTAATATCATCCAGATCTATTTCATCTCCCTGATCATTTTTCCAATCAATTAATGAAGATACCGGAATCACAGCACTTGCATTAAACTGTTTCTTATCAAACTTCTCTTCAAAGAACGCTGCATGCTCCTGAATCCGATTTAATTTCTTTTCGGAATAACTATTTGGATCCGTTTCTCTCGCAGGCATAACTCCATCCACTCTGTTCAACGCAACAACAACCGGAAGCTCTGCATTATTTTTTTTGTAATATTTCTCCCGAACTTTCTTTATAAAATCTATATCATCATCTGTTGCATTCGATCTATCCGTACATCCTATGATTAAAAGTGCAACGTCTGGATCAAATTCTATAATATCATCACATAATTGTTCTTCAGCAGTCTCTGTATTTTCTCCTTCATGTTCCGCAAATCCACGAGAATCTAAAATATCCATAAGCGTTCGGCCCTGCTCTTTACAGCTGTAACTTACAGTCTCCTTCGTTCCAATATCGACAGCACTTACCTCTGCAACGTACATGCCACATAATGCGTTGATCAAACTGCTCTTCCCAACTCCGGTACGTCCCATAACAAAGATTCTCGGCGGACGATGATGATCTAATTGATTAATAAGTTCCCGGAGATTTTCGTCCCCCAGAATCTGTTTTTTAATCATGTCCGTCACAGTATTCGGAATGGCATCGGGAATATTGTCCACTATCTTTTCTAAGCGGTTATAAATCCCCTTAAAGTTTTCAATTCTCTGTTCTATTGTTCTTTGATTTTCCATAATGATTCCTCCATTTTTGTATTTTATAGTTTTTTTAGTACCTTCTGAAACACCTGATAATTCCTCTCGTCCCGTCCTGCCACCATCCGCACTGCAAATACCACTTCTTCAAAGCAGTCGAATTTCTTCAGATTATCCCGAAAAAATTCGGCAACCTCCTGTGGGTCATTGCCAAATGCGCCGCAGCCCCAGGCTCCGAGTACGAGTTTCTTATGTCCGATGCTCTCCGCCAGACAAAGCAGCTTATAGATCCGTTGATCGAGAATTTCTGCTGCATGGATCCCCGGTTCGTTGATCGGTGCCGCCATTGTCACAACCGATACTTCTACCGGCGCAATGTCGTGGTACTTTTCATCCTTGATGATAAACACATGAGGCGAGTAAATCGCCGTGTCAGATCCACTCTCGTTTTTGTCATTTTTGCGATTGTAATCGTAAAACGGGAATGCCTCCTGCGAGATCAGGGAATTGTATAATGTTGATGTCCGGCACAGGTCTTCTTCCTGCGCTCTTGCTCCGATCCGCACGCCTCCGCCCTGCGAAATGGAATTGGCAAAATTAAGCACCAGCACATCCGAAGCACCCTGCTTTTTCAGGGATCTCGCCGCCTGGTAGGAATCTTCTCCGGTCACACGGATCAAAAAGCTTCCCTCCCGGTCAACATGCTGTTTTGCCAGCTCATCCATCGTCCGGACATCATAGTATTTTGCAGCCTCTGCATGATCCCCCGCATACTTTTTGCTTTTGTGCAGGGTATCCATAAATACTTTAATATAATGATTTGTATTAAACAACATAAGCGTTCCTCCCACTCCGTCACCTATGATAATAACTTCTACTCCGTCAATGATATTTCTCCGATCTCAAGCTTCATCGCCTGAATCATTTCACCCATTTTCCCATCGCTTTCCGCCAGCGTTTTTAAGACAATTCCAGCCAGTCCACTGTCATTCGCCCACGCAACCAGACTCTGAACAAGCGCAAATTTCCTGTCGTTATCCACTTCACTGTTGATTGCCTCCAGCATTTGAAACATCAACTTCTGACCGCTTTTCAGGACATCGTTGCTATCCAGCTTCTGTGCAGCTTTTGCATCCCCGTTTTCTTTGTATGTCTCTAGTTTTTTCCTGCGCTTATCGGTCTGCTGCTGTTTCATCTGTTTCAATACAACGTCCAGTGTTTTCGTCAGATCAATATCCTTCAACTCTACTTCCAGCTTCATCGCTTTCTCTCCTTTCTTTTTCTTGATCGAGATCTCTTCAATAGAAATAAATTTCTGTTTTTCTTTCAGGTTCAGTGCTTTCTTTATGCTTTTGTTAATTGCATGACTTCCCTTCCCTGCTGCCATTTTTTGCAATCCCTTAATGTGCAATGCCTGTTTTCCCACGTCTGGTACCTGAGCAATTAATTTTAGAAATGACACAACCAATCCCGTTCCCATTCTGGCAATTGGTTTCACCTTAACAACATCTTTTATCCCCTTGAAAATCCCTCCATCCAACTCTCTGATCACTTTCTTTACACCCGTGCGATCGTACGACAGGATTTCCACACTCAGTTTTGCATGTTCCATTCTGCACCACCTTTATTCGCCGCCCTCGATAATTTCAATGAACAGGTATATATCCTCCTCTGCGAAGCAGGACAAAAGTACATGGTCGAGCATATATCTGTCATCGACCCTGCGCATGCCACATAGCTCCAGCATACCGTCTGCCAGCTCACAGAATTCGTCTTTTGCTGTTTGGGCACTGTACGGTTTTTCGTACAGCATTGAAATCTCTTCTATCCTTCGGTAAATGATGTACTGCGCCAGCACCAACAAATCTGAACGCTGCACCAGATGAATGCGCTGCTTGAATTTCTTTAATTCTTTTTCCTTGGTCCGGCGGGCTGCCTCGTCTGTTTCGGCTGCCAGCTCCATCTGCAGAATCATCTGCTTTTCCCGAAGCACTGCTGAGTTGAGCAGCTCGGAAATGTACTTTTTATCGACACGATGGATCTCTCCGCCAAGTGCATTGTAAAGTGCATATTTGTCCTGGTGCTTGTTTCGCCCCGGCATTGTGGAGTAAAGCTCCAGCACCAGATCGCTGATGCGGTCCTGCGGTGCATATGCCACGCTTGCCAGACGACGTATTTCCTTTGCCTTGTCCGGCGACAACGGATTTCGGATCGTACGCAGACGATTTTTGACAAACCGCTCAATCTCCGTTCCACCGTAAACGCCCTTCTGTCCCTTTTGCTCACGCCACTCCATAAAGCCTGCAGCCTGCAGCTCCTGCGCCAGAGACTCCATCACATCCTTGCGCAAAAAGATCAGACATTCTTCCACAAGCTGTCTATAGCATTTGAGTACCGTCAGACTGTAGCCTTTGAAATATTTCTGGTGTTTATGCATCCAGACCAGAAACTCCTCCTCCGGATAATCCCGGACTACCGTGTATTGTTCCCGTACCCAGTTCGTGTTACTTTCCTGCTCCCATTTTCCTCTGTTCTGACTTTTACGCTCATAAAACTCGATCATCCGACGACATTTGTCGATCCCGAGCCCATGATCCAGACAATATCGCGCGATAAATTCCCGGTAATCGTTATCCTGAATCCCCTGCTGTGAAATGCCAAGCTGCAGATACTCTTCGGTCTCCTCCACCGACAGCCCTGCTGCCAGCGCAATCCTGAAAATATAGGTTCTGGATGGAATGCTCTGTTCGCTCAGCCCAAACCATCTGCGGATCGTCTGGCGGTTTGCGATCCGGGCATCCTTGATCGTCTTATAGAAATTCTGATAAGCTCCCTGACGCTCTTCCTGTGTGATTTCGGAATCCCCTAAGATTTCCGGATACCAGTGCTTTGTCATAAAGGAAGTAAATTCCTGATAATAGTTACTTGTGATATCACGATATAGTTGTTTACAATACGTATCACTCATTATGTATTCTCCTTCGGTTATCTTAATGAAATCAGAAGCGATCATTTATTATACTTTCTGATTTTATAGTATAAATAAACAACTCCATGATCTAAGGATATCATAGAGCTGTCTTATTTGGTTTATTTTTTTGTCATATTGTTTATTGTAAAAGATCATCCAAATCTCCCTCAAAATCCCCACCGGAGTTGCTGTCTTTTCCGGAACCGGACGATGGCTTTTTCGTTGCTGCCGGCTTCTTTGCCGGTTTGGCAGAAACAGTTCCCGCCGATGATTTCGTGGACTTTGACGACGTATTCCCTGTGCCGGTCTTTGTGGATGACTGACGGTCTGCGCCGGCGTGTCTGGCTGGAGTTTTATTTGAAGCCGCCTTGGAACCGGTATTGTTTGTCGTAGCACTGTTCTTCCCGTCAGATTTCCCTGCTCCATCTGAAGACTGCGGCTTTGCGGATACAGGTTCATCAGACCGGGAGGTTGATGTCGTATTATCTTCTTTACCGGACGGCGATGATGTCGTATCGCCTGCTTCGTCCGGCTGTACTGATGACGTGACACCATCTGTTGCGGCAGGCTGCATTGTCACAGAAACGGCTGCTTTCTCCGGCTGCAAGCCCTTCTTCTGCCCTCTGCTTCCCGGTCCGCCAAGATAAATCCACAGCACAACAACTGCCGCAAATATAATAACACCGGCTGCCACTCTCCAGATCATTTTCTTTTTGGGATCGCTCTTTTTCAAAAATGCGGCTGCCTCCCGGCGCACAGTCTGTGTATGCCCACCGGACAGCATCTGGTGCGGAAGCTCCTCGGTGCGAAACCAGAGGTTCTGACGCATCACATGCTCATCATAAAGAACCTCAGCAAGCTGCACCACATCCTGATACCGATCCTCTTTCTTCACCGCAAGCCCCTTCATGATCGCCTTTGACTGCTCCGGCGCAAGCCCGGTTCCGAAAATATCCTGCAGATTCGTGATCTTATCGGAAATCCATCGCTCCATGGCATCCTCCGGCACCATGCCTGTGATCATAAAATACATCGTGGCGCAGAGCGAATACACATCAGTCCACGGACCGATCTTCTCCTCGGAGCGGTACTGCTCCACCGGAACAAATCCCCTTTTAATAAGGATCGTATGCTCTTCTCTTTTCGGATCCAGAAGGCTTGCTGCGCCAAAATCAATAAGCTTTAGCTTCCCATCCTGCGTGATCATCAGATTGTCCGCACTGATGTCCCGATGAACGATCCCCTTCTCATGAATCCTCCGGATCGATTTGAGAAGCGGTTTCATGCCCGCAAGAACCTCTTTCCCATCCATACGTCCATGCTGCGCAATGTATTGCTTAATGCTGATACCCTGGACATATTCCATCACGATATAGGCAATCCCCCGATCGATAAAGTAATCGCGCACTGCCACGATTCCCTCCAGATCATAAAGGGATGCCGAAATCTGTGCCTCGCGCACGGCACGCTCCGGCTCTTCTCCCGGTTCGGTCAGATATTCCTTCACGGCAACATCCACCTGCACATTCATATCAAGTGCCTTGTAGGTAATGCCAAAGCCACCTCTGCCAAGCACCTTTTCCAGCTTATAGCGTCCATTTAAGACGGTTCCCTCCGGCAATGTACCTCTCCCTGACCCTGTACGCTCTGTCCCATTTAGCGAACTCTTCTCTCGTTCCCTGCTGTCACTCATCTGTTCGTTGTCCCCTTACCCGTATTTTAACTTTATTGCTGATTGATGCCACGAACTTCCGCATCACTGTCTGCTTTTGTTCCTGCATCATTTTCTTCTTATATTTTATTATTGTAATTCATATTTTGAAAAAATACCAGTGTATTATCTAATATTGACTTATTTCCCGTAAAACCCTATAATTTATACAATTGCACACATTATTTAGTACAGCAGGATTTCACCGTTCTGCGTACCGGCAACATCAAGGAGGAAATCTAACTATGAAAAAGACATTCAAGAAACTTTTATCCGTAGCGCTCGCTTCGACAATGGTCGTTGGACTTGCAGGCTGCGGCAATTCCGCAACTACTAACGGCGGTTCTGATTCTACAGCAGACAAATCAGGCAAGACTTATACCATCGGTATCTGCCAGCTCGTACAGCACGAAGCTCTTGACGCTGCTACAGACGGCTTCAAGAAGGCTCTGAAGGATAAGCTCGGCGATAAGGTTAAATTCGATGAGCAGAACGCAGCCGGTGACGCACCGACATGTTCTACCATCTGTACATCATTCGTAACTAACAACTATGATCTGATCCTGGGTAATGCAACAGCCGCTCTTCAGGCTGCTGTTTCCTCAACAGACAGCATTCCGGTACTTGGTACCTCTGTTACAGACTATGGTACTGCTCTTGATATTTCTGACTGGAACGGCGTAACCGGCAAGAACGTTTCCGGAACAACCGACCTTGCTCCACTGGACCAGCAGGCCAAATGCATCAAGGAGCTTTTCCCGGATGCCAAGAACATCGGTATTATCTACTGCTCTTCTGAGCCAAACAGTATTTACCAGTCTACAACGATCACAAAGTATCTGGAAGATGAGGGCTACAAGATCAAAGAGTACACCTTCGCAGATTCCAATGATGTTGCTTCCGTTACAAAGAGCGCATGTGACGCATCTGATGTAATCTACATTCCTACCGATAATACAGCAGCATCCTGTACAGAGGCGATCAACAACGTAGCCGGTCCTGCTAAGACTCCGATCTTCGCCGGTGAGGAAGGTATTGCAAAGGGATGTGGTGTTGCAACACTTTCTATCAGCTACTATGATCTCGGATACGAGACCGGTGAGATGGCTTATGACATTCTCGTAAACGACGCTGACATCACAAAGATGGAAGTTAAGACAGCTCCTAAGTTCACAAAGGAATATATTGCAGACCGCGCTGACGATCTGAAGGTAACTGTACCGGATGATTACGAAAAGCTTTCTACCAAATAATTTTGGCGTATTGGAGGATTAACATGTCTTTATTAAATTATTTCGCAACATTGAATCCGGTCGCATTTACGAATGCGCTTCCGGGCAATATTGCACAGGGTCTGATCTGGGGTATCATGGCACTCGGCGTATACATCACATTCCGCCTGCTTGATTTTGCCGATCTGACCGTTGACGGTTCCTTCGCAACCGGCGGAGCCGTTACCGTTATGATGACCATCAATGGTCACAGCATCTGGGTTTCACTTCTCTGTGCCTGCATCGCCGGACTTCTTGCCGGACTTTGCACCGGTCTGTTACATACCAAGCTCGGTATTCCACCGATCCTTGCCGGTATCCTGACACAGATCGCGCTGTATTCGATCAACCTGAATATCATGGATCGTCATGCAAACCAGGCACTCAGTATTGACAAGTATAACCTGATCATTTCTTCCCGCCAGCTGACCCATGCGATTATCGTTGGCGCAATATTTGCAATCGTTCTCATCGCACTTCTCTACTGGTATTTCGGTACTGAGCAGGGTTCTGCGATCCGTGCGACCGGATGCAATCCGGCCATGAGTAAGGCACAGGGAATCAACATCGACACGATGAAGCTGATCGGTCTTGCCCTCTCCAACGGAATCGTTGCTCTGTCCGGCGGACTTCTGGCACAGTATTCCGGCTTCTCCGATGTCAACATGGGACGCGGCGGCATCGTTATCGGTCTCGCAGCCGTGATCATCGGCGAGGTTCTCGGTGATGCGATCCTCGGAAAGCACATGGACTTCAAGGGACGCCTTACCTTCGTGGTACTCGGCGGTATCATCTACTATATCGTTATCGGTATCGTTCTCTGGCTGAAGATGCCTAGTGATGATCTGAAGCTGTTCACAGCGATCATTGTTGCAGTCTTCCTTGCAGTTCCGTATCTGAAAGGAAAGAGCAAAAGCTCCTTCAAGAAAGCCGGAAAGCGTTCTGCAGCGGCTTTAAGCAGTGCGTCAGCAAAGGAGGGCAAATAAATGTTAGAGATTCGTAATGTACATAAAACCTTCAACCTTGGCACGATCAACGAGAAGCACGCCTTAAATGGCGTAGATCTGACTCTTGACGAAGGCGATTTCGTCACCGTCATCGGTGGAAACGGTGCCGGCAAGTCAACGATGCTCAATGCCATCGCAGGCTCCTGGCCGGTTGATGAAGGTTCTATCCTGATCGATGGTGTAGACGTCACAGGACTTCCTGAATTTAAGCGTGCCACATTCCTTGGCCGTGTGTTCCAGGATCCGATGACCGGAACCACTGCCACCATGCAGATCGATGAGAACCTTGCACTGGCAGCCCGCCGTGGTCAGAGACGTGGTCTTGGCTGGGGTATCTCCAAGAAGGAGAAGACTCAGTTCCACGAGCTGTTAAAGACTCTCGATCTTGGTCTCGAGGATCGTATGACCTCAAAGGTCGGTCTGTTGTCCGGTGGACAGCGTCAGGCAGTCACTCTGCTGATGGCATCCTTAAAGAAGCCGAAGGTTCTGCTTCTGGACGAACACACCGCTGCATTGGATCCAAAGACAGCGGCAAAGGTGCTCGCCCTCACCGATAAGATCATCGAGGAGAATCACCTGACCGCTATGATGGTCACACACAACATGCGTGATGCGATCGCACACGGCAACCGTCTGATCATGATGAACAACGGACGTGTGATCCTGAATATTTCCGGCGAGGAGAAGAAACGTCTCACCGTAGAGGATCTTTTAGTGAAGTTTGAGGAAGTATCCGGAGAAGAGTTTGATTCGGATAAGGCTTTGCTCGGATAAGCTTGGATATTTACGCCGAAGGGCGTATCAAAACGAATCCCCATCTGTTATAATGGATGGGGATTTATTTTTGTAGAAATGAGCGGTTTAGTTCTCCATTTTCAGAAAGGATAGAAAGATATTATGTTACATTTTGGAATAATCGGTGCAGGAAATATTGCACATAAATTTATCGAAGCAGTCCGCATGACAACAGAGGCAGACGTCACTGCAGTTGCAAGCAAGTCCATGGAGCGCGCCAAAGCGTGGGCCAAGAAGGAATCACTTTCTTTATATTATGACAGCTACGAAAAACTGCTTGCCGATCCGGACATTGATGTGGTCTACATCGCAACACTTTCCAATGCACATTATGACAATATCAAGGCATGTCTTCTGGCGGGCAAGCATGTTATCTGCGAAAAGCCAATGACGCAGACAGGCGCACAGGCCCGGGAGGTCATTGATCTTGCACGCGAAAAGCATTTATTTTTGATGGAAGGAATGTGGTCACGTTTTCTGCCAAAGTCCACACGCGTTCGCCAGTGGATCCGGGACGGCCGCATCGGCGAGCTTCATCTGATGCAGGCAAATATCGGCTGGAAAGCAGATAAGGAATACAGCAGACGTTTGTTTTATCCGGAGCTTGGTGGCGGTTCCCTGTACGACATCGGCATCTATCCGATGGAGCTTCTGCCCTACTATGCCGACCAGAAAATCCTTGCCATGCAATTTCTGAAAAAGGACTATCCAACCGGCGTTGATGATATGGTCAGCTTAAATCTTCAGCTGGAGCACTGCATCGCCAACATCCAATGCTCCTTCACGACCAAAATGCCGGAGGATGCCTACCTTTACGGAAGCGACGGCTACATTCACATTCCTAAGATCCATTTCGGCAACCGTGCCAGACTCTATGATCTGAACGACCGTCTGGTGGAAGATTTCCATGAGGGCGAAGAAAACGGATTTTATTATGAAGCAAAAGAAGTAATTTCCTGTATACAAAAAGGACAAACCGAAAGTGCGGTCTGTCCTCTGGAAATGACATTAGAAAATGCGCGTTTGTTTGATCAGGTTCTGAGGGGAGAAGGAAGGGACTAAAGTGCTTACCCGCATTGTATTCTCGTTCCGCTGGTGCCATCGAGTATGTCCCATATTCGGGTCAGTGATCCGATGACTGCCGTTCCGCCCTGCCGGTGAGTGACAAAGCGTTTTGCCGCCTGCACCTTCGGAAGCATGCTACCCTCCGGAAACTGTCCCTGCTCAATATATGTTTCCATGTCCTGCAGCGTCACCTGATGCAGTGCACGCTGATCCGAAGTGCCATAATTTACAGAAACATATTCCTCGCCGGTCAGAATAAGCAGTTCATCTGCACCGGTGTCACAGGCGATCTGCTCCGCTGTGAAATCCTTGTCAATCACAGCACTGACTCCCTGCAGGCTTCCATCAGCTTCCCGCACAACCGGGATGCCTCCGCCGCCACCGCTGATCACGATCGCACCGGCATCTAACAGTCTGCGGATCGTATCGATCTCCACGATCCCTTCCGGCTTTGGAGATGCAACCAGCCGGCGGTAACCCCGCCCGGAATCCTCCGCCATCACCATGCCGGTTTCCTCTGCGATCTGCCGTGCCTGCTCCTTCGTATAAAACGGTCCGATCGGTTTGGTCGGCTTGAGGCTTTCCAGCTTATCCCGATCCACCAATACCTGTGTCACGATTGTAGCTACCTGCAGATCACTTTTTCTTGTCTGCAGTTCATTATAAATGTGCTGCTGCAACGGATATCCGATCATTGCCTGCGTCATTGCCACACACTCATCCATGGAATTTTCCGGGATGACCGGGCGTGCCGCTTCATTCTGGATCACAAGATTACCGATCTGCGGTCCGTTTCCATGAACCAGCACGATATGATGACCCTTCACCGCAAAATCGACTGCTGCCACAGCGATCTCACGAAGGATCCGGTCCAGATCTCCGGCATTCTGTGCCAGCGCGTTCCCACCAATTGCTATTACATATGTACTCATGTGCATCATTCCTATTCATTTCCAGAAGTATACTTGCGGACATAAGCAAGCAGCGCCTTATAGAAGCATTCCATTGGCGGTGAAACAATTCCCGCACCGATCTGTCCTACGCCTGCATCCTTATGGGCGATTCCGGTATTGATGATCGGAAGGATTCCCGTCTCGATCACCTTAAGCATATCAATTCCCATTGCACTTCCCTTGAAATTCAGGCTTGGCAGAGCATATGCCGGGTTACTGTCCACGCAGATACTGTACATTTTTCGGGACACTGCCAGCGCATCATCCGTTGTTCCTCCAACAAACTGTACAATTGCCGGAGCGCCGCCCATGGCGAAGCCGCCGATCCCCATCGTCTCTGTGATCGCGCTGTCTCCGATATCTCTGTTTGCATCCTCTTTGCCGTAGCCCGGGAAGTAAAGTCCCTCAATATAGTTGGACTCTCCCTCAAACCATTCCTCTTCCGGAAGACCGCTGACCTTAATACCGAAATTGACACCGTTTCGTGCCATAACCGTGAGCACGGTTGCATATTCTACGCCCTGTCCTGCCGCCAGACAGATCTTACATGCCGGCATCGACAGATTGAGGAAATAGTGATCGTTTCCCGCAATAAATGAGAGCACTCTCTCAAGCACCTCTTTATCCTCCACTGCCTGCAGAAGAAGCAGACTGATCTGCTTATAGAAAAGACTTGTCGCCGCCTTATTTCTGTTGTGACACTCATCGCCCATCTGCAGTGCCTGCGCCGTGATCAACTGAATATCAATGCCGTCCGTCAGAGCAAGTGCTTATGAAGCGCCGGCGCAAATTCATCCCGGATCCATGCAAGGCGGTTTAATACTTCCTCGGAATATGCTCCGAAACGAAGCACCTTTCCAAGTCCCTCATTCACGTTACAGTATGCATATGTGCCATTGGTCATATCCTTGATCACATGAACCGGCATGGATGGAGAGATCACTCCTGCCATCGGACCCACGGCATGATAGCTGTGACACGCTCCGAAGGTGATCTTTCCTTCTTCGATGATCTTCTCCGCCTCAGCGGCATCGGAAGCCAGCCCCTCATAGATCACGGCTCCTATCACAGCTCCGCGCATCGGGCCACACATTTCATCCCAGTCAATATCCGGTCCGGAATGAAGAATCGTCGTCTTGGTCATTCCCGGAATACATTCCAGTGCCGGACGGATATCAACCAGCATCGGCTTTGCCGCACGGATCCTTGCGATCACCTCCGCATTCGCCTGCGCAATTTTGTCACGCATCGGTTCGATCGCATCCAGCGCAGCAAGAATTTCCTTATTACCGCCCGCAACCGGCTTCCAGTCTACCTGACAGACCGTTGCCGCCTGTGCCTCCATGTCCTCCTCAAACCGTTTCAGTCCTACATTTATAATAGATATTTTATCCTTGTTTAATATTGGATTCATCTGATGCACCATCCTTTCCCACACAATTCCGGCAAACAAACCGCTCTGCATATGTCTGTTTATTTATTGTGCCGACACGAGTTCACAGGCAAGCTTCACTGCCTCGATATTGCTCTCCGCAACCATGCAGCCCGCATCCTCCAACAGCTTTTTCTGCTGCGCTTTATTCTGCGAATCTGCTTTTGTCCCGCACACATACGTCACAAAAACCACCTCGCGTCCTTCTTCTGCCGCAAGTTTTTTTCCTTCCCGGATCGTGTCGATCGTCCCTCCGACAGGATCTGCACCGGAGCCATATCCCAGTTCAAAATCAAGCAAAACTACTGCTGTCTCCGGATCCTTACATTCCTCGAGAATTCTTTCATTGCGAATCGTCGGGTCCATCATCGGATGCGGTCTTCCATTCGTAAACTGATCGTCACCAAGATCCAAAAGCACATTTCCATGACTCGCAAATACATCCTCCAACATTGAAGATTCCTCATGGGAAACATTGGAATATACGTCCTTTAACTTATTCTGCAGATAATAGAAGCTCTCTGCGCACAGGGTACCGCCACAATAAAGTCCGCGAATATATTTCTGTTTCGGTGAAAAAGAGATGGTATCCGCAATAATATTTTCGCACGGAAGAACCACGGTTCCACGGGAAAGCTCAACTGCCTTTGCCGCTGCTTCCCGCAGGGATTCTGCCACAATCACATTTTCTTCGGAAACCTCGACCGGCTCTCTGTTTGTGATCGCAAGAACCACCGGTTTGGTCAGCTCTTCACGGATCAGTTCCCGGATCTGCTCAAACACTTCACTGTCCGGTAATTTGGACACCATAACAATGATCTTTGTCCGCTCATCTGCCTGCAGCAAACGAAGCGCATCCTTCATCATGATCCCGCCAATCTCCCGGCTAAGATCCCGGCCGCCGACTCCGATCGCATTGGAAATACCGCCACCATATTCGCTGATCAGCGTCATTACCTCCTGCATTCCGGTTCCGGATGCCCCGGCGATACCGATATCTCCGGCATTGACCTGATTGGCAAAGCAGAGTCCCACTCCATTAATCAGACATGTCCCACAATCGGGACCCATCAAAAGCAGCTCCTTCTCATGTGCCAGTTCCTTCAGTTCTTTTTCCTGCATGACCGTAATATTATCGCTGAAAAGCATGACATTTTTTCCTGCCTTTAAAGCCACTCTCGCCTCACGTCCGGCGTATTCTCCCGGAACAGAGATCACAACCAGATCCGCCTCCTCTTCCTGCGACATCGCCTGTTTCAGGCTAGTATAATTTTCTTTCTGATGCTCCTTACCGCTCTCATCGCCCTTCAGTCTGCGCTCGATCTCCTGCTTTATCTCCTCTTCCTCTGTGCTATCGGAAATCTCAAAAGCGATCATCAGATCATTTTCATCACAGCTTTCCACCTCATCGTTGCTTAGACCAACGTGCTCCAAAAGCTCTTTGTTCATCGCGGTTCCCATGGACACCACGATATTGTCCACATCATCCCGCTTTTTGATCTGCGCTGACAGCGACATCAGCGTCACGGAATCATAATATTCATTTTTGCGTATCTCAATATATTTCTTCATATATTTGTTCCTCCCGAAAGTCCAAACAAAACGCCGCACATCATATCGGTTCCCGATGTGCTTCCATAACGGATCACATTATGTACGGCTCTTTTCTGCACCTCCCAGTCCCCCTGTGCCATTGCATCAAATAACTGCCACAGAGACCTTCTCACCAGACCACGCCAGGCATTTTCCAGCATGGCACTGCTGACTGCGCCGGTACTTCCACGGATCCAGTCCCGGTATCGATCCATATCCATCGCCCCGCGCCAGGAATCTCCTCTCGCGTAGCTGCCGCAAACAATCCGCACAGGAAATCATCTCCCGATGGTGTCATACCGATTCCAAGCCCCAGAAAGCCGGATACCGCTTGCCGGATCTTGCTTTGATAATCATAATCAAAACACCTCTGACTTGTACAAGCATTCTGATCTGCCGGTACCACTTGATCTGTGCAAGCCTTCTGAGTCTCTGCAGCCACTTGACCGGTGCCGGTTTTTCGATTCTCCAAAGCCGTCCCGGCTGCCAGAGCCGCCTGCAGACGATGCAGCCTCTCCCGAAACATTTTTCCATATTCATCCAGATACGGCTGATCAAATAACGCATCGTAAAGACTGCTTTTATTGCCGTATATTTCCACCAGATGACTGATCCGACTTATGGTCTGTCGGGAAATGTTCTGTCCGATTTCAGGGACATACGGAACTGTTTGGACCTGCACATGATCCAGCGAAATATGAACTAAGCTGCCAAGACAGATCATATCCGTCTGCCAGACAACCGGATCTCCTGCCTTAAGCAGCAGGGTTTTCAAATCTATATCCTCCACAAGCAAAATGGCTCCCGCAAAGGTTTCTGTCCCCTGATTCACCAATGAGAAAAGCGTCCCCTGCTCTGTCACAACATTGATCACATGATGAAATACCGAATGAATCCTTCCGGAAAGCAGAACATTTCCCGTCGTGACTTTTTCACAATCTGACAGATTTTGGCTGCATAAATTCACATCAGATGGTTCTCCTTCCACAGAAGACTGTGGAACGAAAATTTCTTCCGCCTGCAAATACTGTTTTGCATTACGCTTACGCATAGGCACGACACTTCTTTGCCACCGCCACGATCTTATGCTCTGCATCGGCAAGCCCGAAGATCGTGATTCCAAACGGAAGATCTTCTCCGGCATCAATACCCGGAACAGCAATCGCACTCATATCGAGCAGATTGCAGTGATTGGTATATTTTCCCATATCGCTGTTGGTATTGATCGGATCGCGCCGCACTTGATCTCTTGTGTAAGTTCCCGCACAGGTCGGAAAGATCATGACGGCATCCTTCAGCAGATTCCGGGAACGTCTCTTGTATTCCATCAGTTCATGCATCGTATCATACAGATATGCCGCCGTGTAATCCGGGCGGTCACCGGTCATAAGAATCTCTCTTGTCACCGGGAAAATATCCTCGCTGTGCGCTTTTACAAAATCTCCCAGATCACACCAGCGCTCCGCCACACAGGGACCTCCATACAACAGAAGCGCCGCTTTCTGATAAAAGCTAAGATCCACTCTCTGCACCTTGCAGCCCGTCTGCTTCAGGAAGGAAATCGTCTTGTCCCATGCTGCTTTGTACTGCACGTCATATGGTCCGTAGAACTCCGGTTCCTGCTCCGGCAGGTAAATACATTCCGGAAGCTTGTCCTCTTTTCGGGACACATCCTTCGACCAACGGTCGGATTCATCCAGCCCACGTACGACCTTGTCCACCTTCATTGCCTCCTCCACGGAATCCGCAAAAACAGTGACGCAGTCAAGACTTGCACATGCCGGAACAACTCCCTTTAACGGCCATGCGCCACAGGTCGCTTAAAGCCGGTCAGATGATTTAATGCCGCCGGGACACGTCCGCTTCCCGCGGTGTCTGTTCCCAGGGAAAAGCATGCCATTCCAAGTGCAACTGACACTGCCGAACCGGAGCTGGAACCGCCGCTGATTAGCTCAGGCTTCAGCGCATTTGAAACCTCCCCATAAGGACTTCTTGTTCCGACAAGTCCTGTTGCAAACTGATCCAGATTTGTTTTACCGATTGGGATCGCTCCGGCTTTGATCAGACGGTCAACCACCGTGGCGCTCTCCTCCGGCACATAAGTGTATGCCTTGCATCCTGCCGTCGTCGGAGTCCCTGCCAGATCAATGTTATCCTTGATCGCAAACGGAATTCCCCACAATGGCTTTTTGCCAAAATCCATCTTTCCAAGCTTCTCTATGTACGGACGGATCCGTTCCATATCTGGCTCAATGATCCAGATATTTTTATCGCTGTATTTCTTTGCTTTTTCTATGATTTCCTGCATCAATCCTGTCGGCGTTTTCTCTCCACTCTGATATGCTGCCTTCACCGATGCAATGGTCAGATGTTTTTCTTCCATAAACAACATTCCTTTCCTGTGTATTTTTTCATATCTTATAGTCTTATGATAACAATACGCCCCGGTGATTTCCTTGTGGAGATGCCACAGTTTCTCACCACCCATTTTATGTCTTTATGACAATTTCTGTGTTTCCTGCACATAATACCGCCAGCCGCCATAGCGGGATATGTCCGTAAGACCTTCCTCTGCCCCCGCCTGACCGACAAAGCTGATCACTTCCTGCCCGTCCTGCAGACGCATCTTACCAAGCCCAAGCGGCGCGGGTATCATCTGCAGAAAACTTCCGATCCGGGACAATGCAATGCGCCAGACCTCCACCTCAAGCTCTGTCCCGTTTTGCGTACAGACAAGCATTGGTTTCTCCGGCTCTGTCGCTGTCCTAACCATACGGTAAACCGGTGCTGTGTGGTCGGTTCTGTCATAAACTGCTCCCAGTCCGGTAAGCTGATGTTCCAGCGCAAAGCCTCTCATGTGCAGTCCACAGACCGCAAGCTCTACGATTTCCTCTTCGTTCATGTTTCCTCCAAATACTGTCCGTTTTTTCGGACAGACCATTTTCTCTTCTACGCCTTTAACAAGGACTCCGTATCCGCAGTCCATCCGAAAATCGCCCCCTGCTGCGTGATCATCTGAAGAGAGGCCAGATGATCGGCACGATCATATGCCGCACTGGCATCCTTGATCAACAGACATTCGTATCCTCGGTCGTTTGCCTCACGGATCGTGGTCTGCACACAGACATGCGTCGTTACACCGGTCACGATCAGCGATTCAATTCCCTTTTCCTGCAGATTATCTTCCAGGGCTGTCTTATAGAAAGAGCCCTTACCACATTTATGGATCACGATATCCTCTTCCTTCGGATAAAGCTCCGGCACAATGTCATTGCCCGGCTCCCCCTGGATCATGATCCGTCCCATCGGTCCCATATCACCAATCCCAGCGCCCTGCTTCTTCGAGCGGCGCAGCTTACTCGGTGGACAGTCCGACAGATCCGGCAGATGACCTTCCTTTGTATAGATCACCGGCATGCCAAGACTTCTGCAATGATCGATCACTTTACCAACCTGCGGTATAATTGCCGTCACCTCAGAAATGTCATTGCCAAGCATCTCTCCGAAGCCGCCGTGCTCGCAGAAATCTCTCTGCATATCGATCACAAGAAGTGCCGTCTTCTCCGGATCAAAGGTATATTCATATGGTTTTGCATCTACTATCATTCCAATACATCCTTTCCTATGCCAACAAATCTTTTATTGCTATTCTCCTGCCAGCTTCTCCAACGCCTCAATCACACTTGCCGAGTCAGACACGGCACCAAAGACGCCACCCTGCATCGTGACCATTTTGATCGCTGCCTGATGATTGCCAAAATCAGTGGCTCCGGTGCAGTCCTCAAGAATCACACACTCAAAACCGCGGTCGTTTGCCTCGCGCATCGTTGTGTGAACACAGACATCCGTAGTGATTCCGGTCAGAATAATATTTTCAATGCCCTTCTGACGAAGGATCAGCTCCAGATCTGTCGCACAAAAGCTTCCCTTGCCCGGCTTGTCAATAATGATCTCGCCCTCCTTCGGATAAAGCTCCGGAATGATATCCCAGCCTTCTTCTCCACGGACAAGAATCCTTCCCTTCGGTCCCTTTGCGCCAATTTCCGCGCCGATCTGTGCGCTTCTCCAGCGCTTATTTTCCGGAAGATCCGACAGATCCGGACGATGCCCCTCTCTGGTGTGGATGATCGTCAGACCCTCCACCTTTCTGGCTGCCGCAAGCAGCCTTTTGATCGGCTCGATCGCACGCCTCGTCAGGGAAATATCATATCCCATGGCATCCACATAACCACCCTCTCCGCAGAAATCCGTCTGCATATCAATGATCATCAGTGCGGTGTTGTCTGCTCTGAGATCTCCGTTATAAGGCCACTTGTAAGGTTCCGAATTTATATACATCATAATCACCGTTCCTCTCTGTTTACGGGAAAAGCTGCCTCCCACATTGTCATAAGAAGCAGCTCCCCGATCTGAATTATTTCTTTATTTTGTGCTTCCGATCACACCATCGACCAGATAATCCATAGACTCGATCTCATCAATGGTCAGTGTCTGACCCTTCTTGCAGACGATATTGCCCTTCTGATCCTTGATCTCATCGCTGAATGGATTATAATCATCATTGATCATCTTATCCTTTTCCTCTTCGATCTTCTTCTGGGTATCCTCTGATACGCTCTTACCAAACGGAGCGATATCTACTACGCCCTCCTTCAGACCACCACGATATTTTCCATCATATTTGCTTCCGTCGAACTTACCGTCGATCGCAGTCTGTACCATATCGATGAACAGGTCATCCCAATGCCATACAGCACCGGTCAGCCATGTATTTGGTGCAAGCTCTGACGCATCTGCGTGATCGCCGACACAGTAAACACCCTTCTGCTCACAAAGCTCAACGATTGTCTTCGTACTGTCCTGATGCTGCGCGATAACATCAATGCCCTTGTCGATCAATGTGTTGGCGGAGCTTGTCTGCAATGCAGGATCACTCCAGCTTCCGGTAAAGATGACAGAGGTTGTCGCATCCGGATTCACTGATTTTGCACCCAGTTCAAAGGCGTTGATATTTGCAAGAACCTGTGGGATTGGGAAGGATGCCACGAAACCAAGCTTATTTGATTTTGTATTGGCACCTGCGGCGATACCACAAAGATAAAAGCTCTGCCAGATGGTTCCGAAATAGGTTCCAAGATTATCCATTGTCTTTAAACCGCCCTGATGGAAAAATGTAACATCCGGATATTTCTTTGCCACATCCATTGCCGGCTCAAGATGTCCGTAGGATGTCGGGAAGAGCACGGTTGCACCCTTCTGGATCATCTGCTCCAGAGCTCTGGATGCCTCCTCGGTCTCCGGTACATTTTCCTGACGCAGCACCTGAATCTGATCACCAAAATGCTTCTCAACGGCTACGCTGGCATTGTATGCCGCCTGATTGTATCCGTAATCATCTTTTGCTCCGACAAAGATAAAACCTACGGTTGTTTTCTTGCTGTCTGTTTTCTCAGAGCTTGTTTTCGCAGAAGAATCCGCTTCACTGGAACTGTTTGTTCCACCGGTATTTCCGCAGCCCGCCATCGAAAATACCATGGCACCGCAGAGGACGACTGACATCAATTTTTTCCAGATTTTCTTTTTCATAGTGATTACCTCTCTTTTCTTAATTATTTATCTTAAGTTCTACGAATTCGCAGAGCTCTCAATAATCTTCTTTAATTCTGCAGGCATTGCCTGAACCTTCTTGCGGGATGCAAAGAACAATGCGCAGATTGTGAACAGATACGGAAACATCTGCAGGATGAATGTGGAAATATGAACGCCCTGTGCCTGCAGTAAAAGCTGCAACGCCTGTGCGCCACCGAAAATGTAGGCACCGATCATCGCTTTCTTCGGATGATATCCGGCAAGCACGACAAGCGCTACCGCGATAATGCCACGACCGTTTGTCATATTTTCAATCCATGTATGTGTATAAGCAATGGCAAGCTGCGCTCCGCCGATCGCAGAGATCATACCGCCAAGCACGACACCAATATAACGTAACAGCTTCGGGTTTGCACCATAGGCAAATACAACCTCCTCGTCCTCGCCGGTTGCCCGAAGTAACAATCCCAGTCTTGTCTTAAACAACAGATAACAAAGCAACGGACAGAGTATATAAGAAACATATACGAGAATGTCCTGATTAAACAGCGCTGTTCCTATGACCGGAATCCCGGACAGAACCGGAATCGGTATCATGCTAAGTCCATCAATGGAAACGCTGACGTACTGCTGTCCCAGAAACGACGTAAGACCAAGCCCCAGAAACATGATCGTAAGACCTGTCGCAAGCTGATTGGCTTTTCTGCCGATGACCAGGATCGCATGAAGCAGTGCAAGGACACCGCCACCGATTGCCGCCATCAAAATACCGAGAAGCGGGGACTTTGTGTGATAGGTACACACATATGCCGCAAGAGCTCCGACCACCATACAGCCTTCGGTGCCAAGGTTGATCACGCCCACACGCTCGGTTACCGTCTCACCGTAAATGCCATAGAGAACGGAGGTACCACACTGGATTGCTCCAGATAATAAAGATGTTATGAACATTTCTTACGCCCCTTTCCTTTCCACAAAATGCCAAGTAAAACGAGTGCCATCAAAATCTTGGTTCCGGAGGATGGAAGACCACTGGACTGCTCCAACACGTTACCCGCTACACACAGGAATCCGATCACCACGGAGGTAATGATCGCTGCCAGCGGATTGTTCCATGCCATCCATGCTGCCAGGAAACCGTAATATCCATAATTTACGCCGGTTGTCGTACGAAGTCTTCCTTCAACTCCGGCAATCTCTACCATACCTGCGATTCCGGAAATTGCACCGGAGATCAACATGGCAGCCATCTGGATCTTCGCCACTGAAAATCCTGCATGCTTTGCCGCCTCTGCATTTCCGCCGATCACACGAAGCCGAAAGCCACAGGCGCTTTTCTTTAAAACAAGCCAGGTGACAATTGCCACCGCCACAGCACCGAAGATTCCGATGCTTACACCAACATAGATCTCCGGCAGCCGGAGCTTATCTGCAATCTCCGGGGACATCGGCCAGCTGAAGGATTCCGGATCCTTGAGGATGCCATATACAAAGAAACTAACAATATCATATGCTATGTAATTCATAATTACCGTGGTCAGCGTTTCATTCATTCCCGCTTTGACCTTCATCAGTCCGGCAAGTCCGCTCCATACCGCTCCACCAAGCGCTCCTGCCACAAGCATCAGAAGGATTCCAACCGGCCCCGGCATGGATTTTGCAACAAAGACCGCCACAAACGTTGCAAGCAGAGCACCGATCGCGAGTTGTCCTTCCCCGCCGACATTGACCAGTCCTGCCTTGGCGGAGATCGCAGTCGCCACGGCAACCATAATGAATGGAGACGATTTCACAACAACCTGCCCGATTCCGTAAGAATTACCCAGCGTGGACACGATCATATCCCCATAGATCTGAATGGGATTGACGCCCTGTGTCATCAGGAAAACGCCGAATATTACGACCATCACTGCCAGCGCGAGCACTGTAAGCAACGCCTGTTTGATTGATTCCGTTTTATCTTTCATGCTCTTTTCCTCCTATCATCAGATCTCCAATTTCCAGTGCCGATGTTGTCTTCGGATCTAACTTCTCCGTCAGGGTGTCCCCGCTGATCACGACAATACTGTCAGATACAGATAACAGCTCCTCCAGATCCTCAGAAACAAGAAGAATGCTGCAGCCTTGATTTCTTAATTCCACCAATGTCTGATGAACCATCTCCACGGTTCCGACATCAAGTCCGCGGCTCGGATAGCTTGCCAAAAGGATCTTCGGCTGCTTCATCACGGCTCTTGCCAGCATACAACGCTGTATATTTCCACCGGAAAGTGTCGCAAGCTCTCTTGTTTTCTCCGGAACACCAAGCTCCTTTACGGCTTTGGATGTGTCCATCTTATCGGTCAGATCCTTCCAGTTGATTCCAACCTTTTTATAGGAAATCTCCGGTCCGTTCAAAGCGAAATGCTCATAAATCTTCATTCCGGCGACGACATTATCTCTCTTTGGATCCTCCGATACAAGTGCCATTCCCGCTTCGATCCTGTCCCGGATCGAGGACTTTGTCATATCCTTGCCATCGATCGTAAGCTGTCCCATTTTCAGGACATTAACACCAAACAATGTCTCAAGAAGCTCCCGCTGTCCTCGTCCTGAGATTCCTGCCAGACCGATGATCTCGCCGGCTTTCATGGTCAGATTGCCGTGCCGGATCAACTCCCGGTGCTGTGCATTGTAGATGCTCATGTCCTTTCCTTCCAAAAGAACCTCTTCCTTTTCAAAGACCTTTTTCTGATCCTCATAATCGGTGTGGATCGTCACCTCGCCACCCATCATTTTCGAGATCAGCCGCTCCTGATCGTAGCCGTTCTCTTTCTCTTCCTTCTCAACGATCTCGCCGTGGCGAAGCACGGTGATCACATCGGAGCATGCCATAACCTCATGAAGCTTGTGAGTGATCAGAAGGATCGCATAACCGTCATCGCGCATAGACTGAAGCATTTTGATAAATTCCTGTGCCTCCTGCTGTGTCAGCACACTGGTTGGCTCATCAAAAATCAGTACACGCATTTTTCCCATCATCAATACCTTGATGATCTCCACCCGCTGTCTTTGTCCCAGATCCATCTGACCGACCAGCATATCCGGATCAACCGGAATCTTATATTTCTGTGAGATCTCACAAATCTCCTTCTTGATCTCTTCCTTCGGACGTTTTCTTTTCTCCTTCGGAAGTGCCATCATGATATTTTCAAACGCGGTAAATGCCGGGATGATCCGAAAGTCCTGAAACACCATACCGATGCCAAGCCGCATTGCGATCTGCGGCGTCATATGAACCCGTTCCCTGTCCACTAAGATTTCTCCCGATGTTGGCTTATATGTACCGTAAAGCATTTTCATCAATGTGCTTTTGCCGGCACCGTTTTCTCCAACGATCGACTGAATCTGTCCGGCATATACGGACAAGTTGATATTTTGATTTGCTACAAAATCACCAAACCGGATCTTCAATTGATTTGTCTTAATGATTGGATTAAATTTGTTTATCTTCATCTTGCCGCCTCATTTCTATCTTTGAAATTCATGTTCCACAGTTTCAATGCAATCTGTAACTGCAACTGGATCTCCGCATCCCATTTCGGAAGTGCAAGCAGTTCCCTGATCTTCTCCATCCGGTAACTGATCGTGTTGTAATGCGTATACATACACGCTGCCGTTTCACGAAGATTTTGCTCTGTCCCAAAATAGGTACTCAGTGTTTCCAAAAGCTTTGTGTTATGCGCTGTGTCATATTCCCGGATCGGTTTTACAAAACGTTCCTCCATCCTGAGGATTTCCGGGTGTTCCATCGGAAGCAGTGACAGAACCGTGTAGCTTCCCAGATCCCGGTACCGGATCACTGCCCTTTTCAAATTGCAAAGTCCCGCGATCCGTTTGATCAGAAGTGCCTGTTGATATTCCTTTGCCAGAGAGGTGATCTCATCACCATCGCTGACATAGATGCATATATTTTCTGCCGGTATCTGCTGCTGCAGAAAATAGCGTTCAAACAACTCCTCAAGGTGCTCCAGCTGCTTTTCATTCAGGATCAATACAATATTGTCCTCCAGCGTAACCACCAAAAATTTCTTTTCCCACTGCCGCATCAGAAATTTCATCTGCTGCTCCCGCATCGGCCGCCATTCCTCTTTATTCAAAATCGCCACACCGTATTTACTTTGACTGTCGATCTGAATGTCTGCGTCTGCCGCATATTTGAGAATATCCTGCTGATAAACAAGAATTCCTTTGAGACAGTCGATCAGGAAATTGGCTTTATATTTTCTTGCCTGCTCCCGGATAATATGATAATTTCTAACCTGTATGAAAAGCATCTGCGCGACGTTTTCCAGGATTCCTGCCTCCACTCCGGAAATCGGTTCTCCCGTGATCAGATTTAAAAGCATACTGGAAAGATTCCGGTCATGCACCTCCATCGTGTACATTTTCACCTGCCGGTTTCTCAGTAACAGCTGGCTCATCTTGCCATCGGATGCCTTACTGCGGATCTTCTTACACACGTCATAATCAAGATCTCCCAGCCGCTCTTTTGCTCCGGGTGTCAGAAAACTTTTATTCATGGAATCAATGAGAAACAATGGAATGCCAAGCTCTTCCTCAATGCATTGCATTGTCTCAAGAATGTCTCTGCTTTGATTCATTTTCAGCAGAAGTGCCTCGGTCCTTTTCTGGATCTGCAAAAACAGATCGACAGATTTATTGGAAATTTTCTGAACCGCTTCATAAACCACATCCGCAAATACCGTGTCATCCGGCAGCTCGATCAGAAGCATATCCAATTCCCCGGCAATCGTAATGACCTCCTCCGGAATCGTCTGAATAAACCGTCTTGGCTTAATCGCAAATCCTGTGATATTTCGTTTTGCAAGCTTGCGAAGCAGTCGGATAAATTCTTCCAGATTATCTTTAAACGGAAATAATGTCGAAATAATGATCTCATCCTCCTCGACATATTTCTCAATGTCCGGCACCTCTAAGATGTTGACTTTGCCGATCCTTCGATGAAGTGATTTCGGGGCAGATAACACTTTGGCGCCCTGAACGGCTGCCAGCTCCATAAATTCTTCACCGGTAATGTAACCAATACTTTTATTCATGATCTGCCTCCTTACTTCACGAATTTCAAAGACGATACTGCAAGAATAAAATCAAAAAGGCGCTACCAATGTCTTGGTAACGCCTTCGTTATCTCGTGTTGTCTTTGATTGCTACTATCATACTATCTTCCCATGGTCGATACATTGTGATGATGTAACAATGATTCGTATTTCTTTTTGTGATGTTGTAATAATTTACGCTTACTATACTGCGTTTTCTTCGAATTTACAATATTTCTTTTCGCATAGTATGATACAGGCGGCAAACAGTATCATTGTCCTTTTCCGGAATTATCGCACAGGATTTTTCCATACAGTGCTGCAAGCACCTGCTGAAACAGCGTGCCGATCAGCACCGGAAACAGCACCTCTCCCGGAAAGGATGTCGTGGCGATCACCGCTCCCGCACTGATATTGCGCATACCTGCTCCGTACATCATCGAGATCTGCGTATCCCGGTCCTGTCCCATAAAACGGGCAATCCCCATTCCGACAAGGTAGCCGCCTGCAGCCAGACAGAGGATCAGCCCTGCCACCTCGAGCCGCTCTACCGTCATATGACGAACGTATGGTGCCACCCCGGAGGAATTGGAAGCGACGACAAAGATCAGTGCCATTTTTGAAAACGGCCCCAGCTTCTTCGGAAGTGTATCCTGCGCACGCCCCCTGCTGACCTCATTTAACGTCATTGCCACCAGTGCCGGCACCGCCACCATAAAGATCAACCGGCGGATCATATGTGTCATGTCGATCGTCACTCTGGAACCAACGAAAAGCCGCAGGGTAAGCGGGATCAGAAACGGTGCCAGAACCGTGTCGATCACGATCAACGCCAGCGTCAGTGCACTGTTGCCGCCATAGATCGTCACCCACATCATACTGACCACCGCCGTCGGAACCGCAAACTCCAAAACCATACCTGTCACCAGATTCGTATTATCCGGAAAGACCAGATTTCCAACACCGCATGCCACACCCGGGATCACAAGATGTAGCAGAAGCATGATAACAAGCAACGCCCATGGTGCCTTAAACACATTTGCCACATCGCGAAACCGGGATTTGAGTGCCCCCGTAAACGTAATAAAAGCAAAGACATAGGCACATACGGCACTCCATGCTTTGCAATCTGCGGAAACAACACTCCAAACAGCAGGCAGGACGGCGTCACAAATGCCATCCAGCGCTCAATGAAATCGTTGAATTTATAAAGTCCTTTCATAATTAAATCGCTTCCTACTCTTTCTGTCTGTTTTCTCTGTCAAGTAATCTCCCGAAGCCTTGCCTGAACCAACCTTTCCAAAGAATCACGAAACCTCTCATCATCTTCCGCTGTCCGCTTTTTCGGACCCTTGATATGATTCTTGTGAGAGGAGCGGCGTGCCTTTCGGTTCAGATGACGCTCCATCAGCATCTGATCGATATTCTCATTGGTGTACCACTTTCCGGACTGATGGATCGCCGCCGCACCCTTTCCAAGTGCCATCGCGGCTACACCGTAATCCTGCGTCACCACGATATCATCCCTCTTGCAGAGGCTGATCAGCTTGAAATCAACGGCATCTGCCCCTGCTCCCACCACGATCACCTCACTGTAATCAGAGCGCAGCACATGGTTGGTATCACATAGAAGTGTCACCGGGATATGATGACTGCCTGCAATCTGCTCTACAATATCTACCACCGGACAGGCATCCGCGTCAACAAAAATTTTCATGATCTTTCTCCAATATTTATATGTACTTTAACAATCTTTGCCCAAACAATGTAATATGGAACCGCTCCACATGATTGGCACTAATCGTCCCCACTGTCGCCTGAAATTCCACCTGCACAACTCCGAGATTTTGAAATTTCAGCAACGATCGCATCAGATACGCCCATTCCATATTCTTGTTGCCGTCACGATCCACAGCCGTCTGATTTAAAATACGCCCCATATCATCTATATTGATCATATTGAAAAACTTTGTAAAATCCTTCCAGAAAACGGTGTACTCTCCGTAGATCACATTACGATCATGCCACCGTGTCGGCGTGAAAAATCCGCCTCCCACGGAGTCGTTTTCATGGCTTTGTGCCGCATTCTGCTGTGCCTCTATATATTTCTGATTCTGTTGCGTCCGCTCCCCTTTCTCGAGGAAATGCTTCAGCCTTTTCAAAAAACGGATATCATTGGCATTGCAGGCAGAGACAATCTCGCATATCTCCTCATCCATTTCCTGCGCATCCTCCATAAGATATGCGATCATGCTGTTGATCAAAGTACCTGTCGTCTCAGGAAGCGCCGTCAGACACAGATGTTTGAGATTGTTGCGAAACACATATCTTCCATGCTCGTCCAGACATTCCAGCCGTTCCTGCAGCCTGTCCACACTCACCGTCTGCTCATTCAATTTAACCTCCAGCTCATGCAGACGCCGCTCGATGCTCGCCGCATCGAAAAAGGCACCAATCTCATTTACCACACTGGCGATCACCGGCACTGCGAGAAACCGCGGATCAACCGCCGGAAGGGCAGAGATAATGGCGGAGGTGATGTTGAGGAGCGGACGCGCTACGGAAGGGTGAGAGTCCTGTGAATCGTGGGTGTTATTCTCGGACATGATGACCTCCTGTTTCTCCATTTTATTTATTGTATTGCACACGATATACTACGTCAATTACATTTTCTCCACTAAATAAAATGTTTTCATTTTCTTTCATCAGTGATATATGGACATTCGATCCAATATTAACTTATTCATCTGATCATATGAATCCCAATAATCTTTTTTGACCTTTATCTCTGTGTAGCTGAAAAGCTCTTTAATCATATCCATAATTTGAGCCGATGTGAAGCCTGTCTTCTGGCGAATGACTTCATCCGTTATCGAAACAATCTGATGCGCTGCTAAATTCCGGACACTCTCTTCTACAGCTCGAATATGGTTAATCAACTGAATCAAATGCTTATCCTCGGAGATATTTTCAATTAATATTTTTAAATGAATCGAATAAACATCTTTCGCCTGAAAACGATTTTGATATTCCCGATTTAGAATCTCTCCTACCTGTGTCCCTTCCAGTTTTTTGGAGGACCACTTTCTTATATTGGATTTATTATCCTCACAATAATCGTTTATATCAATATTACACTGCTTTTTTAAGATCATTTCAAACAGATCAACAATTAATGGCGTAATTGCACGAATAAAATCTGCATATTCTTCTTTTTTTAGCTTTACGGCAACACTCAATGCATACTCAAAATACTTCCGTTCAGAAGATGCCCGAACAGGAAGACATTGTATTCCCGTTTCTCGCAACAATCTGTCTACCGCCGAGAAATTCAAAAGCAATCTTTGGGCAGCCAGTTCAATGAGTGCTCTATAAGAATCTGTCGCTTTTCCAGGCAAGGTTTCCAATGTGTCCAATGCCGCCTGATAATCATAAACCTTAATATGTTTTTTTATTATTTCTTCCCGCTTAATGCATGAAAGCGTTGGACACTCTACCTCTCGACATCGATTTTCGAAATCCGGCTCATTGTCTTCGTTTAATTCCCACAATGTTTCAACATCATATCCCTTATGATGATGTTCATTAATACCTTTTTCCGGCGTTACTACCTGTATTAATTTTGCAGGATATTCTTCCAACGTCTGTAACACAGCCAATCCACTTTTCATTGCCGGCGTTCCGGAAGAAATATTCAACAGTAAAGTATCCCCCTTTTCCATCTTTTCAAAAATGCCACCTACAATACTACGAAAATCCTGATAAAAATAATCAAACTCATACACTTTTGTAAGTTTCTCCCGTTCTATAACTTCAACCTCAAATGTATGATTCAACAGATTCCCCAAATGTTCAATGCAATAACGATACCGATCATCCGTTTTCTGAAATGCAAGCATCTCCTTTGACATATACAATATCACTTTATCTGGTTTATAGACTCTGCAGATATGTAACATGGATCCATCTCTGCAATTTTGTGAAGAAATCGGATCCGTTCCTCCTACCGGTGTAAATAAAATTGTTCTTCCCATTTTCACTTCCTCCATCTTATATAATAACGACCTCTTCATCATGTATCTGTATACTTTCACCAAATAGTGAAACTTCCCCCTGACCACGTATCTTGTAAACTCTGATATTATCCTCTTTCTTATTGATCAGACCGGGTATTTCTTTTAATAGATTACGATACAAATTTTCCGAAATAATTGCTTCAAACGCAGATTTCTGTACACGAAATCCGTATCCATTCATCTTTTTGGCAAATTTATTTCTTCTTTTATTATCTACAATATCATATATTATCAAAATATACAGTTTTTTGCTATTCTGAATCTCCTCTGTATTCCAAAAATAATTCTCCATGCTTTACTCCTTTTACCGAATAACAATCGGTGTGTAAACATCCACATCCTCCGTCTCTATCGCTTTCACAAATTGTCCAATCTGAAAATCCAAGGCTCTTCGAAAACTAACTGCATAATCAATATAAGACAAATACCTGCTGTCTGCCCGAAATTTATTTTCTAATTTCTTAATATACAATTTGAAAGCATCCTGCGTTAAAAATACCCCCGGTTGATCCATTTCTGAATAGAAATCATCCACAGAAAGTTCGTGTCCATTTAACATACTCAATGCTGTGGAATCGATCAATACCGCTCTCCATTCCTCCATTAAATCACTTGCTAATGTCGGATGCTTTTCTCTGTCTTTATGCATCACTCCAAAATATGGATTCAAGCCTTTTCCTTCAATTTTCCCATATATTTCATTTAGAATAATAGAATATCCCAAGCTGATCATTGAGTTAAACGGATCTCTGGGCGGTCTTCGGGATCTACCCGAAAAAGTAAACTTTGGATCAATCAGTAGTGCTAATATTTTAAAGTATATTCTGGCAGCAGTTCCCTCATATCCCATAATCTGCTCCACTGTCTTAGCACATATCACTTTCTTCTGCATTATCTGCATTTCGACCAAAGGTCGCTCTATATCAATATCCTTATTTCTGGCATATCTCCGTAATATCACCATTTGATTCCGAATCTTGGCTGATATGATCTTCCTGGAGAAATCAACCTTAAATACATCATCATTCGCTATCGCCGCCTGCTTCCTCTGACGCTGCACATTTACATGCGTCGTCGATACCAGCCTGCCATAATATGCACCATTGATCGAATAATAGATTACCGAAACTCCTCTTTTCAGACATTCTGCTACGCATTGTGTTGTCAACTGGACTTTTCCAAAGACTTCGATCACTTCCAATGTTTCTGCTGGAATGCTTTTAATCATGCCATCTTTGTACTTTACCTGAAAACGATTTCCGTTAATGCCAATATACGCTCCCTGCTCCGATACATATAAATAACTCATTTTTACCTCCCATCATGTTTTATCTTTCAAATTATTGTGTACAATTCTATCGTCCCCTTTCCGGGGTCTCTTTATTTCTACGCACAAGGAGATTTACAGGAACGTCAAGGACAGAGTTCTCGTCCCCTTCTCGGGGTCTCTTTATTTCTATGTGCTATAAGATTGACCGAATCAGCCGCTCCATGTTTTCGTCCCCTTTCCGGGGCTCTTTATTTCTACGGTTATGTTCCCGACTGGTGGCAAAAATGAATAACAGTTTTCGTCTCCTTTCCGGTGGCTCTTTATTTCTACCGTCAATCTACTTGGCAAAATAGATCGCGGTAGTATTCTCGTCCCCTTCTCGGGGTCTCTCTATTTCTACGGATAAAATCAATAATGTTTATACCCAGGACAATTCTCGTCCCCTTTCCGGGATCTCTTTATTTCTACTAATGCGGTCTGCCTATTATGCCGATAAAATCCCGTTCTCGTCCCCTTTCCGGGGTCTCTTTATTTCTACACGGCGGACAAGTTACCTCCGGAATTGCAGGAGAGAGTGTTCTCGTCCCCTTTCCGGGGTCTCTCTATTTCTACGCAGATGGTTACATTAGTTGTATTTGCACTGATCAGTTCTCGTCCCCTCTCCGGGGTTTCTTTTATTTCTACTGCGACGTCAAGATTCTTTCGGAATTCTGGGCGATGTTCTCGTCCCCTCTCCGGGGTTTCTTTATTTCTACAACACATGCTTGCGCAGACCGCGATTGCTATGTCATAGTTCTCGTCCCCTTTCCGGGGTCTCTTTATTTCTACAAGGTGGTAGAGTATAACCAAGCTAATCAATACCACATTTTCGTCCCCTTTCCGGGGTCTCTTTATTTCTACAAGACCGAAGAGGAAAAAGCTATCGAGCTGGCAGACCATTTTCGTCCCCTTTCCGGGGTCTCTTTATTTCTACTAACAAACACATAAAGGAGGATACATATTATGACAAAGTTTTCGTCCCCTTTCCGGGGTCTCTTTATTTCTACAAGAAAATCGAGTATTTCCTCAATGAAACAGATCGGTTTTCGTCCCCTTTCCGGGGTCTCTTTATTTCTACGAAGAGGAGTACTTAAAAAGCAAAAATATGCTAGTTTTCGTCCCCTTTCCGGGGTCTCTTTATTTCTACC
>NZ_QUET01000033.1 GCF_003478445.1 Roseburia sp. AM59-24XD
CCGGCGGGTGCAAGTGCCTCTCGAAACATCCGAATCCCACCTTGGGGCGAATACGGAAGGATGTGTTTATCAAAAATCAAAGCAGCAAAGCAATTAGTCTTTTCGAAATCCGTAAGTGACAAGACAATTTTTTAGTCACAGTTCACGGATTTTTAATGCATTGGCAGGCAAAATGCCATTGCAAGCAACCGGACATAAGAAATATTATGGGCATACATCAATTTGAGGTATGGGAAGTCTTAGTTATTCTTTAAAAATTCTTTTGAGGCTGACACATTTTGTCATGATGAAATCCTATGATACAGCTACCAACCAACAAAACATGCCGCTTTTTCAAAACAAAAGCCGATTACTGAAAGGAGAACCTACTATGATCAATCAATTATTAAATCCTGTCCTCACACAAAGCACTGCCACCATGGAAGAAAAAGTCATTCTGACACTCGAGGGGACGACGATCCATTCCTTAAATGAACTGCGCGAGCATTTCAACCGGAACGAGATCCTGTCCTTCTATTCGGACGGCAGACTTCTTACCTGGCTCTGCCAGCATTATTACGAAACGCAGGCTGACCGCTTACGCGCACTTGATCCTGCCGACAAAAACTGCTTCCGGAAGCTCTGTGGCATCTTTGATGTCAATTATCCGGATCACATCCAAATGTCTGCCGAAGACCGGAACATCTTAAAAGCCAAAGAGGAAACACTGCAGAAGGTTCTTAAGGATACCGGTGCCGATCAGGCACTTCTCAAAAAGCTGGACATCATTGCAATCAATCAGGAAGAGCTTGCCTCTCTCATTGATGCCGATGAGCCGCAGATCTATCTTTGCAGTAACAGCTTCTCGATTCCGATCACAAAGCCCGGACATGAATATATTGGCATTGGCGATGTGCAGATCGACAATCCATTTACCAATGAGCAGTATTCCAAAGCAGGCATTACCGTGACAAACATCACTCTGCCGGTCACACAGGATCCGGACACAAGTCTTGCCGCCAGTCAGGCAGCCGCTGCCAACGGATATGACAGCTTCCACGAGTCCCATTCCGCTCTCGCCACGCTGTTTCATAATACACTGAAAGCGAACCGAATCTACGAGGTTTACTCGCTCCCATTCAACGCATCTGTCATGGAAAAATTTTATAACAGCCGCTCCGAATGCGCTGCTGCCAAAAAGACAGCACTCGAAAAAGCATACAACACAGCCTCCGCCTATGTCACTCCGGGCAATTCCAAATGCATTGCAAAATACGCCGCAACATATTATGGGACATACATTCAGGAGCTTTTCGCACCGCAGATCATGGATGCACTCCAAAAACTGTACGAGCTTCACCGGAAATCAGACTGCTTCCGGACGTTCAAGGACAAGATCACCCACAGTTCCAAAAATCTGCTGGAGCTGTTCCAGACCGAGCTGTCTGACAACACCGACTACTATGCCATGTACCGGTTCCAGTACTTCCTGGATCAGGTTGAGATTGAAGAACACGATTACCGTGTGATGGAAGGTGGTTTTTGGCGATCTCTGGAAACACTGATAAGCGGCAGCATCCAGTACACCATCTCCGATATCCACACACCGATCAGCGAGATGGAAGGCGATCTCAACGAACACGCCCACACCTTCTTCAAAGCCGCACATGACGAGTACCGGTCCTACTGTCGCGAAATTGAAGAGCTTCTGCAGCAGCTTGGCGATAACTTCCGTGCCAAAGCCGATGAGGAAACACTGACCGATTATCTGAATACCCTGTGCAGTGCGGCAATCCAGTAATATATTCCCGTGGATTTCATTCACAGAAAAGCTCTCTCCTCCGGGTCCTGTTCACAAAACAGGGACGGGGGAGATTTTAATATAGAGAAAAAAGAGGTATCCGTATTAACAGATACCTCTAATAAACAATTTCAGACAGCGCTCTGTACAACAGAGAATCTTTTATGGTATGTTTCATGTCCCCCTCAGGCGTTTTCATGTTCCTTCCAGAAATCCTGCGAACCTACAATGTAAAGCAGTGTCCGCGCCCTCGTCCCCGCAATATACATATACTGCGAAAACTTCTCCCGGCGCAGTGCATCCACATCACAAAGGATCACCACCTTGGCATCCAGTCCCTTAAAGCCCTGTATCGTCGCATAAACCGGGCGCTTCTCATCCGGGACAAAGCCATCCTTTAATTCATTGACAGCAACACCGGCCTGTGACAGCTTGGAATTCTGATACCGTTTCGGCGACAGGAATGTAACGTCTCCCATCGAAACGCCACCTCCCCGGAGCGTTTTCAGCAACTCCTTAATCTTTCCTGCAAAATCATGGTCATCGGCATAGGAAATCCTGCCGACCTCCTCCCCGTTTTCCCGCAGGAAACCGCCAAACGCCACACCACTCGCCTTCGCACTGTAGGTACCGATCTGAACCGTGTTCCGGCAGTTCACAAACAACCGGAAGCTTGTATGTGCATACGACTGAAGAATATCCATGCCATCTTGATACTCCGGATTATAAATATTCTGCTTCTCATCGTAAAAAACAACCCATCTGCCCTTCTCTAGACCGCCCTTCAACAGACAGTCCAACGAATACAGATAGATCGGTTTCGAAATATCCTGTCCCTCATCCATCACCAGCAGATCATACTGCAGCTTATCGAGACTTTCCTGCTCCAGATTACTGATATGATCGTAGAAAACCTCCGGCAGAATTTCCGCAAAATACCGTTGTGGATTCTCCTTCATCATCGGAACATCCACCGGCACATATTCTCCGAAAAGCGCATGAATATTCACAACCTTCAATAAATCCGTCTCCGGCAATGCATGAACCACATGATGTGCAAGATTTTTATTGTATGTAAGATAAAGCACCTTACGTCCCTGCTCCACCTGCTTTCTCGCATACTCTGCCGCCAGCAGTGTTTTGCCGGTTCCGGCTCCGCCTTCCACGATCAGATGATCATTCATTCCAAGTGCATCCATCAGCTGCGCCTGTTCCGCCGTCAGCCGCACCAGATGCTTCTCCACCTGTTCCAGCCGGTCATTGAGCGATGGAATAAAACAGAAATCCGCCCGCAGAAACTGAACGATCTCGCGGATATCCGAAGGAGACAGCTTGCTCGGCTCTCTGTGCTGCCTTGCCTGCCAATAATCAAACACTGCATTCATATACGAAGAAATATCCTCCGTACTCCGGTCATACACAATCTCCGGTATAATCTCCTGCGAATCCGAATAAAACGTAATATCCGGAAATACCACGCCACTTGCCATCAGCAGATTCTTCATATGTGGATTCCGGTCAAAATGCTTCTTAAGCACATCCCGCAGACTAAACATATTGCCGGTCACCTGCGCAAACGGTCCCTCCGGCTTCTGCCGCTCCGTCCCATACCGGTCAATAAACGTCCACTGACCATCCCGGCATTCCACACGACCGCCCTTAATCTCCAGACAGGCAACGCCCCTCTCGCAGACCACCACAAAATCGATCTCGCCATAAATCTTAGAACGGTGTCTCGGAAGTCCCAGCGAATGCAAAACATACGCATTCTTCAAATCCATCTCCTGAAGGACATCGTACATTTTCCTCTCCGCATTACTTTTGATCTCCTCACCCATGTATGGGGGAATAAATGTAACCATGTTGTTCACTCCTTAGTATTTCACTGGTAACAGCAATCTTTTGCAATGTACGCACCGCCCCCAGAAGTCAGTCTGATAAGGCTTGTGGCAGTACGGGCAAAGGATTGGTTTGATAAATGAATAATTCATTATAACACCTCCTAGTCATCAAAAACAATCATCAGCCTTAAATAATCTGCATATATGCCGATATTATATATTTTTCAATCATACAGGCAACATCCCCTGCATTTTTATTAGCAATGCAACCGCCATAACATTTCGGGAAAAATACACACTCTTTACACTCGTCCTCCAGAATTTTATTTTCTATCCGGTCAGGCAGATTTTCAATATCCTCCAATGTGCCAATGGCATTCTCCGTTCTTCCCACCATCTGTTCGCAATTATATATATTGCCATAAACATCCACACAATAAGAATTAGGTTCTTCTCTCATACAGGAATTCATTCTCGGCATGGAATATAAATTTGCTCCAGCCATAAGTTTACGAACATCTGATATACGTTCCAGCATTTCCCTGACACATTCTAACTTTTCTGTCTCAGACATAGAATATGCACCACCCACAACAAATGCAGGATAAAAACAACATTGTCAAAGGACGAATAAATAGGATCTATCTGTTCCAGCAACTGCATAACATCATCTCTGTTTTGCTGATCAATATTGATCCGGATACTCACATGTATATTTTTCTCTGCCAGCATTCGGATATTATTCAGCACATTATAGAAATTACCTTGCTCCGTATTGATATAATTTTTCCGTTTTTCATAAACAACCTTTGTGCCATCCAATGTGATCTGCACACTTTGAACATGCCACTTATCCACTTTTTCTTCAATAATCTTATCATCGAACAGACTGCCATTTGTAATAAAAAACGAAGAAAAATTAAAGTCATTTTCAATCAACTTATCAATAAGATCATCAATGATTCTGGTATTCATCAACGGCTCTCCACCAAACCATGTCAGTTCTACCAACTTATTAACAGCCTTTGCTTCAATCAGCCGGTATATCTTATCTACCGCTCCCGGATACATATCAAGCTGCTTAATTCCATTTTCATAACAATACGGACATCTGGCATTACACTTTGTCGTTGTTGTAATGGACAGACTCATTTCGTCATGAGTGATATACGTTTTATATAATTGAGTGAATTCCAAATACCTCTGCATCTCATCAACGTCATCCTCAATCCACAATCCCATATTCACAAAGTCTTTTCCACATACACTTTCATTTATCCGTTGCGTTTGGTAGACCTGATATTCCTCATATTCCATTCGTACCAGTGAATTGTATAATGTATTGTAGATCAATACATTACTTCCATTATCATAACAATAATTAAATACCGAGCATTTATATTTTTTGTTATCATCGGCAACCGTCTCCGGAAAAGAAAAGGCCTTATCGGCCATTTTCTTTAATATCTCTTCTACAGGTTCTTTAATATTCATTAAGTGAAGAATTTCACTGTTTTCAGAAACAATAACATCCATATTTTCATCCTACCCATCATAGTCATCCATTACATTGTTTAGAAGCTGCATGCGAACAAGATCACTGATCAGTGACACACACCTTTCCAGTTGAACTACATGAGCAATAATTTCTTTTTTGTCTAATTTCTGTAATTCCTCTGTTCTGTTAGCTGCAGCACCAATTCCGCTAATCGTATCATTTTCCAGTTTTTTTATCTGCTGAGAAAGAGCATCGATTTGATGTGCTCTTTTCGCGTCATTCGTATCCACATGAGTCTGGAGAGAGTTTTCCATCTCCTGCATGAATTCCCGACATTGCCGAATCGCTTCCGTAACTCCCTGACCATTCTGCTCCAGACTTTCTTTTAATGTTTCCTGAGTCTGTTCAAGCAGAAGCTTTATCGTCTGTTGATTTTGCTCCAGACTGTTCCAGTGATCCTGTTCCATCTTACTCTGACCCGCAGTTATCCGGAGCAGATCATCCACTTTTGCATCAATTTCTATTAGCTTTTTTCTCTTAAAAAACATATCTACTCCTCATCCCCCATCAGATCAAATAAAATGTCAGAAATTGTATATTTGTACATACAATTCACCTGTTCCTTCGACAGATCATTCTTTCCTTTTTCCGTAGCAGCGATCATGCTCTGATACGCCTTCTGAGATTCCTTCATATTCTTCTGGACTTCTTTTAAGCGTTTGTTAATTGCTTGCTCAATTACTTCTTCCTGCTGTTGAACGGTCATCTCAATTTTCTTTTTCAGCCCCTGAATTGCCTGCACCTGAATCTTGTCACAGAACTTATCAAAATTTTTCCCGCGTTTTTTGTCATCACGCTCATCAAGAATAATCGACAACTCACTATCCTTCAGATTAAGCCTGTCATCCATTCTGCGACCAATATAACCTACGACCTTATTTCTCAGTTTTTCATTTTCTGCTTTAATTCCCTCGATATTAATATCAAGCGATTCTCCTCCATATAATTGTTTATTCACATAATTCAACTCATGCAATAAGGAATTCATGGATCTTTCCAGATACTCAATAATTTCCTGCTCACTTTCCGAAGAAGATTTTCGAATATTTTCCTTCATCTGTGCTAATTCATCTGCTATTTTTTTTGCGTGCAGTTCGTTATCCGAAGGTCCCGGATGGTAGCCACAGCCACCGCTGCTTCCTTTCCCAAAAAAGTTCTTAATTGCAACTGCCACACAACATTTAAAATCTCCTACACAACATCCACCGCCGCCCATCTTTCTACCTCCTATAATCTAGATATCTTGGCTCTTAACTGCAGTTCCTTTTTATGCTCCCAGGCATATGGTCCGGATATATTTCTACCATCCGGTATGTTTTTTGTAACACTTGTCTTTCCATATACAACAACGTCATTCCCGATGGTCACATTATTCCGCACACCTGCCTGTCCATATATAATGGTCCGGTCTCCTATATGCGCATTACTGGCAATTCCCACCTGAGATACAATGACACAGTTTTCACCGATGGTCACATCGTGACCAATTTTGACCATATCATCAATTCCGGAATATCTGCCAATTATGGTATCCGAAAATGCTCCTCTCTGTATCACGCTGCCGGCTCCAACAGACACCCCGTCTTCCAGGATTGTTCTGCCAATTCCATGAAAAATTTTCAAATGATTGTCATCGTAATAACGATAATAACTGTCCACTGACACAATGGAGTTATCTCCGATATAAACGTTATCCCCTATCTGTGTCCCTGAATTAATATGTACTCCCGGACGGATCACACAATTTTTCCCAATGACCACATCCCGACCAATAAATACATTTTGACCGATTGTAGTTTTTTCTCCCATCTTAAGATCCTCTGCATAATAATATTTTCCATTAAACAGATAATCTACATTCTGACTGTAATCGATGCATTCGTCCTTTTGTACAAAATATTCTGCTATCATAACAGCAGCCTTTTCCAGAGATTCAACAGCAAAGATCAATGTCTTTTCCGTCTTTACAAACTGAGGACGCATAAGAACAACCTGTGCTTTTGTTTTTCGTAATTCGCTGACATTTTCCGCGATAGCAATTTCCGTTTCTCCCGCACCGGCCGCATATGCAATTCCAGTAATTTCAAAATCCGGTCTTCCGGAAACATGAAAATCCGCCAGTTCATTTATTTGTTCTACTCTCATTTTTTCTTTCTGTTATTTTTACATGCTTTATCAAGTTCCGGAAGAATCTGATCCAGACGTTTCTGCGTCCTTTTTTTCATAGCCTCTAACAGATCTTCTAACTGAGCCTCACAGTCTTTAATCTCTTTCAGATTTTTTTCCTGTTCTTCGACCTTTTTATTCAGTTCATCCATTCCCTTAAAGGAAACATTGATCAGATCCCCAACCTTTGCCTGACTGTTTTTGGCAACTCGTTTTAACGTATATTTGATATCTTTATATTTCTTGTCGATATCCTGTGTTAAAAGTTCTTCATAATTTTTAGCCAGTTCTGTTTTTATAATATCACTGATATTATCAATATTGGACAACTTCACCATTGTTTTCAGATTTTCTTTCATATTTCGAAGATCCATTCTCATTCCCAAAGCAAACTGCATCAGAGAGTAATATTCATCGGAACTCGGATCCAATGTGTCAAAGTCTCGGCACAGATTGTAAATGTAGGCTGCTGCATGAATAATATTTTTCTCTGCCATTTCCTTTTGCTCAAAAAATCCTTTACCGAATAAGCGATCCATCAAATAACTCTTCTGATTCTCCCAGTCTTTGACAGGACTGTTTAATTTATCCCAATGTGTTGCAATAATATGCACTTTGTTTTTATTATGGGAAGAATAAGAAAAGACTGACGCAATTGTTTCAATCTCATCCTTTTGTAATTTGCTTGCATCCACACAGACAAATACAGCGTTGGCTCTTCGAATATATTTCTTGGTGATCTCCGAACGATATGCAACCGGATCAGACAGTCCCGGCGTATCCACAAATACAACCTGACTTGGAAAATCCTTTGCCAGCGATGAAATACCCACCTCGATCTCTTTTACAAAATAATGCTCCGGACTCTTTGATGATGACCAGACGGACAGTTCTTTTTCGATATCCTCATTCGGCATAAACTTAAGAATTTCTTCATGACCAACCCACTGATTCTTCACCCGATCTGCCTGAAGACGGTTATACTCCTCCATAAAAGCATCTGCCGATGATGTTCTGGACGCCCACAGCTTTTCCCACTCATTTTTTGAATAAAAGGTAACCTTCACATAATCTCTTGGACTGCTTCTGAATTTTGTCAAAGCTGCCGTCTCCGGAGTAACCGCCATAGATGCATAATTATGTCCAAGTAATGCATTGATCAGAGTTGATTTACCGGTTTTAATCGTACCCACAAAAGCAATCTGAAATTCCGGTTTGTTACACAGATCCAGAAAATCCATCATTGTCTGTTCGGTACTTTCCTCCTGCTCATCCTTCATTTCATCCAGATTCATTAACGCTGCGTATTTCTCAACCTTTCCGGTATAACGGTCAATCATATCATTCCACAATATTCTGCTGTGTGGCACATGCTGCAGATTTTCAATAATACGCATTGTTTTCAGCTCCGAGGATGCATATATCTCAGGATCATCGATCAGATCAGGTCTCAAAAAATGACCACATTCTTTACAAAAATAACGCCCTACCTCATTCACTGTCTGACAATTTTGACACTGGTTACTATTTCCCATCTTTATACTCCTTTCCGCTCTATGCGATATATTTTACGATTGAATCTTCTGATACGGTATATCCCAAAAGATCAAATTTTCCCTTTGTGATCACACCATCCTTCAACATATAATGTTTGCCATCAAAGTTGATTCCATAATTATCAATCTGTATTTTTTCATCTCTTCCCAGTTTCTGAAATAATTCGGTCAATACCTGTTTCAGCTCTTTTTTTTCACAGATATACTCCTTCATGCACCTCTCAATAACGTCGTTGTATACAGAATCCTCATTACACAACACCGAAAATTCCAGTTCTGCCTTAGAATCCAGATTATATTCGCTGACCAAAAGCTCAAACATCTTTTCAATATCGTGTCTGGCATTGTTTACCTCATACTCAAACTCCGGATTTCCTTCAAAATACTGTTTGTCCCACTGACCACCATTGGTTGAATATACATTCAGTTTATTCTTGCCAATGATCATAAAAAATTTCTGCATAATTTCTCCTTTCTTTTCTTCAAAAGCTTTATATTAAAAAATGTACTTTTCCTTGATTCATACTTTCACCCGCTCTTTGCAGTGCATCCGTGCCAGCCAGTCATTAATGTCATCCACGGTATCCTGCATTGTTCCTATGACAGCTATATTCTTGCCATCCGGTTCCTTTTCACTCTTATCAAACAACCAGAAAATGCGTCCGGAATGATTTGCCTCAATAGAAATGGGTTGAACTGAAGAAGGACTGTAATCACCACGTTTCAGCTGAATTGTTCCTACTTCGTTCCCCTCTTTTACCAGCTGCCCATTTGCATATTTCGCAGATAAAGTATAAAATGCTTTTTCATCTCCAAACATCATCAAGTCTGCTAGGAAACCATTAAATACCGGTGTATGATGATGTGTTACAAAATAACGTTCTCCATCTTTCTTTTTATTGCTCAATTGTTCTTCCAGCTTTTTAATCTTTGCTCTCAGTTCTTTTTCCAAAGCCGTATTCGTATTTTTCATTTTCTCCAGCTTGTCATTGCACTTTTCCTCACATTTGCGAATTTCTTCTTTCAGTTTGCTTTTCCAAAGTTCATTCAGCTGTTTGACCTCATCTTCCCCTTTGATATTAGAGCCCGTTAAGTAATAAAAACATGCAAGATCAGACAATGGAATATTCTGAACATCTTTTCCTGAATCCGCTTTCTGACAAACATAACTTTTGTCCTTATTCTGAAAAACACGATAATGTTTTTTCATCAGTTCAATACAGATGGATTTCTTTTTATCATTGAACAGTCCCATCGACAAACTTACAAACGGCAGTATCTGCTCTGTCTGAATCACATTCACCCTGAAAGCTTCTTTAATTTGCAGGTACAGATAATGCAAATACTCCATATCCGTATCCGCATAGATAATGGACACATTCATGCAAATATCTTCAAAGGAATCAATGTTATAAAAATCCCGGATATATTCTACAAATTTATCAATATCCGCCTGACTTTCCCATTTCATTCTCTCATTGCCTTCAATTCCTATCATCTCAATATTATGAGCATCACTAATATCAACCACTTCCAAAGTATCTTCAGTCATCCCGATTAAAATCTTATATGTATCTTCCATTTTTCCACCATACCTTGTTCTATTTTAATGACCAAGATTTACTTTCTTAATGCAGCAATATCTCGCAAAATTTCAACGTCATTTTTTTCCGGTTCAACCATCTTTGTTACTGATGTCAGCGTATCTATCGCGCTTTCTAATTTGGCATCGTTTTTCTCTGTTCCGGACAGATAACCTGACAGATCACCTATAACATTTGGTTCTTTCATAATAACTCCAGCAAGCTCTCCAACCTTTTCCGGTGTAAAGAAATCTATATTTTTCCCCATGCTTACTAACAGATCTGACATTGGAAAATCGTTAAATTTCTCGATCATAACGCCGCTTATCAATTCAAGACCTTTTCTCATCTTGTCTTCCTGAGAGATCTGCTTAGAACGTTCCGGATCTGTTTCATAATCTTCCACCGTCTTCATATACTCTTCATAAGAATCGAAATTCTCCGGGACAATACCATCCTGCTCAGCCTGCAGTGCTTTATCTCCCAGATCTTCCACTTCCGTCTCAGGCTTGATCAAGCCAAGTGCTTTGCAAAGAGCTGTAAATACCGCCCCAATTGCTTTTAATCCCTGAATTGCCAGCCCTGCTACTGCTAACGCTTTCGTTACTGATACGGCTGCTGCCACAATTGTTCCCACTGCTCCAGCAATAAGTGCTCCAAGTGCCATACGAAATCATCCTCCTTACTTTCATTCACAATATTTCATCACACATTTTGCCTGCTCTCCGTTCAACATATCCACTGAAAAATCATTTACGCTGAACGTGTTTTGGAAAAGATCCACCAAAAACTGTACTCTTTCCTCTTCATCCTCCGTACTGCCAATTCTCTTTCCCGTCACTGCCTCCCTTCTCTTAATTAATTTTTTCCATCCTTTTCTTTGTTCCTCCTCATCATCTCCAACAGTATTAATAAACTTTTTATTCATATCCATAAACATTTCAGGATCATCTTGCAGCTTTGCCATTTTATGACAAACTTTATTAAATGCCCCCGACAACTGTAAAAGATCATAATCCTGATACACTGTTCCCAAAAACGCCTTTTTTTCATAAAAACGTTTTCTTACCACTTCATCCTCGATCTCTTCCTCATTCGTATCGCTGACTGCTGTAATATGAACATGAACCGGCTTGTCTGTATTTTCAGAAAAGACAATGGCATTTCCTACTTCCAGAGCAGATAGATACTCTTTTTGTTTGTCATCCATCAGCATCGTATCTCCCACTGCTTCTTTATCATCCTGTGCCAGTATCTTATGAATAATCTTGGTGTTAGTATTTTTCAGGACCTCCGAAGCCAGCTTGTTCGGAATCTGATCAACAATGATCAAGCCCTCTCCATATTTACGAACCTCAGCCAAAAGATCTGTAAATGTTTCTACTGCTGATTTCTTTGAGCCACTGTCACCATACTCAACCTTTGATAACAGACGGTGTGCCTCCTCCACCAGGGTCAGATGCTTAAAATTATGGTTTTTACGATGCTCTGCTTTCACAAATGCAGATAAACGGCTGAGAATAAATCCCATCAACAACGCTTTATCCTCTGGAGATTTCAACTCTTCCATCTCAATGATCACATTATTTTTGATAATGTACTCAAAATCCGTAGAATGCTCACAGTTCAGCATACTTCCTTTTGATCCTACCGTCAGATTGGACAAACGACTTACCAGAGATCCGATATAATCTGCCTGCATTTGCTGACTGAAGCCCTTTTCTTCTACCACATTTTTCATTTCTTCCAAAAGATCCGACAAAATCGGAAAACTATCTACTTCCGGATCATATGCCTCTGCTCCGTAAATGGTATTTTCATTATTATCAATATCCCATCCCTTTTTTTCGTAGCTCCGATATATTGCTTCTTCCAAAAGCTGTGGCATAGATGCTTCCATTGGAAAAGCAGAGGTAAATGTGGCTTTAATCATATCAACATGTGCTGAAATGATCTCACCCTCTAACAATTCAAATGGATTCAACCGGAATGGCGCCACAGTTTCATTTCCAACGGTAAAAACGACAATATCTTTTCTGGTATTGATTAAAGTCCGATACTCTGTTTTAGCCGGTTCAATTACAAGAAACGGCATATCCGCCTCCGACAGCAGGCGGTGACAGGTTGTTGTCTTACCACTTCCGGTAACACCTGCCACAAACGTATGCTTTGACATACTCTTTTTTGATAATTTAAACGGAATCTTTGTCAGTTCTCGTCCCTTTTGAACCATATTTCCAAGATTGATGCTCTCTTCGTCATCAATCTCCTTTTCATTTAGCCCAAAACCGATACCTTCCTTTAAAGAAACCCCCGGAACCTCTTTCTGCGGAAGTCCTGCAAGAAGTGAAATCTCCGCGGTTGTCAGATAAGTATTCAGTCCAACATTCGAACCGTAAAACGGTCTTCCTAAAAGCATCAACGCATCACCGGATGCTGTCTCTTCCCTGACATACTGATTCTGATAAACCCGCAATACATCAAACTCTTTGGAAACATCAATATTTTGAGCATATAACGGACTATAGGAAGACTGATTCCCCTGAAATAATGACATCAGACCAACTTTTAACCGGTTCGCATGTGTTGGTTCCTTCGCCATATAATAAACAGAGGTCTTAAACAGCCCCTTACTGTATCCTACTTTCATACGGTCCAGTAATTCTTCATTGATATATTTCATAATTTCTTCTGCATGCTTATTCGCCATCTCAATAGTAACCGATTTAGAGGAACCTCTATTCATGTTAAATCCCATATTACTTCCTTCGGAATGGCTTTCATCATGTCCTTCCGAATTCTGTTCGGAATATTGTGTGGATTTACTCCAATGCTCACCATTTTTACCTTCCGAATCCGAAGTTCCATGATTATAACCCCAGTTTTTTCCTTTGGAATCTGAGGTGTTTTTTCCAAAGGTAATCGTAGCACCATCATTGATCGATTCCTGCATAGTTTTCTTTGCAACAACGGATAAACGATTATACAACTCATAAATATCATCTTTGATATTTAAAATTTCGGATTTACTTACCGGTTCACAGACCACCACAAGTCTCCATTCCAAACCGAGCATACTGTTGATCAGTCTGTCAATTCCCTGAAAATCATAATCATCCCCGGTTTCCTTCTCGTTAATAGAAGGAATTCCCACAATCACTCCTGCATTTTTATATTTATCTGCCAGATCATCTCCAACCAGCTTATCAAGTTCCTTTCCCTTGAGACGTTCTAACTTACTTCCACTGAAATTTCCCTCGAATACATTGGAAATAATCTCTCCATAATTACTTGCAGATAATTTCTTACCAAGTACAGATACATTTTCATTTTGATTTTGTACAACTCCAAGACATAATTCTATTCCCTCTTCTGTACCGGTTAATACATAAACAAAATTAAAAGCATCATTATCCATAGATAACAGTACATTTTCAAAGGCTTCCCTGTGTGGATAATCCTCATCAAAAGACAATTGTTTCACCCGGTAAAAACACATTTCATTTGCTCTTAATTTTCCCTTTTTTGTCAGTTCTGTCTCAACCAGTTTGTCCACAACTGTGTTCTTATTGACCAGTTGCATACTACCAAACAAATCAATGACCTCATTTGATTGCTGCAAATCAAGCAATAATTGTTTTTCATTCTCTTTTGTTTCCTCTGCCATCGCGCCCTCCTACGATAAAAAAAGATGCTGTTCCCTGTCACGAATAATATAGGAATATTTCTCATTTAATAAGGTTCTTTTCTGTATTGTTGTAAGTGTGTCAAATACGAACACCGGTACCACTTCAAATTTCTGGATAATTTCTGTACCGGCTGCACGAATCCGTTTCAATCCGACTTTCTCTAAAAAAGACAGATACACTAGCCTTTGACCATTCACTGTATCAAGTTTTTCCATTGTCATCCGCTGCTGTTCCAGCCACTCTGACAGCAGCTTATCTTCCAGAATATCTGTAGATTTATCCAACTCCCTCATAACATCAGATAACAACAAAAGACGTGTGTTTTCTTCTATGCATGCCAAACGTTTCTCAATTTTCTCCAATTGATCTTTCATGTGTATGCTCACCCCTCATCATCCGAACTTTCATTTATAAATAAAATTATACATTCGTGTTATGACACATTCTGTCATCCTGCTCATTTTCTACTGATATCTCTCCTGCATTTTTCCAAGCTTTTGTCCCATCTCCTCCCGCAGCCACTCCGGTCTCAGAATCTCCACCTGTTCCCCCTGACTGAGCAGCCACATCAGGATGCCTTTTCCGTACACTTCCGCTTCTATTTCACAGGCACCGTCCTGACCGGACACGATTTTTGCTGTAGGCAGGCGGTCTAACACTGCCTCTGCATTCCTTCCAAAAAACAGAAATTTCACCCGCATCAGTTCACCGCTGTACATAAACTGAACTCTTTTACGAAACTCTCCCTCCTCAAATCTCCCATTATACGGCAATTTGAACTTCTCACCCATTTCCCGGCATTTGACGATCCGATCGATCCGGAATATTGCTGGATAACTGTACTTGTGCTCATATCTTCCGGCCGCATTCTTTTCGACGATGAATGCATTCAGATAAAAATAATACTCGGAGAAAATAATCCCGACAGGTTCAATGACACGCTTCACATTCTCCTGTACCGCATCCTGCTTCTGATAGTGGATCTCAAGCCGGTTACAGCCCCGGACCGCCTCACCGAGCTTCCACAAAATGTCCGGATTCCGGATCGGATGGGTAAGCTCCACATAATGGTACTTCTCATTGGCGATCAGGTCAGATACCAGCTTCATATTGCGCAGTGGCACACAGCCTTCCACCAGCTTATTGAGCAGTGCTTCCATCTCCTTTTTGCCAAACGCCCGGCTCTCTAAAAGGATCTTACTCACGGCAAGTATTTCGCTGTTGCTCATGGCGGAACCGTCCGTCCCGGTCATCACGAAACCTTTATGTATCCTGTCGTACACGATCTCCCGTGACTCTGCCGTGCTTTCCGCTTTCTGATCCTCCAGAAATGCCCGGATATCATCAATGTCGCGTTGGATCGACCGCTCATCCACGCCAAATCGATTGGCTTCCTCCGCCTTATTGATCCGCTTTCCGGCGCAAAGACGGACATACATGCTCAGGGTTCTGGAATTTTTTGAATGTTTGTTGTTCATCTTCTGTCTTGTTTCTCCTGTTATAAATTTCGTATTACGTTTTTATCATACGCTTTCAACATGACACCATTCGTCATCCTCAGATTTATTTTCCCATGGCACTGTCCCATTTTCTTTTCTATTTTGATCAATATAAAACGAAAAAGAACAGCAGCAGACCTTTCATAATCTGTTACTGTTCTTATGTTTGATAGATTTGTAAATCACCGGACACCGCGGCATTTTGTCCATACTTACCTCATTTTTATTCCATCTTCCAACATTATTATGCATGCATATCCTACAAAATATTCACAATCATCCAATCCCATTGTCGATCAGATCCGCAATACCCTCCACATCGCTTTTCGAAAAGCTGTCAAGCAGCAGTCTGTCCAACGCATACCGTTCATCCAGACATGCCATGGCACAATCCGCCAGAACGGTATTTGCCATTCTGCAAAAACGGTTTTTTGCCTCTTCTCTGTCCGTTTTTTGCCCCAGTAGTTCCTGTTCTTTTTTGTATTTGCGGCCGGACACTTCTAACAGCAGCGGAAGCAGATCATCTCTCTGTATGAGCAGACAGCGTTTTTTCTGAAGCTGATGCTGTCTGGCTAATATCTCCTCCGCTTCCCCGATCGTAACGGATCCGGACACCTTTTCCGGTGTGTCTGAATCACTATGTCCCTCACATGCCAGCTTGTCGAGGTACGCACAGATCCATTCCGGGCATACGTCCTGTTTCGGCTCGCCCCGCAGATATGCCAGAGCCTGTGCCATCTGGATTTCCCGTTCCTTTTGCAGTGAGACACGAAGCAGATCGGATATATGCCGTTCTGACATATAAGGGATCTCGGATTTCGCAGCAGCTCCGGATGCCCTTTTATAGAAGATATTTTTGGTACCGGGCTGCACGACCGGTGCATATAATTCTCTTAATACATCCCGGTTCCGCCCATGCTCCGCATATACGACACTGCAGTCGCGCCGCACCGACCGGATCAATTCTTTGGCGGATGCATTGACCTGCATCTTTCTTCTCCGGCTAATGTTTTTCAGAAAACGTTTTATCAGCTCCTTATCATCGCCATCGTCAATTCCGCTTTCCTCAAGCCACTGCCTGTAGCCAAGCTGCTCCAGATCTTCTTCCATGCCTTTTTTGACATCCTCCTGAATGTACTGCAGCAGCTCCGATTTTAATCGGATGAAATAGTCTAGCGTTGTCTTGGAGTACCCTTTAAACATCTCTGCATGGGTACACATCCGTTTTAGAAAATGCACGGGATCAAGTTTGCGCCAGTCGTCGTAGAAGCTCCACAAACGTTTTGTATGTGTCTTCTGCAGCGGTACATATGTCCGGCACATATGCTTTTCAAAGACGAGGATCATTTCCTCGCATTTTTCCATGGACAGCTTATGCTCCAGCCCATAATAATAGATGATTTCCCGGTAATCGTTGACCTGAACGCCGGGCATGCGGAGTCCCTCTATGAGATACTGTTTCAGCTCCTCATGCGTCAGATGCAGTGCAAATGCCAGTTGATACATTTTATCTCTGCCGGGTTCACTTCTTTTGGTGATGCCGCACCAGGCACGAATGGTTCCCGGCGCAGCAATATCACAATCTTTTAGTTTCTTCTGTAATGCCCGGAACGCTGCATGACGGCGTTGCTTCTCATCCGCCGGCTCTGATCCACCCCACCGCTCCATTAGAAATGTGTCAAATCCATAATCCTGTCCCATTTTTTGACCTCACCTTTTATTCCCCAAGCAGGGTATCCAGAGAACCTATTACATTCTTCTTGTCTTTTTGCCCTGTCGTTTTCTTTTTCGTTGTTTTTGGTGTTGCTTCTGTTTTATTTGGTCTTGCTGTCGCTGACGTTTTCTTCTTTCTGTTCCGGGATACCTTTGTGGTCTTTTCTTCCCGTTTTGACGCTTTGTCCGTTGTCTTATCCGGACGCTCTGACGGCTTCTTATCATCTGGACTTCTGGTAACAGACGACGTCTTTTCCGCTGTGGTTTTCGGAATCGACGTCATTTGTTCCGGCAATGCAGTTGCAGTTATTCCAAGTGTCGTTTGTTCCGGCGATGCTGTCCCTCCCTGTGTCTTTTGTTCCGATGGCATGTCTGCTGCCAGACTGGTTTGCGCCGGTAATCTACCTTCTTTCTGAGCCTGCCCATTAAGACGCATCATTGCGATGCCTGCTCCTGCTGCCACAAGCACAATGAGTACAAGACCGATCCGAAGATATATTTTCCGCTTTGCCCGTAAGGCTTTCTCCCGGATCAGTTGCCTTTCCTTCCGGCTCTCCTGCTCTTTTCCTGCCTGTAATAATTCTCCGGCGATCCGTTCGGTCGATAACTCTTCCTCCCCCGCCGCCAGAGACTTTCTGCGTCGTTCTTCCTGCCTCTCCTGTCCCCAGTGTTCCCGGCATGCTGTCCGCCCGCTTTCTCCCAATGCTTCGCGCAGCGCACGAATGCTTTGATAACGGTCTGCTGCCATCACTGACATTCCTTTACCGATCGCGTCACTCCAGCCCTTAGGAAGCGCAACGCCCTCCATCTGATCCAGCGGAACTGTCCGGTCACTGACAAGACGCTGCGATGCCTCCTCCGGCATGACCCCGGAAAGCATATAATACATAACGGCACTGACGCTGTACACATCTGACCATGGACCGGTCTGCCCCTTGCTGCGATACTGCTCCTCCGGTGCAAATCCACGTTTGTATATGACCGTCATCGTGTGATCGCGGTTCACAGTACTTCGAGCCGCTCCAAAATCCACAAGCTTCATAAATCCCTGTCTGGTGATCATCAGGTTATCCGCACTGACATCGCGGTGAATGATATGATGTGCGTGCATCTCCTCTAAGGTATCCAATACCGGACGAAGCATGGTTTGAACCTGCCCTGCGGGTATCTGTCCATTTTTTTGTACATACTCCTCGACACTGATCCCATCAATATATTCCATTACAATGTATGCGGTATCATTCTCTGTAAAATAGTCATGTACAACCGCTGCACCCTCCAGTGACTGAAACTGTGCAAGTGTCTGCGCTTCCTTAAGAAACGCTTTCATCCCCTTCTGATATTCCTGCTGTGCGCAGGTTTCCCCATCAACACGGTTTACCTGAGAATGAGACCGCACCGGGTTTCTTCGTACAAATTCTCTGGGATAATATTCTTTGATGGCAACCGGTATGGACAGGGTCTGATCCCAGCCCAGATAGGTAATTCCAAAACCGCCCTCCCCCAGAACGCATCCCGTGTAATAACGCTGCTTCAGGCAGGTTCCCTCTGGCAGACAGTATGGCGGCGTCTGGCTGTTTTGATTGTCGTATCCACAGGCACTGCATACATCTCCCTGTTCCAGCAGATGCATGCAGCAGCTGCATCTTTTCTGACCTCCTGATATCATTTGTCTGCTCCTTTACAGCCGTATCCGTTTTAACTCTGTATAAGCACTGTATTTTTTCTTTCCATTCTTAATCTCCCATGTCCTGACCTTGCAGTACACACTGCCTTTTCTTTTGGTATAGGACAAACGAAAGACTCCATTATATTTGGAGATCGGATGAAGAGTTGTTGTTTGTACAATACCATTTTTCTTCATCCAAATCTCCAGATATTGACCTTTATATTTCTTCAGTTTGATCTTCAGATAATTTTTTCCGGGTGTTATCTCCGTTGCATAGGATACCGTTGGTGCCGCATAATCCGGGATCCGGATGCGCTCGCTGGTTACCGCTCTGCTGCGCACTGCCTCACCATCTCTGGCACCGAACGCAAAGATCTGATACTGATATTTCTTTCCTTTGCGAACCGTTGCATCCAGATAACTTGTCTTTCCGGTGACTGTCCCAAGCCGCTTGAGTGCGCCATTCCTGCCCTCTCTGCGGTAAATACCGTATCCGTCAACTCCACTGACCTTCTTCCAGCGCAGCGACACCTTCTGAATCTGCAGCAACGACACATTCACCCCGGACACACAGGAAAGCTCCTGCGAAACCTCAGTCTTAATGAAACATTAATGTTCTCCGCCACTGCCGCAGACGGAGAAGGACTCTGTGCCCATACTGTCGACGATGGACTCTCCGGTGCCGCACTTCCTGTCGCTGCCGGCTGCTGCGTAGAAGATCCATCTGCCGGCTGTGACGTTTCTGATGGACCTCTGAGACGGACGGATCCTGTGTCGGACCATTCGAAGCCCCCGGCTCATCTGTCGGTTGAAGGGAAATTACCGGTTTCTGTGTCTCATACGGATCTGCCTTCGGAGATACAACCGGACATGCCATTTCTCCCTCTGTCCCAAATACCGGATAGCCATTCGGTCCTGTCACCCATGAGCGCAGTGGACAAAGCTCGCTGTACTGGTATCCCTGTCGATATTCTACAAAATCATTCAGCTTATCGATCAGACTGCTTCTTGCCGCAGAAAGTGAAACACCCTCGCACCCGGTCACATAATACTCATTCAGCTCTGTCGCCCGGGAATAAACGGTACGATTCGTTCCTTTCCAATAATAACAGCGCATCAGAGAGCCTCCGTCGATATATCCGCAAATCTGTCCTTTTCCAAGCAGCTGCCTGATCTCTCCAACGGTATAGCAGCCCTCCACCGGCGTCATATTCTTCCGTCCGGCGATGCCTCCGGCATAAAAAATATCGCCTTCAATATCGCCAATATTATAGCAATTGATCACACGGCTTACTCCGTCCAGCCCGGCAACAATACCTCCCACCTGTAGATAACCATAGGCTCCGCCAATCCTCGCATAGGACAAATCATTCTTCTTCGTAATCACCCCTACTGTCCCATAATTGCCACAGTTGCCGATCACTCCTCCACCATGGCGTCCGGAAATACCGCCGATCGAATCCATGCAGTTTCCGTCCACAGCATCCTCGCGCTCCTTCTGCAAAACATCTCCATAATTAAAACAGCCATCGATCACAATATCATTCCAGTTGCTTGAAAATGTTCCGGCAACGATTCCGGCAAGATTGATGCTTGACTCCGAATGATAGGTAAGCTCTAGATTGCCATAATTGTTACAGTCACGTAAATAACCTTGAAACACAAAATCCACAATACCGCCAAGGTCGCCTCCGCTGCTTCGCAGGTCGCTGTAATTGGCGCAGGAGGTGATATTGCCTCCATCGACATATCCCACAATACCGCCACCGCCATAAGGGATCCGGCTCTCCTCTCCCCGCAGACTGCAGCCTGTCAGTTCTCCGGCAGTATGACGTCCGACGATGCCGCCGATTCCGTTGATCCGGTCCATCTCGTCCCGCTCCGTGGTCAGTGTATTCTTCCTTCCGATCACAACCACATCCTGCGCAGTCGTGTTTACAATACTTCCGCTGTTCTCACCGACGGCTCCGCCAATACAGCCGGAGCTCATGACGATATTGGCACGGCTGATGACATCAGACAGCATCCCCTGGTGATTCCCAACAATGGCACCGACACCCGTCTTGCCTGTTACAAGAGCCTTCTCCAGCGTTAAACTGCAAACGCTTCCGTTAGAACCAACACAGCCAAACAGCCCGGGATCACTCTCATTTCCGATCACGCACAATCCACGGATCGTGTGGTCTTTACCATCAAAGTTTCCCTGAAACGGATACTCCTTCGTTCCGACCGCAGTCCACAAAGTCACCCTGGAAAGACTGCCGGGATCTGTCGTCTGCGATGTTTCCAGATCCTCATAACAGTTTCCGCTCTGATCCACTGCTCCGATCAGTTCCTCGTCACAATAAATCCCCGTTCTCTTTGAGGCATCCTGATACTGATAAGAGGCTTCATTTAAAGTTATATCCGATGTCAGGCAGAAGCTTCGCCCCTTCGTGCTGTTTCCGGCATTCACATACTCTGCAAAAAGCGTTAATTCTTCCCCGGTACTGATCGTGATCGTTCCAGCTGCTTCGCCGGAAGACGCGAAATCAGTCATTGACACGGTATTCTCCGCAGCCTTTACCACCTCACATATATCGTCCGGCACTTCGGAGGTAACCGCAGACACTGCCATTATGACTCCCATCCACAACGCAAATTTCCTGTGTCTCCTCATATGTATCCTGCTCCTGTTATTCTTTTCTTTTAGTGTAAGATAAATAGCCGGAAAAAGCAACAACCTCCTAAGGAAATCACTCCTCAGGAGGTTGTTTGTTCCTGATCGGACACACCTGACAACTGCGGTCAGATGATTCCAATGTCATTCTTATGCAAATGCGCGCGCCTGCAATGCATGTACCAGGTTGCGTCTGTCAGAAGGTTCGCAGTTGCCTGTCAGAAACAACTGATTGCGCAGGTCCATTGTCATAATCCCAAGAATGGATTTGGCATCCACACAATATCTTCCGCAATAAAGATCAAAATCTCCCTCAAAGCCTGATAAAATATTGACGAACTCATTCACATCATGTACATCCTTTAACTGTACCGGTATCTTTTCTCCCATAACGACTGCTCCTTTCTCTTTTCTCTTTCTTCTCTTACTCTCTCAGGACTGCTTACGGCACGATATCAACATACTCTATCCATATTAAACACTATATTGCTATTGGCGTGCCTCTTTTTTGCCCTTGCATAGTTTTACCACACTTTTTTCGAAAAAGGAACCATCTTGACGAAGATTTAATAAAGATTTATCAGTTTGTTCACAAATTATAACACTTTGCTCAAAAAATCCTGCAATCTTGCGTTCTTGGGATGCTCAAAAAGCTCTTCCGGCGTATTTTCCTCCTGAATCTGTCCCTCGTTCAGAAATAGTACGCGGTTGGCAACCTCTTTTGCAAATCCCATCTCATGCGTAACGATCACCATCGTCATTCCCTCTGCCGCCAGCTCTTTGATCAGGGAAAGCACCTCTCCTACCATCTCCGGATCCAGTGCCGAGGTCGGCTCATCAAACAGCATGACATCCGGATTCATTGCCAGCGCACGCGCGATCGCAATACGCTGCTTCTGTCCACCGGACAGCATTGCCGGATAGCTGTCTGCCTTATCGGACAGACCAATACGATCAAGCAACTCGTCTGCCTTTACAGCAGCCTCCTCCTTTGTCATTTTCTTGCGCTTTACCGGCGCAAGCATAATATTTTCGCGAACGGTCATATTCGGGAACAGATTAAACTGCTGGAATACCATACCAATCTTCTCACGGACAAGGTTAATATCCACATCCTCGTCGGTAATATTCGTTCCCTCGAAGGTTACACGACCGCCGGTCGGATCCTCCAGACAGTTCATGGAACGTAAGAAAGTGGATTTACCACAGCCGGACGGACCGATCACTGCAACAACATCACCTCTGCAGATCGTGGTGGAAATTCCTTTGATAACCTGATGATCTCCAAATGATTTCTCCAGATTTTCTACGCGGATCAATACTTCTTTATCGCTCATTGCTTCTCAGCCTCCTCTCCAGACAATGCACTCCTGCAGTAAGGATCATTACGATAACCAGATAGATCAGCGCAACGGCGATCAACGGCATAAATGCATCATATGTGTTGCTTCGTATAATATCTCCAGCCTTGGTCAGATCTACAAGAGCGATATAACCGCTGATAGAGGTCTCCTTCAACAAACTAATAAACTCATTGCACAGCGCAGGCAATGTGTTTTTGAATGCCTGTGGCAGAATAACAGATGTCATGGTCTGCGCATAGCTAAGACCCAGGCTTCTTCCCGCCTCAAACTGTCCACCGTCTACTGCCATGATTCCGGAACGGACAACCTCCGCTACATACGCTGCAGAGTTTAATCCGAACGCAACGATTGCTACCAGAAGCTTGTTATCCACGGACACCAGGATAATATAATAGAAAATCAACAGCTGTACAACTGCCGGCGTACCACGCATTACAGTCAGATAGATCCGGCAGAATGCATTGAGTATCGGAAATCCTCCGTTTTTATCATGACCGGTACGGATCACCGCGATCACAAAGCCGAAAATAATACCAAACAATACCGCAAATACCGTGATCAACAGCGTATTCTGCAGACCCTTTACAATATACTGATATCTGTTATCTTTAATAAAGTTATCATGAAAACGCTCCGCCAGGGAACTCTTCGTAATGCCGGCCTTAGGATCGATTGTAATGATAACCTGCTTTGCCGTTGTATAGGATTCTGTGAAATCAATATTCTTGAGACGATCCTTCGTAACAGTCATACCAGCTGCTCCAACATCTGCCTTACCGGAAGTTACTGCAGGAATGATAGAATCAAACTCCATATCCTCAACCTCAAGCTTCATACCAAGCTCATCGCAGACTGCCTGCATCATATCCACATCAATACCGGTGATCTTATTATTCTCATAATATTCATATGGCTTGAAGGATGCATTGGTTGCCATCTTCAGAACACCGTTTCTCTTGACATCCTTGATCTCATACGGCTTTGTTCCTTTGACAGAATCCTCTCCGATATAATTATCAATAATATCCTGCAGAGTTCCATCTTCTTTTAACTTGGTCAACGCCTCGTTGATCTTTTCCTTGAGATCCGTATTACTCTTGTCAATGCAGACCGCATAATCCTCAAGAGCAAACTCTTCCTTTAAGATTTTCAGCGTATTATCCTTCTCGGTGTAAGCCTTTGCCGGCTGCTCATCGATGATAACGCAGTTGATCTTGTCGTTCTTCAACGCCTGGATCGCATCAGTTCCCTTATTGTACCGCTCGATCACTGTTCCTGCATCGTCGCCCTCATAATCGGAAGCATAAATGTCACCAGTCGTACCAATCTGAACTCCTATCTTCTTGCCATCCAGATCCTTTACGCTCTTCACTGCATTCTTGGCTCTCTGCGCCAGCTGCTTCTCCTGTTTCTGCTTCTCCTGATAATTATGTCCAACAACGCCGCCCACGGCAGCAAGACATACGATCAGAAGTAACACATAATTCCAGCCCTTTGGAAGCCTTCTTTTCTTCTTCATGATTAACCATGCCTTTCTGTTTCCTGTGTCTGTCACAGAAATAACTATTATAAAGGGGGCAAATGTACTTGCCCCCATATTTCTCATTCTATGCTATTGCCGATGCATTTCATTCAGCAATAACGCTCCTGTCCATATACCGGATCAACCTGCGTATATGTTCTTTATAAGAAAATATACTTACAAACAAACAATACTGCAAGAATGTACATCAGTGGTGTAACCTTCTTTGCCTTTCCGCAGATCACATTGATAATTACATAAGAGATAACTCCGAGAGAGATACCCTCTGCGATACTGTATGCAAATGGCATTGCCAGAATGGTCATATATGCAGGCACTGCCTCTGTCAGATCGTTGAAGTCGATCTGTGCAACAGAAGAGATCATCAGGAAACCAACGAAGATCAATGCCGGAGCAGTTGCAAAGCCCGGTATTGCTGTGAAAATTGGTGCGAAGAAGATTGCCAGAAGGAATAATACTGCTGTCACTACAGAAGCAAGACCTGTACGTGCACCGGCACCAACACCTGCTGAGCTCTCCACGTAAGTTGTTGTTGTACTTGTACCGATAATAGCACCTGCACTTGTTGCGATTGCGTCTGCTAACAGTGCCGGCTTGATGTTTGGAAGCTTCTCATTCTCATCCAGCATACCGGCCTTGGATGAAACTCCGACTAATGTTCCGATCGTATCAAACATATCAACGAACAGGAATGAACAGAGAACAACGATAAAGTTGAATACACCCACGCCCTTGAAATCAGCTGTGAAACACTGACCAAATGTGGTTGTGATCTTGCTGAAGTCAGTCATATGCATGGTTGGATACAGAGAGTAGAAACCAGCCTTTGCATCAATATGGTAAACACCTGCAGCCTGACAGATCATACCGAGGATCCATGTTGCGATGATACCGATCAGAATAGATCCCTTGAAGCCCTTGATGTAAAGAATAACTGTGATAAACAGACCGATCAGTGCAAGTACTGCACAAATCCCCTGTGTATGCCAGTTATCAGCAAATTTACAATATGTCAGAAGAGTAGAATCATCATTCACGATGATGTGTGCTCCCTGCAGACCGATAAATGCGATAAATAAACCGATACCAGCACTCACACCTTTCTTAAGTGTACTGGGAATTGCATTGAAAATTGCCTCACGTACACTAGTCAGTGAAAGTACAATAAATACGATACCTTCCAGAAATACAGCCATAAGAGCTACCTTCCAGGAATAACCCATGTTTCCACATACTGTGTAAGCAAAGTATGCATTCAGTCCCATACCGGGAGCCAGTGCAAATGGGTAGTTAGCAAGCAGTGCCATTGCCATTGTACCGATGAATGAAGCCAGACATGTGGCGATCAGCACGGCTGTGCTGTCCATTCCTGCTGCTGAAAGCATGTTTGGATTAACGGCAAGAATATAAGCCATTGTCATAAATGTGGTAATACCGGCAATCACTTCAGTCTTGACCGTAGTTCCGTTTTCTTTTAACTTGAAAAACTTCTCTAACATTTTATCCTCCATGTGATGTGTTATTAGTATCATTCTCTCAATAACGAAAATGACCCGTATACAGTATACCACAAAACATAGAAGTTTTGGAGATTTTCTTATTTTTTTATTAAAGCTTTATTATCCAAAAACAATGCCTTTATTCTCATGAAATATTTTACTTTATAAGAAATTCCCTGTTTCGCACAAAAAAACAGAGCCAAACACATCTCTGTGCCTGCTCTGTCTGAAAGAATGCCGCAGACCGGAATCGAACCGTTTTTCTTAATCTCAAATACTGATAGAAAGGGGCTTTGAAGACTTCATCACGGTTGCGGTGTTCAAAAAGTGTTCAAACGTTTGTCGCATACAAACTAAAAAGTTGTTACTTTCTGCATAGTGTATTTTCTAAAATGATAATTACTACGACATCAACCAAAATAATCCCCAATGCAATATATACAAAAAATGCAGGCAAAATATTTTCAAGCAAGCCCATTGTCAATGCAAGAATTGCTATAATAGACATTCCAATTCCCATTGTTCTGCATAACTTCTTTTCATCATATTTTTCCTTTTCTTCTTTTGAAGCCGTATTATATCCGGAAATAAACCAACTCCCGTGTCCAGAAAGTAAAATAATAGAAAATACAGCAAATATCACAAAGACAATCCACACTATCCAATCAGAACCTGTTGCTAAATCTACTAATTTCATTTATAAGCACCTCCTTAAATTCCGTTTTTCTTAATTCGATAAACTTGAATTTATACCCGGTACTTGTCTCGATTTATAGTCATATCAACCAAATGAAATACAAGTAAGATAATAAAAAAAACGGAAACTATTATTATTCCTGCGCCCAGCTTGATAAAATCAATTATACCGCCAAGACAAAAGAGCATTGCCCATGTCTTAATCCGTTTTCCAGTAACTCTGCATATTTTCTCTGTGTTTAATCCAGTATAATCTCCTGATAAAAACAGCACACTTCTTTCTGTATTCCTTGATTTGATAAAAAATCTTCCAACAAAAAAGAGAACAGTTGCCATCAGTAAATCAATAAATATAATTATTATTTTCATTTTCAACACCTCTAATTCTAAGTTCACAACTTCAAATTGTTTTAATTCTTCTCAGTTCCACCTTCTTTCCCTTCGGACAAGAAGTATCCCTCGCTCAAAGAGCTCGGTCAATTCAAATCTTCTATTGCTTTCAGTCTCTGCTGAAGACTGAAAGTTACCTTCGCTTTACTATTTCTAATAGTTTTCTCACATAATCATTTGCGTGGTTTATTGAAAACTCTCCATGATACATATTAGGAAGAACTTGTATAAAACTATCCTGCAATTTTTCATGAATGATTTTAGCGGATTTTTTCATTGATTGCTTTTCTTTTTCTCCAACATAAATTTGAACGGTTGCTTCACACTCTCCAATGCCATCTTTTAGTGAATATACTGAGTTTTCCTGTAAAAAGGCAATCATATCACTCTTTCTAATAGCACAAGTATCTTTGTAATATTCATCAAACAAATTCGACTTTATTCGTAGTGATTTGAATTGCAATTTTGAAAACCACTTATACTTTATTAAGCCATAGCAACTTCCAAACGCCGGTTTAATCATAGAATATGTAAATTTTGAAGGTATCACAAGTACACTTTCCACTATTGCATACTTACATATATCTTTGCGTTGAGATAAAATTTCAAGCAAAATCTGCCCTCCAAGCGATAGTCCTCCCATCATTAAAACAGAACCGCCCAATTTGCTATTTACAAATTCTATAATATCCAAAGCATTATTCTCTATCGTTGTAAACTGCTTATCACATCCTGCATGACCATCTAATATAGGCAAAACCACATGATAATCTGTTTGAAGTCTTTCAGCAACCTCTTTGTAATTCCACCATGATAAACCGCCTCCGTGTAAGAGGATAATTACATCGCTGTTTTCTTTTCCATATTCTACATAATTCAACCTCTTTCACCTCACTGTAAACTTCCGATTTTCTCAATTCTCCAAACTTGAATTTACTTTAATAAATATTTTTCAAACGCTTTATGATTATCAAAGTGGACTTCTCTAAAAAACAGAACTAACCAAATAATATAGGTTGGTATAGCCATATATGGGGTTAAAAAGCAGGATAATGTCGCTCCTGCTAACATTATAACAGTCCATATGAAGCACTGATTTCTTATATCACGAGAGATCTGATCTTTATCATACATTGCCTGTTCTTCTTTAGAAAATGAATTAAATCCTGAAACAAATTTAGTTGCTTTTTCCTTAAAAATCGCAAATAACACACCTATAATTACAAATGGTATTACCAAAATTATACACGACCAAAATCCTATATTCATAATACATACCTCCGCTTCAAACTTTGATTTGTCTGTTTCATGTTATTCACAGTATAATTCCATTTTATAAAATATCAATTAAAAAGGTATGCGAATATTTTTTATTTCCGCATACCCATTATCACTTTATTCTTTTACATATCGAATTAACTCACCAATTTCACATTCAAAATAGTTGCATAGTTTACAGATTAAATTTGCATCCAGTCTTTGAAATTCATTTCTGCAATATCTATTGAAATTTGACCTTGGGATATCGAGTTCCTTACAAATCATATTCTTACTGATACCTTTTTCTTGTAACAGTTCTTCTATTCTTAATTCTAAATGTCCATAATTCATGTTCCGCACCTCTACATAAAGTATATTTATTAAATCTTTATGTAGTAATTCACTATATAGTGAGGTACTATATAGTCAGTCCCTTGTTAATAACACAAAAGAGGTATGTACATGAAAAAGAAAATCATAGCAACAATCACAATGCTCTGTTTACTGACCGTTCTCTATAATTATCTCAGACTGCCGGACTATCATATTACTAACAGCATATCCTTTAGCAGTGCAGATACCAGAGATACTGAATTGACTGTAATTGTTTACAAATGTTGGGAAATTGATGGATTAATCAAAGACATTGAAAATGAACATAACAAAATCAATGGTACGCCTACCACCTTGGAAATCAAGCTCTATTATCCAACTTATTACTTGCACAATAATAGCAAACCATTCCGAACTACAACCATTGAATATAATAAAAAAGAATAGCACTCTATTACTGCTTTTGAAGTAGTATCGGCTATTCCCTCTCCTTATATTCTTTTGTTCGTATTTTCGCAAACTAACGTTCCGCAAGGATGCCCAGTGCGACGGTTCCTAACAGGGCGGCGGGTCGACTGGGCAAGTGGACGGCTGAAAAGCATTTTCTACTCAACGACATATTTAACGTTTGATTCTCTCCGTCCCTCATATTTCTCCTGTGCCAACAGTTTATCAAGAAATTCTGACACTTCTTCCATGTCTTCACTGTCTATCAAATCCAGTTTTATCAATACATCAAGGTCTGTCTGATTCTTCGGTTGTATTGAGATCGGCTGAGATGTATCCACAACCACTTTCAACTGTTTTGTCTTATTTGCTGTTTCAATATCCGTAGTTAATCCCATAACGTGGCTTTTACTCACGCCGAATATCTGTGATAATTTTTCCCATATAGATTCATCTCTCGGCGTTCCGTTTCCATTTTCATAGTTCGTAAGCATACTTTGTGAAATGCCTAATTCTTTTGCAAGTTCCGCAACGGTTATATTCTTTTCTTTCCGCAATTCTTTTATTTTATTCATAGCGAACCTCCTTTATAAGCACATTATATTTCATCAAATTTTCTCTGTCAATCTTTTTATCGGATATTCAGATATTTTCTATTGACATTCTGCAACGCTTGTTTTATCATAAGATTATCTTAATATCTGATAATCAGATATCTGTAAGGAGGTGAAACGATGATTAGAGGAAATGACTTTATTTTAAATCCAGACAAACTGCAAGAGGAATTTCAGTTAGTAGAAGTTTCCGACTGGATAGACTTTTCTACAAAAGAAAAATTAGGATTCTACTATACAGTTCTTCTTCCAAAATTAAAGTTTGAGAAAGTCAAAGTAGGCATTAAAGCCAACACAGCGATTGTTACCAACGAGGAACTTGAACAAAAAGGGCAGATTCCAGTCTCATTTGATGGCTTACATACTTGGGCTAGTCTCTATAATGGACGTCTTTCTGTCAAAGCAGAAGCTTCCAATATCAGAAAAGTGGAAATGAAATAATTTCCCTACTATGTCAGCCAGTCAGTGCCGGACAACGTCATAGGTGCTGAACTGGCTGACCTCTATACTTGATATATAAAACAACATCTTCCGAAAACAATCGGAACATTCATTACAAAAATTGGGATATGAGGTGATATTCGTGAGCAAAACAAAAGAGTGTTTTGCATACAATACGAAAATCATTGAAACTCCTACTACAAAAGAAGTATATATTTACGAAAACCCTATTTTTATTCACTCGAAAGAAAAGGCAGATTTAACAGACATAAGTAACCGAAAAAAATTTGATGAAATGTCAGCTCATAAGCAATATGACAGTTTAAAACGCAAGCAGAAGCATTACGAACAGGCTCGTTGGGATATTGCCCGTATTGTTGACTGCAACTTTGATAACAGAACAAAATTTGTAACACTGACATTTAAAGAAAACATTCAGGAAATCCTGATAACCAACAGAGAATTTAAGTATTTTATCCAGCGATTAAATTATTATTTGTATCATACCAAAACCCAGTTATTAAAATACCTTGCAACGTGGGAGAAACAGAAGCGTGGAGCAATCCATTATCATGTTATTTTCTTTGATTTTCCGTATATAGCAAAAGAAAAATTACAGAATTTATGGTCACATGGATTTATTAAAATCAATCGCATTGATGTAGACAGCAAAGAAAACAGAGGTCGTTATCTTAGCAAGTATTTTGGAAAAGACCTTGATTTGAAAGAACATAAGAAAAAAGCCTTTTTTAAATCTCAAAATCTGAAAGTTCCACACGAAACAAAAGTCATGCTGACCGAAGACATTTTACATGACTTACAAAAAGAAAATATCGTCTTTCAGAAAGAATACACAAGGCAAATTTACGATACCAACGCTTTCTTATCTACTGGTTCATGCTTAAAGGACAGCAGTGTTATCTACATCAAAATTAAAAAAGAAAATCCTTGCGTAAAGGGGGAATCTTATGGATAATCCCGTTACGTTTTCAGATATAACATTATTGAATACGTTAGCCACCTGTGCTAACATGAGCACAGATGAAGTCTTCAAAGATTTTAAAATTATGGCAAATAAAAAAATCTTGAAGAATCACAAATATGAAATTTATTACTCGGAATCAGAAAAAAGCTGGCGTACTTATTTACCCGATGAAACTAAACCTAACAAACGCCGTCCTGTTAAGAGGAAGAGTAAAGAGAACCTTGAAAAAGAAATCATCAGATTTTATCTCGAAAAGCAGAAAGCTGAAAACCGTCAGAATGTCACACTGGAAGAATTATATGTTGAATGGCTTTTGTATAAAAGAGATTATACTTCCGTAAAAGCAAAAACAATTCAAGAGTATGTATCTGAATGGAATAGATTTTTCAAAGATACAGAACTTGTTAAAATGAAGATAGGCGAAATCAAACCAATCACGCTTATCCGCTTTTTCAGAGAAGCTACAAAAGACCGACAGTTCACGCACAAGCGAGTCAGTAATGCCCGTTCTGTTTTGAATGGAGTAATGAGTTATGCGATCGAAGAAGAAATTATATCACATAATCCTGTCTCTGATGTGAATTTCAAACAGTTTACCTATAAGCCAGTAGAAGTACAAAGTGACAATGTATTTTCTCGTGATGATACGCATAAGTTATTAAATTATCTTCGGTGTATCATAGAGCCATATTCTCTTGCAATACAGTTATCTTTCTATCTGTTTATCCGTGTTGGAGAAACAAAAGCTATCCGTTGGGAAGATATTGACTACAATAACAGGCTTGTATATCTTCACAGACAGGCGACCTGTGAACGTACATTGAATGATGATTTAACATTCTCAAGCCGAAAAGTAAAAGTAGTAAATCAAATGAAAGGAAATACTTCTCATGGATTCCGTAAACAGTTCCTTACAGACGAAGCACTTAAAATTCTTCACAAAGCAAAGGAATTAAATCCAAATGGAATATATGTCTTTGAACCCAACGGCGAGATTATGACAACAGACAGCTTTAATCGCCGTTTGAAGAAATATTGCAAAGAAGCCGGTGTTCCTTATCATTCCAGTCATAAAATCCGCTTTTACAATGCTTCAACAGCTTTTGACGGAAATAATCTTACAACCCTTAGTTATTTAATGGGGCATAGTGAGACAGCTACAACATTGCATTACTTGCGGAATGTCAATAAGAGGAAGAATGACAGGCTTGCTTTTCAGAATCTTGGTATTTCATCATAAAGTGTTCAAAGGTGTTCAAACTTTTTGAAGCAAAAAAATAAGAGAAACGCTGTAAATTCAACGTTTCTCCTACTTTTTACTAATGCCGCAGACCGGAATCGAACCGGTACGGGTATCACTACCCACGGGATTTTAAGTCCCGGGCGTCTGCCAGTTCCGCCACTGCGGCATAGTAATATAAATATTACTGAGTGGGACCTACAGGGCTCGAACCTGTGACCCTCTGCTTGTAAGGCAGATGCTCTCCCAGCTGAGCTAAGATCCCAAATAATGCTGGATAATTTCTCTGTATAAAACAACAGAACCGCATATCATAATATCACAGATGGATACAAATGTCAATAATCCATCAACGACCCAGACGGGACTCGAACCCGTGACCTCCGCCGTGACAGGGCGGCGCTCTAACCAACTGAGCCACTAGGCCATAATATGAACAGTAGATGTTCTATCAAAATTCAATCAAGACATGGACTGCTCATTCAGTGGACCCTCAGGGACTCGAACCCTGGACCGATCGGTTATGAGCCGATTGCTCTAACCAACTGAGCTAAAGGTCCATATACATGATTATAAGAAAATCCGTAAATATCACTATCTACGGATTATTTAAAAAACTCCCCGAGTAGGCTCGAACCTACAACAACTCGGTTAACAGCCGAGTGCTCTACCATTGAGCTATCGAGGATCATCTTTTTGAAAGCAGATACCTTCAAAACTGTATACCGATTATATCATCTTCACGCCGCTTTTGCAACCAGCTCTCCGTTTCTTTTGGATAAGCCTTCGACCTATTAGTGACAGTCAGCTCCAT
>NZ_QUET01000034.1 GCF_003478445.1 Roseburia sp. AM59-24XD
TTGCAGCTGCCGGTGCCGGTGTCGATGCCGTCTGCAGTGTTGCAGCTGCCGGTGCTGATGCCGATGCTACCTGCGGTTTTGCAGCTGCCGGTGCTGATGCCGGTGCTGCCTGCGGTGTTGAGGCTGCCTGCGGCTGTTTGCTCCGCTGTACCTGTGGCTGCTTTGCTACGGATGTCGGTGTTGAGGCTGGGCTCTTCTGTGCCTGTACCGTTGCAGACTTCGGTACTACCCGTGCATTTGCACTCGACTGTACCTGTCCTGATGTCGGTGCTATCCGTGCTGTCATCGTCATCTGCGGGGCTGTCTGCGGCTTTATGCTCTTCCGGGGCTGTACCATTGCAGCAACATCTGCCTGCGGTGTCACCTGCTTTTTCGGTGCAGCTGTCACCGGTGCTTTCGCACTCTGCTGTGCCTGTATCTGTGATGCCGTCACTGACGGTGTTGGTGCTGTCTGACGCTGTGTTGTCTGCGGCTTTATACTCTGCTGCGCCTGCATCTGCGACGCTGCCTTTTTCCCCTCTAATCTTGCCCTGATCTCCTCCGCAAATGCAAGACTGTCTTCGACTAATTTCTCGTCGTACATAACTGTTCCCCCTACAAAAGCAATTTACTGCTCCGGCTGTTCCAGACTGATCGCACCAAGACGACCATTGCGAAAATCATCTATCACATAATTTGCTGCCTTATCCAAGTCATACTCACCGCCTGCTTTCAGACATCCTCTACGCTTTGCAACACGTTCCAAAAGAACAACCTCACTATCATCTGCCTCAATCTGATATGCCTTCGGAACCGCCTCCGGATAATGCTCCTGCAGATACTTCATTAACAGAAGGCACAGCTCATACTGATTGGACAGCTCGTCCTTAATAGAACCGATAAATGCTAATCGAAGTCCCACCGTCTGATCCTCAAACTTCGGCCATAAAATACCCGGTGTGTCTAAAAGCTCCACGTTCTTATTCAGGCGAATCCACTGCTTTCCCTTGGTCACGCCAGGTTTATTACCGGTCTTCGTGCACGCCTTTCCGGCAAAGCTGTTGATGAAGGTCGACTTTCCGACATTCGGAATACCAACGATCATCGCCCGGATCGGACGGTTTAAAATGCCTCTGCGCCGGTCTCTCTCAATCTTCTCTTTACACGCACTCTGGATCACTTCGTTGACCTGCTTTACGCCCTTTCCCTGCTTGGAATTAACCAAAGCCACAAAGAAGCCCTTTTTCTCGTAATATTTCTTCCACTGTGCCGTCACTGCCGCATCTGCCAGATCGCATTTGTTCAGCAGGATGATCCTGGATTTGCCATTGGCCATGGGATCAATATCCGGATTCTTACTGCTAAGTGGTACTCTGGCGTCCACCAGCTCGATGATCACATTGATCAGCTTGAGATCCTCCTGCATGGCACGCTTTGCCTTCGACATATGTCCCGGATACCACTGAAATTCCATACTTTTTACCTGCACCTTTCTGACATCTGCCACGCAATCAGGCAGATTACTATAATATTATAAAATATAATGCCTCGGATTGCATCATATAATAAGATCAAAATATCACAGCCCGCCCATGACACCCTGATCACTGTAAATCACTGCTTGTATCTTCCTTCCGGAAGTTATTGATCATCCCCACAAACGTAAACGAATTCATACGGATCCATGCCTTTCCAACAATGGACTTGCGGGAAATATTGCCGACTGCGGCATTCCGGCTGTCCTCACACTCATTCCGGTTATCTCCCAGCACAAAATACTCATTCTTGTCCAACGTGACGACGTCCTCAGCCAACCCTCCGTTATCCATCAAAGGATACGAAAGCTTTTCTTTGAGCTTTTTGTCATTAATATAGACTTGTCCTTCCTTGATCTGCACCCGCTCTCCGGGCAGACCGATCACACGCTCCAATGAAAAATAACTGTGTTCCGAACCGGTTTGTCTCACAACGATCACATCATTGCGGTGAATCTTATGAAAACGATAGGACAGCTTATTGATCAGTACACAGTCCCCCGACTTCAAGGTTGGACTCATATATTCTCCGGATACCGTCATCTTCTCAAGCCCGTATCTGGTAATCGTAAACGCAAGAAAAACAACGATCACAGCCTCAACAAGCGTGATCAGAAGCTTTAATATAAACTGCTTGGAAAACCGACGTTCCTCAAGATCAAAATCATACTTCATGTTAATCCATTCCTGTCTCTATATTTTTCAAAATGCCCAGAGCATTCTTCGGAATAAATATCTCAAAATGTTCCTTACAAAACTGCTCTGCATACAACTGCACAGAATACTCCTCCGGACTCACATAATCCCTCAATGCATTGCACAGAACCATATACTCCTGCAGATTCATTCTTCCCTTTTTGACGACAAGATAATAATGATCATTATCCGGATCAAAATACACGGAACTGCTCACCGGCTTTGACATGTTAAGTGCTCCCGCAAGCTTCTCCAACGGACGCAGAGACTCAAACCGGAGTACCCGCGGTGCCGTAAGCAGCTTCGTATTCGTCTTTCTCTGTCCACGCTCCCCGGCATATGTATCGTCTGCATCTGTATACTTCGCTCCTTGCTCCGTATCCTCTGCATTCTCGATATTCGCTGCCATCTCCATGGCTGCCTCCCCTTCTTGCTCCATCAGCTGATCTGCTGCCTCCGGACCAAGGATCGAAGCGAGTTGTTGGTGAATATTTTGCAACATATTCTGAAAACCGTCTGCGCTGTTATCTCTCTCAGACAATGTGATCACGATGCCGTTATCCGGCAGCTTCATGATCTGCATGGAGACCATCCCGCTGTGCGCCTCATAACCGATCTCTTCCTCGGCACGCTCCACCAGATGTTCCAGAAACTCCCTTGCCTTTTCCTGATTGGAAAAGAAATCTTCTATGCGAAAACCGTATGCACTCATTTCTTCCTCGGATAAAATGCACTGTACGGTATTTTTATCAACTGCGAAAATCCATGTACATTCCTCCTATCTTTACGATAAGTCCGTCATATAATCGAGTATACAACGATCCATCCTTATCTTAATGCACAGACCATCATCTGTCAAATCCTCCGCATCAAAAATCACAAAGATTCATACTTGCAAAACGACTGCAGCATTATTCTTACAGAAAAAATGCGAAGCTTGCCAGTACCACAACGCCGAGTACGATACGATACCAGCCAAACACTTTAAAGTCATGTTTCTTAATATAACCCATCAGAAACCGTATCACAACAACGGATACAAGAAATGCAGCGATCATGCCGACTGCAAGCACACCTGCCTCCAAAGCGGTAAAGTGAAATCCAAATTTTAACAGCTTGATCAGACTTGCACCAAACATAACCGGGATTGCAAGATAAAATGTAAACTCTGCCGCAATCTGTCTGGAAAGTCCGAGAATCAGTCCTCCTATGATCGTTGCCCCCGAGCGGGACGTTCCCGGAAATACGGCTGCGATCAACTGAAATACACCGATCAGAAACGCAGTCTGATATGTAATATCTGCGATGGAAGTAATCTTTGCAGTTCTCTTTTTATTCCAGTCCTCCACGATAATGAAAAGAATACCGACAACGATCAGCATGATCGATACTGTCTTATAGTTGTAGAACAACGCCTCAAGATAGTCACCTGCCGCCAGCTCAATGATCACTGCCGGAACGCATGCTACAACGATCTTTAACCACATAACAAAGATATTTTCCTTGATCCATCCCGGAAGTACCTTATTGCTTCCATCGTACTTTGCCCCACTCTGAAACGGCCATATCTGATCCCAGAATAATAATACTACAGCAAGAATCGCACCAAGCTGTATCACAACCAGATACATTTCCTTAAAAGCCGCCGACATATTAAGCTGTACAAACTCATCAAACAGGATCATATGACCGGTACTGCTGACCGGAAGCCATTCCGTAATTCCCTCTACAATTCCAAATAATAGTGATTTTAATATCTCTAACATGTTTCCTCCATCCCGCGCCCTTAACGGACACTCATTATATTGGCAGACTGCACCACTGCTCTCCCGGCATGCCTGTCGCGTATGCACAATTATATCATGCTATACATAAATACTACTATACTATACCGAAATATGCCTTAAAGCACAAGTCAAAAGAGTTTAACTTTATCTAAACTTTACATAATGATTTCCCGTTTCCTGTAAAAAAAGCAAAAAAAAAATATCCCGCAGAGAAAATCTCCACGGGATACTCATTTCACATTCTATGTGAAAGAAGGATTTTTTACAACGTTAATTATTTCACTACCTTCTTCAGCTCCTCTGTGAGCTTAGGAACAATCTTGTTCAGATCGCCAACAATACCGTAGTCTGCTACATCGAAGATTGGAGCAGAATCATCTTTGTTGATTGCGATGATGATGTCAGACTCTTCCATACCTGCTGTATGCTGGATTGCACCGGAAATACCGATTGCAAAGTATACGTTAGGACGAACGGTCTTACCTGTCTGACCTACCTGGAGCTCTTTTGGAAGCCAGCCGTTATCAACTACGGCACGTGAGCAGCTCACGGTACCACCGATAACATCTGCCAGATCCTGAAGAAGCTTGAAGTTCTCTGCGCTTCCAACACCACGGCCACCGGATACGAGGATCTTTGCATCCATGATATCTACAGTATCAGAAAGCTCTTTGACAACGTCAAGGATCTCAACATACTTGTTGTCCGGAGTAAATCCAGGATTGTACTCGATCACCTCAGCCTTAGCTCCGGCAATCGGATCGATCTTCTGCATAACACCTGGACGAACGGTAGCCATCTGAGGACGGTTATCCGGACATGCGATTGTAGCGATAGTGTTACCACCGAATGCAGGACGAGTCATAAGAAGCTGATTGTGCTTCTGCTCCTGTCCCGGAATTGCATTCAGAGGGAAATCACCGATCTCAAGTACAGTACAGTCTGCAGTCAGACCGGTTGCTACTCGTGCAGATACGCGAGGTCCAAGGTCACGACCGATTGCTGTAGCACCAACCAGAACGATCTCAGGCTTGTACTCATTGATTACTGATGCTAATGCATGTGCATATGGCTCTGTTCTGTATTCCTTCAGCTCAGGATCGTCAACAACGATAACCTTATCAGCACCATACTCTGCTAACTGATCTACGAGACCCTTAACATCAGAACCGATCAGAACGGCTGTAACATCTGTGTTCAGAGGAGCAGCGAGCTCCTTTGCTTTTCCAAGCAGCTCAAATGCGATGCTGCTCAGCTCATTGTCTACCTGCTGTGCAAAGACATAGACACCCTTATATTCTTCTAAATTCATTATTGTCACCACTTTTCCTTATTTTGATTAGATTACATGCTTCTCTTTTAACTTACTCATGATGTATGTTACTGCCTCATCCGGAGAATCTGGAGTAACTACCTCGCCAGCACCCTTCTTAACCTTATCGGATGCCTTTGCAATCTTTGTAGGAGAACCCTTCAGACCAAGGTTAGAATCATCTACATCCTTAAGATCTGCTCTGCCCCAGACTGTAATCTCCTTCTCATATGCATCGAAGATTCCACCCGGAGTCATGTAACGAGGCTCGTTTAACTCAGAAAGAGCAGTGATCAGACATGGCATTTTGGCTTTCAGTACATGATATCTGTCATCGAACTGACGCTCAACTACAACGCTGTCACCCTCGATCTTGATGTTCTTAGCGTAAGAGATAACAGGAAGATCCAGATGCTCAGAAATCTGAGGACCAACCTGAGCTGTATCACCATCGATAGCCTGACGGCCTGTGATGATCAAATCATAATCAATATTTCTCAAAGCACCGGCAATTGTTGTAGAGGTTGCCCATGTATCAGCACCACCGAGCACACGATCTGTTACAAGGATACCCTTGTCAGCACCCATAGCAAGTGCTTCACGGAGAACTTCCTCTGCCTTTGGAAGACCCATTGTAAGAACGGTTACTTCCACATTGTCTTTGCCCATATCGTCTTTAATTCTGAGTGCTGCTTCCAAACCAGCTTTGTCGTCCGGGTTCATGATGGCAAGCATAGCACCTCTGTCCAGAGTACCGTCCGGATTGAACTTAACTCCGCCCTTTGTATCTGGAACCTGCTTAATACAAACTACTATTTTCACAGCTTTGTCACTCCTTGTCTTTTATTTTTATTCAGTGAATCCATTGTTTCTATTAACGGAGAAGAGCACCAGAGATAACCATACGCTGAACCTCTGAAGTTCCCTCGTAGATCTCTGTGATCTTTGCATCACGCATCATACGCTCAACATCGTACTCTCTGATATATCCATAACCACCAAACAACTGAACACACTTGGTAGTAACCTCCATTGCAACCTCAGCAGCATAAAGCTTAGCCATAGCTGCCTCAACAGAGTAAGAAACCTTTGCACCATTTGCAAATTCCTGTTTCTTAAGAGCTGCCTTGTATACAAGAGCCTTAGCAGCCTCAATCTTTGTAGCCATATTTGCAAGCTGGAACTGTGTATTCTGCTGAGCAGAAATAGCACGTCCAAACTGCTTTCTCTCTTTGGTGTACTCAATTGTCTTCTCCAGAGCACCCTCAGCAAGACCAAGAGCCTGTGAAGCGATACCGATACGTCCACCATCCAGAGTATGCATAGCGATTGGGAATCCCTTACCGCGGACACCTAACAGGTTCTCCTTTGGAATACGGCAATCCTCGAAGATCAACTCGTATGTAGATGATCCACGGATACCCATCTTCTTCTCCTTTGTACCGAAGGAGAAGCCCGGAGTTCCTTTCTCTACGATAAATGCGGAGAAGTTCTTTTTCTTTCTGCCGCGCTTGTCCTCTGTAATATCAGTAACAGCGATGATGATGTAAACATCAGCGACCTTACCGTTTGTGATGAAACACTTGGAACCGTTCAGCACCCACTCGTCTCCATCGAGAACAGCCTTTGTCTGTGCACCCTGTGCATCTGTACCGGCACCCGGCTCAGTAAGACCAAATGCACCAAGCTTCTCACCATTACAGAGAGGAGGAAGGAATTTCTCTTTCTGCTCCTTTGTTCCGTATGTGAGGATCGGATCTACACAAAGGGATGTATGTGCAGATACGATAACGCCTGTTGTACCACAAACCTTAGACAGTTCCTCTACACACATAATATATGTCAGAATATCAGCGCCCTGTCCGCCGAACTCCTTTGGTACCGGAATTCCAAGGAATCCGTTCTTTCCCATCTTATCAACTGTAACCTGTGGGAATACCTCAGTCTCATCAGTTTCCTGTGCCAGAGGCTTTACTTCATTTTCAGCGAAATCCTTAAAAAGCTGTCTCGCCATCTCATGCTGTTTACTTAATGTAAAATCCATGATTTGCTTTACCACCTTTCCTAAATTTAATTCTTATTTAATTACTGAGCATCAACCGGAGTCTTTGTACGGTCAGCATTGTAAACATAGAAACCTTTTCCGCTCTTAGCACCGAGGTTTCCACCACGAACCATCTTACGGAGAAGTGGGCATGCACGATACTTGCTGTCGCCTGTCTCATTGTAAAGTACATCCATGATAGCAAGGCAGATATCAAGACCGATGAAATCACCTAACTCAAGAGGTCCCATTGGATGATTTGCACCAAGCTTCATAGCAGCATCGATACCAGCGATATCAGAAACACCTTCCATCTTGATGAATGCAGCTTCGTTGATCATAGGGATCAGGATACGGTTTACTACGAAGCCGGCAGCCTCATTTACCTGTACAGGAGTCTTTCCGATCTCCTCAGAAATCTTCTTGATCGCATCTACAGTCTCTGCAGGAGTATTCACACCAGCGATAACCTCGATAAGCTCATACGGTCAGCAGGATTGAAGAAATGCATACCTACCATTGGACGGGTAAGACCATTTCCGATTTCTGTGATAGAAAGGCTTGATGTATTAGAAGCGAAGATACACTCCGGCTTAGCAATCTTGTCAAGCTCTGCGAATGTTGTCTTCTTAACGTTGATATCCTCAAAAGCTGCCTCAACGATCAGATCACAGTCCTTGCAAAGATCTTCCTTTAAGCCCGGTGTGATTCTGCCAAGGATTGCATCTACTGCATCCTGTGTCAGCTTGCCCTTCTGAACAAGTCTGTCATAACCCTTAGCGATCTTCTCTTTACCGCCTTCAGCCCACTCCTGCTTGATATCGCAGAGTGCTACCTCATAGCCTTCATTCTGAGCAAATGCCTTAGCAATGCCCTGTCCCATAGTACCAGCACCAATAACGCCTACTTTCATTGTCTATAACCTCCATTTTTATATTTGGAGAAACGGACATAACGTCCATTCCTCCACTGTATGATAATCCCTACGGATTAAACTAACAATTCTTGAATGGTACAACCTTTACCTTCTGATCCTTTGGTGCAAGGAAGTTACCCATTCCAGCCTTCTGATCCTCTGTCTCGAAGCAGTCACCGAAAAGCTTCTCCTCGACCACGATTGCCTGATCGATATCTACCTGAAGACCATCGTTGATCGCCTTCTTGCAGTTGCGGACAGCGATCGGAGCGTTCTTTGCGATGGTAGATGCCATCTTCTTTGCCTGCTCCATCAGCTCCTCCTGTGGATAAACTGCATTTACAAGACCGATTCTGTATGCCTCGTCAGCCTTGATATTGCGTGCAGTATAGATCAACTGCTTAGCCATACCTACACCAACAGTTCTTGCCAACCTCTGTGTACCACCGAAACCAGGTGTGATACCAAGACCAGCCTCAGGCTGACCAAACATTGCATTCTCAGAGCAGATACGGATATCGCAGCTCATAGAGATCTCGCAGCCGCCACCAAGAGCGAAGCCATTTACTGCAGCGATCACAGGGATTGGAAGAGTCTCAAGCTTGCGGAATACATCGTTTCCTTTCTTACCGAAAGCCTCTCCCTCTGCCTTTGTCAGTGTGCTCATCTCTCCGATATCAGCACCTGCAACAAAAGACTTGTCTCCTGCGCCTGTCAGGATCACGCATCTTACAGTATCCAGATCGATCGCATCCAGTGTCTGATCCAGTTCATCAAGAACCTGGCTGTTCAGAGCATTGAGTGCCTTTGGACGATTGATCGTGATGGTTGCAACAGCACCATCTACTTCATATAAAATGAAATCCATAGTAGTGTATCTCCTTTTTAATTATTTGTAAGCTTCAACGATTGTAGAGCAGCCCATTCCACCACCGATACAAAGAGTAGCAAGACCTCTGTTTGCTCCCTCTTTCTGCATCTCATGAAGAAGTGTAACAAGGATACGGCATCCGGAAGCTCCAACAGGATGTCCAAGTGCGATAGCACCACCGTTTTTGTTTACCTTAGACATATCGAAGTTTAAGTCTCTTGCAACTGCTACAGACTGTGCTGCAAATGCCTCGTTTGCCTCGATAAGATCAATGTCATCAATTGTAAAACCTGTCTTAGCAAGAACTTTCTTTGTAGAAGCAACAGGACCAACACCCATGATCTCAGGACGAACACCGCCAAGTGCTCCGGCTACGAATGTAGCCATAGGCTTAACACCAAGCTCTTTTGCTTTCTCTTCTGTCATAACTACAACAGCTGCTGCACCATCATTGATACCTGATGCGTTACCGGCTGTAACAACACCGCCCTCTTTACCGGAGCAGCATTTCAGCTTGGAAAGGCCCTCTGCTGTTGTGCCTGGACGTGGTCCCTCATCCTTAGAGAAAATGATCGGCTCTTTTGTCTTGCGATCAACACCGGTCTGTACAGGAACGATCTCATCATCAAACTTGCCTGCTGCGATAGCTGCCTCGCACTTCTGCTGGCTGTTTGCTGCGAACTCATCGAGCTCTTCGCGGGTAAGACCCCACTCATCAGCAACGTTCTCTGCTGTGATCATCATATGATACTGATTAAATGCATCCCAGAGTGCATCGTTTACCATTGTATCAACGAGCTTACCATTGTTCATACGGTATCCGTAACGACCCTGCATCATTGCGTAAGGAGCCATAGACATATTCTCCATACCACCTGCAACAACGATATCAGCATCGCCTGCTTCGATCATCTGAGCAGCCATGTTGACACAATTCAGACCGGAACCACATACTACGTTAACTGTTACAGCAGGTGTCTCAACAGGGAGACCAGCTTTGATAGATGCCTGACGTGCTACGTTCTGTCCGAGACCTGCCTGAATTACGCAGCCCATGTATACATGATCTACCTGATCAGCCGGTACACCGGCTCTGTTCAGAGCTTCCTTGATAACTACAGAACCTAATACAGGAGCCGGAGTCTTGCTGAGTCCTCCACCCATCTTTCCGATAGCGGTACGACAAGCGCCTGCTAAAACAATTTTCTTTGCCATAATAAAAAATCCTCCTTCTATTTTCTTATACAGCCACTCCTGCATAGCAGGTTGTGAAAAATGACGAAAAATGTATGTACTATTTTTATCGTTATTAACCACATTAGTGACCTAACTACTCTCAATGATATATCAAACTTCCAAAAATGGCAAGCCTTTTTCCCATATTACCGTGCAAACCGCACAAATAGGGCTGCCGCCCTGCCACCTCTTTTCCAAACTGCCAGTCCCTGCTGATTTGCCCCCTGCTGATTGCATGTATTTAACATTTGCGCGCCGTATCAAAAAGTGGTATTCTATACCTATATGTGTAGAAAGTGCAGAGCAAATGAAAAGTTTTCTCATAAGACTGCTCTTCCCACAGGTGATCTTATACGATCTACCGAGAAATCAAATGTGATGATGCTTCATCACAGAATGGAGGAAATCATGGATTACAAGGAAATGTATTCGAAAAAACTCGTCAGTGCAGACGATGCCGTCCGCGAGATCAAATCCGGTGACTGGGTTGATTACGGCTGGGCTGCAACAACTGTTATCGATCTTGATAAGGCACTGGCAAAGCGTATGCCGGAATTGACCGGTGTTAATATCCGGGGTGGAATTTTAATGAAAGAGCCTGAGATCTTTAAAATCGAGGATCCTGCCGCTCATTTTGCATGGAACTCATGGCACATGGGAGGTATCGAGCGTAAGGCGATCGCCAAGGGCTTCAGCTTCTATGCTCCGATCCGTTATTCCGAGCTTCCAAGATATTACCGCGAATCACAGACACCGCCTGATGTTGCTATGCTTCAGGTTGCTCCAATGGACGAACACGGCTATTTCAACCTTGGACCAAGTCCTTCTCATGCAATGGCATGCATCCGTTCTGCCAAGAAGGTTATCGTCGAGGTAAACCAGAACATGCCTGTCTGCCTGGGCGGCTTTGATAACTGTGTCAGCATCAAGGATGTCGATCTCATCGTAGAAGGCTCCAACACAGAGCTTTATGAGCTGGGTGGCGGCGGAGCTGCTACTGATATCGACCACGCTGTCGCAAAATATATCGTTGATCAGATCCTGACGGAGCCTGCCTCCAGCTTGGTATCGGCGGTATGCCAAACGCAGTAGGTTCCCTGATCGCCGAGTCTGACCTGAAGGATCTTGGTGTACATACCGAGATGTATGTCGATGCATTTGTTGACATTGCCAAGGCAGGTAAGATCACCGGTATGAGAAAGAATATCGATAAGGGGCGTCAGGTATACGGCTTCGCTGCAGGAACCAAGAAGCTTTATGATTACCTGAACAACAATCCGGAATGTATGGCTGCTCCTGTTGAGTACACCAATGATATCCGTTCGATCTCTTCTCTGGATAATTTCATGTCCATCAACAATGCCGTTGATATTGATCTGTTCGGTCAGGTTAATGCAGAGTCAGCAGGTATCAAGCACATTAGCGGTGCCGGTGGACAGCTCGACTTCGTTCTGGGCGCTTATCTTTCCAACGGCGGCAAGAGCTTTATCTGTATGTCTTCTACTTTTAAGACAAAGGATGGCACTGTAACATCACGTATCAAGCCAACCTTAAGCAACGGCTCCATCGTTACGGATACCAGAGCAAACATCCACTACTTCGTTACAGAGTATGGCATTGTCAATCTGAAGGGTCTTTCAACCTGGCAGAAGGCAGAGGCTCTGATCTCCGTTGCACATCCTGATTTCCGTGATCAGCTGATCGCAGAGGCAGATAAGCTTCATATCTGGAGAAACAGCAACAAACGATAAATCAAGTTTCTTTATCTTATTATAATACGACGCCGGAAGATGCTTTCCTGCTTCTTTCCGGCAAGCAAAAAAGCTATGAGTCTCAATGCTCATAGCTTTTTAATATATCGGAAAATATTCTTAACGTAGTGCGATTCCTCCGAGAATTGCTTCGCAATTTCCAGAGGGCAAAACGTCGGTTCCACCCTTTATGATAGATAGGACTAACAAACTCATTTCTATGTCATTCTATTAACCCTCCAGCTTACGGTCAGTCTTTTCCTGGAACTTCTTGCTCTCAATGATAAAACGCTCATGCGTTCCCTTTCCGATCAATCCCTTTGCATCATAAGCTTCCACGGAAAATACAAGCTTTCTTCCCTCAATAGCAACAAGCTGCTGTCGCAGGTGATCTTCATTCCAATCGGCGAAGAAGCAACATGCTCAATCTCCACCTTCGTGCCAACTGTGCCACAGCCCTCGTTCAGCTTGTCTGCCACGCTCATAAATGCAGTCTTCTCCATTAAAGCGAGCATTGCAGGTGTTGCAAATACATCCATCACTCCGCTTCCCATTGTCTTTGCCGTATACCGGTCTGTTACAACCATTTCCTGATGTCCCTTGATTCCTACTTCTAACATATTCTTAACCTCATCTTTCTATTTCGTAAAAGCGTCAACTGTCTCTGGCATTCATCGCAGCCCACAGTTTCCTATTATCTGTTCAGAGCATTTCATACAACTCCTGATTCCGCAGCTCAGACCTTCTCCACTTCCGGAAATAACTCCTGAAAATACGGAAGATCGCATATCCAGTTACAGAAGGTATGCCATTCCTGAAGCTTATGTCCTCTGCGGGCACGATACATCGCAATCGCATTCTCATAGGACATCGTGCAGGTTCTCATCTGATGATAACTCTCCGGCAGAAGCTGGATCATACTGTACCAGAGCGCCTTATCCTTCGTTTCCATATATTTCTGACGAATCTGCTCCAGACATTCGATCATCTGATCCATCTGTGCCTCTGCCTCCGGGACCATGTGATCCATACTAAAATCCTCGCGTTCAAACGGCTTGCTGTGGATCTTATGCATGGTGCTGGTAGAATTGGCTACAGTGCCTACCTTATAGGTGTCGTACTCCTTCCACCAGTAGATTGGGGCTGTGATATCCACCGTGATAAATATCTGACGGATAAATTTGCGATGATCATTGCCCGCCTGGCACAAACGCTTGGCAAGCTGCAGATCATTCTCTCCAAACACAAACTCTCCCTGCTCATTGATATGACTGTCACCTCTCGCCCAGCTGTTTAACGGGTTTCTGGCACCTCGCATGGCATTTTCCATGTTCATCACTGATGTTCTTTCCAATGTTATCATTTTCTCTCTCCTTTATTATTCTACAGGATCCTCGTCAAACTCAACAATGACGTAATATCCGCGCTCTGTCTTCTCGACATCCTTAACCACGCCGTCCAGTGTCTTAAGACGTTGCGGAAGCTTGTAGCATCCGGACATGGCAACCGCCGGATTAATGATATAACTATAGTTGAGTGCCGTTTTCTTCTCAGTAACATTCACTGCATCTCCGGGCTTTACAAGACCCGGACGCTCCATCTTAAAACGCATCTCCCTCATCCTGTCCCGCTCCTTTCTTAACAATAATAACCGCCGCCAAAGCATAGATTGCAAAACATATCTCCAATGCAAAGATACAGGCACAGATCCGAGCTGCAACCAAAGGACGGCTGATAATCACGCTGCATTCCCTGATACCATGTTCCTCCGGACTCAAGCATGCGGACAAGCTGCTGGTACTGCTGATTGTATGGCTCCTGCATGACTGCCTGCCTTGCGTATTCTAATGCCATCAGATTATTACCAAGTCCCATATTGGCAACCGCGCTCAGATAATACCATTGACCGGTTCTCTCCTGCATCTGGTTCAACACATTGATCGCATCATTGTAATAATGATTCTGAATATAAATCGCGGCAGACTTCAGATGCATCACATATTCCTCACTCTGCCCTTCTGCACGAAAGCCTCCGTCGAATCCCTGAAATCCACCATAGCCGCCATAACCGCTGTAGCCCCGGGAACCGCCGCTCTGTGCGCCCCCGTGCTCACGTTCATTAATGATCTGCTGATACGCCTGCTGCAGCTCCTTGAACTTCTCCTCCGCCTCTTCCTTATGTGGATTATTAATATTGGCATCCGGATGATACTTCCGGCTCAGTGTACGATATGCTTTTTTAATCTCGCTGTCAGAGGCATCTCTGGAAACCCCTAAGACCTGATACGGATCTGTCATCCTTTCTCGCTCCATTTCTCCTGATTCGTTCTGTCTGTATGCCGGTCAAATTTCGTCCATACGCCGGAATACAGTATGTTCCTCATGATCTCCACATCCTCCACCAGCGGAAGACGTTCAAAATGATAGCATACCCGTGAGATCATCTGCGTCAATATCTCCCGGACGTTCTGTGTCTGCTGCTTACTCCGAAGCACTTTCTGATCCGGTAAATTAAGTAGCAGCGGATTATAGCTGCCTTCCTTTTCATCGTCCTCCAGATCATCCCAGGCATCCAGAAGATAAATAAACTTTCCAAGATAAAAGCCCAGATAATACAAATCCTCTCTCCACATATCCTGCTCCACGGTAAAGATCTCCCCGCAGATCCTGCCAAAGATCCCGGACACTCTGTCAAGGTTTGTCTCACCCGCCTCTTCTGCCTCAGAAAGCTCCTCAAGACAGCTTCGTACTGTCTCTGCCTTGTCCGGGTACTCGGCTGAAACTCTCCTGCCGGCATGCTTCAGTCCAAGTCCGTATCCGCCCCGCAGCAGATTACGGTCATCCTTCCAGTCATCAACACATTTATAATAGGTCAACAGGATGTTCATCGCCGCCGCATATCCAACATAAACCGTATCATACTTGCGTCTTCTGTGCAAGGGATGCGCCAGACAATTACTCTCGCTGACCGTCTTGTTCGGCTCATACAGGGAAGATAACAAAAGTGCCAGAAATGTCATATCATAATTGAGTGATATCCTGCCAAGAATGCCATGATCCTTCTGCAGTCTTTGGCAGAGTCCGCAGTACCATGCCCGGTACTCCTCCAGCTCTCTGACCTTCAATTCTCCCTGATTGGGAATGACGTAACCAAACATCCGATCTCCCTCTAGCTCTTCTTGATAAATTCCGTCTTACACATCGGGCAGGTGATGGCAATCTTGCCCTTCCCCTTCGGCACACGGATACTTTGTCCGCAGTTCGGGCAACGGAAGATACGATGTGTCTTTCTCTGCTGCATATTGTTCCGCTCGCGGCTGAAAAAACACTTTACGCGATTGTGATGTCTTAAATACCACTCATTCTCCCGATACCGCTGATAATGATTCCTTGAAAATGTACGGTAATACGAATAGATCAAAATAATCACGACAAGCACACTGACAATCAGCTTAAAAACATCATGCCGGATAAATAACTGAATAAACATCAATAGAAACGCTAATGTTACCAAAAAATGTGAAAAGTGGTCTACTCCATAACGTCCCTGCATAAACCGGCGAAACCAATCCCGCATACGGCACCTCCATATCAACAAATCACTTATGTCCGGCAATCGAAGAATGATCCGCCGACACACAATTCAACTTCTTCTTTAATCATACTAGCAAACAGGCAAAATGCAATGAATGAAAAACAAAATATTTCTAAAACTTCTATAAACACCGCGTTCTCCGTTTTTGGGTACAAAAAAAGCACGAGACGGGATTCGAACCCGCGACCCTCGCCTTGGCAAGGCGATACTCCACCACTGAGCCACTCGTGCATTTCGCTTTCCGACAACCGCTTGTCTCAAGCACAAGTAGTATTCTATCGGAAAGCGTGTGATTTGTCAACCACTTTTTTTTATTTTTTTTATTTTTGCATCATTTTACTTGAAATATGACACACCAGACTCGAAAATATGCTGATTCTGGTTTCCATAAATATTGACAGCGACACCTTCTCCGATACGCTCAGAGTGCGCCATCTTACCAAGAACACGTCCATCCGGACTTGTGATACCCTCAATTGCTGCATAAGAGCCGTTCGGATTGAACTCCTCGTCCATCGTCGGATTGCCCTGAAGATCAACATAGCGTGTTGCCACCTGACCGTTGGCAAAGAGATCCCTGATCACATTCTCAGGTGCAACAAAACGTCCCTCACCGTGAGAAGCAGGAATTGCATACACACCACCAAGTTCTGCACGCATCAGCCATGGAGACTTGTTGGTAACTACCTTTGTGTAAACAGACTTGGAGATATGACGTCCAATGCTGTTGGTTGTCAATGTCGGAGCATCTGCCGTCTGAGGCTTGATCTCACCATATGGCACAAGACCGAGCTTGATCAGTGCCTGGAATCCGTTACAAATACCAAGAGCAAGACCGTCTCTCTGCTGAAGCAGATCATGAACAGCATCCATGATCTTCGGATTACGAAAGATAGATGCGATAAACTTCGCAGAACCATCCGGCTCATCACCGGCACTGAATCCACCGGAGAACATCAGGATCTGGCTCTCTCGGATCGCTTTCTCGAAAGCGTTGACAGATTCCACGATCTGGCTCTCTGTCATATTCTTAAATACAAGCGTCTCAACCTCTGCTCCTGCCTGTTCAAACGCCTTTGTTGTATCGTACTCACAGTTTGTGCCAGGGAATACAGGAATAAATACCTTTGGCTTTGCCAGCTTTCTCTGTGCGGTATATACCTGCTTTGCATCATAAAGCGTATCTTCTAATACCTTCTGCTCAACGCCGGATCTGGTTGGGAATACCTCTTCCAGACGACCGGTCCAAGCCTCATATGCCTCCTTCATGTAGATAGAGGTTGTGCCTGCTACGAAGTTAGGCTGCTCGGTTACAGTTCCGATCTGCTTGCCGGCAATCTTTAATTCCGCAAAATCCTCCGGAGTCATTTCAACAATAATAGAACCGTAATCCTTTGCAAAAAGCTCATCAATGGATAAGCTGTCATTCATTGTCACACCAAGCTCATTACCGAATGCCATCTTGCTGACAGCCTCGCAGATACCGCCAAAACCAACCGCATATGCAGAAGCAATCTTCTTTCGGTGGATCAGCTCTGTGATTGCTGCATACAGGGACATAAGCTGTGAATATACAGGAAGGTCATACTCGTCCTTCTCAATATCAAACTTAACAAGCACATTGCCCGGCTGCTTCAGTTCAGGACTAACGACATCCTGAAGCGTTGCAACATCTACTGCGAACGAACAGAGTGTCGGAGGTACATCAATATCGTTGAAGGAACCGGACATACTGTCCTTACCTCCGATTGACGGAAGGCCTAACTTCATCTGTGCATCGTAGGCACCAAGCAGGGCTGCCATCGGCTCACCCCAGCGCTTCGGATCCGTGCCAAGACGTCTGAAATACTCCTGGAAAGTAAAACGTATCTTGCTGTAATCACCGCCGGCAGCAACAATCTTTGCCACGGAGGAGATCACTGCGTAAACGGCTCCATGATATGGGCTCCAGCTTGTCAGATATGGATCCATGCCATAACTCATCATTGTAACGGTATCACACTTGCCCTCCAGTACCGGAAGCTTTGCGATCATTGTCTGGATCGGTGTATGCTGTGTCTTTCCGCCATACGGCATTGTCACGGTAGAAGCACCGATGGAGCTGTCGAACATCTCCACAAGACCCTTCTGGGAGCATACATTCAAATCACGCAGTGTATCTAACCATGCACGTTTCAGATCGTGTGCATCTTTCTTCTCTTTGAAATAATTCTTATCCTGATCCGGCATTGTTACTTCAACGTCCGTCTCCTGATGTGCACCGTTGGTATCTAAGAATGCTCTGGAGATATCAACGATCGTCTTTCCTCTCCACTTCAGGACAAGTCGCGGACTCTCGGTAACCTCAGCGACAACAACAGCCTCTAAGTTTTCCTCAGCCGCAAAGCCAAGCATCCTGTCAACGTCAGCCTTTGCAACAACAACCGCCATACGCTCCTGGGACTCAGAGATTGCCAGCTCTGTGCCGTCAAGACCTGCGTATTTCTTAGGTACTTTATCCAGATTTACCTCAAGACCATCTGCCAGCTCTCCGATTGCTACGGATACTCCACCGGCACCAAAGTCATTACACTTCTTGATAATGGAGCTGACCTCCTCACGGCGGAACAGACGTTGGATCTTACGCTCCGTCGGTGCATTACCCTTCTGAACCTCAGCACCGCAGACATCAATGGACTTAGTTGTGTGAGCCTTGGAAGAACCGGTTGCTCCACCGATACCATCTCGACCGGTACGTCCACCAAGAAGAATGATGATATCGCCCGGATCACTGTTCTCACGGATTACATTACGTCTTGGAGCAGCCCCCATAACAGCACCGATCTCCATACGCTTTGCCACATAATTTGGATGATAAACCTCATTGACAAGTCCTGTTGCCAGTCCGATCTGGTTACCATATGAGCTATAGCCATGTGCAGCTCCTGTAGTGATCTTACGCTGTGGAAGCTTGCCCGGAAGTGTATCTTTCATAGATACAGTCGGATCAGCAGCTCCGGTCACACGCATCGCCTGATATACATAACCTCTTCCTGACAACGGATCACGGATCGCTCCGCCAAGACAGGTTGCAGCACCACCGAACGGCTCGATCTCGGTCGGATGGTTATGTGTCTCATTCTTGAAGAATACAAGCCACTCCTCTTCCTTTCCATCAATCTCAACCGGAACAACAATGGAGCATGCATTGATCTCATCGGACTCCTCCATATCATCCAGTTTGCCGGCTTTCTTGAGCTGACGCATTGCGAGAAGTGCAATATCCATCAGAGAAACAAACTTGTCGTCTCTTCCGGCAAACATCTCCTTATGTGCTGCATAATATTCCTGATAAGTCTCCTCGATCGGCTTCTTGTAATAACCCTCATCAAAAGAAACATTCTTAAGCTCTGTAAGAAATGTGGTATGACGGCAGTGGTCAGACCAATATGTATCCAGAACACGGATCTCTGTCACGGAAGGATCTCTTTTCTCCTCCCCTGCAAAATACTTCTGGATATGAAGGAAATCCTTGAATGTCATTGCCAGATTCAGAGAATCATACAGTTTCTTAAGCTCATCCTCCGGCATGCTCTGGAATCCGTCAAAAATTGCAACATCTGCCGGCTCATCAAACTTCTGTACCAGTGTCTCCGGCTTCTTTTCGTTGGTCTCTCTGGAATCCACCGGATTGATACAGTATTCCTTGATCCGCCTGCGATCCTCTTCGTTGATCTCTCCCTCAAATACATAAGTTGTTGCAGACCGGATCACCGGATCCTCCTTTTCATTCAGGAGCTTCACACACTGTTCCGCGGAATCCGCTCTCTGGTCAAACTGTCCCGGAAGATATTCCACCGAAAAGCAGAATGCATCCGGATCCATTGTAAAGCTTTCCTCGTAGCAGTTATCTACCGGCGGCTCTGAAAATACCGTCATCAGTGCCTGCTTGTAAGTGGCATCGCTGAGATTCTCCACATCGTAACGGATCAGCACTCTGACATCACGCAGTGCGGTAATCCCGAGATACTGTCTCACTTCCTCCTTCAGTTCTTTTGCGCGAACTGCATAAGGAGCCTTTTTCTCCACGTAAATTCTTTTTACCTGTCCCATTTTTTCCTCCTGTTTCTGATCAGTGCCGTAATGGATGTTTTGTCAACCGGTATCCTACTTACCTGAAGTTGCATCAGAAGAATCCTGATTCATCTTCTCTAAATCTGCTGCTGTAACAATGTCAGTTGTAACAGTACCAATCTTGACATCATCCCATACATCTGTAGTCTCTGATACCTTATAATTCTCGAGAACGCCCTGATACCACTTGTCATATGCTTCATTCTGTGCAGTCTGGATCGCTGAATCACATGCATCCTTGTAGCTGTCCTGAGAATTATTGTTAATCATTTTTACGAAAAGAACATGACCTGATTTCTCGTCCTTGATGATATCTGAAATCTCGTTGTTCTTCATTTCCTTGATCTGTTTCAGAAGCTTCTTGTCTGTAACCATGCTCCATCCGTCCTTCTCCGTGAAGCTTGTATCAGAGAAATCGATATCAGACTTGCTGTCATCTTCCAGAAGCTTTTTGAAGTCCTTGGCATCGGCTGACTTTTCATATAATGCCTTCAACTCCTTCTCCAGCTTTGCAAGCTTACTGTCAGAGAGCTTCTCTGCCTTTCCGTTGGAATCTGTCGCAGAGGTAGAATATGCATAGCACTGTACCTTGTACTCTCTGTAATCCTTCTTGGTAATATCCTTGATTGCTGCTTTCTCATCAACGGTCTTATCTAATTCCTTTGTCTGGTCGTTCTTATAATTATCTGCAAGCTTACGCTTCTCAAAACGCTTTGTCAGCTTGCTCTTGGAAATATTCAGACGAAGCTTCTGTGTAAAGGAAAGACCCTTAAGTGCCTTGGAAACCTCTTTCTGGACTTCCTTCTTGTCATCTGCACTTAACTTGTAGCCTGCCTTCTTTGCCTCAGAATAAAGAATCTGATACTCTGTCTCCGCATCGATGATCTCCTGCTTTAAACCGGCTGAGTTTGTAGCCAGAGAAGAATCTACATTTCTATCGCTTCCCATGTAGTTGTTGTCCCAGATGGACTTTCCTGTATACATCTGATACATCTCGTCATATGGCAGATATGCGCTCTCACGCTCATAGATCGGGTACATCAGATCATCCATCGTCAGCTTTGTGTTATTGATAGTAAGAACTACCTTCGGCTGGAACTGCTGAATACCAACACCGATACACAGTACAAGTACAATGATCACACAGACTGCACCGATGATGATCTTCTTGACATCACTGACGCCGCCACCGGACAATCTCTTATTCCCTTTTGCTGCAGATACGTTAGAAGATACATTATTGTCCTTCTCGTTGTTCTGCTTGTTCATGATTTTTTTTGATGAATTCATGTTTACTCCTCCACTCGGTAATTATCACGTTCAAAAATAAAACGCTACTTTCTATTCTACCGAAAATATATAAGAAGTCAAGAAATTATTCCGAATTCACAAGATTGTCACAGGAGTAAAACAGAAAATATTTTTAACGGATAAAATACGAATAAAACCAATGAAATCAAAAAAAGAAACCGATCCGGTTTCTCAAATAGGAGTTTTATATAAGAAAGAATGCGGAAGAAGGGACTTGAACCCTCACTCGGAAATCCGAACTAGAACCTGAATCTAGCCTGTCTGCCAATTCCAGCACTTCCGCATATCCGCTCGCAAGCTTTTCTCGCGAGCACGATTAGTATATTACCATCTTTATTTGGTATTGTCAACTGTTATTTTCAAAAATATCCAAAAATACTCAGGATTGTGCAAAGGAGATCAGTAAAAGCTCGACACCAAGCTGGTCTCCGATACTGCCCCGCTTAAACTGATACTCCGTTTCGATACAGGCATCCAGCATTCGTCGAAGCTTCTCCCCGGAAAAGCGGTGGCACTGAGACTGATACTTACCGACTGCAAACGGCGGCACTCCTGCTCTCTTTGCCATCTCAGACTTATCGTATCTGCCGGACATCGCCTTTACCTGAAGCAGCACATTAAAATGTCTGGTCAGAAGATACAGCATCGACATCGGGCTTTCCCGCAGTGTCAGAAGATCATGATACAGACGCAGAGTCTCCCCCTGATTGCCGGAGGCAACGGCATCCATCATCTGGAAGATCCTGCCGGTCACCTGCACACTGCACACCGCATCAATATCGTCTCTGACGATCTCCTCCCGTCCCTCTGTGTAGGAGATCAGCTTATCGAGCTCATTTTTCACATTGGTCATGGAATTTTCCACCTGCTCCAGAAAATAGGAGGCGGTGCTTTCTAACATTTTCCTGCCGTTCTGTTTCAGGATCACAGCCACCCATGCCTTCAGTTCCCGTTCCGTCATAGTGGTCATTTCGACTGCAACACCGTTTTTATTGACGTACTTATATAATTTATTGCGCTTGTCTACTTCCTTCTCCACGAAAACAATGACCGTGGTATCCGGCATCTGCGGAAGATAATCTGCCATTTCCGAAGCGTTCTTAAACATCCGGCTGTTCTCCACCACGATAATACGGTGGTCACTAAAAAAGGGAAGGGTATTGGCCGCTTCCCGAAGCGTTGGAAAATCGATGTCTTTCCCCTCAAAATAAGAATAATTCATCTCATCCCCATCCCCAAGGACTGCTTTCTTGAGCCTGTCGCGGTACATCCGCTTCAGATAATCCTCTTCTCCGTATAAAAGATAAACCGGATGAAATGTCTGATTCTTCAGATCTTCCTTCAACTGCTTCATGAAAATGACCTATGCCTTTCCCACAACGGTCGTTCTATTTATGTGCGTTCATATATGACGTAAAGCCTTCTGCCATGTCCGCCTTTCCTGTAAAGCCAAGACTCTGTAAGGTCTTATCAAGTGCTGCCAGCGTTACAGTCATATCTGCTTCATTGGCATTGTTGCCATATGTCCGATACGGATCACCTTGCCCGCCAGCACATCAAAGCAGCCGGCGATCATAATATGATGCTCTTTTACCATTGTGTCTAAAATATCCTGTGCCTTCATTCCCTCCGGAACATAAAATACGGTTACGGAAGAAGCGAAACCACTTTCAAGATACAACGTAAGACCTGCATCTGTCAATGCTTTTCTTGTTGCAGCGGCAATCACCGCATGACGCTTCAGATGCTCCGGATCAGAAGCAACATTTTCCAGTGCCTGACGCAATCCCATAATATCGCTGACCGGCATCGTATATGGAAACCACTGATCCTCATAATATGTCTCAAAGGTCAGAAGATTCGCATAGAAGGAACGGATTGGTTCCTTTCTCTGATGCATTGCCGCGAAAGCATCCTCGCTGACTGCTACCAGAGTAAGTCCCGGCGGTGCTGAGAGTGCCTTCTGGGAACCGCCGCAGACAATATCAATCTGCGCCCTGTCCACATCAAGTTCATCCGCAAACATGCCTGTCACGGAATCAACCACAGTTAAAATGCCATATTCCTTTAGGATCGGACACAATGCTTCCACCGGATTTAACAAACCGCTCGGCGTATCGCTGTGCACAAGCGTTGCATACTTAAACGCATGATCCTTTTCCAGATAATCCCGAAGCACTTCCGGCGCAAGCGGATTATGATAATCAAGCGACCATGTCACAGGATCTCCCTGATACATTGAAACAAAATCTGCAAAGCCTTTTCCGAAAATACCGTTGTCAATGACAAGCACACGATCCCCCGGCTCGGTCAGGGAAGCACAGGCTGCCTCCAGTCCAAGGATTCCCTCGCCGCCAAGGATAAAGCATGCGTTCTTTGTATGGATCAGTTTGCCAAACAAATGACAGGTATCTCTGTAAAAATCATAAAATGCCGGATCCAGATCGGGATTGGTCGTACGAAGACTTCTTGCACGGTACACATTATCGGCGACCTGTGTCGGTCCCGGTGTCATGATCTTAATGTCTGTATTATTCAATACGTCCATTTATTCCATCTCCTCTCAAACTCTTCCTTACCGGTATTAGTTATGAAGCACTTTCTGAAGTACCAGGATAACAGGTACTGCGATCACACCTGCAACAAAGATCTGAACAAGATTGCCGGGAATAGAAGTAACCGGTGCTACAAGGCTTCCGTAAAGGAAAATCTCTGCAATATAATATCCGACCACCTTGATAAGTGCCGCTACAAATACAGCCAGAACAAGGCGTCCCTTTCCTGCCTTCTTGCCGGCAACGACTGCAAATGCAAATCCGATGAGCCCGCAGATTACAAAGGTAAACGGTGCCCAGGATACCCATCCGGATGTCAGATCAAATAACCCCATACCAAATGCTCCTGCAAGCGCTCCCGTTCTCTTTCCGTAAAGTGCTGCCGCAACAAAAAGCGGAATATTACCAAGATGGATCAGACCGCCATTGGCCGCCAGAAACGGAATACGCACATTGATAAATGCGGTTGCCACATATGTCAGCGCAATAAATAATGCTGCCATTGTGATCTCGATTGTCTTGCTGTGGGAAAATCCAGCCTGTACTGCTTCTGCACCTGATAAGGTTTCTGTGTTCTTAGTCATAGTAATTGTCCTTCTTTCGTGATGTATTATTTGCCGGTTCTCGTTGAGACCTGCAACTTGTATTATCATAAAAAAAAAACTGACAGTATGAAAACTGCCAGTTTTTATATTTTTTATGGTGCCAGATTGTTTTAGAATAAGCCGGTGATCACACCATCCTCATTCACATTGATGCCCTCTGCCGCCGGATGCTTTGGGAGACCGGGCATTGTCATAACGGTTCCGGTGATCGCAACCACAAAGCCTGCACCCGCAGATACATAAACCTCACGGATGTTGATCGGGAAATCCTTTGGACATCCGAGAAGCTTCGGATCATCCGATAAAGAATACTGGTTCTTTGCCATACATACCGGAAGCTCACCATAGCCAAGCTTCTCCAGACGTGCAATCGCCTGTGCAGCAGCCGGTGCATAGCTGACACTTCCTGCTCCGTAGATTTCCTTTGCGATCGTCTCGATCTTATCTTTGATCGGCAGCTTTATATCGTAAAGAGGTGCAAACTTGCTTTCCTTATTCTCAAGTGTATTTAATACCTTCTCGGCCAGAGCGATTCCTCCCTCACCGCCGTGCTCCCATACCTCGGAGAGCGCAAAATCACAGCCGCGCTCCTCACAGAACTTCTTGACAAAGTCAAGCTCTGCATCCGTATCTGTCACGAAACGGTTCAATGTAACAACACATGGCACGCCGAATTTGGCAACATTCTCAATATGCTTCTCCAGATTGACGATTCCCCTCTTAAGAGCCTCCAGATTCTCGGCACTTAAGTCCTCCTTTGCAACACCGCCGTTATATTTCAGTGCACGTACTGTTGCTACCAGTACAACCGCATCCGGCTTTAAGCCTGCCATACGGCACTTGATATCCATAAACTTCTCTGCACCGAGATCAGCACCAAAGCCTGCCTCCGTAATGCAGTAATCCGCAATCTTTAAGCCGGTCTTCGTTGCGCGGACACTGTTACAGCCGTGCGCAATATTAGCAAAAGGACCTCCGTGTACCAATGCCGGTGTATGCTCAACAGTCTGAATGATATTCGGCTTGATCGCATCCTTTAACAGAGCAGCCATAGAACCGACTGCCTGCAGATCCTTTGCAAAAACAGGCTCTCCATCATAATTGTAAGCAACAATGATGCGTCCCAGTCTTTCCTTCAGATCCTTCATATTATCTGCCAAACAAAGGATTGCCATGATCTCGGAAGCAACAGAAATAATGAAATGATCCTCGCGGACAACGCCATCCACCGGTCTTCCAAGACCGACAACGATGTTTCGCAGAACACGATCATTCATATCCATACATCTCTTCCATACGATCTGATTTGTATCAATGCGGAGCGCATTTCCCTGCTTGATATGGTTGTCAAGCATAGCCGCTAACAGATTGTTGGCAGAGGTGATCGCATGAAAATCACCTGTAAAATGGAGATTTAAATCCTCCATCGGTACAACCTGGGCATAGCCGCCGCCTGCAGCACCGCCCTTGATACCAAAGCAAGGTCCGAGCGAAGGCTCACGAAGTGCGATAACTGCCTTTTTGCCAAGCTTTGCAAATGCCTGACCAAGACCTACAGTTGTGGTTGTCTTTCCCTCTCCTGCAGGAGTCGGATTGATCGCCGTCACCAGGATCAGCTTTCCATCCGGCTTATCCTTCACACAATCCCACAGCTCATCCGTAAGCTTTGCCTTGTACTTCCCGTAAAATTCAAGGTCATCTGCCGAAATATCGAGCTGTGCTGCGACATTCTGAATCGGTTCCATCACGGTTTCCTGTGCAATCTCAATATCTGTCTTCATAAAAATCCTCCATTCGTAAGTCATATAACATATGTTAATCATCTTACCATACATGACATGTAAATTACAATAGTTATCCATTCCACACAGATACTTTTCCATCTGTATCCGCATACCACCTATAAATCCAGTTTCTTTATATAATCGGCGACAATATCGTATTCGGTGTGCTGATACAGCATCCGGCAGCCAACCATCTCCTCCACCTCATCAAACAGAAGACCTCCGTCATCCGTTGGCAGAAAATCAATACTGTACATGCCTTTTTCATACTCCGGCAGACATTTTATAAAACAGTCAATATATTTTCTCTGCAAATCAGTAAGTCCCATTTTTCGGACACTTCCTCCCAGAGAGAAATTCGACCGGAAATCATCCTTTCCCTCCCGGAGCATCGCACAGTAAATCTCTCCAAATAGAACATACACACGCATATCGCTGCTGTGGCATTCGATCTTTTCCTGCAGGATAACCTCCCTGCCGGCAAGAACCTGCTCCCACTGCCTGCGGTTCTCCATAAGAAACACTTCACTGCCTCCATGCCCGGAAACCGACTTGATCACCTCATAGCCCTCCGTCAAAGATCGCTCCACTGCTTCATCGCTGCAAAGCTTCGATGCATCCGGTACAAACTTGGTGGTGGGACACCATTTATGCTGCCGCACCGTTTCCGGAAGCTTCTCCTCAAAATACCGTATCATTTGATATTTATGATTGGCAAGTGCAACCAGACGGCTGTCATGATGAACCGGAACCCCTCTTTCTTCATACCAGCGGCTAACCTCAGGATCTCTCGTCCGGTTCAGAACCAGGTCCGGAAGCTTCTCTTCGGATGCCTTTTGATACTCGGTAACAGGCACATACGAAAAATCAATTTTTTCTCTCTTTCCTGCCTGTCGGAACAATTCAATAAAGCCTTTGTTTTTCTCAGCTTCGTCTTTTTGATAGATCAAATATGCCCTTTTCATTTGTATGAATTCCTCTCACAACAGCCTATTATTTCAGTTTGTTTCGGATATATTCCATAATCTTTTCCGCCACATTGACGCCGGTGCAGGTGTGGATATTTTTGAAATGCGCATTGGAATTGACCTCACACACAATATCTGCCACACCACCGCTCTCTTCAAACAAAAGATCCACACCGCAGAAATCAAGCCCCAGAATCTGTGCCGTCTGCACCGCCAGCTGACATTCCGCATCCGACGGCTCATATACCTTCATGCTGCCACCGTTTGTAATATTGGCACGGAAATCTCCGTTCTCCGAATATCGCTCCATCGCCGCAACCACCTGATCTCCGACAACTTGCAGTCTCACATCGCGGCCGCTGCTTGCCTCGTGGAATTTCTGATAAAGAAACGGTACGCCGCCAAGTTTTATTGTAAGCTCCTCCAGCTCTTTTCTGTCATGTGCCAGATATACCTGCATGCCAAAGGAACCAAAGCACTCCTTGACCACCATCGGATATCCAAGACGTTTTTCTACTGTGTCCAAAAAATCGGACTTTGTATATCCGATATTAGCATAGGTCATCGGTGCCACGATGGTTGGCAGAAGCTTCACTTTTTCCTCCGTATGACTCTGGTTCCATGCGGCAAGCCTCAGATATGTTTCACATTTGTCGTCACACGCCGCAATCGCATCAATTTTATTAAAGACCGGAATGCCCTGTCTGTCCGCAAAATCGGACAGCTGTTTCCCATAGGAAATATCCTTGTCCCAATAGATTACAAAGTCATATTCGTTCAGCCACTCCATCGGCTCTCCAATACAGCAGAGATGCTCATCATTCTCTGTCATATGAAGTGACATGCCACACCGTACTGCCGCTTCTCTGAGCCATTCATAATGTTCTACAAACTTTCCGGTTCTTAAGAAAGCATTCGTAACCAGCAAGCCTTTGCATCCACTATTCTCTACATTCATTCTATCACTTCGCTTCCCTGCTCATCCACAAAATCATGTGCCAGCGCATATGGATCCTCCGATCCACTCTCCGCTTCACTGCCTCCCAGATAGGCATCAAACTGCTCCATAGTCATCATCACCTGACGTGGTTTTGTTCCAACCGCCGGTCCGACAACCCCTGCCTTATTTAACTGGTCAATGATCCTTCCGGCGCGGTTAAAGCCAATGGAGAACTTGCGCTGCAGCTGACCTGCGGCCGCTCTGCCGGAATCGATCACGAAGCGTCCCGCCTCCTCGAAATATTCGTCAACATCCGATTTCTTTTCCTCGGAGGAGCTGTCTGTTCCTGCCGGCATGTCCACAATTTCGGTCACCTTGTCATTGTAAACCGGCGTCTCATTGTGGTCACAAAGGAATGAAACAACATCGGATACTTCCTTATCTGACACAAAGGCACCCTGCAGACGAACCGGCTCGGAATAGCCGGACGGGAAGAATAACATATCACCCTTTCCCAACAGCTTCTCTGCACCACCCTTGTCCAGAATGGTTCTGGAATCAATGGCAGAGGATACCGAAAATGCAATTCGGGACGGAATATTCGCCTTGATGACACCGGTAATAACATTAACCGACGGACGCTGCGTTGCAAGGATCAGATGGATTCCTGCCGCTCTTGCAAGCTGTGCCAGACGGCATACCGCATCCTCTACCTCTTTGGAAGCAACCATCATCAGATCGGCAAACTCATCCACGATGATCACAAGCAGAGGCATATGCGTATAGCCTGCCGCCTCCGCATCTTCCACACTCTTGATCTTCTCGTTGTAGCCGGCGATATTACGCACACCAAGCTCTTTAAACTTATTGTAACGATCCATCATCTCGCGCACCGCCCAGTTTAAGGACGCCGCCGCTTCCTTCGGATCGGTCACGACCGGACAGAACAGATGTGGAATCCCGTTGTAACAACTTAATTCAACGACCTTCGGATCGATCATGATCAGTTTAACCTCATTCGGATCCGCCTTATACAAAATACTCATGATCAGCGTATTGATGCAGACGGATTTACCGGAACCTGTCGCACCGGCGATCAACAGATGCGGCATCTTTGCAATATCCGTCACAATAACCTTGCCGCCGATATCCTTACCAACCGCAAACGCCACCGGACTCTTTGCCTTATCAAACGCTTCGCCTTCCAGAAGCTCTCTGAAATGCACTGCGCTCGGAATATCGTTTGGCACCTCGATGCCAACCGCAGACTTTCCCGGGATCGGTGCCTCAATACGGATGCTTGGTGCTGCAAGGCTCAGCTTGAGATCATCGGCAAGATTCGTGATCTTGTTGACACGAACGCCCTGTGCCGGCAGCACCTCAAAACGCGTCACCGTAGGTCCGCAGGTCACAGCCCCCATCTCTACATCAACATTAAGCTCTGCAGCGTGTCCTTGAGCCGCATCGCTGTCTCACGCAGGTCATTATCACTGACGCCGTTTTGCGCTTTCGGTGGCAGACTCAGCAGATCGATCGGCGGAAACTGATATGGAATCTTTCGATTATCCACCTTGCTGTCATTTAATGCATTAAATGTATCCGAACCGGAAACATAATCGTCCCCGCCAATCCGTCCATGTGCTGTCTGCTTCTTCGGTGCAGACTTCTTTCTCGGAACCGTTCCCGGCACATGGGAAGCTGCAGCTTCCTCCTGCATCCCGGCAGCCGGTTCTAAATCACTGTGGTTTGTCGCTGCATTTGCGGCAGCGTTGGCAACAGCGGTGCCTGCTGTGCCGGTTATTCCGGCATTCCCTGCTGTTCCGGTCACACTTTCCGTATGGTCTGCTTTCCCGGACAAGGTGCTGTTTCTTTTCCGGTTGAGGCGCCTCTTCCCGTTTCCGCTGTCGGTTCACCGGAAACTGTCTCCGTCTCAGAATTACCACGGAATTTATGGTTCATTTCCTCCCGGTAGATTGGAATATCCATCGGCTTTTGTTCGGACTTAATCTGTTCCTTCGCAGGCATCTCTGCCGCTGTCGGTTCGTTTGCAGACAGCCACTCACGCGTCATGCTTTCGTCCGTCTGCTTATCCCTTTCGGAAGCATTTCCGGAATGCTGATGCTCCTCAACCGGCTCACCGGCAATCTCCTGCATTCCCACAGGAACACTAAGGTCAGCCTCGTCCTTACGGTTCTCCGGCTTTGCTGCCTCCCATGCCTTTGCGGCAGCGTCCTGCTCTTTTTTCTTTTGTTTTTCCAGCTTTTTGAGCGCTTCCTTTTGCTTTTTCGCAGCAAGACGTTCTTCCTTCTCCTTTGCCTCCATCTCATCCAGCCGCTCTCCCGCCGCTTTCAGATCTACTGCCTGCAGAGAAGCCTCGTTTCTCGCAGTAGCTGCCGGCTCCTGTCTGCGTTTTGGGATCACACGGTAAGACGGTTCTCTGTAATCCGTCTCCTCCTGCACAAATCTGCCGTACTCCTCTTCCATCTGTTCCTTGTAGGCATTGCGCTTGCGAAGGGATGCCATCATTTCAAGCCCATGGAAAATATATACACTCAAAAGGATCAGTCCAAACAGTACCGCTCCGGCGCCACCCTTGCCGATCAAGGCAGAAAGACCGTCCGCGATTCCTCTTCCTATAATACCACCACTGCCTTTTCCGTACTTTGCCACATCCTCCAATGACATATAAAGGCACTGAAAATAATCATGATGCAATACATGATTGCTGGTAAAGTATTCTGTTAGAATCTCCGGTCGGAGGATCAGCTCCGTCAAAGCACCGAGCAGTATCAAAAATGCTCCGGCACTGATGAGCTTACGCGGTACCCGGCGGTCTCCCGGATTGACCACGGTAAACACATAGCCGATCACCACAAGCGCCGGCATCAGCCACGAGATCCATCCGAAAAAACCAAAATGCAGACCTGTCAAAATGATTCCGATCTTTCCGCATAAGCCGAAAAAGCTCAGATAGAAAAATACGCTGATAATGGAGATAACCAGAATGGTAATTCCCGTCTCAAACGCAAGCTGATCCTTGTATGTGTTGATCTCCTCGGCTGTTCTTTTATATTTGCCCGATGATTTCCTTGCTGCAGGCTTTTTATTTCCGGAGGTCTTTTTCCCGGTCGATGTACGTTTTCCGGAACCTGCGCTTTTACGCGTTCCCGTGCTCCCCCGTCCGGAAGCAGACCGGGACGAAGCCCCTGAATTTCTTACGGTTGATTTCTTTGCTGCCGCCATATGTTTCCTCATTCCTCATTTCTTACATAATACCGGGATTGATGTCCCGGCAGATTGTCCTCCCAATAATGCGATCCGAATATCCCAAAAAACAGATTATCCTTATCCTCTCAACAGTGCGATCACGGATGCCACACTGACTACGGCACAGTAGATCGCAAAATATTTAAAACGTCTTCCACGGATCAGTCCCATCATGAAGCGGATCGCCAGATAACCGGAGACTGCCGCCACGACCATCGCAATAATGCAGTAGATAATATCCGTCTGTGTTAACGTCAGCGTCGCCAGATCCTTGACCTCCAGAACTACAGCACCAAGTACAGCCGGTATCGACATAATAAACGAATATTTTACTGCGAACTTCTTGTCAAAGCCACAGAGCAGACATGCCGTGATCGTCGTTCCGGAGCGGGATACTCCCGGCAGTGTTGCCACGCCCTGGGAAATGCCGATCATTGCCGCCTCCCCATAGGAAATATTCTTCGGCCGCTTGCTGCCCGGCTCCACCATGTCAGCAATCACCAGAAATACAGCCGTCACCATCAGACAGCATGCCGGGATCAGTGCAATCTGATTGGCCTGCTCAACATAATCCTTAAAGATCACACCGATCAGACCGGTCGGGATTGTTGAAACGATCAGCAGCATCACGTATTTACGGTACGAGCTTCTGACTATCTTATGATACGGACGTTTCTTTCCGGTTAAATTTTCAAAAAATCGTCCCACATTTGAAAAACTGTCTCCCAGTATATGAAATCCTTCCCGGATCAAATGGCTGATATCGCCCCAGAATGCGACGAAGATCGCCAGTAATGTTCCAAAATGAAGCATCACATCAAAAAACAAGCCTCCACTTTCCAGATCCACATGAAGAAGCTGCTTGATCAAAACAAGATGACCGGAGCTGCTCACCGGCAGAAATTCCGTCAATCCCTGAACAAGTCCCAGTAAAATCGCCTTCCATAAAGACATTTTTCTCCTCCTTTGTACATTGCCAAGCTATTTTCCTCCGGTACCGGCGGATTCTTATCCCATCAGAGAAGGATCTGCCAGTACACCAGCTTATTATTATACCGTTTTTTCGATGGAATTGCAAACGCCACGATTGGCATCTATGATTTCTGAATCGTCGTCAATCGACAGGAGGGGATCCATTAATGTATCAAAAAAGGCGGGATTCCTCCCACCCTTCTTAAAAACATATTTACTCAAACTGATATGTAATGACTTTTGTCAAGAGTAAATTCGAAAAAAATCAAAAAAAATTAATTATTCTGTTTTCTGAAGGCACCCAGAAAGAGCTTCGGAGTATC
>NZ_QUET01000035.1 GCF_003478445.1 Roseburia sp. AM59-24XD
AAATATTTATCTAAATTTTGAGATTCAATTTTATACTTTTCAACTTTTTCTTCTTTAGTACCATAGAATGCATTGACATAGGGGTAGTAATAATAAAGCGCATTATATATATCAACAAAAACATGAATAATATACCCCAACAAAAAACTTGAATTAATATTTTCTTTGTTTTTCTCATAAAACTCCAACACTGAATCCATCCATAGATTTGCCTTGGTACATGTATCGACCTTTCCCCAAGTTAAACCTTCGGGAAAAAAATGACTTTTTTCCTTTAATTTGTAGCTAAATTCTTCACATGAATGTACTGCATCTGGCGCAATTGTTCCTATCAAAAAATCATTTTCATTTATATTTAAAGAAAATTCCGAAAATATTTCCTCTGCGATAATTATGTGAATCATTGTGTATGCCATATCTTCTCTCCTTATCGTTGTATTATCAATAGCATTTTTACAGATAATGATGTCGAGCATCATTTATTTTTAGCTGTGCATTCAACAATATAAAAGCATAAATTCTAATATCTTATTTTTGATTATATCATGAATTCACAACTCTTCGGCAAAAAGTTAAAAAAACTCCAAGCTTATAAATAAAGGCTTGGAAGCTTATCATGCGGATGACAGGGTGCCAGACGTCCGGTGGACGTCTGACCGGCACCGACCGGAGCGGCAGCGGAGACCTTGAATCCCGGGATTCAAGGTCTCCATCCGCAAAAAACCCCGGAACTTTCGTTCCGGGGTTTGATGCGGATGACAGGACTTGAACCTGCACGCCTCGCGGCACAAGAACCTAAATCTTGCATGTCTGCCAATTCCATCACATCCGCAGTTATATAAAAGGAATCTGCCACATCTATGACAGATCCTGTTTATTCTATCATTCCCATAGAGGGTTGTCAAACATAAGACCATTTTCTCTTTGCTCTATATTGTTCTGCGGATAAATCACTGACAATGAAAGCTATCACTCATTTCCTCCAATTGTTTAAAGGGCAGCGCTGATTTTATATATCCTGCACTTTCATCCTGATTCATTTTCTGCTTATACATTACTTGTGCGTTTTTCATTATTTTATCTTTGTTTTTTCTTATAAAGATTATTTCATCATGAATTAAATCTTTATAGGTTAGATCTTCCTCATTTTCATAATCATATAATTCCAACTCCGAGGCAGGAACAGGTATCATATGACTTATTCTCAATGTTCCTTTTAATTCCTTCTGACCCTTTGAATTTCTGACAATAATTCGAATAATCGGAATGATGCTCTTTTTTATCACTCTGTTCTCGCCTGCGATTTGATAATCAGAATCTTTCGGAGAGGACATCGGCACATAATAGTGATAGCCCTCTAATTCCAAGACAACACCTATATACTTTCTAGTATGTTTTCGACGATTTTCTTTATTAGAATATACATTTGGAAAATCTTTCCTTAAATAATTTATATATTTATCGGATACACTGTAGATTTTCAATAGAATTTTCACCTTTCTATTTATCCTCATTTTGACTTGTAAAATTTAAAGGGAGCAATTTCTGCTCCCCTTGAGTTTAAAACTTCCCACTATCTGGCAGGGACTCTCCCGAGTTTAAAACTTCCCACTATCTGGCAGGGACTCTCCCAATGACGAATCATTTGTCTATATTATATCCATTTTCACAAAAAAAGCAACCTGTATTTTTCATTTCAAAATATAAAAATATTTTTATCTGGCAACATAAAGCGCGCCTCCGTACCATTCCTATTTTCCCTGGAACGCCCAGAACTTATTGAGTACAAAGTTGATCGGCACGCCGATGATCGAGTTGATCAGCGGGGCAATGTATTTGGAGATGTGGAGTACATCGATCCACAGATATGACAGCACGTTGCTCAGAATAATTCCGGTGAATGCGTAGGACAGATACATCTTGATCAGTGCCTGCAAAAGCTCCTTCCAGGAGGTTCCCTCCATGTTAAATACCAGCTTGTTGTTCCAATAAAACGACCACAGCACACTGAGAATAAACGCCACGGTGTTGGCTATGATGTAATCCCAGCGCTGGAATATGTGCGCATGTCCCAGCAGGAACAGGGTTGCAACATTGATCACATAGGATACGACTGTATTGGTGACACCAACGATCCCGAATTTAATAAACTGGATCAGCAACTCCATCTTCGTCTGTTTCTTTTCTGTCATCTCTTTTCCCCCGTATTGTTGTATTCTGCTTCTCATTACTCTGCAGAATTTCTATTCTTATTCTTGTCTAATCCCCGCAGGGTCTATTTCTTATAAATGCTGTCGGTCAGGAATGTAATTTGCATCTTCTCCTGCAGTCGGTTCAGTTCAGCGGCGATCAGCTCGTTGCGCTCCTTGAGCTGCTCTGCGGAGAAGTCATATTCCAGACCGCTGTTGACGTAGTTGCCGTGGTTGCAGATATCGTAGCCGTCCAACCCGGCAATGACAACCTGTGGCATACCGATGTGCAGCAGGAAATGCAGGCACATCAGACCGGAGTTTTCCATGATCGCCGGTTCCTGGGAAGAATAGCTTGCGAAGTTTAACATGTATTCGTAGTCCTTTGCCTCGCGCAGATTGGAGGTGATGATCTTTCTGACGGAATCATCGGTAATGTTTTTGTAGCGGCGCATATGGCAGATGAACGCATAATCACAGGCAAAGTCAGCCGGAACGAAGTTCAGCCCGATCACGACCGGATTCTTTTCACGGATATATTCCTCGACCTGCGCCTTCTGCTGCATCAGACTCTTGCCCGATCCCAGAAGAAGCACCTCTCTGCCCGAAAGCTCCTGCTCCAGCTTCTCGACAGCCTCACGGTCATCGATATAATTTTCCTGATACTGCTTGTAAATCGCCTCAGCCTTATCCTTATTGTAAAGCGCCTTGTCCTCCTTCGGGATCGACTTTAAGATCTCATTGTAGGATTTGACGGTCAGCGTTCCCTTGGACGCGAAGTAGATCGCATAGTTCGGGTGGCAGTCGTTGGCGGCAGACAGATACAGCGGCAGGGAATATCCCCAGAAATGCTCCCGGTAAATGTCGTTGAGATACTCGTCAATGATCTCAAGCATCGGCTCAATGCGGTACTGCTTGTCGAAGTTCTCGTTCATGTACTCGGCGAAAAGCTCCAGATTCAGATTGCCGGCGCCACGTCCCATACCAAACACGCAGGCGTCCAGAATGATGTCGCGGTGCAGATGCATTTCCGTAAAGGCGGAGGCATTGCCCATCGCCTGCTGCATGTTGTTGTGGGAATGATACCCGAGCATAATGTCCTCCCGCAGATTATGATCGGCAATCTGCGCCAGACGGACAAAGTCCTTTTTCTTGATCAGACCGAAGCTGTCCACAATATAAAATGCCTTGATCGGGAGCCGGTTGAACTTCTCGATCAGCGCGATAAATTCACTGTCGGTATAATTGTCGGTTCCCACTGCCTGCGCAAAGACATCGTAGCCCAGCTTTTCCAGCTCCTGAATGTAATTGTACGCCTCCTCGATCTTGCTTTTCTTGAAGATCACACGGAATACATCAAAGCCGTCCGGCACGCGTTTTCCAAGCTTCTCTAACGGGATTGGCCGCCCCATATCGATCATGCCGACATAATGGGTGTCGGGATTCTTCGGTGCGATCATATCCCGCACGCTGTCGTTGCCGTCAAACAGCGAATAATCCTTGCTGTATTCGCATTCTCTGACGAAACCGATCTCGAAGTATTCAATCCCCGCGAGAACAATCTTCTTGCCAATATTGAAAATGGCATCTCTTCCAAAATGCCAGTCATTGACATAACCGCCGTCACGCAGTGTACAATCCAGTAAATTTATCCTGCTCATCTAAAATGCCCCCTTTGCATCTATTGCAGCAATTCGCTGATCTTCCGGACACAGTTGGTGTCCTCATGGGATTCCTCCCCGATATAAACCGCCCGGCTCCCGTACTTATGTGCCATGACGATATCACTCGCATAGGTGTCTCCGACCACAATGATCTCCTCCGGCTTTAAGCCCTTGTCCTGACAGATAATGTCCATCAGCAGCGGATTAGGCTTTCCGACCGAGTAGTCCACCTTTCGTCCAAGGCTTCCCTCCAGCGCGCCGACCATCGCACCACAGCCCGGCATACGCTTCGCATTCTCGCCCGGATAATGATGCTCGAGATTACAGGCAATGATCTTGTCCGCCCGCAGTGCTACCTGCAACGCATCCGTCAGCTTCTGATAATTGAAATCCATATCATAGCCCACGATCACAACCTCCGCATGATCGGAAACCGTAACACCGAGCCCTGCAAACTCCTCTGCCAGCGCATCGCTTCCCATAATGTATACGGTCTTGTAGCCCATCTGATGTGCATAAAGCGCTGCGGCATAGCTGCCGGTATAAACCTCCTCATAGCTGCAGGCAAGCCCCATGCCGGTCAGCTTCTCCCAGATCTGTTTTCTTGTTTTGGTCGAATTGTTTGTCATGAAGTAAACCTGCTTGCCAAGCTCACGGCACCGGCGTACTACCTCATCCGCCCCCGGTATCAGCTTACTTCCATAGTAGATCGTGCCGTCCAGATCAAACAAAACGGCACGAATATTTTTATCTTCTATATATTTCATTATTTATTTCCTGTCTTATCCTTGTCAAAGTTAATGCGCTCCTCCTCAATTACAAGCGGACGCTTCATCATACGCTTATTGATACTGAGCACATACTCGCCCAGAAATCCGATAAAGAACAGCTGAACCGAACCAAGGATGCACACGGCTAACAGGATCGGTGTCATACCGGCCACAAAGCGATCCCAGTAAAGAAGCTTTAAAATCAGATATACAAAGGCGACCACAAGGCTGATCGCGGACATGATAAAGCCCACGATTGTTGCCAGACGAAGACCCGCCTCGTGTATGAAGTAAAGCTGAGCATCGCTGCATCGTAAAGAGTGAACCAGTTGTTGTGCGTCTTGCCGGCGCGGCGCTTCTGCTGCTCATACGGCACGTCCACACGCTTATAGCCAAGCTCTGCGACGATTCCGCGCAGGAACGGTGTCGGATCGTCCAGATTGCGCAGTACATCCACAAAGCCCTTGTCGTAAAGACCAAAGCCGGTGAAATGCTCAATCTGCTCCACATCAGACATCTTCTTGATCATCTTGTAATAACAGGTGCGAAGGAAACGCATGATCTTATTTTCCTTGCTGGTCGTCTTGATCGCACAGACGATTTTGGCACCCTTCTCCCACTCCTCAACAAGACGCGGGATCATTTCCACCGGATCCTGGAAATCACAACACAGGCAGATCGTGCAGTCACCGCTCGTCTGGCAGATTCCGTAATACGGAGAGTTGAACTGTCCGAAATTCTTTGCATTAAAGATTGCTCTGATCTTTGAATTGTCGGCACAGATCTCCCGCAGATACTCTCTGGTACGGTCTGTGGAATCGTTATCAATAAACAAAATCTCATAATCATAGGACGGCAGATTCGTTGTGATCTCACGGATCACCGCCTCACTGATCGCTTTTACATTTTCTTCCTCGTTATAACAAGGTATCATTACACTAATTGTTTTCATGCTGCCTCCATTCCGACTTCATCCACGCGATCGTCTCGGTCATGCCGGTACGAAAATCTGTCTGTGGTACAAATCCGGTATCCTTTGTGAGCTCAGAGATATCGGCACACAGATACATAACCTGTCTCGCGCCATACGGGATCTCACCGAAGCCAAGCCCTGCCTCCGGGTCGATCAGATCTCTGATCTGCTCAATATATTCTTTGAGTGGGCGTGCTGTTCCGCTGCCGATGCAGTACACCTTTCCATGCTGTCCCTTCTCGCCAAGTGCGATCATAGCTCTCGCTGCATCCCTGCTGTACAGATAATCCCACTGCTGTTCTCCTTTGGTCAGGGCAGGTATCTGCCCGTCAAGAAGCTTTCGGATCGTGGTCGTGACCATGGTCTTATCGCTGTCGCATGGTCCGTAAATGCTTAAGATACGCGTCCACACATGGCGCAGCCCAAGCTTTTCGCATTCGATACGGCTCATCTGACCGGCACAAAGCTTCGCCATGCCGTAACCGTTCTCCGGAAATGCCGGTGTCTGCGGTGTCAGATTTCCCTCTACTCTGCCATACTCTGCCTGGGAGCCGGAGCCGACAAACGCCTCGCAGCCCATTCTCGCCGCCAGTCCTGCCGCCTCGATCGTATAACGGATATTATCCGTTTGCAGCCTCATATCATTGCGGGCATCGCCAATCGTTGCCGCCCACCCGAAATGATAGAACACATCGCAGGGCGGAATGTCGGACACGTCCAGATCGCCAAGTCCCGAAAGATCACACTCCACAAGATGGACATGCGCATCCTCCGGAATCCGTGCCGCTCTCGCCGAATGCGGACGGACAATGGCATAGACTTCAATATCCTTTGCAATACATTCCCGGATCAATGCGGTGCCGATGGCTCCGGTCGGTCCGGTCACTACAATCCTTTTCATCTTCTTTCTGCCTTTCTGTTGTTTATCGTCCTACTCTACCGGCGGGATCAGAAGGTTGGCAAGCACTTCCTCCCTTGGAAGGAACGGTGCCAGATCCTCCAGCGGCGGACTCACAAGACTGCCGTCCTCCAGACGCTTTGTTGCGCTCTTCGGCTCGAAGTTCTGTGTCGGTGAAACGAAGATCTCACAGAATACAGGTCCCTCCTCTGCCAGCGTCTTATCAACTGCTTTCTTCATTTCTTCGTTGCTGTGTGCCTGATAATATGTGTATCCAAATGCCTGAGACAGCTTCTCAAACTCCGGGAATGACAGATCGCCGCTCTCCGGCCCGATTCCGACCTTGCAATGATTGCTGAACAGATTGTTCTGCGTCTGACGAATGGAATGATAGCCCTGATTGTTGATCAAAAACAGCTTGATCGGAAGCTTGTTTGTCAGTACCGTCTGCAGCTCCTGCAGATTCATCATGATACTTCCATCGCCCTCAATACAGATCGTGTCCTTGCGGTCATTTGCCACACAGGCACCGATAGCTGCCGGCAGACCGTAGCCCATGCTGGCGATCGCACTGTTAATGATGAAACGTGCATCCTTCTGGATCACATAGTTATGGCTTCCCACCACGCAGGCACTTCCGTTTGAAACAACGGTCAGATTGCCCTCCGGCAGGCTTTCACTCAGATAATTGATAAATGCATATACATTGGCGTAGCTGCCATCCTCTTCCCAATGCTTCGGCAGCGTAACCGGATAATCTTTCTTCCAGTTCTGACAGCGGCTTACCCAGTCCTGTCCGGTAAATACAGGCGTCTCGCCGGATAAGGTCTGATCCATTTTCTCAAAGAAATCCTTTGCGTCCGCACAAACCGGCATGTCCACATGGATCGTGGTCTTCTTAAGCTCTGCCGGATCCACATCAACGTCGATCACATACGCCTCTCTCGCCCATGTCTTCCAATTGTAGCCGACCTGACGAATGGACAGACGGTTTCCGACAGCAAGCACAAGATCTGCATTCTGCACGGCAAAGTTGCCGGCACGGTCACCCATGATGCCACCACGGCCTACATAAAGCGGATGTGCCGTCTCGATCGCATCGATAGAATCCCAGCAGGTTGCCACCGGAATGCCAAGCTTCTCCACAACACTTCGGAATGCCTCATAGCCCTCGGAAAGCCGGATGCCATTGCCCGCATAAAGTACCGGACGTTTCGCCTGACGTACCTTTTCGATGACCTGATCGATCACACTCTGTGCTACCGAAACCGGCATCTTTGCGGAATCCTCCGCCGGATCGTAGCCTCTCAGATCGTCCGTCTCAATATAACAGCCCTGATAATTCACCGGAATGTCGATCCATACCGGACCTCTTCTGCCGGTCATTGCCAGATGATATGCCTTCTCCAACGCATAACGGATCTGCATCGGATCCTCGATCATCACGGCATATTTGCACATGCTGTCGACAGATTTTGTAATATCAAACTCCTGATCGCCCACGGCACGAAGCGGCAATCCATCCGTGAACCGGCTCATATAACGTGCTGTCGTGTCATAACGGACCTGTCCGGAGATCACGAACATCGGCACGGAATCAAGCCATCCGCCAACCACGCCGGTAATTGCATTGGTTCCGCCCGGTCCGGTGGTCACACAGAGTGCCGCCATCCTGTTATGAATGCGGGAATACGCCTCTGCCGCAATGGCACAGCCCTGCTCATGATGATTGTAAAGACAGTGCATGCCTTCCTTGTGTCCAAGTGCATCATTCAGATGCATGGCACCGCCGCCTGTCACCATAAAACAGTCTGTAATTCCATGATCTACCAAAAAATCTGCTACATAATCTGCTAATCGTTGTTTCATGCTGCCTCCATCTGACGCTCACGCTCCTGCTTCTGCGGGATGCCGGTCAAAATATATTCCTTCGGCTCTTCCTGCCATATGCTCCTTCGCCGGACAGTCCGGCTGCCGGTGCATACGATCGCTTCGCCGTATTTTACTGTTCTACTGCTTCCTTGATCTTACGAATCATATAGTCGATCATCTCATCGGTCATTCCCGGATAAACACCGATCCAGAATGTGTCCGTCATGATCTGATCTGTCACCGGCAGATCGCCGATCACACGATAGCCCTCGCCGGACTTCTTCAGCTCGCTAAAGCAAGGCTGCTTTAGCATATTACCGCCAAACAGCATACGTGTCTGCACGCCTTCCTTCTCCAGATACTGTACCACGGTATTCTTCTCAACGCCCTCACGGCAGGTCAGCAGGAAGCCGAACCAGCTGGGGTCTGAATTCTCACATGGCTCCGGAAGGATCAGCTTGTCCTCCACGCACTTAAGTCCTTCCTTCAGACGGCTGAAGTTATGCTTTCTGCGCTCCACAAAGGAAGGGAACTTCTCGAGCTGCGCACAGCCGACAGCCGCCTGCATATCGGTTGCCTTGAGATTATATCCAAAATGAGAATATACATACTTATGATCATATCCGAACGGAAGCTCTCCGTGCTGTCCGTCAAAGCGGTGACCGCACATATTGTCACGGCCAGATGCACAGATGCAGTCACGCCCCCAGTCACGCATGGAGCGGATGATCTTGTTTAATAACGGATCGTCGGTATAAACAGCACCGCCCTCTCCCATCGTCATATGATGTGGCGGATAGAAGCTTGATGTTCCGATGTCTCCGATGGTTCCTGTCTGCTTTGTGACACCGTCGATCGTGTAGGTGGAACCCAGCGCATCGCAGTTGTCCTCAACAAGCCAGAGATTATGCTTATCACAAAATGCCTTGACTGCGGCAAGATCAAACGGATTGCCGAGCGTATGTGCGATCATGACCGCCTTCGTCTTGTCGGAAAGTGCTGCCTCAAGCTGTGTCACATCAATGTTGTACTGAGGAATCGTCATATCCACAAATACCGGCACGGCACCGTACTGGATCATTGCTGCGATCGTTGTCGGAAATCCCGCTGCCACCGTGATCACCTCATCCCCGCGGTTGATCTTGCGGTCACCCAGAAGCGGTGAGGTCAGTGTCATAAAAGCGACTAAATTTGCAGACGATCCGGAGTTGACCAGCGCACAGTAGCGCACGCCCAGATATTCTGCGAACTTCTTCTCAAATTCATCGGTATAACGTCCGGCGGTCAGCCAGAACTCCAATGCGGAATCCACAAGATTGCACATCTCTGCATGATCGTATACACGGGATGCATACGGGATCCGGTCTCCCTCATGATACTCCTTCTTGTTGTGATATGTGTCACAGTATTCTGCGACCATTTTCAGGATTTCTTCCTTTGCCTGCTGCTCTGTCTTATTTTCGAACATACTGCCTCCATTCTATATATTCACATACATATCTCTCTAAAATTCTGTCGAAGTCAAACGCTTTGCCCCAACAGGTGTCATATGTTACTGTCTGCTCTTCGTACTATAAAACTCGTCGATCTCCCGGTCCATCTCTGCCGGAATATCACCGCCTGCCAGCCATACCTTGCTGAAGCGGCATGTCATTTCCATGCACTCCTCAATGTGCCACCGCGGTGTCCATCCAAAGACACGCTTTACCTTGCTGCAGTCTAACTTGAGGAAATTCGCCTCATGCGGCGCATTCTCCTCCGCCTGGTTCTCCCATGCAGCACCATCGCCCCAGCACTTGCAGAACAGGTCGGTCAGCTCGCCGGTCGTCACGCAGTCGCACTCATCCGGTCCCACGTTATAAAATCCTGCATAGCTCTTATCCTCATACTGCTTCTGTGCGATCAAAAGATAAACGCCAAGCGGTTCCAGTACATGCTGGAATGGTCTGGTGGAATACGGATTCCTTACGCCGATAGTGTCCCCCCGCTGCATCGCACGCACGCAGTCCGGGATGATCCTGTCGTTGGCAAAGTCGCCTCCGCCGATCACATTGCCTGCTCTCGCTGTGGAGACTGCCAGATCACGGTCTGCAAAAAAAGAGTTGATGTAGCTGTGTGTGACAAGCTCGGAACAGGATTTGCTGTTGGAATACGGATCAAAGCCATCAAGCGGCTCATTCTCGCGATAGCCCCACTCCCATTCTTTATTCTCATAGACCTTATCGGTCGTGACATTCAGGAAACTCTTTACGCACGGATTCTGCCTGACACATTCACAGATATTGACGGTTCCCATCACATTGGTCTCGTAGGTGTAAACCGGATCCTTATAGGAATCCCGCACGATCGGCTGTGCCGCGAGATGAAGCACGATCTCCGGCTGCGTCTTTTCAAAGACCTCCTTTAAATGGTTCAGATCACGGATATCTCCGATCACTGAATTCATATGCGGTGCCAGATCCGCCAATGAGAACAGATCCGGGTCCGTCGGCGGCTCCAGTGAGTAGCCGGTCACCTCTGCGCCCGCCTTGATCAGAATCCGGCAGAGCCAGCTTCCCTTAAAGCCTGTGTGTCCTGTTACCAGCACACGTTTTCCTTTATAAAATGATACGTCCATTTCTATATATCCTTTCCGGTTAATCGTTCCATTTCTTCCATGGTGCATTGCCGGTGCGCAGGTACTGCTCCAGCATGTCCATCTCACGCTTGTTGTCCATGCACTGCCAGAAACCGCGATGCATATAAGACATCAGCTCACCCTCCGCAGCAAGACGTTCCAACGGCTCCCTCTCCAGAATGGTATCATCTCCGTCAATGTAATCAAAGATATCCGGCTCTAATACCATATATCCTGCATTGATCGGTGCTCCGTCCGAAATATTCTTCTCACGGAACGACTTCACGGCATTGTCGCCGCCAATATTTAATACGCCCTTCTGCTGCTCCTGCATAACGGCAGTCAGCGTTGCCTTCTTGCCGTGGTTTCGATGGAACTCTAACAACTTGGCAATATCGACATCACACACGCCATCCCCGTAGGTCAGCATAAATGTCTCATCCCCCACATACGGCTGAATGCGCTTCACTCTGCCACCGGTCATCGTCTCCAGTCCGGTGTCCACCACCGTCACCTTCCACGGCTCGCAGCGGTGGTCGTGTACCATCACTGTCTTCTGTCCGTTCGTATAATCAAAGGTCACATCGCTGTGATACAGGAAATAGTTTGAGAACCACTCCTTGATCATGTGCTGCTTATAGCCTGCGCAGATAATAAATTCATTAAATCCGTAGTAGGAATATTCCTTCATAATATGCCAGAGGATCGGATTGCCTCCGATCTCCACCATCGGCTCGGCTTATACTGGGACTCCTCTGAGATACGGGTTCCCTTTCCCCCTGCTAAAAGTACAACTTTCAAATCATCACCATACCTTTCCGTTTCTATGATTGTATGAGTACCAGAATCTGCCTCAGATAACAGAGTATTGGTACAATAAACAGCAGTGCGATAAACAGCGCATACACAACCCCATATATGTCATACGCAATGCTTCCAAGCACGCCTTCTGTCTTTTGATCCTGCTTTACGATTCCCTTCTTGAACAGATACCGGCCTGCCACGCAGATAAGCAGCGTGATCAGCGAAATGATCAGTCCCAGCGTTCTGCCGCTTGGGTGATATTTTAATACGATATTGTCACTTCCCTGTTCTACAGGAATAGAAAGCATTCCATCGATCGAACCGATCTCGACCTTCTTACCGTTGACCTTGCAGCTCCATCCTTTATCATAGGAAATCGGAAGGAACACATTACTCTTCGTCACATTGTCCAGCTTAAGCTTCACGCCACTGTTCTTCTGCTTCAGCGTTGTGATCTTCGGATTCTGATCCTGAATCTCCTTTACCGCCCCGGTCAGAAGATCATAGTCAAGCCAGCCGATATGAAGCTGGGAAAGATCCGCCTCGCCGTTAAATTCAACCGAAACGCTCTCATTTTCAAAGCTTCCAAGGCAGATCAGACCATTGCCAAAGTCCACCGGATAGCTGGTATTTTCGGAAGAATCAGAATTTGGAATATATACCTCCTGACCGTTGACCGTGATGGTCTCCTGCAGATCCGTGTTGTTCGTGCCATAAAAATATAACACCTTACGCCCACCGGTCACATTCGTCTCATAGATAAGATCCGTCGTATCAAGTTCGCCGGTCACATCCCGGATCAACGTCTCATTGCTTCCTGTGATTGCTGAAAACAGACTGTTCTGAGTACTGAACAGATCGCTGCCCGCAGATAATTCATAGGTATCCGTACCAATGGCAAACGGCAGCTCCAGATTATTCTTGTAAAGTCCGATCTGATCTCCGTTATAGCCCTCCACGTTCTCGCACAGAGAATACATGCTCTCCGGGAGATTACGGTAGCTTAGATCATATTGGATATGTAACAGCGTATCGGAAAAGATCGTTCCGCCGGCATCCAAAAGCTGTGTCCAGTTGATGGAATAGCCGAGTGCCGCAAAGTTCGGCTGCAGATCCGGATTGATCACATGCCAGTAATTTGAAATCGCTTCCTGTCCCATGACAAGTGCATAATCAATATGATCGATCTTATAATCGGTATTCTTGATTCGTTCAAAGTCTTTGATATCTGTCGTAACGCTCTTGCCTGCGTTATTGGCAGCCTCCAGATATTCGGAGGAAAATACGGTTGCATTCTCCTTGTTGGTTGCAAAGCAGATGACCGAGGTTGCAACAAGCTGCGCACACATCAGCACCAGCACTGCCGTCTTGCGCTTGTGACTCTTTAAGATAAACAGGTACAGACCTGCAAAAACTGCCTCGATCACGAGACACAAAAATCCATCACCAAGTGTCGCATAGGAAGAATGACCGCAATATGCCGCGTATGCTTTGTAGATAACTCTTCCCGCGATCAGCGCTGCAGCGAGGCAGACACAGGCAATACAAAGGCTTCGGAACACATCCTCCTTCTGCGTCTCGTCCTTCTCGCGATGATCCTGATATAACAATGCCGCAAAATCGATCAACACAAAGGATACCACATAGATAAAGCGAACCGGCCAGCTTGCTCTGCTGCCGCCATGCCACAAAAGCTCCACCGAAGGATGATCATGGATACAAGCATCAACAAAGTCAGGATCATATGACCCTTATACTTCCGGCGCTCCCCCTTCTGTCCATTCCCCACAACAAAGAAGCCAATAATACATGCAAACGGCAGTGCCATGTTGACGCACATGCGGCGGACCATACTCCACTCGTAGCTGCTCCACTGTGCCTGCAGTGCCGTTGCATAAGTTGCCAGATAATCTCCGTCACCGCTTCGTGGTGCCTCAGCAATACTGCGAAGTGCTGGGATCACGACCACTGCGCTTAAAAGCAGGGAGACGAGTACGGATACGCCGAGCCGGAGAATCCACCGCTTCTTCTCTTCCTTCTCTTTTGCAGAATCGACAAAGGTGCGGATTCCTGAGGATAACAGAATAAAAAGCAATGTAATACAGCCGGTATAAACATCCACCATCATCGCCAGCGTAAATACAATGATAAAGTAAAGACAGCCCTTATTCTCATAAAGCCGGTCAATTCCGATCATGATCAGCGGCAGCAGAAACGCCACGTCCATTACGAGCATGATCTGGAAATGTACTAAGGATGCCGCTCCGAATGCATAAACAGCTGCACCTGCCACATATGCCATGCGCTCCATGTCATATTTGCGCAGATAGAAATACATCGCATATGCGATCGCGATCATTTTCAATATCATCAGAATATTGGCAAAATAATACAGATACGCTCTCGTTGAAAAATATAAAAAGAGATTGAGCGGGCTGAACAGCGCTCCCAGAGAAACCGCTCCGGAAATGTTCATGCCAAGACCTGAATTCCAGGTAAAAAACGGGCTTGCCTTTCCGTGCAGCACATCCCATACATAATACATTCCTGCCGGGATCGTCTGCTGAACCATGTCACCGCGGGCGATCGACTTGCTTCCAAACGGGTAAATGCCATTGACGCCATACGCAATGCACGCCGCTATCGTAACCAAGAGCAGCAGGATTCCCAGATCCATCACAGTCTTCCGGTTCTCCGGACGTTTTAACTTATTTTTTATTGTTTCCGCCTTCATGAAACACCCCTTTTCTCAATCGTGAATCGTCAAAAAACTCCAATTTTCATTATACCATCACGGCTTGAATCTGACAACCGATAACGCAAAACGATCCGACCGTTTTCAGGCACACAGCAGACGCAGTATTTCTGCCTTCTCCCGCAGCAGGGGAGTCAACGGAGGATCCGGCTGTTTCTTCCTATTGCATATCGCTCCGGTCTCAGTTAAAATAGAAGTATATGGGTATATTTTATTGGGGTTTTACAAGAAAGGATATTACAAATGAATCAGGAAATTTCTGCAAATACAACAGCGGCTCCGGCGCAAAAACGCCAGTCCAATATCGAGCTTTTGCGCATCATCACAATGATCATGATCGTTGCGCATCATTTTTCCGTACATGGGAATTTTGATTTTCCGATCAATACGGTCACAATAAACCGGCTTTGGATCCAGTTTATCCAGATCGGCGGCAAGATCGGTGTCGATGTTTTCGTACTGATCTCGGGATATTTTCTGATCACGGCAGATTCTCTGAAGATCAATAAAGCGATCAAGATGTGGATCCAGATCTTTACTTATTCCGTTCTGATCTATGTATTATTTGTCATTTTAAGACCGACACCGTTTAGTGCAAAAGATTTGGTCAAGAACGCACTTCCGATCACCTATGACCGCTGGTGGTTCGCAAGCGGCTACTTTGTACTCTATCTGCTATCACCTTTTATCAATAAGGCGATCCGCTCCTTTGACAGAACAACCTATCTGCAGATGCTTGCACTGATGACCTTCTGCTGGTGCATTATCCCGACCTTTCTCTACGAGACATGGGAATGCAACGACCTGCTCTGGTTCATTTACCTGTATCTGATCAGTGGCTACATCCGGCTTCACGCCAAGGAATCAACGATCACGGGACGTACCTATCTGCTGGTGTCCGGCTTCCTGATCCTGCTGACCTTCGGCTCCGCTGTCGTTTTCGACTTTCTCGGACTGAGGCTGCCGTTCTTCGGCATGAATGCCACCTTCTTCTATGAGATGCATCAGATTCCGATCGTGCTGATCTCGATCACAATGTTTCTGGGATTTTCCAAGATCAAAATGCCGTACATTCCGGCGATCAATCTGATCTCCGCAACAACCTTCGGCGTTTACCTCATCCACGATAACCGCTATGTACGTCCGTTCCTCTGGCGTCATATTTTCCGAAACGCCGCATTTGCGGAAGACAGGCTTCTGATCCCTTATTCGATCGTGGTGGTCCTGCTTGTCTTTATCGTCTGCTCCCTGATCGAGCTGATCCGCATCCATGTACTCGAAAATCAGTACATGAAGCTTATTGACTGGCTTTGCGTGACTTTATCACGCGAAGGATCATCCCAAACTCCGGGTTATGTGAAATCCATGACAGCACTATATAACAGATTCCACCGGCAATAACCTGCACGAAAAGCTCCAGCACAAGATTGTGCCAGGACAGCAGGGAAATACCATAGACAGCAGCTCCCATGAGAGCTGACAGTGCAAATGCAGGAAACGCATCCGCCAGGATCTCTCCGATGTGATAGCGGATCGTTTTCCCGGTCATATAGCTGTTGATCACAAGCTCGATCAGCGCATTGATCGGCAGCGTCAGTGCCACTGCCATGATCCCGAAATGAAGTGCCACAAATATAGAAATTAAAAAGATCGGTTTCTTGATAAATTCTGAATAAAGCATCATATCGCTGCGTCCGACCGCTTTGACGCACTGTAGTGCCACGGTTCCGGGCACCGAGATCACCGCCTCCAGACATACCACCCAGACGAACGGCACCATCGCAATCCATTTGCTGGTGTAAAGCACGATCGTCAGCGGTCTTGCCACAACCATCATCCCCGCCATCAGCGGAAAGATAATGTAGCTTAGCATACGCACACTCTGTCTGGACAAAATCTTCACCTTTTCATTCTCATCATTCACCTGGGACATCCCCGGGAAAAGTACACTGATCAGTGCCGTACTGATATTTGTCTTGAGCAGCATCGGAAGCTGCTTTCCTTTGGTATAATATGCCAGATCTGCCGTCGTATAACGCAGTCCCACGATAAAATCACCCAGATTGTTAAAGATCGTTCCGATCAGGTCGGTCATCATAACCTTGCTTCCATAGGCGATCAGAGGCTTCGCACGCTTCCATGAAAACATGAGCCTCGGATGCCAGCGCACCGTCACAAACAGGAACAGCGTATCGATGATCGTGTTTGTCAGATACTGTGCGATCAGCGCCCATACACCTGCACCTTTCAGTGCCATCACGATTCCAACCACTGCAGAGACCAGCGTTCCGATGATCGTTGAGAAAAAGAACCGCTTAAAGTCCATTTTACGGGAAATATATGCTGTCTGGATCGACTGGAAGGAAGAAATCGGCAGACGGATCGCAAAAACGCGGATCGCCTGCTTTAATAACGGCATCTTATATGCAGTGGCAAGAAACGGAGCCGCCACGAAAAGGATCGCATAAAGTCCCATTCCAAGGATAAAGTTGCAGTAAAATATCGTGGAAAAATCAAGCTCGTCCACGTCCTGCTTCTGGATCAGCGCCGTATTCAGACCGCTGGTCAGCAGCACATCGGCGATCGTGATAAACACATTGATGATCGCGATAATTCCGTAGTCCGATGGCATCAGGATGCGCGCCAGCACCAGCGATACCACAAAGGAAACGCCCTGTGCAATAAAACGCTCTGCAAACTTCCACACCATTCCGGACATGATCTGTTTCTTTAAACTTGTCTCAGCCATGCTTGTCCCCCTTCTTTGTCTCTCTTCCGTATAAATATCAAACAGTGCTTCTCCGGCATATCTGCTGCCATCGAAGCACTTATCGTTCTGTTATTTGCGGTTCATCTGCTGTTTCAATTGGATCAGATACTTGTATGCAGAATGATCCTGAGCCGTGCAGAGATTTTCATGAAAATAAAAGTATTCCTCATCGTGCGGATTCGTCTTAAAAAAGACATCTCCCTTTGACCGCTTCATCACATATTCCTGATAGGACTTCGTAAAATAGTGATTGAGCTGGATCGGAAAATCCCTGCTGTCCGCCTTGCTGAATGTACCGGTGCAGACATGGTCAAATGCATTGACCGGCGGAAGCTGTCTTCCCTTGTACATCGTCCAGAAGCTGTGATGCATCCCCGCATTCTGCGGCGAATCCGGGTTGACACCGAACGCCGTATTGTAGAAGCATTTGCCGACGTCGTAATACTTCGGCCAGCAGACGGTGAAATCCTCCGCCACAAGACCTTCGATATCGCGGTCCATTCTTCCGGAGGTTCCGAAAAGCTGCCAGTTGAGCTTTACCGCACCGCGCTTTGTCTCGAACGGCTTCAAAAAACCATAAATATCATTTGTACTTTTCGGCACGATAAATTCATCAATATCAATAAAGCCGAGCCACTTTGTCTCGCCGGCATATTTGTCAATGCAGTCCTTGTAACACTTCATTTGCGCCTGCTCGTAAGGAAACTGGATCAGTGTGACGAGACCGCTCTGCACATACTCCTCCAGCACGCTCTGATAATCATCCTCGGAATTGTTGTTGTAGAGATAGAAATGCTCCACACCCACCAGATGATTAAACTCGATCCATTCCTTCAGATAAGGTGCCTCATTTTTAAAGATCGCGCAGACGGCAACGTTGTATTTCTTATCCTGCGGCTTTACATGCACAAACCGGTAACGCAGCTTATATAATGCAGCCTGCACCCGGAACGCAAACTTTAAAAACGCCCCAGGCGTCCCTGTCTCACTGTCCTCCACACGGATAAAATCCTTCTCAAATACTGCTCTCTTCATATCGACTCCTCATTTCATCCTCTTCTGCCAAAGATCTTGCCAAATCCGATCCGCACCATCATCCGCCACACTGCTCCATTGCTGAAAAAGACAGGGATGGATGATTTGTATCCACTAAGATCATAGGAACACGGCATCTTGCGAAGCACATAGCCAAAGTAAAGCTCTGCCAGCAGACGGAGCATATCCTCCTTCACTGTCAGAAACGTCTCCTTAGAGATCTCGCCGCGGCGGCACAGATCTAACATCAATCCCGGGTACTCCACGCCGAGGCATGGAACAGGTCGTATTTGCCCTTCTTGGTATCGTCCACCGGAATCTCCTCAAAAAGCACGCGGTGGTCGATGATATACTCTGCTTTGTTCTTCTCGCTGAACACATAATCGGTATGCGGAAAGGTTGCATTATAGGTCATGTCCGGATCAAGCCGGTCAAAGTCCTCCTTCCACATCGTTGTGCCTGCAGACCATGAGGAAAACCGGCGCATGCCTGCCACATAAGCGTCAAAGCTGTCAAACTTCTCCTCGCCGTTCTTCCCGGCGATCGCACCGTTCATAAAATAAATGCCCGGCTTTGTCTCCTCATGGGAAGCCGCAAAGCGGATCAGCTCCTCAACCGTTCCCGGCAAAAGCTTCATCCGGTGATTGACAAACTTGATCAGCCGCCCGGAGGCAAGCTTGAACGCCTCGACCTGATTCAGAAACTGCTTCGCCTGTGTCTTGCGGTAGATCAGATTGTCATAACGCGCGCAGTACGACTCCATCTGACGCTGAAACTCTTCATTGTCGCCGTTGTCGGTCACGATCACCTCAAACCGGCTGTGCTCCGGCTCATCCTGATAAATACTGTCCAATACCGGAAATACCCACTCGATCACACCATTCGTGGGAACCACCAGTGAAACCATCAATTCTTCTTTGCTCATAATTCGTAATATTCCTTCATAAATTCTGCTGTTTTGCGGATACCCTCGCCCAGAGAGATCGGATTTAAGCTTCCGTAATACTTCTCATAGCGGGAAATGTCCAGATAATTGACCGGCACATCCACCTTTCTGCTTTCTTTATACGTGATATTTAAAGAAATATCAAGTGATTTCTCAATTTCGACCAGCACGTCATGAATACTTGTGCCGTAGCCGCAGCCCAGATTAAAGATCCGGTGCTCACTCACTCCCTGTGCCACCGCAAGGATTCCGCGCACGGCATCATCAATATAAATAAAGTCGCGCACAACGGAACCGTCCCCGTACACCACGATCTCTTCCTGACGCAGTGCCTTGTAAGTAAAGGTCACAACCGCTCCGAGCACGCCGTTTGGACGCTGGTAAGGTCCGTACGGATTGGCGAGACGGATCACACGGTAATCAAGTCCGTGCAGATAATGATACAGATACAAAAGCTTCTCGATCGTAATCTTCTGAATGCCGTAGGAGCTGATCGGATATGTCGGTGTATTCTCGTTGAGCGGACACTGCTGCTCCTTGCCGTACACGGTTCCACCGGAGGAAAGAAAGATCACCCTTCCCACGCCCACACGGACACAGCTCTCCAGAAATCTTGATGTGGCAACTATATTTGCCTCAAGCTCATGAGAAATTCCTTTGTTGGACGTGCTTGGATTCGTGGTACTCACCAGATGATAGACCACATCCATCCCCACCAGCAGGCGGTCAAAATCCTGCTCCACCGGAAACTCCGACACGGCAAAATGCACGCCCGGCAGCTCCATCTGCTTTAACGGTGCAAAGAACTCTTCTCTGGCGTCGATCACGGTAATATCGTGTCCGCCCTGCTGTGCAAGGGCTCTGGTCAGGTTCACGCCGATGAAACCGGCTCCTCCAAATAACGCAATCTTCATACTAATCCCTACATTCCTTTCTTCGGCAGCTCATCAAGATGCTCTGCAAAATACCGGTTATCCTTCGTAAAGATATCGCGGTGTTCCTTCACAAACGTCCCGTCAATCTTTGAAAAATCAATGGAAAGCAGCTTATCCCGCAGCTCCTGTTCAAAACGGTATCCCATCACTTTCGCCGGAACTCCTGCCACAATCGCATACGGCGGCACATCCTTTGTGACGATCGCACCGGCTGCCACCACAGCGCCCTGATGAATGTGTACTCCCGAAAGCACCATCGCGCCACAGCCGATCCACACATCATCGTCCACCTGAATATCTCCCTTGGACTGTGCATCTATGCCGTCTCTTGTGATCAGCTCCTGCACCGGATACGTCAGCAGATGATCCATCGGATGCTCGGCACTTAGTATGAACTTCACACCGTTTGCGATGGAGCAGAAGCTTCCGATCCGAAGCATAACATCTCTTCTCGTCATTTCAATGTCAATCGGTCCGTATGTGTACCTGCCGACATTGACACAATCTATATCATAAACGTTTGTACATCTCGCTCCGTTCTCCCTGTTACGGAAACGCCAGACGATCTTTCGTTTGAATACGAGATAGACAAACTCCAAAAATCCTTTCATGTAACGCTCTCCCTTCACCGGATCAGCTTATAATAAACCTTTGCCGCCTGTAAAATATTCTGCATCCGGAACTTTAACACACGCTTCGGATCACCGATACTTTTCGTCGCTCTGCCGTGATTGTGAAGCACCTGGATCCGCGGCTGAAACACAATATCCACGCCGTGCTTTGCACACCACCAGCTTAATATATATTCCTCATAATAAAAATGGGTCTCAGGATCAAAGATCACGTCCTTGCGCTCCATCAGCCTCTCGGAAATGATCAGACACGCCCCCATCGGCACGACATCCGTGCGATAGGAAAGATCAACCGCCGCTGCCACCGTCTCCTTCATATTCTTTCCGAAAAGCGCATAAAACAACGGATAGATCCACAGCGCAACCGTATTCAGCACGATCGTCTTTCGCACGCCCGACACCGGAAGCACCAGTCTTTCATCGATCGGACTCTGATGGATCTTTAGAGTCGTGTGGAAGATATCGGGACTTAACACGCCAAAGCCGCTCGCCTCATATTCCTCCCGCACCTTACGGATGAATTCCTTGTCCTCAAACAACAGATCATTGTTCGCAAACACAACAAATTCGCAGTCCCAGTGCTGTTTCGCATAGGCATATGCTTTGTTGTTACCTGCCGAAAAGCCCTCATTACTTTCATTGTGCAGGATATGCACCTGCGGATTGTCTCCATAGGTCTGCTGCAGACGTGTCAGGGAATCGTTGACGGATGCATTGTCCATCACCACGATCTGTGTCTGCTCACTCTGCTCCAGCGCAAGGATCGAATCGACACACGCCTTCGTTTCCTCAAAGCAGTTATAATGAAGCACGATAAATGTAAAATATTGTTCTTTCTCCATATTCCTGATCAAATCCTCTCAAGACTCATTATTACACGGCACTAACGAAGCAGTGAGATCACCTGGAACATCAGACGTTCCAGATGCAGCCTGCTAAGAAGCATTGTCACGCCGACGCCCATGCGGATCTTTAATGTCTGTCCCTTCGGCTTTCGGAGTCCCACATAAGGATTGTGCCGGTAATCCGGAAATCTCCGCTCTCTGTCCTGCCGGAAATATTCGTATTTGTCCTTCATGCGTGCCGGTCCACAGCCATGTCCGTAAGTGATCAGCGCATTGATCATATTCGCAAGATAATCATACTCGATATGGCGGCGCTTCTCCTCCGAAATCTTCGTCAGATCGCAGCGCTTCATCAGCAGATCAAACATATCCGTTACCGTACGCTCGAAATTCAGCTGATAATTCATTCTGCCCGTTGTCGAATTGCGGTTCAGATAATAATAGTAGCCGGCATATGGTATCACTTTATAATGCTCACAGTGATAATACACGCGCAGGCTGAAATAAACATCCTCGCCCTGCCGCTTATCGGAAAAGTCGATTGCATTCTCCACCAGAAAGCTCCGGCGAAACAGCTTGCCCCACGCCACGGTATACGTCAGAATGCTCCAGTCCGAATCAGAGACGAGACATTCCTGAAACTTTCCCTCCACATCACGGATATAGCCGCCGATCACAAAATCAAAATCCCCCTTCTCCATCTCGGTCAGGTAGGTTTCCATGTAATCGCTTTTGATGTAATCGTCGCTGTCCACAAAGCAGATATACTCTCCCTTTGCCTCAAGGATCGCTCTGGCACGGCTCCTTCCCTGCCCCATATTCTCCTCATTCTGCAGAATACGAAGCTTGTCCGGATACTTTTTCCGGTACTCCTCAAGGATCGCCAGGCTGCCATCCGGCGAACAGTCGTTGACACATATGATCTCATAGTCCGTTATCGTCTGGGAAAGCAGACTGTCCAGACATCGCCTGAGATATTTTTCCACATTATAAACCGGTACGATACAACTCACCTTTGGCATAATAATCTGACATTCCTTTCTCTGCCTGCACTCAAATGCCTGCAGGCACAAACTCTCAGAGATTATTCTCTAGTAATATTTCGCTGCTCCGGAATAAAACTTCATAAGCAGCTTTGCGATCCACTTCGGCCAGAAACGGCAGAAAATCTCATACTCATCATCGTATCTGGCATTCGTTGTCTTAAGCAGCTTCGCGGTCTGGTTTAAGTCGTTCATCCGATGGTATAAAAGGACATCCTTCACATATACAAAGGTCCCCTTCTGTCTGGATAAACGCTCCCACAGATCCCAGTCCATAGATGCCTTGTACTTCTCCAAAAACACCGGCTCCGGCATCTTGTCCTTCACGCACACAACCGTCGGATGCGTGATCGGATTGCCGAGAAGCTGGATCCCTCGCTTGCCGATCCATGTGCCCTGCCATGCATGAACAAGAGACGGCCACAGAAGCATCCGCTTGATCCGCACCATCGTGGACGGCTTCTTGTCAACCTCATCGTTGTGCATCTCCAGATAATTGGTAAATGCGATGATCGGATCCTTCGCATGATTCAGTGCATCAAGCACCTTTTCGAGGAATGCCGGTGCCAGGATCTCGTCCTGATGCATCAGCATCATAAGCGGTGTCTCAGGCAGTGCCATCGCAAAATTGTAGTCCTTGATCTGTCCGCCGTCCCGATTGACACAGACCGGAATATCGTAGCGGTCCGCGATCCCCTGAATGAAATCATTCGGCGTGGAGGTCGAGATCAGGATCTTTGCGGAAATCGTCTGCTCCTTTACGGAACGGATGGCCTCCTCCAGATACTCGCACTCCTGATAAGCGCAGACAACAAAGGTAAAATCATCCGCGGTATAGTTATTGTACTGTTTCATGCTTATTTCGCTCCATTTCCCATGATTGCTTCAATCTTCGCTGCGTCTCCCCAGATGCCCGGAGAGTCATATGGTCTGTCCGGAAAAGCACCATACTCCAGCCTGATATTCATGTTCTTTTCCTTGATATAGGACTCGATCTTATCCGCAAGGGACATCGGCTTGCCGGTGCATACATTGATAATGCCGTCAACCTCGCCCTGAATACTCGCTTTCATGATCATCTGCGCGAGATCATCCACATGGATGAAATCGTAGAGATTCTTGCCGGTCGTAAACGGAAATGTCGTTTTGCCGTCCTCTGCCGCCTGATACAGCTTTGCAAAAATAGAGCTTCCTCTGGCGTCATCGCCGTAAATATAATAGGCCCTGAGCCAGTGCAGATGCACATCCTTGTTCTGTGTGTACAGAAGAAGCTGCTGTCTGAGCGCATTCTTGGCAATGCCGTACATCGACATCGGATTGCACGGTGTATTCTCATCCACAGCCCCCTCCCAGTAGCCGACCTCATGCATGCTTCCCATAACGGTCAGATACTTCAGACCGCCATCGATCATATGATTCAGAAATGTCACATGAGAGGACAGATCCTTCATGTGTGCCTCCGAATTATGCACAAAGCCATCGCGCCATGCCATATGCACAAGCACGTCCGGACTGCCGCACTGCTCATAGATATCTTTCTCCCCGTTAAAGATCTCCACGTCAATCCTCTTTGCCCGCTCGTCAACTCCCTTGTACGAAAAATCGGACACATATACATCATGCCCTGCGTTGCAGAATGCCTTGACCACATGATGACCAATATATCCTGCTGCTCCGGTAATCAATATCTTCATCGGATAACCCCCTTTATTTCTCCGTTGTATAATGTAATACAACGCCAACTGCTGTTGCGATCACTAACGCCAGTCCCATATGCAGATAAACATTCATCTGTCCACCGAACAGATGGATCAGAAGCTGCTGGATCGGGAAGGCACACAGATAGATCGTATATGAAAAACGTCCCCCAAAGGCAAGTCTGCTGCCACACTGTCTCGCCATAAATGCCGGATAAAGAAGCACATACGGATAAAAGATCCAGACAGCCGCCGTCGACCAGGACAGCGCAAAGCATACTGCCATGCCCACCAGTGAGAGCACAAACAAACGCCAGTCCACCGGAACCCGGTCCCGGTATACATATAAAACATGTCCCAGTAAGAAGAAATAGATCGGACGGAAGGCTGCGCTTAAAATAACAATTCCAAGCATGCTGCAAATACGGAAACCGATCAATGCGCACACCAGATATACCGCCATAACGCCAAGGATTCTTTTCTTTTTCAGCAGTCCCAGACGGTAGATCACATAACATCCCACATAACAAAGCACTTCCACAGGAAGTGTCCACAGTGCACCATTCACAGCACTTCCAAATACATTGTTCTCAAAAACGCCCGGAAGATTGTGTCGCAGAACAAACACTGCATTGAGCAGATAACGCCATGTCACACTGTTTGTAAAATACTGCCCAAGCGGCAGGGTCGTCACAAAGGCTCCCATGATCACGGACAGCACAACAACCGCTGCCAGCGGCGGCCACACACGCCGGAAACGTGCCCGGAAAAACTTTCCGGCACTTTGATTCCGCTCCATGCTTTTTGCAATAAAAAGACCACTCGCCAGAAAGAACAGGCTGACCGCCACGGTTCCAAAATCAAGCTGCTGTCCCGTGATCACCTTGATCCACTCGCCCTTTGAGACATTCAGATCAAAGGAATGGTGAACGATCACAAGCCACGCCGCCAGAAACTTCATGAAATCCAGATTATTGCTTTTTTGCTTCATCTGCGTGTCCAGATAAAGATACTGTCTTCTTTCTGTATTCATATCGATCCCTGTTCTCCCATCATTGTTCCTTATTCATAACATCTCTTACTGCAATCTCCTGCGTGAGGCTCTGTATCATATTCTCCAGATGTGACACACGGAATGTGATATAGAAATTATGCAGCAGAAGAATAAAGATCATAAATAAAAATATAAAGTTTACCGGCGACTGTATTCCGCACAGATCCGCAAGCGCAATGGCAATCTGTGGGAAGATACTTAAAACAAGCAGTAAAAATGAAAATACGATCCAAAACAGGGAATACTCTATTTTAAGCTTTGCTTTTCGTATTCTTCGAAGCACATATATTGCTACCACAAAGGATACAATAAACAGGATAATTCGTAAGGATATGGACATAATCTGATCACCTCTTTCTAAAAGTCTGTATCACAACAATTGACATCAGCATACGAAACATGTAAGAAATAGATCTCGTAAGATTAAGGTAGCTTGTACCGGCAATTCTTTCTTCCATGTCCACCTGTACTTCTGATACCTTCGCACCATTCTTAATCAGATAGGATACCGTATCCGGCTCCGGTCCGTAATTGACCTCCTGCGCATACTCCTTCATACAGTTTCTGTTGTACATACGCATTCCGGAAGTTGGATCCTTGATCCATTTACCGGTTGTCAGACGGATTGCAAGAGAGATCAGTCTACTTCCCAGCATTCTGGCTGTAAACGGCTTTTTCTCAGTGACAAAGCGGGATCCAATCACGATGTCGTATCCCTTTTCCATTTCTTCGATCATCGGTGCAATATATTCCGGCAGATGCTGTCCATCTGCATCAAACTGGATCACATAATCGTAATTCATGCGGTAAGCATACTTGACACCTGCCTGAAAGCCTCCCGCCAGTCCAAGGTTGATTGGCAGATCGATCACCTTGTAATTGCGTTCCATACAGATATCATATGTCTTATCCTTGGAACCGTCATTGACGATCACATAATCGTACTCGCTGTAATTGTTCTCGATATTATCAACAACCCGTTCAATATTTTCCGCCTCATTATATGCCGGAATCAAAATCAATAATTTCTTCATAAACTGCCTCATTCTTCTATAACCAATGCTGGTTTGTATTTTATAAAAACTCTGTCAACATGCATGCTGCCAGGATCACAGAGAGCATCATTCCCACACCCTCGATCCAGCGCTCAACCTTATCATTACGTGGAATCGTCAGAAAGCGGATCTGTCCCAGCGTCAAAAACAACGGTGTCATGATTGGCCAGAGATATCTTCCCTGACATCCCTCGATGGTTGCTGCTCCCACCTCATTAAAGGTGACATACATCGCTGTAGCCACACAGCAGACGCTGGCAAATGCAAGCGGCAGAACCGTGATCTTGATCGGGCAGCCGACCGGACGAACATCATCGCGGCGACGGTCAAGAACCGTAACAACCACAAGCCAGATCAGACAAGGCATCGCCAGTGCCGGAATGCTCCAGTAATATGCCGTCTGCACGATAAACGCCTTAAACATTGTCATATTCAGATACTGGAATCGCAGATAACTGAGAAGCAGTCCCGTATACTTCATCGGATTGGACAGGATATACTGAATCTGTCCCGCCGCATTGACACCCTCGCCTCCACGCATATCACCGGAGCCTAAGCCGCCGCCAAAGATCAGTACCGCAAAACCTAACACCGCAAGAACAACAACTCCGCCAAAGAAACAGCGGTAAACTCTGCGCCATTTCACACTCTTGAATTTCTCCTTCGGCAAAAAGGCTGCCAGTCCCAGAAGCGGGATATATACCGGCTTGGCAAGAATCCCGACCAGAAATGTTCCAAAAATCAGCACAATATCCTTTACGGTCAGTATCTTCTCCTGATGCTGATATTCTCCAATGAGATATGCAATGGAATATGCCACCAATGCGATCAGCCAGTAATCATAATTAAAGTTAGATACAAGGAATACTGCTCCCGGCATCAACGCCACTGCCGCCATGATCATTTTACCGGATTTGAGATGTCTCATTCCGAGATAGATCACGATCAGATAAAATAATGCACTTGCCAGTCTTCCAAGGACAACCATTGCCGACATCGGGATTCCAAGTCCTCTTGCGAAAAAGAATACCAGAATCGCCGGAAGATAGATGACTGTTCTGAAATTGATCAGTACAGGCTGATCCGATGATTCTGCCACCCGTGCGGAAGGATCATTCAGAATCTGTCGCAGTCGTGGTTCCTCGGTCATAGAATAACTCTTGAGCTGCCCCAGATAACAGGTATAGTAAAAGTCCTCCTCTGCAATCGACAGTGTACTGTTCTGCAGATGAGATGCCCCTGCCGCATTGATGAAATGTGTCTGATCATCCCACGAAACATTTAAACGCAGTGGCAAAAGCAGCGTCAATCCCACACAAAGGATCACTCCGCAGCGCAAAAACAACATTTCGAAGGTTCTCTTTTTGACGATAAACAGATATTTTATGATCTCATAGCCAAGCAGTCCGAGTACCACTCCGTAAATAGTGCTTCTGGTAGTCCACTGCCATGTACCATGACGGATCACAATAAAATAAATATTTCGCAATAGCCATCCGCACACGCCCGCAAGCACATAAAGCAGAGCCGAGATCCCAAGCTGCTTCGGATGCTGTTTTACATACTCCCCGGCACCTTTGATACCGTTTATACTGTTATTAATGATATTTTCAAGCTTTTCTTTCTTTGCGAGCCAGCAGGAAATAAGGATCAGAACAACGAGCAGTACAAGAATCTGCTTTTGCAGCGTTCTCTTCTGCGCTAAAGATGCCTCCTGAAGATGCTCGATATAAACAGACTCCAAAGAAATATCCTGATCGGTAGAAAAACGGATGCGGTTGATCGGCTTGTGATTTAAGTAGGTCTTTTCCGCATACTGTCCCTGTCCGACACCGGTCGTGATGTGCTCCACCTTCTGGTCATCCAGAAATGTGTCGATCTCAAAATGATTGTCCACCGGTGCCTCCGCATTCATGTTGATCCAAAATACGCGGACGTTTCTTTCCTCAAAGGTATATTCGATATAATGTTCATTTGCATCGGCAATCGTATAATTCGTCTCTGCCACCGAATATCCCGTCACTGACTGCTCTGCCGGATACTCCAGGATCTTTTCCTGCGAATAAATATTAAGAGAACGATATGCTATGATCCCGAACAATACCGCAATAATACATAAGATCGTCAGATTTCTGGAAAAATGTACCACCGTCTGTTTGTTTCTTTTGGGATTGCTTCTGTTATTTTTATTATTTTTCCCATTTGTTTTCTTCTTTGAAGACATCCTATCCCCCATTCCACCACCTTTCCACGGTGGCTTTACACTTAACGCTGCAAAGATATCATTTATTTATAATTTTCCGAGAATAAAATCCGATGAGTTCTTTGTAAGATTGGCATTATAATAAGGATCTCCCTTTCGGATAACCTCACCCCACCGTTCCTTTAGCAGGCTTATCTGCTCTGTCTCATCAACATATTCACCGTTTGCATTTCTCTTAGCTTCCCAGTTGATCAAATCATTATGTGCAAAGCCCATTCTGGCATATGGATCCAGCACATTAACCTTCCCTGCTTTCATCAGCTTTAGCGAAAGATCAAGACCGGCAAACCAGGTCTTTAACCCATTATCCATTCCACCTGCCATGTCGTAATATTTTTTGCGTACGAGCATGCAGGTATCCGATACTGCTGACACATTATGCATGTAATAAAAATTCCCCCAAAAACCGGAATGGTCAT
>NZ_QUET01000036.1 GCF_003478445.1 Roseburia sp. AM59-24XD
TCCGGAACCTGAAACAGGATATCCGCAATGTAATCATCGCCCCACTGATTCTTTGCAAGCGTAAGCGGGCTTGCCCCCTCTGATACGCTCAGGTCATACGACGTACCCGCCGCCTTCACCTGCTGCCCCTGTGGCAGAGCCACACCGGACAGTATCATGGCAAGCACAAGAATCCATGATAATATCGTTCTCTTCATTTTTTTCATATTAATCTCCATTCCGCAGACGCTTGTCGTCGAAGGAATCGCGATTCAAATATCAAATTTGAATCTGCAATCAGGGCTACTTTGTGACGCCTGCGGCACAAATAGCCGTGTGAAAAATAATGCATCGGCAGTATTTTTCACACTATCTCCATTCCTTTTGATCTTTCTAGGAAAGTTTCTCGACACCAAGCGTTACTTTCTCACCGTTGATGCTCCACTCCTTTGTAAAGCCCTTCGCACCGTTATAAGCAACCTCGTCAGCCAGAACCTCAGACTTAATCTGAGCTTCATTGCTGCTGATCACCTGCTGAACCTTGTCATTATCCTGCATGCTGACTCTGATGTGATCCATCACCTCAAAGCCTGCATCCTTACGCATAGTCTGAACCTTACTGATGATCTCACGTACAAAGCCTTCCTCCAGAAGCTCCGGTGTCAGGTTGGTGTCAAGAACAACCGTGATTCCGCGGTCTGTGTCAGATACATAACCCTCCATCTGAGCAGCCTCGATCAGAAGGTCATCCTTCTCAAGTGCCTCATCCTGACCGTCTACCTGAATCGTTAATGTCCCCTTCTCATTCAGCTCTGCCATTGCAGCCTGTCCGTCCAGCTCTGCAAGGATCTGTCTACATCATTGATCTTCTTGCCAAAACGGCGTCCCAGTGTCTTAAGCTGCGGCTTAAAGCTGTAGGTGGTAAGCTTGCTGACATCATCAGTAAGCTCAGCCTCCTTAACATTCAGCTCGTCACGGATGATATTTACATAAAAATCACTCAGTTCCTTACCTGCCTTGATATACATCTTGCCGATTGGCTGTCTGTTCTTGATATTTGCGGTGTTTCTGCAGGCACGACCGATCACAACAGCCTCAAGCACAACCTCCATATCAGCCTCAAGCTGCTTGTCGATATGAGCCTCATCCACCTCAGGGAAATCACAAAGATGTACACTCTCCGGCGCGCTTGGATCAATAGAGCATACCAGATTGCGGTAAATGTCCTCTGTCATAAATGGGATCATCGGAGCGGCAGCCTTGGAGATCGTTACCAGGGCAGTATAAAGTGTCATATATGCATTGATCTTATCCTGCTCCATGCCCTTTGCCCAGAAACGCTCACGGCAGCGGCGAACATACCAGTTACTCATCTCATCGACAAACTCCTGCAATGCTCTTGCTGTCTCCGGAATACGATATGCCGCCAGATTCTCGTCCACTGCCTTTACCGTACTGTTCAGACGGGACAGAAGCCACTTATCCATAACAGAAAGCTTATCGTAAGCTAATGTATATTTTGTTGCATCAAACTCATCAATGTTCGCATACAGAACGAAGAATGCATAGGTATTCCACAGAGTACCCATGAACTTACGCTGTCCTTCCTGCACTGCCTTGCCATGGAAACGATTTGGCAGCCATGGCGCACTGTTGATATAGAAATACCAGCGGATCGCATCTGCACCGTACTTGTCCAGTGCATCAAACGGATCAACCGCATTCCCCTTTGACTTACTCATCTTCTGACCGTTCTCATCCTGAACATGACCCAGAACGATAACATTTTCATATGGAGCCTTGTTAAACAGGAGTGTTGACTCAGCCATCAGCGAATAGAACCAGCCTCTTGTCTGATCCACAGCCTCAGAGATGAACTGTGCCGGGAACTGCTGCTCGAACAGATCCTTGTTCTCAAATGGATAATGATGCTGTGCAAACGGCATTGCTCCGGAATCGAACCAGCAGTCGATAACCTCCGGTACACGGTGCATCGTCTTGCCACAATCCGGACAGGTAAATGTCACGGCATCAATATAAGGACGATGAAGCTCAACCTTTGCATCCTCCGGATTACCGCTTCTCTCTGCCAGCTCAGCACGGCTTCCGATGGATTCCTGTCTGCCACAACCCTCGCACTCCCAGATATTTAATGGTGTACCCCAGTAACGGTTTCTGGAAATACCCCAATCCTGAATATTCTCAAGCCAGTTACCGAAACGACCGGTACCGATGGACTCAGGAATCCAGTTTACGGTATTGTTATTGCGGACAAGATCATCGCGAACCTCTGTCATCTTAATGAACCATGACTCACGTGCATAATAGATCAGCGGAGTATCGCAACGCCAGCAGTGAGGATAATCATGCTCAAACTTCGGTGCAGCAAACAGCTTGCCGGATGCATCGAGATCTTTTAACACCTCCGGATCTGCTTTCTTTACGAAAAGACCTGCAAACGGAGTCTCCTCGCTCATCTCACCCTTGCCGGTTACAAACTGTACAAACGGCAGGTCGTACTTACGTCCAACATTCGCATCGTCCTCACCAAATGCAGGAGCAATATGAACGATACCGGTACCATCTGACATCGTAACATAGGAATCGCAGGTTACGAAAAAGCCCTTCTTGTGCTGCTTGTCTGCACATTCCTTTGCGCACTCATAAAGAGGCTCATACTCTTTATTCTCAAGATCAATTCCCTTATAAGTCTCAAGCACCTCGTAAGCCTTAGCACCTTCCTCCTGTGCCAGTCCGCCGAGGACATTATCGGCAAGTGCCTCTGCCAGATAGTAGGTATATCCGTCTGCAGCCTTTACCTTAATATAAGTATCATCCGGGTTCACACAGAGAGCCACGTTAGACGGCAGTGTCCATGGAGTCGTGGTCCATGCCAGGAAATAAGCATCCTCTCCAACAACCTAAAACGAACGATCGCAGAACGCTCCTTGACGAGCTTATAGCCCTGGGCAACCTCCTGTGAGGAAAGTGGTGTACCACATCTTGGACAATAAGGCACGATCTTAAAGCCCTTATAAAGAAGCTTCTTATTCCAGATCTCCTTCAGTGCCCACCACTCAGACTCGATAAAATTATCATCATAGGTAACATATGGATTCTCCATATCAGCCCAGAAACCAACCGTGCCAGAGAAATCCTCCCACATACCCTTGTATTTCCATACAGATTCCTTACATTTCTTAATGAAAGGCTCCATACCGTACTCTTCGATCTGCTCCTTACCATCAAGACCGAGCATCTTCTCAACCTCTAACTCAACAGGGAGTCCGTGCGTGTCCCATCCAGCCTTACGAGGAACCATATATCCCTTCATCGTCTTGTAACGTGGAATCATATCCTTGATAACACGGGTCAGCACATGACCGATATGCGGCTTTCCGTTTGCGGTTGGCGGTCCATCATAAAATGTGTAGACAGGCTTGCCCTCTCTTGCTTTCATGGACTTTTCAAAGATCTGCTGATTACGCCAGAACTTTCCGACGTTCTTTTCCCGGTCGACAAAATTCATATCCGGTGAAACTTTCTGATACATATGTTTTCCTCCTTAAATCTTGTTTACTTATAAGAAATAACGCCTGAAACGAGGTTTCTTATAAATAAAAAAAGCATCCACCCTAAACAGGATGAACACCTTGCCATTCATAACCACCTATTTATCTGTACGGAATCTCAAACGACTCGATACATCCCCCTATAACGGCGGGATCCGTCAGACTGTACTGATAAAACAATGTTCCAGTCTGCAACTCGGGAGTGATCTTCCCTCATCTATCTAAGAGCAAGCTCTATGCATCCGGTTCGCACTATCCCGGACTCACTGAAGCGTTTCCAAATAAGGTACTGTCTCCGTCACAGTTTTTCACTACGACTTTATATTAGTATCCTTTTGGTCGCTTGTCAACCGTCAATCCACAATTTTTAACTCAAAAATCCACTTTCCTATGATTCTGATTCCTTCCCGGAAATATCGGATGTCATGATCCTCACAACCTCCAGAATCTTTCTGCGGAGTCTGTCATCGGACCTGCGGTAAAACTCCACAAGCAACAGCTCATCATCGCTAAAATCTACAGAATCCACACCAAGAAAATATCCCACGGAAATACCTGTTTCTTTGGCAATATCCTCGAGTGTATCATTGGGAACGGCAATCTTTCCGCTCTCGTAACGGCTCAGAGTCTGCTGGGTAACATGAAACTTCTCCGCAAAACGATCCTGCGTCAGCCCGCATTCCCGACGGACATTCCGTATCCTCGCCCCAATCTCTTTATTACTCAAAGCCATACAAACACCTTCTATACTATATAATACCGAATTCAAAAATCTGTCCCGGCAAATGTCAGCGATTGCTCCATTACATTATGCAATCATTATTTCAACTATCTTTTAAATTATACTTGTGTTATGCTTTCATTTACATTCCGCTCAGGCGTGTATGCACTCCGATTAGGAATACTGCCGTGTTATTATCTCAAAAGTGCTCTTGCACGAAAATTATTTATTTGATAAAATCAAGCATAGTTTATAATATTTTAATAAAATAAACTAAAATTTTTGTGAATACTTTATATATTTAGAAAATTATTATAATTAATGGTTTTGTTGCTAATGCATTTGCAAAATAAAATTATTTTGGTTATGATAATTTTGTAACGAATGAGGAGGAGGTATTTTGATGGACTCTTTTGATCGGGAACAATATCTACAGCAATTGCGGGAGTATTACTCCGGAGACCGCGATCGCATTGACCAGTTTCTCGAAGACATGAGTGATTCTTTGGACTGTTATCTGAAAGAGCACCCGGCTGCGGATGCGCCAGAGATCTATGCACGTTTCGGAGATCCAGAGGAGCTTAAGAAGCAACAGGAGCTGGTGCGCAGCGAAAGTCACGCCCAACGGAAAAGAAATGTAATACGAATAGCGGTAGCTGCCATTTGTGCAGTGAGTATTCTGGCACTTGGAATCTTTGTCCGTCTGGGATTGCGCCAACTTTCCGATACCAAAGGTCATGCCGAAATTGAACTTCAGGACAATTCTGATTCAACCATTGAAACTCCTTCCTCGACACCAGTTTTCTATCTGAACGAATAGGAGGTTCACATTATGAAAAAATTTTTTAAAGCACTTTCCGCACTAACAATGGCACTTTGTTTAACAGCAACAGCTCTGATTCCGACAGGGACTGCATCCGCCCGGACAAACGTTATCGCACAGGAGACGATCGCTCTGGACGATGGCGGCTACTGCGTGGTCACGACATCGGAGACGATATCTGATATCGCAACCATTGCCAAAACACATACAAAGTCCGGACAGAAGAAATACAGCTACTACAATGCAAACGATGTTCTTTGCTGGACCTACACGCTTCACGGCACCTTTAAGTACGATGGAACCACATTGGTTTCCTGCACGGATTCTTCTCATGAGATTGCCATCTACAAAAACTCATGGTCCTATAGCGGAGGTTCCCACTGGGAAAGCGGCAACACCGCATATGGTAAGGCTACATATCATTTAAAACTGTCTACCGCATCCAAAACAGTTAATTTGCAGCTCTCCTGCAGCAAGACAGGAGTATTGAGCTAGGAGAGGAGTAACTTATGCGTTCATTTCTATTATCCTATCGACTGAAACAGCTCAGCCGTGACATTACAAAACAGACATTTTCCGACACCACGGAACGTGTTGACGCAGAAGCTCTGAAACAGGCGCAGTTCATGCTCTACAGCGATATGCTTCAATATGCAGAGGATGAACCGGATGCAGATTATCGGGTGATCTATGAACATTTTGTCGATGAAACGCTGAAGCATCCTCTTTCCCAGCATCGCCAGAAGAGAATTTTGTGTGGCATAGCCGTTGCATGTGTGGTCACTTTACTTGTTGGATCCATGATTCTCCAGCCAATTTTGGCGGAAAATCTTAAAAATGTAAATATTTACTAAATTCTTTTACTGATATCCAGCATTTTTTTTAAATTTGTGTTATAATGTAAGTGATACCATGTGGGAGGATATCAAATATCAAAGATCGGTTGTGTAGAGTAGAGATGAGTATAAGAGATAACTTAAAGCGTGGAACAATTGAAATGATCCTTTTGCATTTGCTGGAAGAAGAAGACAAGTATGGCTACCAGCTTTCGCAGGATCTTGAGAAAGAGAGCGAGGGCGAGTATCAGCTGAATGAAGCAACGATGTACCCAACGCTCTACCGTTTGAAGAAGAACGGATTTCTGGAGGAACGTAAGGTTCAAGTAGTCGGAAAGCGTTTCCGTGTATACTACCACCTGACAGAGTCCGGAAAGCAGCATTTGGAGGAGACCAAGGCTCAGTATAAGCAGGTCTGTGCTTCCATCGAGAAAGTCATGTCATATCGTGACCGTGTCAAGGCTGCAGGCAAGAAAGCAAATAAGTAAATAGCGCTGTTCCGTTTTTCGTGCATTCGTGAAATGCGAGCGAGCCCCGCTGAACACTCTGGGGCTCGCTTTTGTTGTCTTTTTTAATATATGGACAAATCAACGTAGTGTTATAACAACGAGAATTGCGAAGCATTTCATTATGACAGAATAATTTCTCTTATTCATAGCGGAGTGCCTCGATCGGATCCATACGCGCCGCTTTATTTGCCGGATAATATCCAAAGAATACACCGACCACCATAGAAAACAGCACTGCAATGAAGATTGCCGCCACCGGTGCCGTTGCCGAATAACCAAGCACCGATGCTGCCACAGAACCAAGGATCAGTCCCAGCACAATGCCGAGGCATCCGCCCACCAGACACAATACCATGGATTCAATGATAAACTGCAACCGGATAGAGCCATTTGTCGCACCTAACGCCTTTCTTGTGCCAATCTCTCTGGTTCGTTCCGTGATCGACACAAGCATGATATTCATAACACCGATACCACCGACCAGAAGCGAGATTCCGGCGATCAGGGAGATTGCCAGCGATACGGTATGCACCATCTCGCTCATCGACTCCGTCATAGACTCCATCGTTGAGGTTGCGATCTCGTAATTATCATTACTTGCATAATATGGTGCAAAGAACGCCTCAACCTGATTCGCAAAGGCGGACACACTTGATACAGAGGTATCCGTCACGATCGTAAACTGCGTGTACCCATCATCCGAGCGCATAATTTCTTTCTCTGTTGCCAGCGGAATATATGCATTCGTTGTCACATCATCGCTGTCGCTGACTGTGCCCGCACTCTCATATTCATAAACACCGACAATATAAAAATCCTGATAATTTCCATTGATGTTCACGTTGATCTTCTGCCAGAGTGCCGCATCATTGTCCCCGTCAAACAAGCTTTGTACCAATTGATCCGACACCACGATGACATGCTTTTTCCCGGAAAGATCTGCTTTTTTGATCAGACGTCCTGCCAAAAGAGTCACCTGATCACTCTCAAAATAATCTTGATTGACACCGCTGACATTGATATTGACGGAGTCGCCATCCCCGGATACGGATGCCGTTCCGGCACTTTCACTGACAGCCACTGCCGCAATCTGGTTTTTGAAGGTTTTCTTCAGTTTACTGATCATCCGGTCAGTGATCCGGTCCTCCTCCGTCACAGAAACATTTCTGCCTGACGCACCAAACCGCATGCCGTCTGCACGAATCTCTTCCTCATCGCTTTTCGCCGACAAACCGACTGTGACATTGTTCGCTCCCATCTCCTGAAAACTCTCGGAGATCGAAGTTGTCAGCGACTCACTGACCGTCATGATCGCAATTACCGAGCCAATGCCGATGATAATTCCAAGCATCGTCAGCAACGCGCGAAGTTTATTGGAAAACAGCGCCTTGCAGGCTATTTTAATATTTTCCCAAATCAACAAATTCTTTCCTCCTTTCTTCGCTTCACCTTATTCCTGCAGCATACTTTTCTACTTCTGTCGTCCCATCCTTCTGTAAGGCTGTTTCCTTATTCTGCAAGAATCCTGCCATCTGAGATTTTGACCACGCGGTCCGTCTCCTGTGCAAGTTCTGTGGAGTGTGTGATCAGCACGATCGTTTTCCCCTGCTCCCGGTGAAGCCTATGAAAAATATCCATGATCCTGCGGCTCGTCTCCGAATCCAGAGCTCCGGTCGGCTCATCCGCCAAAATGATCGACGGATCATTTGCCATCGCACGTGCAATTGCCGTTCGCTGCTTCTGACCGCCGGACAGCTCCTCCGGCTTGTGAAGCATTCTCTCCTTCATGCCGACCAGCTCCAGAAGCTCTCTGGCGCGTTCTCTCCGCTCCGTTTTCTTCATTTTGCCGTAGAGCATTGGCAGTTCCACATTTTCCAGTGCCGTTGTCCGCGGGATCAGATTGTATGTCTGAAACACAAAGCCGATCTCCTGATTACGGATTGAGGAAAGCTCTCTGTCCTTTGCCTCCCCAATGTTCTTTCCCTGCAACCGGTATTCCCCCTCGGTCGGACGGTCCAGTGCTCCGATAATGTTCATCAATGTCGACTTACCGGAACCGGATTCTCCGACAATTGAGACAAACTCCCCGCGCTCGACCTCAAGATTGATTCCATGCAGGATTTCCAGTTCATTGGGCTTACCAATATAAAACCGTTTCACAATGCCATTTAAGGAAATGACATGCTCTTGTACCTGTTCCTGTGCCAATTATTTTCCACCTCCCGGTCCGCCGCCGAAGCCGCCTTTGTTTCCACTGCCACCCATTCCGCCGCTGTCCGGCATACCGCCGCCCATGCCGTTCATACTTCCAAAACCGCTCTGGCTGTCGCTTGATGAGCTTTTGTCGGAAACCTTATCGGTAGGCATCACAACCTCCAGACCTTCCTCGAGATCATCCCCGGAAATTTCCACATAATAATCCGTTTCCATCCCCTTGGTCACCGCGATCTGACGGGTCTTGGCCGTTCCCTTTGTACTGTCATCCGATGCATTTGTTTCATCCTGTCCCGGAGGATTTCCCATTTTGCCATGTTGGCCGGAATCACCACTTTGTCCGGAATTATCGGAGCTATCCTGGCTGTTATCACCACTTTGCGTTGTATATCCTGTACTGCTTCCGCTGCCGTCTACCACTGTGATATAGTATGTACCGTCTGCATTTTCGGAAACGGCATCATACGGCACGGCAAAAACGTCCTTTGCCTCATCCCGCACGATACTGCATTTGGCTGTCATCCCCATCTTGATCCGGCTGTCGGTTGTCTTTATGCGGATCCGTACCTCATATCCATCGCTCGATGAGTTTCCGGCATCTGCACCATTGCCACTGCTCGCAGAGGTTGTTGTGGATGTGCTTCCTGTCGACGGTGCCACGAAGGTCACTACTCCCTCCAGTTCATCCTCATCGGTTGCCTCTGTCAGGATCACCACACGCTGTCCCTTCTTGACATTGCTGATATCATATTCATCCACACTTGTTGTGATCGTGTAACCGCTCGTATCGTCAAGCTGCACGATCGTGCCGCCGGTGTACGTATCTCCCGCAGACACGTTCAGGCTTGTCACAACACCATCCATCGGTGCAGTTACCGCACATTTCGCAACCGCCTCCTGCGCAGATGTCACCTGCTTCTGCGCTTCCTTCACGTTCTTCTTCCGGTTTGTCTGTGCATTTTTCAAGGCGGTCTGTGCCTGCGTTACAGAGGATTTATTCTGACGTGCGGTGTCATTTTTATTATCTCTCGCTGTCTCAACCGCTGTCTTTGCCTGCTCGTACACTTCCTGTGCCTTCGTCAGAGCCTCCTGCGCCTTCGTCACATCCTGGCTGTTCTTCGCCCCGGCTTTCTTTTTGACCTGCTTCAGTTTTGTTTTCGCAGTTTCAACCGCTTTCTTTGCCGTATCCCGCGCCTTCACTGCCTTCTGCAGATTCTTTGCCGCCTTTGCGTTATTATAGTTCCGGTCACTGACCGCCGTATCGTACTGCTCCTGTGCGGATTCCACCTCAGAAGCTGCACTTGACTGCACATCCTGCAGGGAATCCTGTGCCTCGGAAAGGCTTTCACTCAGGCTGTCCGAATCGAAGGAAACAAGCTTATCACCCTTTTTAACCTCGTCACCGACCTTCACATATATCTTCTGTACTGTGACGTCATTCACCTGCGCCGTAACGGAGCGCGTCTTTTTACTCTCGATGGTTCCGGAAGCACTGATCGAATCCGTCAGATCCATTTTCGTCAAAGTTGTTGTGCTTTGTTTCACGGCTCCTGCGGGCGAAGCTTTTTTTGCGCGAATCATCCGGACGCCGATCACCACTCCCACAACAACGACTGCTGCCGCCACGCCGCCAACAATACGCTTAAACTTTTTTCCTCGTTTCTTTTTCATAAATACTCACCATGCCTTTCTGTGCAGATCCTAAAACATGTTACCAGCATACAGAAACTTCATGTAGAAAACGTGTAAAAAGCGTGTTTTATGTGTGAACGAAGTTAGAGTTGATAAAATACAGGAATGCTAATATAATGATAGAAGGTTTATTATGTCTAATTTTCATATTCTTTAGAAGAAAGGATTGGTTATAAAATGAAGAAAATAGTTCTCACCGGCGGAGGCACTGCCGGTCATGTCACACCGAATATTGCTTTGATCCCGGAGCTTAAGAAACAGGGCTACGAGGTTCATTATATCGGTTCCTATGAAGGCATTGAAAGCCGTCTGATCCCGGAGCTTGGCATTCCTTACTACGGCATTTCCAGTGGTAAGCTGCGCCGTTATATCGATCCTAAGAATTTAAGTGATCCATTTAAGGTGATCCGCGGTTACGGTCAGGCGCGCCATCTGTTAAAGGTGATCCGTCCGGATGTCGTATTTTCCAAAGGTGGTTTTGTTTCCGTTCCGGTTGTTGTCGCTGCGAAGACGCGCCACATTCCATGCGTGATCCATGAGTCTGACATGACACCGGGTCTTGCCAATAAGATCTGTATTCCATGTGCGGACAGAGTCTGCACCAACTTTCCGGAGACATTAAAGCATCTTCCGGAGCACAAGGGCGTTCTCACCGGCTCACCGATCCGTCAGGAGCTGTTCCGGGGCAGCCGCGAGAAGGGACTTAGCTTCTGCGGCTTTACCGATGACAAGCCTGTTATTCTGATCATTGGCGGAAGTCTCGGTGCTGTCCGCGTCAACGAGGCAGTCCGTGCAATCCTCCCACAGCTTCTGGAACGTTTCCAGATCATTCATCTGTGCGGCAAGGGCAAGATGGACGAATCCTTAAACGGAACTAAGGGCTATGTACAGTTTGAGTACATAAAGGAGGAGCTTCGTGACCTGATGGCTGCTGCCGATATTATGATCTCCCGCGCCGGTGCCAATGCAATCTGCGAGATTCTTGCCCTGCGCAAGCCAAATATCCTGATCCCATTATCCGCTCAGGCAAGCCGCGGTGACCAGATCTTAAATGCTGCCTCCTTTGAGAAGCAGGGCTACAGCATTGTCATTCAGGAGGAAGAGCTGACGAACGAAAAGCTTCTTAATGCAGTCAATACAGCATTTGATGAGAAGGAGCGTTTCATCAAGGCAATGCAGCGCAGCCAGCTCAACAATTCCATCGAAAAGATTGTTGAATTAATCAATGTATCTGCGGGAAAGGGTAAGAAATAATGAATATTCCAAATGATCCAATCATGTTAGTGAGTTATCTGAACACACAGCTTCGCGACTTCTATCCGAATCTGGAGGATTTATGCAAGTCTCTGGATCTGGATCAGGAAGCGATCTGTGCAAAATTAAAGGCGATAGATTACAGCTATGATGCCGCCGCGAATAAATTTGTGTAATTATCTGTATCCCATTTTTCGTACAGATATTTTCATGAAATATTTTAATATGTAATTGCAATAAAAACGGAAGTATCGAACCGGCTAACCGGCTGATACTTCGTTTTATGATCTCATAAATTCGCAGGTGTCATCTTATGACGTGATGATGCTTCCGTCTGCGATTCTGGACACCCACATGGACATTCCCGGACCATGATTGCCAAACGGGCGTGTGTGGAATCCAAAGCGCTCATAAAAGCTTTCCCTCTCGTATGCCGCCATCAGGCTGACCATAACCGTCTCATCATCCATAACATCCCTCTTGATGTACTCCAGAAGCTTATCAATAAGCTGCGTGCCGATATGCTCTCCCTGGCACTCCGGGCGGACGATCACATCGGTAATGAAATAGGTGTAGCCTCCGTCACTGACGATTCTCGCCATGCCAACCGGCTTCCCGTCCTTTCTTGCAATCAGTTTATAGAAAGAATTGGTCAATGCCTTCTGTGCTCTCTTGTCTTTTACGGTGATCCAATTGACGGAGCGTCGAAGATCATTGTACTCCTCCACCGTAATCTCATCTGAATATGTAAGCATTTCTCGTCCCTTTCTTTCCTGTTATCGTTTATGACCGGCACACGGATCTGTGCCTCTGAATTCTACCTCTTTGTTCACCTCGCACATGCGTCCGTTGAAGAATTACGCCTCGATCGCCTCATGAATGCTGTCTTTGATACGATCCCTCTCCATATGGAAGAAGGAAATATTCTCTTCCAGAGACTTCGCCATATCCTGCAGCTGCTGTGCAGACTCTGCCAGAATATTGATCGTTGCATTCATCTCCTGCATAGAAGCTGTGGTCTCCTCTGTGGATGCTGCATTCTCTTCAGAGATTGCAGACAGATTGGAGATCACGTCTGCCACGTTTGCACGGGCGGTATTGCAGTGTTCTGTCTGCTGACGGATCATACCTGCTGCCTGAGCGGCACCTCCGATACCATCGCCAACCTCCATAAACTGGCGTCTTGTTGCCTGCAGCTTCTCCTGCTGCTCGTTCATAATCTCCTGAACCTCTTCCATGATATGGACAGAATTCTCTGAATCCTTCAAAAGCTCTCCGATAATATCCGCAATGCTTCCGGCAGATTCGTTACTCTGCTCAGCAAGCTTCTGAATCTGTCCGGCTACTACCGCAAATCCACGTCCCTGCTCACCGGCACGCGCTGCCTCGATCGATGCGTTGAGGGAAAGAAGGTTTGTCTCCTCCGCAATCGAGGTGATCAGATCAACTGCCGCACGGATCTTCATGGCAGATTCATTGGTTGCATTGACCTGACGGGCAATATGCTTAACAGCTTCCATGCTCTTATCGTTGGATGCCGTCAGATCCTCAATAATATCAATCGAACGGTCACTGGAGTTCTTGATCTCCTGTGTTCCCTTATCTAACTCTGCAACATTATCTACAATGTGGCTGATCAGCTGTCCCATCGTCTCAACCTCACTGGATGCACGCTCAATCTCGTCCGCCTGAGAAACAGCTCCCTGTGAAATATCCTCGATGGCTTTGCTGATATCCTCAGCGGTAGAGTTTGTCTGCGATGCCATGTTACTCAGATCCGTTCCCGACTTAAGAAGCATCTCTGAAGAAGTCCGGATATGATTGACAACCTCAAGAAGCTGGTTCAGCAAAACTGCAACTCCCTTTGCCATATCACCAAGCTCGTCGTTTCTGCGCATCGCCTTTGACTCAATTGCCACGGTCAGATCTCCGTTAGACAATCCCTCAACAGCCTTTTCTGCTGCCTGTAAGCCTATCTTGATCCCCCTTGTCAAGAAGAAAATAATGACCATGGCGATCAGTATCAAGACAACTTCAACAACCACAATCGCCGTAGTACGCTTTGTGATCAGAGCCTGTACAGCGGCTACCGGCTTTCCGGCAAACACCATACCAACGATCTTGTCGGAAGATTCCCTGAGCGGTGAATAGCATACACAATATTTCTTCCCGTCAATCGTGATATTTTCCTTCTCAACCGTCTCACCTGCAAGCACCGCCTTGGCAATATCCGCATCCGCCTGTGTTCCCACGATACGTTTGCCGGAATCATCCTTCAGTGTGGTCGCCATACGGGTGTCCCCATAAAATACAGTCACATCCATACCGCTTCCCTCTACAAAGGAATCAATAAAGTCCGTCTCATCCGTAATGTTAAAGCTTCCCTTCATCAGCTTGTTGCCGCTGACGGAATATGTATCGCTGTTGACAGCATTATACACCTGCTCCAGCGAATGCGCCTCTGCCTTCAGGGCATACAACATTTCCTGACGCATTCCCTCTGACATATTTCTTGTTGCCACAACTCCTACGATAACTGCCATCAATATCATAGGAAGCAGAGCTACCAGCATGATCTTCAAACGAAGTCTGCTGCTGCTTTTCCTGCTTTTTCCTTTCTTTCCAGCCATAATAAACCTCCTTGTTTCCTTAAAAATTTCGTACAAAAATATACTTTAATTATAAAGCAGATAGCTATATCTGTCCAATCTTTTTACCGATTTTTTTGAATATCCTGAAGTTTTCTTTCATATATTGAATCATACGGGACAACAAATCAGATATATGGAGGAATTCCCATGAAACTTTCATCAGAAACAATGATCACCAATCAAATCAAATGTCATGGAAGTATCCAGACCACACTGGAGGATGACGTCAACGTACCCGACACCAAGCCGGACATTGATCTTATCATAAAACAGAACGGTTGTCTGGATCTCACAGAAATAAAATGCGAACAAAACAAATGTGTTCTAAGGGGCAGTCTGCAATTTGAGCTGCTTTATGCCAGCCGCGATGACATCCGCCCGGTACATAATATGAAAGGACAGATTCCCTTCGAGGAAACCGTCAATCTCGATGGTCTTACGGAAACAGACGATGTATTTTGCAGCTATGATCTCGAGGATTGCCAGATCCAGCTGATCCATTCCCGCAAGATCAGCGTCCGCGCAATTGCCGGTTTCCACTGCCGGTGTGAGGAGGAAGCAAGCGATCCTGCAGGCATCGATATCCTTTCCGACGAGGCAGTCCGGACCGGCATGGAGTCGCTTTCCCCAGACGGTCTGCACAAGCAGTTCGATACGATCGTCTACACAAGATCGACACCGCGCACACGCGATGTATTCCGGATCAAGGATGAGATTAACCTCCCAAAGGGAAAGCCAAATATTGATACCATTCTGTACTATGAAATGACGCCTCAAAATCTACAGACGAGACTTCTCGAGGACAGCGTGCGCATCACCGGCGATCTGCATGTTTTCGTTCTTTATGTGCCGGTCGATGAAGAGCGCCGCATGGAATATCTGGAAACAGAATGCTCCATCGACAGCTTGGTTTCCTGCTCCGGCTGCAATGAGCAGATGATCCCGGACATCAGCTTCCAGCCGCAGTGCGGCACAATGGAGGCAAAACCGGATGAGGACGGAGAACAGCGTATTCTGGAGCTGGAGCTGCCCGTTAATATTACCATGAAATTCTATGAAGATGTCGAGCTTTCCATTTTGTCCGATGCCTACTCCACCGCCTGCGAGCTGACACTTTCGCGTCAGCCGGTCCACTTTGAACGGCTGCTTCTAAAAACCCAGAATGTGATCCGGGTTTCCGAACAGATCAAGGCAGATGAAAATCAGGATAAGATCCTGCAGATCTGTACTGCTTCAGGCAGAGTTCAGATCGATGAACAGGAAATCCAGGAGAACGGCATTGCTCTGGAGGGCGTTGTCGAGCTGGATATTCTTTATGTCACCGAAAACGATGACCGTCCTCTCGGCAGTCTCCGCGCCGCCATTCCATTCCAGCATTTTATGGAGATCAAGGGAATATCCCCGAAGGATCACTATCTGCTCCAGACCGATATCAACCAGATCAGTGTGATCATGCTGGATGCTGCGGAAATTGAGCAAAAGCTGTTTTAAGTATCGGCGCCATCGTATTTACCCCGGCCGAATGTCAGGTAGTATGCGAGATCGCGGAAGCCCCTCAGGATCTGGAACGGCTTCAGAAAATGCCCGGCATTGTCGGCTTCATCGTCAGCGATAACGTCAGCCTCTGGGATATCGCCAAGGAATATCAGACCTCCACGGAAAGCATCATGGCTCTGAACGGACTGACCTCCGAGGAGGTTCACCCCGGAGACCGGCTGCTCCTCGCCAAGCAGGTAGACGGACTGTAAAAAGAGACACCTCAACCAGCGTTTTCCCCTCCGAAAATTGCTTCACAATTCTCGGAGGCGTCACACTACATTACGCGTATTTTCCTGTATTGAAAAGGCAAAAACACCCGGAAGAGCGATTCTAAAGAATCTCTTCCGGGTGTTATTATTGTCTTTATTCGTGTGATGAATTACTCGATAACCTTGATCCATCCCTCCGGAGCTTCCAGACGACCCATCTGAATACCGGTCAGTGTCTCATACAGCTTCTTGGTAACAGGTCCCATCTCCTCCATACCACTTGGGAAACAGATCTCCTTACCATGATCATTGATCTTGCCAACCGGTGAAATAACAGCAGCGGTGCCGCAAAGACCACACTCTGCAAAGTCCTTAACCTCATCGAGGTATACTTCTCTCTCCTCAACCTCAAGACCAAGATACTCTTTGGCAACAACCATAAGAGAACGGCGGGTGATAGATGGAAGGATACTGTTAGACTTTGGTGTAACAACCTTGTTGTCCTTTGTGACGAACAGAATGTTAGCTCCACCTGTCTCCTCGATCTTAGTACGGGTAGCAGAATCCAGATATATATTCTCTGCAAAGCCCTGTTTATGAGCATCTACAATTGCATGAAGACTCATTGCGTAGTTAAGACCAGCCTTGATATGACCTGTTCCATGAGGAGCCGCACGATCAAAATCAGAAATACGAACTGTGATCGGCTTAGCGCCGCCCTTGAAGTAAGGTCCTACCGGCGTAGTAAATACACGGAACTGATATTCATCAGCCGGCTTTACACCGATAACAGCGTTTGTTCCAAACATATATGGACGTATGTAAAGAGTTGCACCTGAACCATAAGGTGGTACATAATCAATATTTGCCTTTACTGTCTGTACGATTGCATCAACAAAACGATCCTTGGGGAATGCCGGCATTTCCAATCTCTGTGCTGACTGCTCAAGACGCTCTGCATTCAGATCCGGACGGAAGCACACCACATGACCATCCTCTGTTGTATATGCCTTCAGACCCTCAAATACAGTCTGTGCATACTGAAGAACTCCGGCACACTCACTGATCGTAATTGTGTCATCGCTGATCAATGCGCCATCATCCCATGCGCCATCCTTGAAATTGGACACATATCTTTTGTCCGTTTTAACATAACCAAATCCCAGGTTATGCCAATCGATATCTTTCTTTGCCATAACTATTCCTCCATTCTGTATACATTCCATGCATGTATACGATTGATTCACTGAAACCAATTTTAATACTTGATATGACGAGTGTCAAGAGTATCTTTCAATTCGGCTTCCATCATTACGCCCCTCTAGTCCTCAAGCTGGTCAATGCGGTTCTGATGACGCTCTGCATGCGAAAACTCCGTATTCAAGAATGTATCCACGATCATCAGTGCCAGTCCCGGACCTACCACTCGGGCTCCCATGGCAAGCATATTCGCATCATTATGCTCCCTCGTTGCCTTTGCGCTGAACACATCATGACACAGCGCAGCACGTATTCCCTTTACCTTATTGGCAGCAATCGAAATGCCAATGCCTGTCCCACAGATCAGGATACCCTTCTCGCACTCCCCTGATGCAACAGCCTGCGCTGCCTTCTTGCCATAGACCGGATAATCACATGGTCTTTCATCGTAGCAGCCGTAATCCTTGTACTCGATTCCCTTCTCCTCCAGATACCTGATGATCTCCTGCTTCAATCCATATCCACCGTGATCACTTCCCAATGCAATCATTCTGCTTGTCCTCCTTCGTCTTTTTCATTTTCCATTAATATCTGTATTACCTTGCGGATACGCCGTCCGATCTCGTGATAACACAGATCGTACTGCTCATCCTCACCACCATACGGATCCACAATATCCGTATCCACGCCGACATATTCACCCAGTGTATAAACCTCGCCGCCCTCATACTTCTCCAGATAAGCAACCTTTTCGCTGAATGTCATCGTGAGCACCAATGCATCCGGTGTAATATCAAACTGTTCTAACGGCACAGAATTTTCATGCGAGCAGGGCTTCAGATCATGCTGGCTTAAAGACACATTTACCTTTGGACTGATCGGCTCTGAAAACAGAACAACCAATCCCCTTGAGCAGCACGGCGGAAACGAAAATACCGGCTGTCCCAGCTCTCGCTGATGTTCTCTCTCTTTCTCTGTGAACTGACGGTACATTGCTTCTGCCACAGGGCTCAGGTAAGTATTTGCCGTACATACAAATATAATCTTCGAATAATTCTTCAATAAACCGTACCCCTCTCTGTTATTTATACTTTGATGACATGATACGCTGCTGCTTTCAGCATCCGGTTCATAATCGCCTTCCCCAAGGTATCTTTCTCAAAGCTCTCCGCATAAATATACTCCGCTCCAATGTGATCCATCTCTCTTAGTATATCATACAATCCCGCTGCTATCGACCCCTCTGTTGCGCGCGATCCGACACTCCTCACATTGGCACATGCATACGCATCCTTTGTCTCCTCTGTCGCGATCACCGCTACAGAGCATCCCTCGTCTGTCTTCTCCTTCACAAGACGATTGATCTCATCGACCACTTTACCGGTGTCTCCCTCTATGATCGTCATCTGTCCCTTCGGTGCGTAGTGACGATACTTCATGCCCGGTGCCTTCGCCACGATATTCGGATTCATCTTCTGTGACAGGATCGCCGGATCCACCTGAACCTCTCCCAGCACATCCTCTAACATCTCTCCGGTAATATAACCCGGTCTCAGAATGGTCGGAACTCCCGTACTCAGATCAACGATCGTTGATTCCAAACCAATGCCTACCGCACCGCCATCCAGGATCATATCAATCCTTCCATCCAGATCCTCCTTCACATGCTCTGCCTTTGTCGGGCTTGGACGTCCGGACGTATTGGCACTCGGAGCCGCAATATACACCCCTGACTCACGGATCAGTGCCCGTGCTACCGGGTGACTCGGCATCCGGACCGCAACTGTCTCCAGACCACCGGTCGTAGACTTCGGCACAGCCTCCTTCTTCGGAAAGATCATCGTCAGCGGTCCCGGCCAGAAATGATCGGCAAGCTTCACTGCCGCCTCCGGCACTGACTGTGCGATATCCTCCAGTGCATCCATATCAGCAATGTGCACGATCAGTGGATTGTCAGACGGACGTCCCTTTGCCGCATAGATCTTAGCAGATGCCTCCGAATACATTGCATCACCTCCCAGGCCATACACGGTCTCTGTCGGAAATGCAACTAATCCTCCCTTCTGCAAGATCCGGCACGCCTCCTCCAGCTCCTCATCCCGGAAGCTCTCCGGGTTTATCGTTTGCATTATCGTTTTCATCTAACTCAGTCCTCCGCTCACATATTGTAAAACACCAAGTGCCACGGCCCACGCAACCCTGCGCTGGTAGGATGCCTGCGTCAGAAGCTCTGCCTCTTTGGAATTGGAAAGAAATCCGCATTCTACTATAACCATAGTCGCTGTTGTGTTTTTCAGCATAAAATAATCGCTGTTTGCCTTTGCCACACGCCGGTTGTCCGGATCCAGTCCTGACACAAGCTGTGTCTGCAGTATATCTGCCAGCTTCTTGCCCTCCTGCGAAGACGCCCGGTAAAACACCTGCGCTCCCCGGGAGCTTTCTGCCGTAAAGCTGTTCTGATGAATACTGATCACCGCATCTGCTCCGCTGTCGTTGATCATCTGACACCTTGCACGCAGATCTGCCACCTTCTTGTTCGTATCACCTGCCTGATAAAGTGCTTCATCCTTCTGTCTCGTCATGACAACCCTGCAGTCATTCTGCTCCAGAATCTCCTTTAACTCCAGAGAGATTGCCAGATTCACATCCTTCTCCGGCACATCATTGATCCCGATCTTGCCCGGATCATTGCCTCCATGTCCCGGATCGATCACGATCGTATAACGCGGCTGCTTCGCTGCCTGCTGTGACCATGTATATACGGATCTTCCTGTTTCGATCACTGCCGCAAGCAAAACCAGACCTACGATCACAAATCCAATCACTCTGTTGATACTATTCTTTTTCATTCACCTGCTCCGGTATATCCTTTTGTTTCATATTATGAATATTCCAAAACAGATAGAATAATATACGAAAACTACATGTATTTAATGATCATATCCCATACGGAAGAATCCTCCAGACCAAGCTTCCAGAATGCATACCCTGCAGTCTTGCTGTCTGATACTGTCTTCATCTTCTCCTCGAGAGACTTCTGATCCTCAAGCCACATTTTATAGACAACACCATCCCTGGTGTATTCTGCATAGTTGGTTCCTGTGCTGTCATCCCATGCAAAGGCAGCTCCCGCATCGGTCATATTCTCCTTTGCGGAACGCATACCGTATGCCTCGGAGGTCAGCTTCACCTTGCCATCCTTCGTTGTCTCCTTCCAGAGACGGCTGTAAAATGGCAGTGCAATGATCGTCTGTTCCGCCGGCACTTCCTTCAGTGTATTGACGGTGGAATCCTTCACATAATTCAGGGAAGATACCGGACCTGCCTCCTCGGAACCAGCATAATGCTCATCATACGCCATCGTGATCACATAATCTGCCACCGCTGCCTGTTCCTTGCGGTTGTAGTACATGGAGTAGGATGTCGGTGGATAGTTATCAATCGAAAGAACCACACCATTGTTACGGCACATAATACCCAATTCACGGATAAACTGGATGAAATCATCGCCATTTGCCTTTCTGACATGTTCAAAGTCAATATTGATACCATCCAGACTATACTTGATCGCCTCTGCGATCAGGTTCTTCTCCAGCTTCTGTCTCGTTGTAGTGCTTCCAAGCACCTTGCCGATCTTGCTGTCATTACTGAAATCATTGCATACGCCCCACACCTCTACACCAAGGCTTCTGGCTCTCGCCACATATGTATCGCTGGCAAGTGAGGTGATCTCTCCATGATTGCCGGAAACCGTAAACCATGTCGGAGCAACGACATTAACGCCCTTCGTTGCATTGAGCAGGTTGAGCACATTATCATTGGCTGCACTCGTTGTCACCTGATGCCATACCAGATTCACCTTGCCGTCCTTTAAGATATGGGAATACTGTTCTTCCTTAAAATCAGTCGTATACTCGGACTGATACAGCTTACCGATATCCTTCTTACGTACATAACCCACAACGCCGTCTGCTGACATTACCTTATCAAAAGATGCCGCACTGCTATCCCCGGAGGTGGATTCACTGCCCTGCTCCAGAACACTTACCTCATCACCCTCATTCAGATTCACAAGAATATCACTCTTGATGCTTGCACGATAACGCAGCTTCGCTTTCTTCTTCGCTTTGGCAAAATCCGCCTTCTCGTTATAACGGTATGTAATCACAACCCTGTCCGGGTTCTTGTACTTCTTATAATCCAGAGCCGTATACTGCTTCACATAATCCAACGCAACATAGGCATTATCTCCGCTGACCTTAACAATCGGATAATCCATGGAAGACTTACTCTTATTCGTATAATAATCGCTGCTGTCCACCGCCGCAGATATCACTGCAGTCGATGTGGTATACAAAAGCTGGTTCTCCTTCGCATCCCAGTAAAATCTCGAATTAAGCGAATCATGTACCAGACCGAAATCCACATAGATCTCACCGTTATCATAAAGTGCCTTCGTATCATAAATCTGATCCTGCAGGATCACCTGCATCTCCCCCTTTGATACCTTAAAATAATCATCTAAGGACATCTCCTTACTGCTCGGCATATACTTTTTCACGAGCAGCGCAATACCGGTAATAAGGATTGCAAGAACCAGAAGTGCTATAAAGGGAATGATCAATTTCTTTTGTCGTTTTTCCATGGCTCCGTACCTCTCTTCTATTCAAAATGTAAAAATTCCAAGTTCAAATACTTAAACAAAATTATATCACTTTTCCTTTTGACAATCAATCCTGTGTCCATCCGCCCCGGAATATTACAATAAGTGTGCTGTTCTGCTGCCCGGGCCGGCGGTTCATCAGAAAGCACACTCATTATTACGTTTTGATTATAAGGTTTCTATCCGCACATAACATGACATATACTGCATTTAATCTACCACAGTTGTCAGACCTGATTCAAGTGTTCAAAATCAATCTCCGTGATCCGTCCCTTCTGGTCACCGACATAGCTTTTCATATAGTAGGCATCCTCCATCACCTGATAGAGCCTGTCTGTCTCTGCCAGCGTGTAGGGTTCCCCATCCACGGAAACACTCATGCCTGCCGCCTCTGCCTGTTCCATCTCTGCCAGAATCCACGAATACATCTGTTCTTTCAAATCACCTGTGTTATTCAATGACACACCCTCCTATTATACGGACGACACGGAAGTACATACTGTGATACGTTTCAATGTCATCCTCCTGAAATACCACTGCCAACCGGAGAAATTCCTCCCTGAATACGCCGGATAAGTGAATCTGTTGTCTGACTTTTACCAAAAACCTCCTTTCTTAAATTTCCAGGTTTGTTTTCTCCTGCACTGATTATACGACACACGAATCACTCGTGACAACCCATAAAATGGGCGTTTCGCGCCGAAAAAGCGCTCCGTTTTCTGTGCTGTTTTCACAAAATGCAGGTTCATAAAATCAGTTTTTAATCATTTTTAGAACTGAAATTACAGATAATAGAAAAGAGACAAAATAATGGCAGTATTTCCTGGTGAAAATTCACAAAAAATAATAGGGAGCGCAAAACGATCTTCTTTGTAATCGGTAAGCTCTCGAAAATTGACTTATGCGTAAGAATATTCTATAATCAGACTAACCAAAGGAACAGACATTTTACTGTGATTATGCATATTTAAGATAGAAAGGAAGTGAGCCTATGCGTATCGAAAAAATCAATGATCATCAGATTCGATGCACTTTGAACCAGAAGGATTTAAGCGACCGCGAACTTCGTATCAGCGAGCTTGCCTATGGCAGTGAAAAGGCAAAGGCTCTTTTTCGCGACATGATGCAGCAGGCATCCTACGAGTTTGGCTTTGAGGCAGAGGACATCCCTCTTATGGTGGAAGCGATCCCGATGTATCCGGACAGTCTGGTGCTTGTCATTACGAAGGTTGATGACCCGGATGAGCTGGATACCCGTTTCTCTCATTTTACCGATGATGATTCCGATTTTGAAAACGGTGATGACGACGATAATATGTTCACTCTCGATGATGATATGTCCGGACTTGATCTGTTTGACAGCGATATTCTCATGGAACCGGAGCCGGCAGCAGATGCAGTCTCCGCACTCCCACAGAATCCTTCCGGGAGCAGCTCCGATGGCGATTTCATCTCTCTTTCAGAAGCACTTGGTATGGAACACCGTCCAAAGACCAAAGACTACACCGCAAGTCACGATGTAATCAAGATCTTCTCTTTCCGGAACCTTTCCGATCTCACAAGTCTGGCAGAGTATCTCATCTATACCTACCACGGTTCCAATACCGTATACAAGGACGAGAAGTCCGGACTGTACTATCTGATCGCCCACAAATCCGAGCACAGCCCGGAGGAGTTTAACAAAATCTGCAATATTATGAGTGAGTATGGACGTCCGGTTCACAACATGTACGCCAGCCACTCCTACTACGAGGAACATTACGAACCATTGATCGAGGAGCATGCGCTTCAGGTTCTGGCAAGTATCTGATCCTGTGTTCCCGATACGAAAAAACGCTTCCCCGGGTGCAGCCGGGGAAGCGTTTTATTCGTGTCGGTCTGACGGATTATTTCTTAGCCAGATATCCGTTTACATTCTCGATCAGTTCATCTGCATTGAGACCATGAACCATAGCGGCCTCCTCAAGGCTCTCTCCCTGAGATGCAGGACAGCCTACACAATGCATACCGGAAGCCATCAATACTGCGGCAATACCCGGATCGATCTGAAGCATATCACTGATAATCATATCTTTATTTACTCTTGCGTCCATTTGAATCCTCCATTAATCGAACAGCCCCTGTCGGAAACTGTGTAATAATTTGACATTTCTCATTGCTTTGAAAAGGAAAAGACTGTCCACGGTGAAGCCATCGAGGACAGTCCGGTAATTCATGTGTAGTAAATTACTCCTCTGAAATAGCTCCAGAAGGACATGTACCAGCACAAGCACCACAGCTGATGCAGGAATCAGCATCGATCTCATAGTGCTCAGCACCTTCTGCAATAGCTCCTACAGGACATCCGCCTGCACAAGCGCCACAACTTACACAATCATCTCCAATAACATATGCCATTTTAAAAATCCTCCTTTTCTTGGTATACCCACATTCTAATACAATTTTTCATTTTTTACAAGAGGAAAACCTTACTAACTCATTTTTCTCATTTATATTTATTGAGAAGATTTCTCATTAGAAGTCGACCTCAGTGTCATAGTAGCAGCATTTCAACAGCTTCTCCATCTCTTCCTGAGACGGCTGACGCGGATTGGAACCGGTACATGCATCCAGTATCGCATTGGCGGCGATCTCCGGCAGACGCTCTAAGAACACATCCTCCGGCACGAAGCCTTCCTCAGTCGGATAGCTGTCCGCTCCGTAGTTCTTAATACAATGTGGAATATTGAGTGCATCATTCATGCCGCGCAGATAATCGATCAGAAGCGAAATCTTCTCATCATCCGTGCTGCCACCCAACTTCATGAAGTCTGCAATCTCTCCATAACGCTCCTTTGCAACCGGATCCTTCGCATTAAATGCAATTACCTTTGGCAGATACATCGCATTGGCGGCGCCGTGGATAATATGTGCACCGTAATCGGCAAATGCAGCTCCTGTCTTATGCGCCATTGAATGAACAATACCAAGAAGTGCATTGGAAAATGCCATGCCGGCAAGACACTGTGCATTGTGCATATTGTCTCTCTTCTCCATATCGCCCTCGTACGAACCGACCAGATCTCTCTGGATCATCTTGATCGCATGCAGCGCAAGCGGATCGGTATAGTCACAATTTGCTGTGGAAACATACGCCTCAATCGCATGCGTCATCGCATCCATTCCGGTATGAGCAACCAGCTTCTTCGGCATCGTCTCTGCCAGCTCAGGATCAACGATCGCTACATCCGGCGTAATCTCAAAATCGGCGATCGGGTACTTGATCCCCTTCTCATAATCGGTAATGATTGAAAATGCAGTCACCTCGGTAGCCGTGCCTGAGGTAGATGAAATCGCACAGAACTTTGCTTTGGTACGAAGCTTCGGCAGACCAAATACCTTGCACATATCCTCAAAGGTCACGTCCGGATACTCATATTTGATCCACATCGCTTTCGCTGCATCAATCGGCGAACCACCACCCATCGCAACGATCCAGTCCGGCTGAAACTCCTGCATCTTTGCTGCACCCTTCATAACCGTGTCCACAGACGGATCCGGCTCAATGCCCTCGATCAGATCCACTTCCATTCCAGCCTCTTTCAGATATCCGATTGCTTTGTCCAGGAAGCCGTTTCTCTTCATGGAACCACCGCCTACACAGACGATTGCCTTCTTACCCTCAAAATCCTTGAGTGCCTCCAGTGCTCCCTTACCGTGATACAAATCTCTTGGTAATGTAAACCTAGCCATGATAAACCTCCATTCCGAAGCGTAATGCGACAAAGCAAAGTAATCGCATACTTTGGCAGAAGCCGTCTGCAACGCCCCGACACAAACGACTCCCCCGGCAACCCCCTTATCTGTCTGGCAATTTATACCAGTACTGCCGATTTGTCACTCAATTTGATAGCTTTATTTTACACCTGATGAGAAAAATCTTCAACTGAAATTGCATGACAAATTTTGGATGCGAGGTATGCTCATGAATCAATTTATTTTCCGAGGCAAAATGACTTTTTACTCTTCGGGATATAAAAAAGATTCTGGGCAGACTTCCTGCTACCATCAGGGAAAGTCTTCATACATTAATTAATTTCACATATAATTTGCCATTACATTCTCATCTAATCGTTTTAACATTTCCTTCTCCGGTTCATCCATATAATATATATCCGGATCGACCTTTAATATCTCATTTTCCGCATCCTGCTTATTTGTTACACTCTCTATTACAAATGCTCGTTTTTCTTTGATATATCGTGGATGACAGTACATCTTTCCATCCCGACGAACAACATAATATTCCGTCCCTCTTTTCCCTTTTATCCATTCATCCGTAAAACCATTACAGAAAAATACCTGTCTGATTTTACTCGCCTTGCTTTCCATTTCACGTTCTTCTTTTAAACGTTTCTGCTCTTCTAGCGGCAGTTTGCTCTCTCTTTCCATTCTTTCCTGTTGACGCCGTTTTTTCACCTCTAAATCTTTTTGATGGATTTCGAGCTGCATTTCCACCATCTCCATTAAATAATCAAACGCCTCATCTTCATCAGATGTTCGAAAAATTATCATATGCTCATCCCTGTCACCGTTCCTATATATATTCCATTGCTGATCTTTCTCATTCCAATTACAGCCTATCGCATACGGAAAGCCTCTTCCTTGATCCACTTGCGCTATCACCACATTCTGCAACTGTGGTTTTAATTCATCTAATTTTTTTAGAAATTCTTGCTTCCTCATAGCTTCACCTCATATATCCCACTCAGCTTTCCCATCTCACTCTTTCTTCTTTCTATAATTTTGCTTCACATTTGCTCTAAGACGCTCTATCATTTCCTTCTCCGGTTCATCCATATAATATATATCCGGGTCGACTTTTAATATCTCATTTTCTGCATCCTGCTTATTTGTTGCACTTTCTATTACAAATGCTCGTTTTTCTTTGATGTATCGTGGATGGCAGTACATCTTTTTATCCCGACGAACAACATAATATTCCGTCCCTCTTTTCCCTTTTATCCATTCATCCGTAAAACCATTACAGAAAAACACCTGTCTGATTTTACTCGCCTTGCTTTCCATTTCACGTTCTTCTTTTAAACGTTTCTGCTCTTCTAGCGGCAATTTGCTTTCTCGTTCCTGCCTTTCCCGTAAATATTGCTGTCTTTTCTTTTCTTCCTCTTCATGCCATTTTATATTCTCCATCATCATATAATTCAAGCGATCAAAAGCTTCGTCTTCACTGGAAGTTTCTAAAAGAATATAGTGTTCATCCCTGTCTCCATTTTCAAACACCTTCCATTTGTTTACTTGATGATCAAAATAGCATCCCATCGCCAGTGAACACCCTATTCCTTCATCCACTATAATATATGTATCTCTTAGT
>NZ_QUET01000037.1 GCF_003478445.1 Roseburia sp. AM59-24XD
CTGATACTCCGAAGCTCTTTCTGGGTGCCTTCAGAAAACAGAATAATTAATTTTTTTTGATTTTTTTCGAATTTACTCTTGACAAAAGTCATTACATATCAGTTTGAGTTAATATTTATTTCTACATTTTGAAACGGTAGCCGACACCCCAGATTGTTTCGATGTACTGTGGCTTGGAGGAGGAGTCCTCGATCTTTTCACGGATCTTTTTGATGTGTACGGTGACGGTTGCGATGTCCCCGATAGATTCCATCTCCCAGATCTCGCGAAAGATTTCTTCCTTGGTGAAGACATGATTTGGATTTTCCGCAAGGAAGGTGAGTAGATCAAATTCCTTTGTGGTAAATGCCTTTTCTTCTCCGTTGACGTAGACGCGGCGGGCGGTCTTGTCGATCTTCAAACCACGGATCTCGATCACATCATTGGTCGGAATACCGCTTGCGGTCAGCCTCTGATAGCGTTCAATGTGTGCCTTGACTCTGGCAACCAGTTCGCCGGGACTGAATGGCTTGGTCATGTAGTCGTCGGCTCCAAGCCCGAGTCCGCGGATCTTATCGATATCCTCACTCTTGGCGGACACCATGATGATCGGTGTGTTCTTTGTTTCACGGATCAGCTTACAGATGTCGAAGCCATTCATTCCGGGAAGCATCAGGTCGAGGATGATCAGATCAAAATCTTCATCTAATGCTCTTGCGGCACCGCCGCTTCCGTCAGATTCAAGCACGACCTCAAAGTCGCTGAGCTCCAGATAATCCTTCTCCAGTTCTGCAATTGCTGTTTCATCTTCAATAATTAAAATTCTAGCCATAATGAATACCTCCGAATCTATTTGTTTTCTGTTGCGTCGGTTTGCGGTGTCTCTTTCAAGGTGAAATAAATACTGGTTCCCTCACCGGGAGTGCTGTCCGCCCAGACTCTGCCACCGTGATCCTCAATGATGCGTGCGACGATCGCGAGTCCAAGTCCGCTGCCCCGCTTGGAGGATCCACGGGAGGCATCTGCCCGGTAAAAGCGTTGGAATATGTGAGGGAGTGCCTCGGCGTCAATGCCGGGACCATCATCCTGTATTTCAATCTGTATAAAGTGTTCCGGAACAGGAATCTCTGAGTTTGTCTCCATCGGTGTACCATCCGGATTTAGCTGGCGGTAAAGCGGAGCGGACGGCTGCTTGACGGGAAACTCTGACAGGCGGATCCGGATATTGCCATCGGAGCGGTCCAGATATTTGACGGCGTTGTTAATAATATTGATCACTACACGTTTGAGCTGCTCCGGGTCTGCATGGATCTTCGTGTCCTTCGGACAGGTATTTTCATAATGCATGGTAATGTGTTTTGTTTCCATATCCAATGAGATTGCCTCGATGCAGTCAGTGAAATAACTGTCCAGTGGAAAGTCCAGAAAATGATATGGAAGTGAATTCTGCTCCACCTTGGAAAAAATGGAGAGCTGATCCACCAGATAGCTCATATCATTTGCCTTGGAAGAGATTGTACGCAGGTATTTTTCCTGCTTCTCCGGTGTGTTGGCAACGCCGTCCAGGATTCCCTCGCTGTAGCCCTTGATGGAGGTGAGCGGCGTCTGCAGATCATGTGCCATGTTGCTCATCATATCACGGGTGTCCTGCTCGTAACGGATGCGTTCCTCGATCATTTCCTTCAAACGGATCCGCATTTCCTCGAAATCCCGGCAAAGCTCACCGATCTCATCGGTCGAGTTGACACGTACCGGAGTATCCAGATTGCCGGCACCGATCTGCATGGTGGCGATCTGCAGGATATTTAACGGACGGACGATGCCGTTGTAGAGCCAGACGACAAGAAGTGCTGCAGTACCAAGCAGGATCAGTGCACCGGAGATCATAAGTTGCCGGATCAGCTCACGCCAGCGTGGGAGGATTTCGGAATAGTCGGTCACAAGGAAAAGCTGTGCATATTCATGGCTGGACAGATAAAAGTCCTTCTGTTTGACCAGATAACCGTTATCAATGGAAATGGTGTCCGTATATCCTTCCTCAAAGCTGCGAAAGCCGGGGAGAGGATTGAGCTGGTGATATGCCTTTGTGTTACCGATATAAAACTCCTGTCCGCCCTTGTGAACCACGATGAAGGAAAAACGACCGGACAGATCGGAATTGATCTTGTCCAGATAATCCCGGCGGATCAAAAGATCCGGGTTGGTATCTGCCACATGAACAAGATCGCGGAAATCTGTCATGGTTGCGGTTGAGAGAATATGGATCGGATTGAGTAAAAGATTTTCGGAAGAGATATCGGACTGATAATCATCCTCTAGTGTAGATGCCTGGTTGGTTAGGATCATATTGTAGCTGACCGCGATCAGAGCCAGAGGAAATATGGTAACAAACAAAAAAGCAATGATCAGTCTTCCACGGATCTTCATAAAATCACTCCCTTCGATTTGACAAAAGCCGGCAGCGGATCAATATCCCATGCCGGCTGTAATTTCCTGGACTGTTTTGGTTGGTGTGTAGTTTTTTGTGTCAAAAAGCTTCTTGTGAAGCGTCGTTACGTTGGATGTCAATGTGGTTGGAAAGTCATAGTAAATGCCGTCAGATGCTCTGTGGCAATCTAACTTATACGGAAATCCCCTGCTTGTTTTGATGTCGTAAAATGGAAGATACATGCCAAGCTGCAGGATTTCCTGTGTCGTCAGACTGGTGTAGATCTGTGGCAGCATCTCATTCAAAACGCGGTAGAGCTTTAACGGACTGCTGTGCTTTGCCTTTGTCATCAGTGCCTTCATAACGCGACGCTGGCGTGCGGCACGGGTGAAATCACCGCCCTTTGTATAGCGGACACGGCAGTAGCCGGTCGCCTGTACGCCGGATACCGTCTGCTTTCCGGGCTTTTTGATCTTCTCATAGGATGTGCCGTTGATCTTTGCAACATCCCTGGCATAAGCATTGACCCACTTGCGCTCGTTTTTGTGAATGTTCAGAGTGATCCCGCCAAGTGCATCAATCACATTGGACAGAGCACTGAAATTGACCGTGATAAAATCCTGCACATCCAGATCAAAATTCTGGTTGATCGTGTTGACGGCAAGATCCGGTCCACCGTAGGAATAAGCGTGATTGATCTTCGTATACCCGTGACCGTCAATACGTGTGTAGGTGTCACGGAAGATCGAGGTCAGCTTGACATTGTGTGTCTTGTTATTGATGCTGACAAGAATGATCGAGTCGCTGCGTGTATTTTCCTGAAGGGCATTGGCACGGGAATCTACACCGAATACTACAATATTCGTGAAATCCTTCATGTTGGGATCGGAAAGTCCCTCATTCAGGGAAACCTGCTCCAACGGATGATTCTTGATCTCGTCAATCTTATTCACAAGAGACAGAATCAGAAATACTCCTGCCATAATAAACAGCAGGAGGATCAAAATGAAAATACGGATATGCTTTTTTCGTTGCTTTTTACGTCTGACGCGCTCGTTGTGTGCGGCGCGGCTTCGATAACTATCCATAATAATTCTGCATTCCTTTCTCAGCCGACAAACATCGTGACTGTTGGTTTAACATGCATTTTTGTTGACGTCCCGACCGAAAAACGTCAGGAACAAAATTTTGAAATCAAGCCAAAGAGTCCAGTTTTCTACATAATAAAGGTCGCATTCAATTCGTTTGGCAATGGAGGTGTCCCCGCGGTAGCCGTTGACCTGAGCCCATCCGGTCATGCCCGGACGAACCTGGTGCTTGATCATATAGCGTGGAATTACTTCTTGGAATTTCTTGACGAAGAACGGACGCTCCGGACGCGGACCGACCAGACTCATATCACCACGCAGGACATTGACAAGCTGTGGAAGCTCATCAATATTGGTCTTACGCATAAACTTTCCGATCGGAGTTACACGGGGATCATTCTTGACCGTCCATGCCTTTTTCTCCTCGGAGGCATCCTGTACCTTCATGGAACGGAACTTGTACATCTGGAATGCCTTGTTGTGAAGACCGATTCGCTCCTGTTTGAAAATCAGCGGACCCGGTGAAGTGATCTTGATGATCAATGCAATGATCGCCATCGGGATCGCCAGTACGATCAGACCAAACAGTGATCCGAAAATATCAATAGAGCGTTTAACTGCATTATTTAAAGAAGAGCTGAGCGGAACATGACGCACGTGAATGATCGGCAGTCCATCCAGATCCTCTGTATATGGCTTAGTTGGAATTACATGGTTGTAATCCGGAATAAACTTGGTATGCACCCCCGCCTTCTCACAGATCGTCACGATGGATTCCAGCTTGGAAAACTCATCAATGCTGAGAGTGATCGCAATCTCATCGTAAGCGTTGGTGCTGAGCAGATCCTCGAGCATCGAAATGCTGCCGATCACCGGAATGCCCCGGTAGGAATCCTCTGTGCTCTTGTGATCATCGAGAATACCGTGAATAAAATAGCCCCATTCAGGATGAACGCGGAGACGGTCGATGTAGCCCTCTGCAGTACGGCTGTAGCCGACCAGAAGGATATGCTTCAGATTCTTGCCTGCTTTACGCATCTTGCGGAGGATCTTGTTGACTGTCATACGGAACAGGAAGTCAATACACAGATTCATGATCGCAAAGATACCTAGAAAAAGACGGGCGTAGTCCTGCTGTTTAATAAAGAAAAGGACGGCAACACAGTAAATGATACCAAGCAGATTTGCCTTGATCAGATTAAAAAGCTCGGTTCTGCGGCTGGCAGTTCTTTTCGGATTGTATAAATTGCAGAAATAATATATAATCAGATAACACGGAACCAGAAAAACAAGCATGTTGATGTAATCCTGACGCGGTCGTATATAACCGATCGGTGCAGGGATGATTCGCCATTTCACAAGCGGACTCCATGTATCCTCAAATCGCAGACTCCAGGATAATATATATGAAACAGCAATGATGATCGCATCCACGATCACATGCATCAGATTTAACAGCTTTTGGTTATCCTTTATCACGACATCACCTTCTTTGTAAAGATTTTGAACCACCTTATTATAATAGTTTCCGGTGCAAATCGCAATATTATTTACAAAAGGAACAAAATTTTTATTCTATTTTCACAAGTATGTCACAAATGATTGATAGACTTATGCAATAGATATGGAGGGAGAAAGAACACAGATTGGTTCTTTCAATAGAAGGAAAGGCAGGTTTGCATACTATGGAAGAAAAGAATCAGAATACGAATGAATATACGGGTGAATATGGCAATCCGGTAGAGCGTAATGATGCAGCCGGTCAGGAGCCGGAGAAGGAGCAGGAAAGCTCCGTTTACAGCTATTCATACAGAGACCACAAGCCGGAGGCAACAAGCTCCGGGGATTATCATGCAAGCGATAATACGGCAGATGCTTCTGAGAAGCAGGACAGCATGGAAAGCAATGCGGCAGACAGCGGGTATACGCATACGGACAATACACAGTCGCAGTCCGCAGATCCTCGGATGGACAGCAGAGAGAGGGATGGACAGCGATGGGAGAGCAGCAGGAACGCAGCGACGGACCGTCAGAGACGGCTTATCGGACGAATAGCAGCGCAGCGGACAGCACTCCGGAGAAAAAGAGCTTTTTCAATGGAAAGAAGCTGGCAGCCTGTGCAGTTTTTGCGGTTGTATTTGGTATTGTAGCAGCAGTTTGCTTTCAGGGCGTATGTTATTTTTCAAACAAGGTGCTTGGCGTCAATCTGACCAGAAGCGGACAGCAGATCGCCTACACCACCGATAATGTCAAGTATACGAATGCTACAGGAGCAGCCATTGGCACCACTGACGTATCCGGTATTGCACAGCAGACGATGCCGTCAATCGTTTCCATTACAAGCACGACAGAGGGCGAGGGATCCTATGATCTGTTCGGTCAGTATTATCAGGGACAGGATGAGGTTAGTGCGGGAACCGGCTTTATTGTTGGCAAGAACGACAAGGAGCTTCTGATCGCAACAAACAATCATGTAGTGGATGGAGCCAAGGCGATTTCCGTACAGTTTATTGATGAGGAAGTTTACGATGCGACGACAAAGGGCAATGACTCATCCGCAGATCTTGCCGTGATCGCCGTGAAGCTTAAGGATATGAAGAAGTCAACACTAAATTCGATCCGGATCTCTGCGCTTGGAGATTCCTCCGAAAGCAAGGTTGGTGAGATGGTTGTTGCCATCGGTAATGCACTGGGCTATGGTCAGTCGGTAACAGTTGGTTATGTCAGTGCCAAGGATCGTGAGATACAGAGCAGAGCGAGGACGGAAGCTCACAGAGCAGCAAGATGAAGGTAATTCAGACCGATGCAGCGATCAACCCCGGTAACAGTGGCGGACCTTTATTAAATATGAAGGGTGAGGTTATCGGTATCAATTCCTCCAAAATCGCCGCTTCCTCTGTTGAGGGTGTTGGTTATTCCATCCCGATCTCCGAGGCAACACCGATCATTGATGAGTTGATGAACCGTGAAGTGTTGACCGATGCCCAGAAGGGATACCTGGGGATCAGTGGTAAGACCGTGTCCGAGGAGGCAAGCAACTTCAATATGCCGGAGGGTGTTTATGTATCTGAGGTAGCCAAGGATGGTGCGGCAGGAAAGGCTGGCATCAAGCAGGGCGATATCATTACAGCGATCAACGATATTCAGGTGACAACGATCGAGAGTCTCAAGGAAAAGGCGAACAGCTACAAGAAGGGAACAAAGGTTACGATCACCTTAAAGAGAAGTGATAACGGAAGCTATGTCGAGAAGAAGGTCAAGGTGACACTGCAGGGATCAAGCTCCCTTAACAGTCTGCAGAGTGGTTCCTCCGATGATCAGAATTCCAATAATAATTCCGGCAATAACTCCGGTAATGGTTCCGGAAATAACGGCGGATCACACGATGACTCCGGCAGTAATGACGGAGAGAGTGGCAATGGTTCGTCCGGCGGCTGGGGAAGTCTCTTCCCGGGCTTTGGAAACTAGGAAAAGAGGCAGTAACGATGAACGAAGAATCGCTCTGGGACAGAATAAGCAGGCGGTACTGGTTTCAGACAATCCTGTTTGTGGTATTATCCTTTGTGGAATATATTACGCTTGAGACGTTCTTAGGCGGCGACATCTGCAGTATAGGTCTGGAATACAGTATCAAAAATATCATGCTCCTGATGGGAGTCAATCTCATCCTCGTGTCTGTGACACGCTGGATGAGACTGACCTTTCTCCTGTCAGGAGTATTTGTGCTGATATTGGGCACTGCCAATTATTTTGTAGATGCATTCCGTGGTTACGGGATTGTTTACATGGATATCTATGCGGTACGCACTGCGGCGAATGTGGCAGGAGAGTACAAATACCACGGTTCACCGCAGCTGTGGCTGGGACTTTCGCTGGGGCTTCTCTGTCTGGTGTTATGCGTTGTGGCGACACCGGTGCGTTCGCGAAAGTGCAGTCTTCGGAAAGGGATTGCCGGTGTCGTGGGAACGGCTGTCGGCGTGGTTTTTTTCGTGTGGATCAATCTGGGAACAGGTTTTTTTGATGATGTCAGCAATCTGACCTGGGATCACAGCATCGGTATGTCGGAATATGGATATCTGCTTTATGTAACGGCAAATGCAGGTCAGGCAAAGGTGCAGGTGCCGGACGGATATTCGCCGGAGAAGGCGGATGAGATCCTGTCCCGTTACAAAGACGCTTCCTCCACGAACAGCGTGCTTGCAACGCATGCGGGCTCTGCTAAATCACCAAACATTATTATGGTGATGAATGAATCCTTTTCGGATCTGAGTGTGCTCGGAAAGTTTCGGACGGATCAGGAATATCTTTCCCATTGGAACAGCCGGAGTAAGAACACGATCAAGGGTTATGCCGATTCCTCCGTTTATGGCGGTTACACGGCAAACTCCGAGTTTGAATTTCTGACCGGGTGTACCAAGCATTTCTGCCGGGCAACCCGTATCTGCAATATATTACCGATGAGCTGCCGAGCGTTGTCAGCAATATCAAGGCGCAGTCCGGCTATGACCGTACAGTCGCGGTTCACCCGTACAATCCGTCCGGCTATAACCGGAACAGGGTTTATCCGCTGCTTCATATGGATGAGTTTTTAAGTATCGATGATTTCAAGGATCCGGTGCTGGTACGCAAATATATTTCCGATGAGTCTGATTACGAGAAGCTGGAATCGTTGTATGAGCAGAAGAAAGCAGGAAGCTCACTTTGTCTGTTCAATGTGACCATGCAGAATCATAGTGCATATGATGACAGGGATTATAAATTTGCAGATCCGGTTAAACTGACTGATATAAGCCTGCAGCCGGAGGCAGAGCAGTATCTTTCTCTGATAAAGATGTCTGACGATGCTCTGGAGAATATGCTGGAGTATTTTGAAAAGGTGGATGAACCGGTACTGATCGCATTTTTTGGGGATCATCAGCCGCATCTGCCGGACTATTTTTACAAAAATATCATGGGCGAGCTGCCGGATGAGTTGTCGCAGAAGGATGCCATGAAACGGTATCAGGTTCCGTTTATGATATGGGCGAACTATGGTATCAAGTCCTCGCAGATCGACAAGATCTCCATCAATTATCTTTCCACACTGATGATGGAAACGGCGGGGCTTAAGCTGACGGAGTTTCAGAAATTTCTGTTAGATATGTATCAGGACATACCATCTATCAGTGCAAATGGATTTTATGACAGACAGGGAAATCTTTACGGATGGGATGATCTGGATGAGGCGGACGAAAAGCTGCAGGAGTGGATCAGGGAATACCGCATTGTCCAGTACAATTACCTGTTCGATGAAAAGAATCGGAAGGACGATCATTTTCAACTGAGCGGCACTTCTAAATAATGAAAGGATTAAGGAAAGTATGAAAAAACCATATATCAAAGTTTTTTCATACGGCAAATTTGTGCCTGCGGCCCAAAGTTTGCGGGCTGAGAAAGAAACGAGGTATTATATGGGAAAAAAGGGAAATGTAGCGATCATTACGGGGGCATCCTCAGGCATGGGAAGAGAGTTTGCAATTCAGATTGCGCAGTTTTATCCAAGCATTCAGGAATTCTGGATCATTGCAAGGAGAAAGGAGCGTCTCGAGGAGCTGCAGGAAAAGCTTCTGGGACGCAGGGTTAAGATCCTTGCGTTGGATCTTGGAAGACAGGAAGACATCGATGCGTTGAAGCAGACGCTGGAAGAGGAGAAGCCACATGTGCGCATTCTTGTCAACGCCGCAGGCTTTGGAATGATCGGCAGGGTCGGAAAGATGCAGGAGAAGGACTGCACCGGTATGGTGGACATCAACTGCCGTGCTCTCACCGCCGTGACACATATTGTACTTCCTTACATTACGAAAAAGGGGCAGATCATTCAGATGGCATCCTCGGCAGCCTTTATGCCGCAGCCTGGCTTTGCAGTGTATGCGGCAAGCAAGTCTTATGTACTCAGCTTTTCCAGAGCACTTGGCTGCGAACTGAAGGGAAGGGATATTTCCGTGACAGCAGTCTGTCCGGGACCGGTCAAAACAGAATTTTTCGATATCGCAGAAACCTATGAGGCAGTCAGGTTATACAAGAAGCTCACCATGGCAAAGGCAGATAAGGTTGTGTACCAGGCACTGGTAGATGCAAAGCATGGAAGAAGCGTTTCCGTATACGGACCGCTTATGAAGGGATTCCGTGTACTTGCCAAATTCCTTCCTGCTGACTTCATGATGATGTTTGTTCATTAGTCAGGATTTCGGACAATTTGACTTGACAGCGGCAACAAAAAAGAGTAATATTTTGTATTATTTATAAGTGAAAAGCGAGGACGAGGAGGAGTACATACTTTTCGGATTTTAAGAGAGAGAACGGTTGGTGCAAGTTCTCATTCCGGTTGTATGGAAGTAGCCTCTGAGCAGTGGAACGAACAGGAGCACATCCCAAGTAGCATCCAACGGATTCCCACCGTTACAGGGGAACGGTATATCAGACACGGTATTCGGTGTCTGCGTGCCGGCAGAGTGCGGAAGCGATCTGAGAAAGAGCAGATTTTCCGAAATTAGGTGGTAACACGGAGTATATTCGTCCTAAGTCGTATATGGCTTAGGATTTTTTTACTTTACAGGAACGATAAGCTCCTGTACGGAAAGGGGTAACGAAATGATTAAAGGAACCGAGTTATTTGTAAAAGCATTGAAAGCAGAAGGCGTAGATACCCTGTTTGCGTATCCGGGTGGTCAGGCGGTCGATCTGTTTGATGCCCTGTATGATGAGCATGAGATCGAGATGATCCTTCCGCGTCATGAACAGGCATTGATCCACGCCGCAGACGGCTATGCCAGATCCACCGGCAAGGTGGGTGTGTGTCTGGTAACTAGTGGTCCGGGTGCGACAAATCTTGTCACCGGAATTGCAACCGCCAACTATGACAGCGTTCCGTTAGTCTGCTTTACCGGACAGGTGCCTTTAGGGCTGATGGGAAACGATGCCTTTCAGGAGGTTGATATTGTCGGAATTACCCGCAACATCTGCAAATATGCGGTTACGGTAAGAAAGAGAGAAGATCTTGGACGCATCATTAAGGAAGCCTTCTATATTGCGCGCACAGGTCGACCGGGTCCTGTCGTTGTCGATCTGCCAAAGGATATTCAGGTGGCTATGGGAGACGAGGAGTATCCGGAGGAGGTTAATATCCGCGGTTACAAGCCGAACGAGAGCGTTCATGTCGGTCAGGTCAAGAAAGCAGTCTCTCTTTTAAAAAAGGCGAAAAAGCCATTGTTCCTGCTTGGCGGCGGTGTCAATATCGCCTGTGCCAATGAAGATATGAAGAAGTTAGTAGAACTGACGGGAGTGCCGGTGATCACAACCATCATGGGTAAGGGCGCGATCCCGACCAGTCACCCGCTTTACATGGGAAATATCGGTATTCATGGAAGCTATGCAGCCAACCATGCGGTCAGCGAATGTGATGTGCTGTTCTCCATCGGTACCCGTTTTAACGACCGTATCACAGGTAAGATCAGCGAGTTTGCCAAGAATGCCAAGATCATACATATTGATATTGATTCGGCTTCTATTTCCAAGAACATTGTCGTCGATGTGCCGATCGTGGCAGATGCAAAGCTTGCGGTTCAGAAGATCCTGGAATATGTCTCTCCGTTAAAGATCGATGCATGGGTGGATCGTCTCAAGGAATGGAAGCAGACATATCCGATCACGATGGAGCGCTATGAGGACTGACACCGGAGAAGATCATCCGCTATATTGCCGAGAATTATAAGCGTCCGATCGTTGCGACGGACGTTGGACAGAATCAGCTCTGGACCACGCAGTTTCTGGAGCTGGAAGGAAACCGCCAGCTTTTAACCTCCGGTGGTCTCGGTACGATGGGCTACGGCTTCCCGGCAGCAATCGGTGCAAAGCTTGGAAATCCGGATGCCGATGTATTTGCGATTTCAGGAGACGGTGGCATGCAGATGAACATTCAGGAGTTTGCAACGGCGGTTGCACTGGAGATCCCACTGACGCTGATCGTTCTGAACAACGGATATCTCGGCAACGTAAGACAGTGGCAGCAGATGTTATTTGACCGCAGATACTCCTGCACCTGCCTGACCTACCGCAGAAGCTGTCAGCACAACTGTATGGATCCGAATAAGAAATGTCCGAAGTACAGTCCGGATTTCGTCAAGCTGGCAGAGAGCTACGATGCATACGGCATGCGCATCACAGACGAGAAGGACATTCCGAAAGCATTTGAATTTGCCCGCTCCCACAAGAATGCACCAACTTTGTTAGAGTTTATCATTGAGCGGGAAGCAAATGTGGCACCGATGGTTCCGGTTGGCAATTCATTGGATAACATGATCATGGAAATCTAGGAAAGGCAGAGGTGAGAATGGCGATGGAAACGAAGAAACGAGTAATTTCTGCATATGTAGAAAATCAGATAGGTGTACTGGCGAAGGTGTCCGGTTTATTTTCCGGCAAGAACTATACCTCGATACATTGACGGTTGGAGAAACGGAGGATCCGACCATCTCCAGAATGACGATCGGACTGACCTGTGACGATCTGACCTTTGAGCAGATCATCAAACAGCTCAATCGCAGTGTTGAGGTCATCAAGGTCATTGACTTTACGGACATTCCGATCCGTAAGAAGGAGCTTTTATACATTAAGGTCAACAGCTGCAGTGAGAAGGATAAGCAGGAGATCTTCCGGATCGTGCAGACCTTCGGCATGGAGGTCGTCGATTACGACAAGAATACCGTGTTGGTGGAATGTGTTAAGACAGAAGCACATAATAATGATATGATCGAGCTGTTCAAGAAAACGTTCATCAACCGTGTGGAGGTTGTGCGCGGTGGCAGTGTTGCCATTGAGGCAATCTCTACCTGCGTACGATGATCGACAAAAATAGAATATATACTCTATCAAAAAAGTCGGAAAAGTATTTGACAAATCGAAAAATCAGAGTATAATATTAGTCAAATCAAATATCTCAAACCGTTGAAGTGGAGATAAAAATGAGGCACGCGCCTACAGAGAGCAGGGATTGCTGAGAACCTGCGGAGATGCGATTCATTAAATGGACCACTGAGGGCATGGTCAAAGGAAGTGATCTTCCGAGTATTCCATGACGTGCAGGCATACGTCAGTTGCCGGAAATATGATTGTATTTCGCTGAGAGTGTGGGAAACCATGAAGCAAGGTGGCACCGCGGTTATAGAATTTACCGTCCTTGATTATCACAATAGCTGTGATAGTCAGGGACTTTTTTATGTTATCCAATCAATAATAAATATTTCAGAATAACATAAAAACGCTCCGCTCAGCAGTGCAAGGACAAGAAAGAGGTGGAACGATGATTTCTTTAGAAGAAGCAAAGAAACTGGGAGAAGGTTATAAGGTCGTACCGGTCAGTCGGGAGATCCTTTCTGATATCCGGACACCGATCGAGGTACTCCGGATCCTGAAGGGTGTCAGCAGACACTGCTACATGCTGGAGAGTGTGGAACATCAGGAGAGATGGGGGCGATACACATTCCTCGGATACGATCCCAAGCTGGAGATTGCCTGCATGAACGGCAAGATGACGATCCGTAACGGAAGCACACACACGAAGACAGTAAAGCATCCGGGGGAAGAAATCAAGGAACTGTTAAAGGAGTACACAAGTCCGAAGGTTCCGGGTCTTCCGACCTTTACCGGCGGTCTGGTTGGATATTTTTCCTATGACTATGTGAAATACAGCGAGCCAAAGCTGAATCTGGATGCGGAGGATACCGAGGGCTTCAAGGATGTGGATGTGATGCTTTTTGACAAGGTCATCGCATTTGATAACCTCCGTCAGAAGATCATCGTGATCGCCAATGCCAGAATGGAAAATATCGAAGAAGAATATAAGCGCTGCTGTGCAGAACTGGATGAGATCGTAGAACTGATCCGTCACGGCACGCCGACACCGATCGAACCGGGCAGGATTACTTCAGAGTTTCGTTCCTTATTCTCGGAGAAGGAATATTGCGATATGGTTGAGAGAGCCAAGAAGTATATCTATGAGGGGGACATTTTTCAGGTGGTGCTTTCCAATCGTCTGGAGGCAGATTATGAAGGAAGCCTCTTAAATACCTACCGTCATTTAAGAACGATCAACCCTTCTCCGTATATGTTTTATTTCAGCAGTGATGACATGGAGGTGGCAGGAGCTTCTCCGGAGACACTGGTGAAGCTGGAGGATGGCGTACTTCACACCTTCCCGTTAGCAGGAACAAAGCCGAGAGGAAAGACGCAGGAAGAGGATGAGGAGCTCGAGCGGATCCTTCTTTCTGACGAGAAGGAGCGGGCAGAGCACAACATGCTTGTCGATCTCGGAAGAAATGATCTTGGCAAGATCAGCCGGTTCGGCTCCGTCAAGGTTGAGAAATATATGTCCATTGAGCGTTATTCACACGTCATGCATATCGGTTCGACCGTAGCCGGAAAGATCCGTGAGGACAAGTGCAGTCTGGATGCTGTGGATGCGGTTCTCCCGGCGGGAACACTTTCCGGAGCACCGAAGATCCGTGCGATGGAGATCATCAATGAGCTGGAGAATAACAAGCGCGGTATCTACGGCGGAGCGATCGGCTATATCGACTTTACCGGTAATCTGGATACCTGCATTGCGATCCGTATCGCTTATAAGAAGAACGGCAAGGTATTTGTCAGATCCGGAGCCGGTATTGTGGCAGACAGTGTACCGGTCAGCGAGTACAACGAGTGCCTGAATAAGGCGAGAGCCGTGATGAATGCAGTAAACGAAAGTGATCAGCTAGACTGATGGAGGTGAGATTATGATATTACTGATAGATAATTACGACAGCTTCTCCTACAATCTGTATCAGTTGATCGGAGAGCTGGAACCGGATATCAGGGTGGTGCGAAACGATCAATATACCCCACAGGAACTGGAGCAGATGAATCCGACACACATTATATTGTCACCGGGTCCGGGAAGACCTGCCGATGCCGGTGTCTGTGAGGATGTGGTCCGTTACTTTGAAGGAAAGGTTCCGATCCTTGGCGTGTGCTTGGTCATCAGGCAATCTGTGAGGTATACGGAGCGGAGGTTTCCTATGCGAAGCATCTGATGCACGGCAAGATGTCGGTGGCAAAGCTCGATACATCCTGTCCGCTGTTTGCACACATGGGAGAGACCGCAGAGGTGGCAAGATATCATTCTCTTGCCGCAGTAAAGGATACAATCCCGGATGCACTTAAGGTGGTAGCCGAGACGGACGATGGCGAGGTCATGGCTGTAAAGCATGCAGATTATGATATATATGGTGTACAGTTTCATCCGGAGTCAATTCTGACACCGGAGGGCAGAACAATACTTAAAAACTTTTTGGAGGTGTTTCATTCATGATTAAAGAAGCAATTGCACTTTTGACGAAGAAGGAAGATCTGACAAACGACATGGTAGAGCAGGTGATGGGGGAGATCATGACCGGAGAGGCAACGGATGCACAGAAGGCAGCGTTCCTGACAGCACTTTCCATGAAGGGTGAGACGATCGACGAGATCACAACAGCAGCAAAATATCTCAGAGATCACTGCGAATATTTTGAGAATGACAAGGACGTACTGGAAATCGTGGGAACGGGCGGAGACGGCTCCAATACGATCAACATTTCCACCATCTCCTCCCTGATCGTATCGGCAGGAGACGTGATGGTGGCAAAGCACGGTAACCGCGCTGCCTCCAGCAAGTGTGGTACCGCAGACTGCCTTGAGGCTCTTGGCGTTAAGATCGACATTGAGCCGGACAAAATGAAAAAGGTCATGGATGAGAGCAATATAAGTTTCCTTTTCGCACAGAAATATCATCCGGCAATGCGTTTTGTCGGTGCAGTCCGTAAAGAGATCGGTATCCGTACGCTCTTTAATCTGCTGGGACCTCTGGCAAACCCGGCGAGAGCAACCATGCAGCTTTATGGTGTTTACAGCGAAAGTCTTGTAGAGCCGCTTGCACATGTACTTCATAACCTCGGTGTTAAGAGAGGCATGGCCGTTTACGGAATGGACAGCATGGATGAGATTTCTCTGAGTGCACCGACAAAGGTCTGTGAATTTAACGGGGATGACTTTAAGACCTATGAGATCACACCGGAGCAGTTCGGATTAAAGACCTGCCGGAAGAGTGATCTGGTTGGTGGCGAGCCTGCAGAAAATGCACAGATCGTCAGAAACATTTTCGAGGGAAAAGAGACAGGACCGAAGCGTGATGCGGTACTTCTCAATGCCGGTGCAGCCTTCCACATTGCAAAGGAAAATGTAACGATCGAGCAGGGAATTGAGATGGCACGCGAGATCATCGACAGCGGCAAGGCATTAAAGCAGTTAGAGACATTTATTCAGCTTACCAATGCATAAAAGAGCAGATAAAGACGAGGTGGATTATGACCATATTAAATGAAATTGCGGCAAAGACAAGAGAGCGTGTCAAAGAGCAGAAGTGTATCCGGTCTCTGGAACAGTTGAAGGATGAAGCGCAGGCAATGAACAGCGATACCGGATATCCCTTTGAGAAAGCAATCGGTAAAGACGGGCTGTCCTTCATCTGCGAGGTGAAAAAGGCATCACCCTCCAAGGGTGTCATTGCACAGGATTTTCCATATGTGGAGATTGCCAAAGACTACGAAGAGGGCGGCGCAAGTGCAATATCGGTGCTGACTGAACCGTACTGGTTCCAGGGAAGAGACAGTTATCTGCAGGAGATTCGTCAGGCGGTCAGTATTCCAATCATCCGCAAGGACTTTGTTGTGGATGAATATATGATCTACGAGGCAAAGCTGATGGGAGCGGATGCGGTGCTTCTGATCTGTGCAATTTTAAATGATCAAGAGCTTAAGAGGTTCTTTCAGATTGCAGACAGCCTTGGACTTACCGCGCTTGTGGAGGCTCACGATCAGGAGGAGGTTGACCGTGCATTAAAGGCGGGGGCGAGACTGATCGGCGTCAATAACCGGGATCTTCACACATTTACGGTTGACATTAACAACAGTATCCGCTATCGTCAGAGTGTTCCGGAGAATGTTTTATTTGTATCGGAAAGCGGGATCCGGACGAAGGAGGATATCCGTCGGCTGATGGACAACAACGTCAACGGTGTATTGATCGGCGAGACCATGATGCGGGCTTTAGACCGCGTGGCAGCCGTCAGAGAGTTTATCGGGTATTCCAGATAGCAGCATCATCATACTTTAAAGAAATGGAGAAACATTATGAGTCAGAAAGGAAGATATGGCATTCATGGCGGGCAGTATATCCCGGAAACCTTGATGAATGAGATCAAGAAATTAGAGGATGCCTATGAATTTTATAAAAAGGATGAGGAGTTTAATAACGAGTTAAATGCCCTGTTAAAAGAGTATGCAGGTCGTCCGTCTCTGTTATATTATGCAGAGAAGATGACAAAGGATCTGGGTGGAGCAAAGATCTACTTTAAGAGAGAAGATCTCAACCATACCGGTTCCCACAAGATCAACAATGTACTCGGTCAGGCACTCTTAGCCAAGAAAATGGGTAAGACACGCATCATCGCCGAGACCGGAGCCGGACAGCACGGCGTGGCAACAGCGACAGCCGCAGCTCTTCTCGGACTGGAATGTGAGATCTACATGGGTAAGGAGGACACGATCCGTCAGGCATTAAATGTTTATCGTATGGAGTTACTTGGCGCAAAGGTGCATGCGGTTGAGAGCGGCACGATGACCTTGAAGGATGCCGTCAACGAGTGTATGCGTGAGTGGACAAGCCGTGTCGATGATACACTTTATGTGCTCGGCTCTGTAATGGGACCGCATCCGTTTCCGATGATCGTACGTGATTTCCAGAGCGTGATCAGCCGTGAGGCAAGAGCACAGATCCTTGAGAAGGAAGGAAAGCTGCCGGATGTTGTTATGGCATGCGTCGGCGGTGGAAGCAACGCAATGGGAATGTTCTATGAGTTCATCAATGATGAGAGCGTCAGGCTGATCGGCTGTGAGGCGGCAGGTCTTGGCGTTGACACGGATCGTACCGCTGCAACGATGGCAACCGGTACAGAGGGTGTATTCCACGGAATGAAATCTTACTTTTGCCAGGATGAGTACGGACAGATCGCGCCGGTATATTCCATTTCCGCAGGACTGGATTATCCGGGTGTTGGTCCGGAGCATGCATATCTTAAGGATATCGGAAGAGCACAGTACGTTCCGGTTACGGACGAAGAGGCAGTACAGGCATTTGAATACATTGCAAAAGAAGAAGGAATCATTGCAGCCATCGAAAGCTCCCATGCGGTAGCTCATGTGATGAAGCTTGCACCAACCATGCGCAAGGATCAGATCATTATCTGCTGCCTGTCGGGACGTGGTGACAAGGACGTTGCAGCAATAGCAAGATACAGGGGGGTTGATTTACATGACTAGGATTCATAACGCATTTGACGGCAAAAAGGCATTTATCGGATTTGTAACAGCAGGAGATCCGAATCTTGATAAAACAGAAGAATTTGTACTGGAGATGGAACGCGCAGGTGCCGGTCTTGTTGAGCTTGGTATCCCATTCTCTGATCCGATCGCAGAGGGCCCTGTGATCCAGGAGGCCAATATCCGTGCATTAAAGGCAGGCTGCACCACCGACAAGCTTTTTGACATGGTGGCACGTCTTCGCCGGAAAACACAGATCCCGTTAGTGTTTCTTGCGTATCTGAACACCCTGTTCAAATACGGCTATGAGAAATTCTGCTCAAAATGCGAGGAGGTTGGCATTGACGGCGTGATCATTCCGGATATGCCTTACGAGGAGAAGGGCGAGCTTGCGGATATCGCCGCCGCGCATAATGTGGATATTATTTCTCTGATCGCACCGACTTCTGAGGATCGTATCCAGATGATCGCAAAGGATGCGACAGGATTTATTTATGTGGTATCCTCCATGGGTGTCACCGGTGTTCGCAGCGAGATCACAACCGATGTCAGCAAGATCATCGGACTGATCAAAGAAGTGACTGATGTTCCGACAGCAGTCGGCTTTGGAATCAACACCGCAGAGCAGGTACACAAGTACAGCTCAATTGCAGATGGTGCGATCGTTGGAAGTGCCATTGTAAAGATCATTGCCCAATATGGCGGGGAAGCAGGATCGCATATTTACGACTATGTACATGAGATGGTTGAGGAACTGGCATAAGAAAGTTGAACATATCTCTTTTTTTGAGGCGGCTGCAGCAAAATTGCAGCCGTTTTTTGATAGTATGGGAAAGTAAAAAACATTCTTCCTTTTTTATCCGAACGATGGTATAATTATATCATTAAGCTTTTATATGGAGAAGAGTACATTAGGAGAAGGCACAAATTACGGAAAATCACATACACAGAAAGGAAAAGACAGACGATATGTGGCAGAATTTAATAAGAACGCAGGTGATCGCGGTATCAGCGAAGATGGCAGCTGCGTTTGTGATTGCAGGACTGGTTGTGCTTGCAGTTGTACTTTGTGCGGGAATTGTATTTCTGGGGCTTCGTTATAAAAAAGTATATGAGGTGAAAGAACGCTATGATCTGATCGCAGCGCAGAGTGAATGTATCTGGCTTGATTACACATTTTCTCCGCAGCATCTGGTAGTGACCGGCAGTATCGGACAGTTTACGGGATTTGACATGCTAGACTTCATGGGGGTGGAGGTCTATGATATTTATAACTGGGTGAATGAGGACATAACGCCGATCCGTTCCACAGTTCGCAGCTTTTTTGACAGTGGCGAGCAGTATTTCAAAACGGATCTTCTGATCAGACGGCTGGATGATACATATGCATGGTACGCTCTTACGGGAACACTGGTGAAGCATGAGAAGACAGGCAGGAATAAGCGGTTTGTTGTTCGGATGGAGAACATTGATTCCAAGATGACGCAGGAAAAAGAGCTTACCGAGAAGGCAGAGAATGATCAGCTTACCGGCATCCTGAACAAGAAGACGATGGAAGAGCGGGTTAAAGCCCAGCTTGAGCATCGCGCGGGAAGCGGGAATCTTATATTCTTCATGATCGATCTCGATAATTTTAAGGATGTAAATGACACGCTGGGACATGTCTATGGAGATAAGGTGCTCACAGAAGCGGCAGAGAAGCTGAAGCAAGTATTTCCTGCCAAGGCACTGATCGGACGTCTTGGCGGCGATGAGTTCAGCGTGTGTGCATCCTTTGATGCATTTGACCTTGACAATCTGACCGAGTATATGACACAGAAAGGCGATAAGCTTTGTGACATTCTCAAGGAAGAGTATGTCATCGGTGACAAGAGTGTTCAGGTTTCGGCAAGTATCGGAATCGCATCCGCACCGGTGGACGGAGAGGATTTCTTAACGATCTATCAGAAGGCGGATAAGGCGTTGTATCTGTCAAAGCGTTCCGGCAAGAACCGGTACAATCTGTTTCAGCACAGTGCTGCAGACGAGTAGCAGGGCGGATCTTAATCGATTGAAGAAAGAAATGGCAGAAGGAGGAGCTCATGAGGACTGAGTGTGCGTATGAAGTGGCAGCAGTGATCTTTCTCGCAGTGATCGCTGTCAGTTACAAGAAGAAAAACTGGCTGGATCTTTATATGAACCGCTGTTTTGACCAGCTGCTTCGGGCCGGACTTCTGTTTACATTTCTTGATGTGGCAGTTCGTGTTCTGCGGGAATATATTTTTCCGGGTTCCTTTTATGTTTATAACTTAAGTTCAGTGATTCCGGCGGTTGCCATGATGGGGATCGCTATGCTTTATTTTCAGTACTGGCATGCGCTCAGTGGACACCGTCTTATTCTTAAGAGCGTCCGGAGCCTCGAAATGATCCTTCCGGCTGCTGTTGTGACGATACTGGATGTGACCAGCCCGGTGACACATCTGATCTTTTATTATGACCGGCAGGGACATTACCATGCAGGCAGCCTGGAGGCAATTGTTCTGATCGTTGTCAATATTTACTTTGCAGGGGCATGCTTTGTGGCATTCAGCAGGAAAACGGGACTGTGGATACACAGAGGCATTTCCTGTCTGATATTATGCCTTGTGTTTGATCTGTCTGTGATTATTCAGTTTATTCTGATGAAGAACTCGATTCTTCTGATGTTTTATGCGATGGCATTTATGATCTTTGTGTGCTATCTGCTGTATCAGAATCTGGACCGCTATTCTGACCGGATCAGCGGCGGATTTTCCAGAGCGGGTTTCAGGAAGGTCATTCAGGAAAAGTTCAAGTACCGGCAGAGATTCAGCTGCCTGTTTATCACGATACAGAATTATCAGAACATTATGGGAATCTGCGAGGAGGATGAGCTTGCTGATGTTATGGGCGAGATCGGTGCTATTCTCCGGCGTTATGGCGGCAGACAGAATCAGTTTCATATTCATGGAGCGGATTTTGCGGTTTTGCAGAAACGTGAGGAAGAGAGTGTACAGCTTTATCAGGCGGTTGCGCAGATCCTTCCGTCAAAGGTTCGTATTCATAATAAGAGCATACCGATCTCCTATGGCTTTTATATGCTGACGCTCGACGAGGCGGCATATGATCAGGCGGAATTTTACAAGATGGTTGTCAGCATGAAGAAGATGCTTCGTGACCAGCTTCACGACAGACAGCTCCTGCGTTATCAGGGAGAGGTCAAGCGGACCATCGATCTCGAGCTTCAGATCGCACGCATGCTTAAGAAAATTATGCAGGAGAAACGATGCGATGTATGTATCGTACCGATCGTTGATGCACATACCGGGCAGAGACATGCAGTGGAAGCAAAACTTTACATGCTTCGCGAGAACGGCAGATGGATACCGGAGGGGGCAATCTGGGCAGTGGCAAAGGACATGGGCTATGTCAGAGAGCTTGGACGCATTACTCTGGAAAGTGCGATGGAGATGGCGATGCGCGAGAGAATTTTAGAGCATGGCTTTAAGAAGCTTGTCGTCAATGTGACACCGCTTCATATCAGTTCTGAAACAGTAGTGAGGGAGTACAGGTTTCTCTCTAAAAAGTATGAGTTTCCGCTCAATCGGTTATGTCTGGAAATGACCGAGGATATGAGTGTACCGTTTGAACGGCTCGAGCAGCATATTGCGCATCTGATGGAGGAGGGTGTTACAGTGGTACTCGACAGCTATGGAGACAATGTCTGCAATCTGCAGGGAATCATGAAGATGCCATTTCGTGTTGTTAAGATCAGTGAGCATATGGTGGAAAGATATTGTCAGGGAGAGAGTGATGTTTTGGAATATCAGATCCAGATGCTTAGGGATAATGGCTGGGAGATCTGCCTGGAGGGCATTGAGGATCGGCAGCATTATGAGAAGGTAAAGAAGCTGGGAGAGATTTCCTATCTTCAGGGGAAGTATTACGGCGGTTTGATGAAACCGGAGCAGATACATAGTTACATGGAGGAAATGTGATGGAGGTTCAGATACATTATGAGCTTGCGGCTCTGACATTTATGCTTGCCGCCACGCTGGTATTTTTTCGACAGAGACATTTACGGGTATACCGAAGCAGTCTGTTCTTCTGGCTGATGGCGCTGGGAGTCGTGACTGCTGTTTGTGATGTGTTCTGTGGAATTACAGATCTGAAGCAGATTCCATTTACCGCCGGGATTGTCGCACATACTCTGCTTTTCATTGCATCGCTGGTGTATTCAATAGTCTATTCCATGTACGCCATGGAGCTTTTGCACCGGCTGGATTATATCCGTGACAGAAAGGTGTTATGGTGCATTCCGTTTGTAATTGGAATTATTCTGATCATGACCACCCCGTTTACTGGTGTTTTATATACCTATGATGAGCAGGGAATGTATCACAGAGGTGTGGGCTTTTACAGCATTGCGCTGATCACTCTGCTGTATGTGATGGTACCGTGGATCCTGATGCGAAGAGTATCCTTTGTGCCGCAGAAGACGAAGCGCTGGATCATTGCGATTCCCGTAGCGGTTGTTACAGCAAGGATCCTTCAGTATGTATTTTTTCCTCGTTATCTGTTCGCATATGCGGTCAACAGCGTTGTTTTGTTTTGTTGTTATCTGTTTCTTCAGAACTCCGACTATTATATGGATGAGGTGACTGGATTTTTCAAAATGCACGGCTTTGAGGAAACCGTCCGTGAGAAGATGGTATATAAGGAGGAGTGCTCTGTACTGATCCTCCGTATTATCAACTATAATGCGATGACGGAGATGTACGAGGATTCCAAGCTGACTGCGATCCAGGCGGCAATGGCGGAACTGATGCAGAGAGAATGCGGCGATCAGGATTTTTATCATATTGCGGCATCAACCTTTGCAATCATCCTTCCGAATGAGAAGGAGACGAAGGTAGTTCATCAGAGGCTTGTCGATGTGATGCCGAAGATATGGACGATCGATGGGGAAGAAATCGTTCACGAATATTGTTTTTATGCCGTAAATATTCAGGACAGCTGTGATACGGTGGAGGAGCTGCTGCAGAGAATCGCCTATGCCAGATCGGATCATCCGGGATATCATACGCCGGGAACGCTGATCCCGCTGACACATGATGCAGTCAAGCCAGCGGAGGAGAAGCAGATGGTTGCGGAGCTTGTGGAGCAGGCGGTCATCAACGACAGCATTGAGATTTATTTTCAGCCGATCTATTCGTTGGAGAAGGGACGAGTTACGTCTCTGGAGGTGCTGTCACGACTGAAAGATAGGGATAAGAATTTTATCAATCCGGAGTTTTTCATTCATGTGGCGGAGGAGAACAGGGATATCATCCCACTCGGCGAACAGATATACCGTAAAGCCTGTATCTTTGCAACACAGAATCATATTTTTGAGATGGGAATTGATGATATCAACATTAACCTTTCGCCGGTACAGTGCTGTTACGAGGAACTGGCGCAGGATTTGATCCGGATTGCCGGTGAATACGGGATACCGATGACAAGAATGCACCTGGAGATTACCGAGAGTGGCATTATGGATAAGGAGGAGATCCGGGAGACACTGGAGACACTGCGGTCCTCCGGTGCCAAGATCGCATTGGATGATTTTGGAACCGGCTATTCCAATGTCGGTAGTATCGTGAGTCTGCCGGTGGATTATGTCAAGATCGACAAGAGTCTTGTGTGGTCCTATGGCAGGGGCGAGAACAAATATCTTGACCAGCTTGTACCGATGATCCATGCCGAGGGCAAACGGATCATATCGGAGGGAATCGAGACGCAGGAGCATATCGATATTTTCAAGAGGTTAAAGGGTGATTTTCTGCAGGGCTATTTTTATTCCAAGCCCTTGCCGGAACGCGAATTTTTACAGTATCTGCGTGAAACAAACGGAATCAATGTATAGAAGAATATGGGGAGGATGATTATGGAGACAATGAATGTATTGGCATTTGATCTGGGTGCCAGCAGCGGAAGAGGAATGCTTGCGAAGTTCGACGGAACGAAGATCACACTGGAGGAGGTACACCGTTTTCCGCACAACTTTTCTACATTAAACGGACGTGCTTACTGGAACATTGTTTCGCTTTATGAAGCAATGAAGGAGGGAATGCGCCTGTGCAAAGAGCCGTTGTCGGGGGTGGGCTTTGATACCTGGGGTGTCGACTGCGGTATGATCGACCGCGAGGGCAATCTGCTCGGTATGCCGGGAAGCTACCGTGATGCAGCACTGGATGAGGAGAACATGAATGATGTACTCGCAAGTCTTGTGCCGGAGGAACAGGACAGGGACAAGGCAGTGAAAGCCGGAGAAAAGTATGCGTTTGAGCAGACGGGAATTGCGAGTCTTGCTTACAATACACTTTACAAGCTTTGTTATCTGAACAAGGCAATGCCTGAGCAGATGGCGGCGGCTGATAAGCTTTTGTTTATGCCAAACCTGATCGAGTATCTGTTTTCCGGTGTGGTGCACAGCGAATATTCCATTGCATCAACCTCGCAGCTGCTTGATATGAAGGAGAAGAAATGGGCGTCAGAGCTGATCCGGAAAGCGGGGATTGATCCGAAGCTTCTGGCACCGCTTGATTATGCCGGAAAGGATCTCGGACCACTTCGTCCGGAGATTGCTAAGGAGGTTGGACAGGAGAATCTTCATATTCTGTCTGTATCAGGACATGATACCGCATGTGCAGTGGCAGCCGTACCGGCAAGAGAAGAGGAATTTACTTTCCTGTCCAGCGGAACATGGTCTCTCATGGGGATTTCCGCCAAGACCATGCTGACCGGGGAACAGGTTATCCGTGACAAGATCTCCAATGAGGGTACGTGGGACGGAGGCTACCGTCCGACCGTCAATATCATCGGACTCTGGCTGAATCAGGAGCTTCGCCGCAGCTTTGAGCGCGAAGGCAAGAGCTACAGTTTTGCGCAGATGAATGAGATGGCGGCGGCAGAGAAGCCGCTGCAGAGCTTTATCCGCCCGGACGACTTTATGCAGCCGGGAGATTATCCGGAGAAGATTCGTGCCTACTGTGAGAAGACAGGTCAGCCGGTTCCGCAGACAGACGGAGCTCTGGTGCGCTGCGTCCTGGAGAGTCTTGCAATGCGTTATCGCCAGGTTTATCAGAGTCTGAAGCCCTATATTATCTGGGAGGAGAAGCTTTATATTGTTGGCGGCGGTGCACAGAATCAGGTACTCAACCAGTTTGCCGCCAATGCACTCGGAATCCCTGTTATTACCGGAGCAAGTGAAGCAACGGCAGTCGGTAATGTAATGGAACAGTTATATGCACTCGGCGCCTACAAGACACGCGCTGAGAAATGCGATATTCTTGCTGCTTCCTTCGAGACGGCGCAGTATCTGCCGCAGGATACCGGAGAGTGGGACGAAGCTTACCGTCGTTTTAATGACTTATATTGAATATTGTAATTAATCGAGTAGGAGGCGGTGACTAACCGCCGTCCTCTCACACCACCGTGCGTACCGTTCGGTACACGGCGGTTTCAATAGTTGACGTGCACAGACTGATAGGCTGTGG